>NZ_JBFAHT010000004.1:0-251584 GCF_040654295.1 Nocardia sp. NPDC050712
TCCCAGTGTGGCCGGTCACCCTCTCAGGTCGGCTACCCGTCGTCGCCTTGGTAGGCCATTACCCCACCAACAAGCTGATAGGCCGCGGGCCCATCTCGCACCGATAAATCTTTCCACCACCGAACATGCATTCAATGGTCATATCCGGTATTAGACCCAGTTTCCCAGGCTTATCCCGAAGTGCAAGGCAGATCACCCACGTGTTACTCACCCGTTCGCCGCTCGTGTACCCCGAAGGGCCTTACCGCTCGACTTGCATGTGTTAAGCACGCCGCTAGCGTTCGTCCTGAGCCAGAATCAAACTCTCCGTTGAAGACTCTCAACCAACTCTCGAAAGAGCTAATCGGAAGAATAAACTAGAGTCCGAAAACCTAGCAAAGCCAAACACCAGCAAAAGTTTGCTGATATTTCAATGTCCAACCATCCCAACCGGGGGGTATGAAATGGCTGGCACCAATAAATTATTGGCACTGACATTCATCGACACACTATTGAGTTCTCAAAGAACACACGCACACACATCCGCCACTCGATCTCTCGGGGGTTTCAGTGAGGCAACTTTAAACAGCTTAGCTCAGCCTTCAACCCAGAACCAAATCCGGGCATCCAGTCGAGCTAGTGCGATCTGCCAGGCGCTCCTCGTACTACCTCGTTTCCCAGGCCCTTGGGCTCTAGGTCGGTGTCCGCGTCGCTCTGACTCGATAAAAGTTACGTGCCGGTGGACGCGAAGTCAAATCCGCTGGTCAGGGCACCTGTTTTAGTGAACGGCAGACAAGGTCCGGTCCACGAAGCCCGGTTGGAACCACTCCGGAGCCGTTGCGGTGAACCGTGCCCGGTCCCAACGGCCCGCGCCGGCCGGGACGGCGCCGACGAGATCGACTCCGGTCACCCGCGGCAGATCGGTCCGATTGCACTCGGCCGCCAGATCCGGTGCGTCCGGCCAGGATCCGATGACCAGCCCCGCGCAGGGAACCCCGGCCGAGGCCAGCATCCGAGTGGTGAGCTCACTGTGGTTGAGGGTGCCGAGGCCGGCGGCCGCGACCAGGAGCACCGGTGCGCCGAGTGCGCGCGCTACCTCGAGCAGCGTGAAGTCGCCGATCCGGACGAGCAGTCCCCCGGCGCCTTCGACCAGGGTGAGGTCGGCGTCACCGAGCGCCTTCACGCCGGTCACCGTCTCCTCCAGCGTGAGCAACGGCTGACCGCACCGACGGGCGGCCGTATCCGGCGCGAGCGGTTCGGGGTAGCGGGCGAATTCGACCAGCCGGCTGACACCGCTGAGCCGCTCGATCTCGGCCAGATCCCCGGGTTCACCCGGCGCGACACCGGTTTGCGCGGGCTTGCAGACCGCTACGGACAGTCCCGCGGCCGTCGCGGTCGCCGCGAGCGCGGCCGTCACGATGGTCTTGCCGACGTCGGTCGACGTGCCGGTGACCAGGAGGACGGTCATGCCGACACCGCTTCCAGGCCACGCGCCGCGGCCAGGACCTCGCCGAGCACGGCCGCGATCACGTCGAGTTCCGCCGCGGTCAGGTTGGCGCGGGCGGTGAGCCGCAGCCGGGAGGTGCCCTCCGGCACCGACGGCGGGCGGAAGCAGCCGACGTCGAGGCCACGGGCACGGCAGGCCTGGGCCGCGTCGAAAGCGACCTGTGCCTTACCCAGTACCACCGAGACCACGGCCGACGACGGTGCCGAAACCCCGGCGATGCGTGCGATATCGGCCGCGCGCTCCAGCACTCGGGCGGCCATCTCGGGTTCGCGCCGCAGCAGTCCCAGCGCGGCCCGCGCCGCGCCGACTGCCGCGGGCGCGAGACCGGTATCGAAGATGAACGTGCGCGCCGCGTCGATCAGGTGCGCGCGAACCCGCTCGCTGGACAGCACCGCCCCGCCTTGCGCGGCAAGCGCTTTGGACAGGGTCGCCGTGATGACCAGGTCGGGTTCGCCCGCCAGCCCCACCTCCTGCACCAAGCCGCGACCACCGTCGCCGCGCACGCCGATGCCGTGGGCTTCGTCGACGATCAGTACCGCGCCATTGGCCCGGGTAACCCGATGCAGCTCCGCCAGCGGAGCCAAGTCGCCGTCGGCGCTGAACACCGAATCGGTCAGCATCAGCGCCCGCTCCTCGGTGCGTTCCGCCAGCAGGCGGTCGACCGCGTCGACGTCGCAGTGCGCCGCGATCTCGACGCGGGCCCGCGACAACCGGCACGCGTCGACAAGCGAAGCGTGACTACCGGAATCGGAGACCACCAAGGCCCCGCGCCCCGCGAGCGCGGTGACGATCCCGAGGTTGGCGGTGTACCCGGAGGAGAAGACGAGCCCGGACTCCGCGCCGACGAACTCGGCCAGTTCCTTTTCGAGCTGCTCGTGCTCGGCGGTGCTGCCGGTCACCAGGCGCGAACCGGTCGATCCCGCGCCCCAGCGCCGCACGGAGTCGATCGCTCCCTCGACTACGTCGGGGTGGCGTACCAGCCCGAGGTAGTCATTGGATGCCAGATCGATCGACGGCGACAACGGGGGCCGCGGTCGCAGTTCCCGGCGCAGCCCAGCGCTCACCCGCGCGTCTGCGCGCTCGTCCAACCAGCTCAGCGGATCGGTAGTCACAGCTAGACACCTTACTTGAACGGCGTTCAGGTTGGCAGCCCGAACGGAAATCAGGCGGTAGGACCAGCTTGCGCGTCGACCGCGGCCAGCATCCCCGCGCAGAGCGCCGCGATGTCCTCGGTACTACTGATGAACGGCGGCATCGCGTAGATGTTGTTGCGGAACGGCCGGATCCAGACGCCTGCGGCGACCGCGGCGTCGGTGGCGGAGCGCATGTCGACCGGCTGTTCCAGTTCGATGACGCCGATCGCGCCGAGTACTCGCACCTCGTGGACGCCGGGCCGGTCACGTGCGGGAGCGAGGCCGGCGCGCAGTTCGGATTCGAGGCGGCCGACCTCGGCCCGCCAATCGCGTTGCAGCAGTAGTTCGATCGAGGCGACCGCGACGGCGCAGGCCAGCGGATTGCCCATGAAGGTGGGGCCGTGCATCAGGCCGCCGTGGCCGGCGCTGATGGTCTCGGCGATCTGCGAGGTGCACAGGGCGGCGGCCAGGGTCAGGTAGCCGCCGGTGATCGCCTTGCCGACGCACATCACGTCCGGACTGACCCCGGCGTGGTCGGCGGCGAAGAATTCGCCGGTGCGGCCGAAGCCGGTGGCGATCTCGTCGAAGATCAGCAGCACGCCGTGCTTGTCGCAGAGTGTGCGCAGGTCGGTGAGGTAGCGCGGGTCGTGCCAGCGCATCCCGCCCGCGCCCTGCACGACCGGTTCGACGATGACGGCGGCCAGTTCGTCGGCGTGCTCAGCGAACGCGCGCTCCAGCTCGGCCACGTACCCGGGCTGGTAGTAGGCGGGCGGCATGGGCACGAAGACCTGCTCGGCCAGCACGTCGGTCCACAGCGCGTGCATGCCGCCGTCGGGGTCGCAGACGCT
This sequence comes from Nocardia sp. NPDC050712, assembly GCF_040654295.1. Classification (NCBI taxonomy): domain Bacteria; kingdom Bacillati; phylum Actinomycetota; class Actinomycetes; order Mycobacteriales; family Nocardiaceae; genus Nocardia; species Nocardia sp. NPDC050712. Next base: position 3,468 of record NZ_JBFAHT010000004.1, read on the forward strand.
CATCGGGCTGAAGGTGTCGCCGTGGTAGCCGCCGCGCCAGGTCAGCAGGCGGCGCTTGCCGGGCTTGCCGAGCGCGCGCCAGTACTGCAGGCACATCTTCACCGCGACCTCGACCGAGACCGAGCCCGAATCGCAGAGGAACACCTTGTCCAGGCCGGCGGGCGTGAGTTCGACGAGCAGTTCGGCCAGCCGCGCGGCGGGTTCGTGGGTGAGGCCGCCGAACATCACGTGACTCATCCGCTGGGACTGTTCGACCAGCGCCGCGTCCAGCACCGGGTGCCGGTAGCCGTGCACCGCGGCCCACCAGGAGCTCATCCCGTCGATCAGCTCGCGGCCGTCGGCCAGGGTGAGGCGCGTGCCCGAAGCGCTCGCGACCACCAGCGGTTCGGTCGTCGCGGGAAAGCCGCCGTACGGGTGCCAGACATGCTTGGCGTCGATGGCGGTGATCTCATCAGGGGTCAGTGCCACAGGAATCCTCGCGGTGCAAGTGACCCGCCCCGGCCTCCCGAGACGGCTTGAACGCCGTTCAAGTTACCACCGGAGCTCCGGGAACACGAGCGCGCCCGGCGGCTCCGGCGACCGGAATCGCGTGAAATATCAAGCCGCCCGGTCGAATTCGCGGGCCAGCCGCGAGGTCGAACACCTGGATTATCCAACGAGCTCTCCGTTCGCCGTTTATTCTTTGACCGAGTCAAACATCTGGGAGCCACACCATGACCGTCACCACGGGAGCCTCGGCCGCCGATATCGCCGCCGTGCGAGCCTTCAACCGCCGCTACACCGAGGTGATCGGCGTACTGCGTGAGGGTCTGGTCGACACCGAGTATTCCCTCACCGAGGCCCGAATCCTGTTCGAACTGGCTACATCCGGCTCGACCGAGGCCCTGCGACTGCGCAAGAACCTGGGCCTGGACCCCGGCTACCTGAGCCGCATCCTGACCCGGTTCAAGAAGCGGGGACTGATCGAGAGCAGTCGCTCGAGCAGCGACGCGCGCCGCCAGGAAGTGCGGCTCACCGACCGGGGCCGCGCCGAGTTCGCGATGCTGAACCAGCGTTCCGGCACCGACGTGCGCCGGCTGCTCGAACCGCACCTGCCCGCGGACCGCGCGAAACTGATCCGCGCCATGTCCACGATCCAGCAGATCCTGGACCGGTCCGAGGCACCGGCCGAGGCTCCCCCGCTCACGATCCGCGCACCGAAGCCGGGCGACTACGGCTGGGTGATCCAGCGCAACGCCGCCCTGTACGCGGCCGAGTACGGCTTCGACACCAGCTACGAGACGCTGGTCACCAAGATCGTGGCCGACTTCCTCGACGCACACGACGAGCAGCGCGAGCGCGCCTGGATCGCCGAGGCCGGCGGCACCCCGGTGGGCGCGGTGTTCTGCGTCGCCGACGACGCCGGCACCGCGCGGCTGCGGCTGCTGCTCGTCGAACCTTCCGCCCGCGGCCTGGGCGTCGGCTCGGCGCTGGTCCAGACCTGCCTGCGTTTCGCCACCGCGGCCGGGTACACCGAGATGGTGCTGTGGACCAACGACATCCTGACCGCCGCCCGCCAGATCTATCAGCGCGCGGGATTCGAGCTGGTCGAATCGGCGCCGCACCACAGCTTCGGCCACGACCTGATCGGCCAGACCTGGCGACGCGCCCTCGGCCCGAAGTGACGGCAACCACCCCGCACAACGACCGCTACCGCTCCAGATAGGGTCGAAGATATGTCCCAGCCCGACGCAGTTCCCGGTGAGGTGGCACCGCTGGGTGTCTGGCCGGGCACCGCGTATCCCCTAGGCGCCACCTTCGACGGCGCGGGCACCAATTTCTCGGTGTTCTCCGAAGTCGCCGACGCGGTCGAGCTGTGCTTGATCGCCAAGGACGGCACCGAGACACGGGTGCCCCTCGACGAGGTCGACACCTACGTCTGGCATGCCTATCTGCCGACCATCGGTCCCGGCCAGCGGTACGGGTTCCGGGTGCACGGCCCCTACGACCCGGACCGCGGCCTGCGCTGCGATCCGAGCAAATTGCTGCTCGATCCGTACGGCAAGGCGTTCGACGGCGAGTTCGGCAACGATCCGTCGCTGCACACCTACGGCCTGGATTCGCTGGGGCACACCATGACCGGCGTGGTGATCAACCCGTTCTTCGATTGGGGCGCGGACCGCCCGCCGAATCGGCCGTACCACGAGACGGTGCTCTACGAGGCGCACGTCAAGGGCATGACGATGACGCATCCCGACATTCCCGAGGAGCTGCGCGGCACCTACGCGGCCATCGCGCACCCCGCGATCGTGGCGCACCTGAAGGCGCTGGGCGTCACCGCGATCGAGCTGATGCCGGTGCACCAGTTCCTGCACGACCGGATCCTGCTCGATCAGGGGCTGCGAAACTACTGGGGCTACAACAGTTTCGGCTACCTCGCACCGCACAACGAGTATGCGGCCAGCCCGCGCGGCGGCGCGGCCGTCACCGAATTCAAGGCGATGGTGCGCGATCTGCACGCCGCGGGCATCGAGGTGATCCTCGACGTGGTCTACAACCACACCGCCGAGGGCAATCACTTCGGGCCGACCATCGGCTTCCGCGGCATCGACAACGGCGCCTACTACCGGCTCGACGAGAAGAACCCCGAGCACTACGTCGACTACACCGGCACCGGCAACAGCCTGAATGTGCGCCATCCGCACACCTTGCAGCTGATCATGGACTCGCTGCGGTACTGGGTGCTGGACATGCACGTCGACGGGTTCCGCTTCGATCTGGCCGCCACACTCGCCCGCGAACTGCACGACGTGGACCGGCTGTCGACGTTCTTCGATCTGGTGCAGCAGGATCCGGTGGTCAGCCAGGTCAAGCTGATCGCCGAGCCGTGGGACGTCGGCGAGGGCGGCTATCAGGTCGGCAACTTCCCCGGGCAGTGGACCGAGTGGAACGGCAAGTACCGCGACACGGTCCGCGACTACTGGCGCGGTGAGCCGGCGACGCTGGGCGAGTTCGCCTCCCGGCTGACCGGCTCCTCGGATCTCTACGAGGCGACCGGGCGCCGCCCCAGCGCCAGCATCAACTTCATCACCGCGCACGACGGCTTCACGCTGCGGGACCTGGTGTCCTACAACGAGAAACACAACGCGGCCAACGGCGAGGACAACCGCGACGGCGAAAGCCACAACCGCTCCTGGAACTGCGGCGTCGAGGGCCCGACCGAGGACGCGGAGATTCTGGCGTTGCGCGCCAAGCAGTCGCGGAATCTGCTGGCCACGCTGGTGCTCAGTCAGGGCACCCCGATGCTGGCGCACGGCGACGAACTGGGCCGCACGCAGCACGGCAACAACAACGTCTACTGCCAGGACTCGGAACTGGCCTGGATGGATTGGTCACTGGCGCAGACGAATGCGGAGTTGCTGGAGTTCACCCGGCGGGTGATCGCGCTGCGGACCGAGCATCCGGTGTTCCGGCGCCGCCGCTTCCTATCCGGCCGGCCCGCGCAATCCGGGGACGACGTGCACGACATCGCCTGGCTCACACCGGGGGCCGAGGAGATGACCGCCGCGGACTGGGAAAGCGGCTACGCCAGGGCTTTGACCGTGTACTTGAACGGCCAGGGCATCCGGGAGCCGGGCCCACGCGGGGAACGCATTACCGACGACTCCTTCCTGCTGTGCTTCAATGCCCACGACCACGACGTCGACTTCGTCATCCCCGGCGCCGACTACGGCGCCGAATGGTCTGTCGCACTGGATTGTTCGGTGCCCGACGGATACACCGAGGCCACCTATCCGGCGGCCGCCACGCTCGCCGTCCCTGCCCGCTGCTTGCTCGTCCTCGCCCGGCCCGCATAACGCCTATGACCAACAACACCGATCCGCTGCAACGCCCGCACAACCGGGCCCGGCCGACCTCGGTCCGCAGCACCTACCGGCTCCAACTGCGGCCGGACGCGCTGACCTTCGCCGACGCCCGGGCGATCGCGGAATACCTGCAGCAGCTGGGTATCTCGCACCTGTACCTGTCGCCGATCCTGACCGCGGCGCACGGTTCCACGCACGGGTACGACGTCACCGACCCGACCACCGTCTCGGCGGCACTCGGCGGGCCGCTCGGTTTCAAGGCCCTGGCCGACGAGGTGCGCAGCCGCGGCATGGGTTTGATCGTGGATCTGGTGCCCAACCATGTCGGCGTCGCCGATCCGCGGCAGAACCCGTGGTGGTGGAACGTGCTGCGCAGCGGCCGCGACTCGAAGTTCGCGCACTACTTCGATATCGACTGGAGCGCGGGCAACGGCGCGGGCGGGCGGCTGGCGCTGCCGGTGCTGCAGAGCGAGAACGATCCGGCCAAGCTGACGGTGGACCGCACCGGGTCCGAACCCATGCTGGCGCTGGGCGAGCTGCGCTTCCCGATCGCACCGGACACCGACGGCGACAACGCCCTGCGCATTCACGACAAGCAGCACTACCGCCTGGTCAGCTGGAAGTCGGGGCTGTGCACCTATCGCCGGTTCTTCGCGGTCAGCAGCCTGGCCGCGCTGCGGCAGGAGGATCCGGACGTCTTCGAGGCCACCCACCGCGAACTCGCGGCCTGGTGCGAGCACGATCTGATCGACGGCGTGCGGGTCGACCATCCGGACGGATTGGCTTATCCGAGTGCGTATCTGGCCCGGCTGCGGCAGCTGATCGGCCCGCACCGACTGCTGCTGGTGGAGAAGATCCTGGCCAACCGAGAACCGCTGGATCCCACGCTGCCGGTGGACGGCACCACCGGTTACGACGCACTGGCCGGGCTCGGCGGCGTGCTGATCGACCCGGCGGGCGAGCAGGCGCTGACCGAGCTGTCACGCCGCGTCGCGGGCCACGGCAGCGACCGCGCCTGGTTCGGCGAGACCGAGCACCGCATCAAACGCGCTGTCGCGGAGACGATTCTGGCGCCCGAGCTACGCCGGCTGGTGGAGGCGATCAAACGCGATGCGGGCGTGCCGGATTCGGACACCCTGGCGCTGACCAACGCCACCATCGAGGTGCTGGCCTTCATGCCGGTCTACCGGGTGGAGTACGCGCCGCTCGCGGGCATGACCGGTGCGATCATCGCCGAGGTCGAGCGGCGCAATACCGAACTCACCGCGCCGCTTTCGGTGCTGGTGGCCGCGCTGGGCGCCGACGGCGAGGCGGCGGTGCGGTTCGGTCAGGTGTGCGGCGCGATGACCGCCAAGGCGGTCGAGGACACCATGTTCTATCGGGCGGCCCGGCTGGTGTCGCTGCAGGAGGTGGGCGGCAATCCGGTGCGATTCGGCCACTCGCTCAACGAGTTCCACCTCGCCAACATCGACCGCGCGCAGCGCTGGCCGGCCGCCATGACCACGCTGTCCACCCACGACACCAAGCGTGGTGAGGACGTCCGGGCCCGAATCGGGCTGCTCTCGCAGGTCGGCGGCACCTGGTCCCGCGCGGTCGACTCCTGGCTGGAAATGGCGCCCGCGCCCGACGGCTCCACCGCACTGTTCCTGCTACAGAACATGTTCGGCGTGTGGCCCGCCGACGGCCGCCCGGCCTCCTCGGTGCCGGGCCTGCGCGAGCGGCTGCACCAGTTCGCGGAGAAAGCGGTGCGCGAGGCGGGCACCGCGTCCTGCTGGGAGGACCCCGACGCCGACTTCGAGACGGCGGTGCACAGTTGGATCGACACGGTCATCGACGGCCCGGTCGGCGCCGAACTCAGCGATCTGACCCACGACCTGGCCCCGCACGCCTGGTCGGATTCGCTGGCGCAGAAGCTGCTCCAGCTGTGCGGGCCCGGCATCCCGGACCTCTACCAGGGCTGCGAACTCTGGGAGGACTCGCTCGTCGACCCGGACAACCGGCGCCCGGTCGACTTCTCGGCCCGCACCGGCATGCTGCAATCGCTCACCGGTACACCGGGATTGGACACCAGCGGGGCGGCCAAGATGTGGATCGTGGCCTACGCGCTGTGGCTGCGCCGGGAACGCCCGGAGTGCTTCGTCGGCGGCACCTATCAGCCGCTGTTCGCGACCGGCGAGCAGGCGCGCCGGCTGGTGGCCTACACCCGCGGGCGGGTGGGCGAGCCGGCCGAGGTGCTGGTCGCGGCCACCCGGCATTCGGTCGGCCTGGCCGACAGCGGCTGGGCCGACACCACGCTGGAGCTACCGCAGGGCACCTGGACCGACCGGCTCACCGGCCACACCTTCGCGGGCCGGACCCGGCTCGAGAAGGTATTCGCTCGACTGCCCGTCGCCCTGCTGGTCCGCTCCTGACAGCGCGCAGTCCGGCGTGACCGTGGTCGCGTCGGTGGCCGGGATCTTCTCCACCAGCTCCGCCGGGAACGCGCCGCCCAGATCGTTCTGCCACTGCCGCAGGTTGTAGGGCTCGTAGCCGGCGGACTCGTCGACCGAGGAGGCCAGCAGGACGCCGTGGTCGTTGTTGACCCGCAGCCGGCGCCACGAGTTCCAGTAGAACCGGGGTGGAATCTTGCCGCGCGGGCCGAGCCCGCTGATCACGCCGCGCAGCGTGCGCAGGGCGTTGAGCACCAGGTAGGCCGGGCCCAGCGAGTTGTGCCGCAGCAGGTGCTTCTCCTTGCCCGCGCAACGCTCGGAGAGCTCGTCGAGGCGGATCCGGTCGAAGGCCAGGCCTTCGGCCTCGGCCTCACCGACCATCCAGCGCAGGGTGATGTCGGACAGGCCGCACTCGGCGTATCCGCCGCCGATATCGCTGTGCACGCCCTCGAACCAGACCTGCTTGACCCGGTCGTTCCCGCTGCGCTTTATACGGCGGTATTTCCGCTCCAATTCGACCGGCACCTGCCACAGGCATGGCTCGAAGTTGCGCCGCCGCTCGTCGATGGCCAGCGCCTGGCGCGCGCACAGCACCCGCTCGGAGAGATCGGTGTTGTGGAAGCGGTGCCGCCACGCGGTCAGCCCGGGGACGCCGAGCGCGCCGACGGTGTCGAAGACGCCGATGAAGTCGATGTCGAAGGGCGGGTGGCTGTGCTCGGCGCGGAAATCGCGCCAGTCCGGCTCGGTCGGCGGCTTGCGCCACCACCGCACCCGGCTCTTGCCGCGCCGCCGGTACATCTCGAAACCCTTCGGGTAGAAGCCGCCGATCATCGACTCGGGAGTCATGATGCCCATCCGGTCGATCAATCCGACCAGGCTGCGGGCGGTGTAGGCGCCGCGGCTGAAGCCGAAGACGAAGATCTCGTCGCCGGGCTCCCAGTTGACCGCGACCTGCCAGTAGGCGGCGGACAGATTGGCCTCCAGGCCCAGCCCGAACGCGCCGCCGAAGAGCCGATCGGCGGTGAATCCCCGTGCGCCGGGGCCGGATACGTAGATGACGTGCTGGCGGACTTGCTCACCATCCGGACCCGGCGCGTGCGGCCGGACCGACTGCGCGATCTTGATGATGTTCGAGACCGTCTCGCTGTTCTCGGCTTTCCACGTGCCGTCACAGCACACGACCAGGCGTTTCATAGGTAAATCGTCCCCTCTGATCCCCTTCGAAACCTGCGTACCCGACTACCCGAATCATCGGAAGTCTCGCAGCGTTCGTTAATGACTTACCGAAAAAAACTCGGCAAAGCCAGGGCTTTCCGGAAATCGACCGAGTAGTGACACACGACGAACCGGTCGGCTCGCCGACGACCGAGCCGGAATCGACGGCGTGTGGACGGTCCGGCCGACCGGGAGGCGCACGTCAACGGGGCATGACACCGCTACGGTGTGGACATGCTCCACGGACGCGAAGCCGAACAGGCCGAGATCGATCGGCTGCTCATCGGAGCACGCGAAGGCCGCAGTGGCGCGTTGATCGTGCGCGGCGAGCCCGGGATCGGCAAGACCGCGCTGCTGGATCACGCCGCCGCCCAGGGCATCCCGACGGTGCGCAGCTCCGGCATCGAGTCCGAGGCCGAACTGCCCTTCGCGGCGCTGCACCTGCTGCTGCGCCCGGGCCTGGCCCTGACCGAGACCCTGCCCGCCCGGCAGCGCGGCGCCCTCGCGGCCGCGTTCGGCCTGGGCGACGGCGCGCCCGCCGACCGCATGCTGGTCGGGCTCGCGGTGCTCTCGCTGCTGGCCGAGGAGTCCACCGACGGGCCGCTGCTGTGCCTGATCGACGACGCGCACTGGCTGGACCGGGCCTCCGCGGAGACGCTGCTGTTCGTGGCGCGCCGCCTCGACGCCGAAGGGGTGGTGGTCATCTTCGCCACCCGGGCGGGCGAGCGCGACTTCCCCGCGCCGGGACTGCCGGAACTGCCGCTGACCGGCCTGCGCCAGGACGCGGCGGCCGCGCTGGTGGACAGCCGGGCCCCGGATCTCGCGCCCGCCGTGCGCTATCGGCTGCTGACCGAGGCCTACGGGAATCCGCTGGCGCTGCTGGAACTTCCGGCGGTGCTGGTGGCGGAGGCGCCCGGCGCCGGGCCGAATCCACTGCCGCTGACCCAGCGTCTGCAAGTCGCCTTCCACGGGCAGGTCAGCCGATTGCCCGCCGCCACTCGCACCCTGCTGCTGGTGGCCGCCGCGGCCGGCAGTGACGAGCTCGCCACCGTGCTGCGGGCGGGTACAGCGCTCGGCAGCGGCCTGGCCGATCTGCAACCGGCCGCCGACGCCGGGCTGGTGCGCACCGACGGGCAGACCCTGGGCTTCCGGCATCCGCTGCTGCGCTCGGCGGTGTATCAGGGCGCGCCGCTGGCCCAGCGCCTGGCCGCGCACGCGGCCCTGGCCGAAACCCTCACCGCGCCGGAGGATGCCGACCTGCGCGCCTGGCAGCTCGCCGCCGCGGCCACCGGACCGGACGAGAACACCGCCACCGCACTGGAACACAGCGCGGACCGGGCCCGCCGCCGCACCGGTTACTCCGGTGCGGTCACCGCCTACGAACGCGCCGCCGGGCTCAGCACCGACTCCGGCGGGCGGGTACGCCGCCTGGTCGCGGCGGCCGAAACCGCCACCGAGGCGGGGCAATTGGGGCGCGCGGGGGATCTGGCCGAACGTGCCGCCGCCATACTTCCGCCAGCACGCGATATCAGTGACGTTCAGGCACCGCTTTTGTTGCGCGCCCGCCTCGATCTCGTCCGCGCGACAGCGGATTTCGGTGCGGGCAAACCATTGTCGGCGCATCGCCGGTTGCTCGAGGCCGCGACGGCGGTGCGTGGCGCGGAGCCCGTGCGCGCGGCCCGCATGCTGGCCCAGGCGGTGCATGCCGCCTGGTATCTGGGTGCCGAGGAACTCGCGGAGGTCGCCGCGCACCTGAACGCCCTGGCACTGCCCGACACCGAGCCGCTGGCCCACATCACCCGCTACACCACGGCCGCGATCGACGGCCGGTACACCACCGATCTGCGCGAGGCCGCCGCGCTGGCCCGGAGCGCCGGGGCGGACAGTCCGCGGGATCTGGTGCAGATGTGCGGTGCGGGTCTGGTGGTCGGTCAGGACGATCAGGTCACCGAGCTGGCCCGCGAGCTGATCGCCGAGTGCCGCGACCAGGGCCGTCTCGGGCTGCTGCCGACGCTGCTGTTCTTCCGGGCCGAGGCGGAGATCTATCTCGGCAGGCCCACCGAGGCGCGGCTCGCGGCGACCGAGGGGCTGCGGATCGCCCAGGACATCGGGCAGGCGCACTGGGTCAGCCAGCAGTCGGCGTGCCTGGCCTATCTGGCGGCGCTGGCGGGTGACGAGCAGCAGTGCCGCGCGCTGGTGGAGCAGGCGCTGGCCGGGGAACTCGGCGGCGCGGACGCACCCGGCGCGACCTGGACCTACGCGGCACTCGGCCTGCTCGACCTCGGTCAGGGCAAGGTGGACAGCGCGCTGGCCCGGTTCGAACTGCTCGCCGTTGAGCCCGCCGCGCATCACGTGATCGGCCTGCGCACCCTGCCCGATCTCGTCGAAGCGGCTGTCCGACTGGGGAATTCGGAGCGGGCCGGTGACGCGTTGACCCGCCTCGAAGCATGGTCCGACCGATCTGCGCAGCCCTGGGTCGGCGCGCTTGTCCAGCGGTGCCGGGCGCTGACCGGTGCCGATACCGAAGCGGAACAGCACTTTCACGCCGCGCTCGAACTGGGCGGACGCCCCTTCGAGCACGCGCGCACCCAGCTGCTCTTCGGCGAATGGCTGCGGCGCACCCGCCGAAAGGTCGACGCGCGCAATCAATTACAGCCTGCGGTCGAAACATTCGACCGGCTCGGCGCGACCCCCTGGGCCGAGCGCGCCCGAACCGAACTCGCCGCCCTCGGCGTCGGCGCGACGGCCCGCCCGGCCGCCGGGATCCTGGCCGCGCTCACACCCCAGGAGTTGCAGATCGTGCGGCTCGCGGCGCAGGGCATGTCGAACCGGGATATCGCGGCGCAGCTGTTCTTGAGCCCGCGCACCGTGGGCCATCACCTGTACAAGGCGTATCCGAAGCTGGGTGTGGTGTCGCGCGGCGAGTTGCCCGCGCTGGCGCTGGACTGAGAGGTCAGTGCGCGGCGAGTACGCGATCGGCACCGCGCGGCACGCTCGAACGCCGCGAACCGAGCGCCCAGCGGCCGGCCGCTACCGCGGCGCCGACCAGCACCGCCACCTGCAGCGAGCCGAGGACCAGGGCCAAGATCAGACCGGCCACCAGGCCCGCGGCGAGTGCCTCGAGCTTGAACACCGGCCACGCGGAACCCGCGATATCGACCGTGTGGGGGTAGACCGTCTTCATGTCTTCAGGATATACGGACAGTGAAGTTCGGTCCACCGAACATTTAACGATGTGGGCAACCAGACAATCGCGGGAACACCATCGGCCCCGGAGACGTTTTCCCGGTTATGCCACTTACAGGAGATTACGCACCGAGCACCTCCGATTGGGCCCGTGAGCAGGCCGAGACCTACGAGAACTCCGGCGGCACGGACGGCACGGCACTACAGGGCAAACCCGTCATCCTGCTGACCACCAAGGGCGCCAAGACCGGCCTGCTGCGCAAGACCCCGCTGATGCGGGTCGAGCACGACGGCGAATACGCCGTGGTGGCCTCCCTGGGCGGCGCGCCCAAGCATCCGGTCTGGTACTTCAACATCAAGGCCAACCCGCAGGTCGAACTGCGCGACGGCACCACCAACAAGGACTACATCGCGCGCGAGGTCACCGGCGACGAGAAGGCCCAGTGGTGGAAGCGCGCCGTGGCGGTCTGGCCGGAATACGCCAACTACCAGAAGAAGACCACCCGCGAGATTCCGGTTTTCGTGCTTACGCCCCAGTAACCGCGTCAACCTGTTCTCCCCACCCGCCGCGTCCGCCCGACGCGGCGGGTGGCAGCATATTTCGGGTGTCTAATCCGCTCGAGGTGATCGACGATCTGTCCAGTTCTCGTCCTGCGCTCAGCGCGGACGAGATCGACGCGGCCGCCAAGCGAATTTCCGACATTATCGAGCCGACCCCGCTGCAGTTCAGTGCCCGGCTATCGGCGCTGTCCGGCGCGCAGGTCTACCTCAAGCGGGAAGACCTGACCGCGGTGCGCTCCTACAAGCTGCGCGGCGCCTACAACCTGATCGTGCAGCTCACCGCCGCCGAACGCGCCGCCGGCGTGGTCGCGGCCAGCGCGGGCAATCACGCGCAGGGCGTGGCCTTCGCCTGCCAGGCGATGGGCATCCGGGGCCGCATCTACGTCCCGACCACCACGCCCAAGCAGAAGCGCGACCGGATCCGGGTGCACGGCGGGGAGTTCGTCGAACTCATCGCGATCGGCGAGACCTACGACGCCGCGGCCGCCGCGGCCGCCGACGACGTGGCGCGCACCGGCGCGACCATGGTGCCCCCGTTCGACGACCCGCGTACCGCCGCCGGGCAGGGCACCATCGCCGCCGAAGTCCTCGAACAGCTCGGTGCCGCACCGGATCTCATGGTCGTGCCGGTGGGCGGCGGCGGCTGCCTGGCCGGCGTCGGCACCTACCTGCGCGAGCGCGCGCCGCACACCGCGATCCTGGCCGCCGAGCCGGGCGGCGCCGCCTCGATGACCGCGGCGCTGGTCGCGGGCGGCCCGGTGACGCTGCCGGAGATCGATCCGTTCGTCGACGGGGCCGCGGTGCGCCGCATCGGCGAGCTGCCGTACGCGGCGGTCACCGGTTTCGGTGGGCGGGCCCGCTCGCACGCCTCGCTCCCCCTGCTGACCAGTACCGAAACCGCTACCGGCGCAGGATCTTTCCGGGTGATGCAGGTCGACGAGGGCGCGATCTGCACCGCGATGCTCGACCTGTACCAGAACGAGGGCATCATCGCCGAGCCCGCCGGCGCGCTGGCGGTCGCGGCGCTGGCCGAGGTCGAGGTGGCGCCCGGGTCGACGGTGGTGTGCCTGGTCTCCGGCGGCAACAACGACGTGTCCCGCTACGGCGAGATCATCGAACGCTCGCTGGTACACCGGGGTCTGAAGCACTACTTCCTGGTGGACTTCCCGCAGGAGCCGGGCGCGCTGCGGCGCTTCCTCAACGAGGTGCTCGGCCCGGACGACGACATCACCCTGTTCGAATACGTCAAGCGCAACAACCGGGAGACCGGGGCGGCGCTGGTCGGCATCGAACTGGGCGCGCCGGAGGGGCTGGTCGCGCTGCTGGAGCGGATGCGGGAGTCACCGATTCAGCACGAGCGGCTGGAACCGGGTTCGCCGGCCTACCGCTACCTGACCTGACGTAACGCCGCTCGGCCCGCTGCCACTCGGGCCGAGCGGCCGGGTATCAGGCTGCGGCCTCGCGCGGCGGCTGCACGACGGCGACCCGTCGGCTCCCGCGCAAGCAGTTCATGGTCAGCGGCAACAGCCACATGGCCGACACCTGGTCCAGGCCCATCTGCGGCAGAGTGAGCCGGTTGTGCACGAAGCCGACCGACAGGCCGAGGCGCGGTTCCACCCAGCCGAACGAGCCGCCGAGCCCGATGTGGCCGAAGCCGCCGCGCGCGCCCGCCGTGGGCAGCGAGTGGTAGCCGAGGTGCCACATCATCGGCAGGTAGAACAGCGTGCGGTCGACCTTGTAGCTGCGGATCCGGCGGATCGACTTGACCGTGTGCGGGGACAGGAACTGCTGCCCGTCGGGCGCGCGGCCCTCGGCCAGCGCGCCGTAGAGCGTGGCCAGGCCGGACGCGGTGCACACGCCGTTGCCCGCCGCGAGCTCGGTGGCCAGGATCGGCGGGAATTCGCCCGCCAGAATGCTTTCCATGCCGGGCATGAACAACGCGCGCGCCGCCGCGCCCGCCGCGCCGGGGAAGCCGTGCGAACGGCCGAGCAGCAGCGCGCCGAGCGGAGCGCCGAGCAGCGCGAGCTGATTGCCGGCCAGCGGCGCGTAGGTGGTCCGGGACTCGGCGGGCGGGCGGCCGAGATGGATGCCGTCGGTGCCCAGTGGCTCGGCGACCTCGGTGCGGAACAGCGTGGCCATGCTCTGCCCGGTGACCGCGCGGGCCAGGCCCGCCAGCAGCCAGCCCAGGGTGAGCGCGTGATAGGCCGGGGAGCCCAGCAGGTGATCGGGTTTCGCCGCCGCTAGTCGCTGTTCCATCAGCTCGTGATCGAGGACCTCGGTGGCCTGGGTGGCCAGCGTGCTGATTCCGGACAGGCCCGCGCTGTGCGTGAGCACCTGCGCGACAGTGATGGCGCCCTTGCCGTTGGCGGCGAATTCGGGCCAGTACTCGGCGACCGGGGCGTGATAATCGATGAGCCCGCGATCGGCCAGGCGGTGGATGACCGTGGCCGCGATGCCCTTGGTGGCGGAGAAGATGATCGAGCCCGTGTCCCCGGTCCAGGGCTGCCCGGCGGCCGAACCGGTGGAGATGTCGACCAGGGTTTCGCCGTGGCGCCGCACGACCAGCCCGGCGCCCGCGTCGCGGCGATGTCCGAAGGTACGGGCGAAGGCCTTGACCAGCGGACCGAATTCGGCGGCGGCCGAACCGCCCACACCCGCCGGGAGGGCCGATAGTTCTCCGGACGAAGCCACGTTGCTCATTACTCAACGGTAATGGCGGAGATCATGTCCGGCAATGTCCGTCTCGGACAGTTATTGTCTTGAGCGGTAACAATTTACGAACATGCCGTCCGGTCGGTTTCTATGATGGCGAAGGAATGCGGTGCGAGCAGCGTGTGCGCCGGGCCGCGGCCGACCGGCCGCCAGGACAGCAATTCGGCGCCGGACAGTGGGAACTCGGACGGTTCGGCCGACAGGTTGCACAGCAGGTGGAGCGGCCCGCGGTGCACGATCACCCGGCCTGCGGCCTCGTCTACCTCGACCCGCACCCGCGGCAGCCAGGGGTCGGTGATCTCGGGCCTGGTGCGGCGCAGCGCGATCAGCGCGCGATAGCAGGCCAGGAGCTCGGAGTTCACGGCTTCCCGCCAGTCCAGTTTCGAGCGCAGGAAAGTCTGTGGGTCCTGTGGATCGGGCACGTCCTCGGAGGACCAGCCGTGCTCGGCGAATTCGGCCTTGCGGCCGGTGGCGGTGGCCGCGCCGATCACCGGATCGGTGTGGGAGGTGAAGAACTGGAACGGGGTGCGCGCGCCCCACTCCTCCCCCATGAACAGCATCGGGGTGTACGGCGAGAAGAGCACCAGCGCCGCCTTGACCGCGAGTTGACCGTCGGTGAGGTAGGCGCTCGGGCGATCGCCGAGGGCACGGTTGCCGATCTGGTCGTGATTGCAGGTGTAGGCCAGTAAAGCGCTGGCGGGGAACAGATCTCGATCGATCGGGCGGCCGTGCCTGCGGGCGCGGAAGCTGGAATACGTTCCGGCGTGGAAGAAGCCGTGCGTGTAGGTCTGCGCGAGGGTGGCCAGGGCGCCGAAATCGGCGTAGTAGCCCTGCCTTTCGCCGGAGACGGCGGTGTGGATGGCGTGGTGCAGGTCGTCGTTCCACTGTCCGGTCAGTCCGTAACCGCCGGCCGCGCGCGGGGTGATCAGGCGGGGATCGTTGAGGTCGCTCTCGGCGATCAGGGTCAGCGGGCGGCGCAGGTGTGCGGCCAGAGTCGCTGTCTCGGTGGCCAATTCGGTGAGCAGATGGGTGGCGGTCCGATCGACGAGGGCGTGCACCGCGTCGAGGCGGAGCGCGTCGATATGGAAGTCGCGGAACCAGCACAGGGCGTTGTCGATGATGAAGCGGCGCACGGGATCCGAGTCCGGGCCGTCCAGGTTGAGGCTCTGACCCCAGGTGTTGCGGCCGTCGGTCAGGTACGGGCCGAAGCGCGGCAGGTAGTTGCCGGATGGGCCGAGGTGGTTGTAGACGACGTCGAGCGCCACCGCCAATCCCCGGACGTGGCAGGCGTTCACGAACCGTTGCAGGCCGTCCGGGCCGCCGTAGGGTTCGTGCACCGCGTACCAGAGCACGCCGTCGTAGCCCCAGTTGTGGGTGCCGTCGACGGCGTTGACCGGCATCAGCTCGACCGTCGTGATACCGAGGTCGACCAGGTGATCGAGGCGTTCGATGGCCGCGTCGAAGGTGCCCTCGGTGGTGAACGTGCCGATGTGCAGCTCGTAGAACACCGCGCCCGGCAGTGGCCTGCCGGTCCATCCGGCGTCGGTCCAGGCCGCCGGATCGAGGGCGTGCACCGCCGAGGGCGCGTGCACGCCCTCGGGCTGGCGGGGCGACCGCGGGTCCGGCAGCACCGTCTCGTCCGCGTCGAGCAGAAAGCCGTAGCGCTGGCCCGGCGCCGCCGCGATCTCGGCACGCCACCATCCGCCCGCGTGCGCGGTCATCGGGTGGGTCTCCCCCGCCACCCGCACCCGGACCAGCTCGGCCGCGGGCGCCCACACCTCGAACCCAGTCACCGCGTCAGCATCGCACGGCCGCGCCGGTCCGGCCGATCTCAGGGTCTTCCCCCTGGCACCGGCCGCGCCGGACTGGGACAGTGGGGACGTGGGAATCTACAGCGATCAGATCGTGCCGCGACTCGTCGAGGTGGCCTGCGGCATGGGAATCAACGATCCGCAGCGCGAGCGCGCCTGCGCGGGACTGCACGGGCGCGTGGTGGAGATCGGGTTCGGCTCCGGCTTAAACGTGCCGTTCTACCCGGCCGCCGTCGAGTCGATCAGCGCCGTCGAACCCGCCGACCTCGGCTGGAAGCTGGCCGGAAAGCGCCTCGCGCGCGCCACCGTCCCGATCGAGCGGGCCGGGCTCGACGGCCAGTCACTCCCCTTCGGCGACAACAGCTTCGACTCGGCCCTGTCGACCTGGACCCTGTGCACCATCCCCGACGTCGCCACCGCCCTCACCGAAGTGCGCCGAGTCCTGGCCCCCGGCGGCACCTTCCACTTCGTCGAACACGGCCTCGCCCCCGACGCGAGCGTCCGCAAGTGGCAGCACCGCCTCAACCCGATCCAGAAGGCCTGCGCCGGCGGCTGCAACCTGAACCGGCCGATCCGCGAGCTGATCGAGAAGGCGGGCTTCCAGATCCGCGAGGCCGACGAGTTCTACGCCGACGGCCCCAAACCCGTCGCCGCCCTGACCCTGGGCGTCGCGGTCGCGCCCTAGCGCCCGACCGCCAGGACCGCTTCCCGCGCCGCTGAGCTGCCGAGCGGCACCGCGAGGTCGGACGGCTGAATCAGGCCGGTGCGGTGCGTGATCGCGATGATCGTCGTGTCGCGCGCATGCGCCCGCAGCTGGGTGAAGATGCCGCGCTCGGTAGCCTCGTCCAGCGCCGAACTCGGCTCATCGAGCAACAGCAGCCGCGGCCGGCCGATGAGGGCGCGCGCCAACGCGATGCGCTGCCGCTCGCCGCCGCTGAGCAGCGCTCCGCGTTCCCCGATTCCGAAGTCCAGGCCGGCGTCGAGACTCGCCAGCTTCGGCCCGAATTCGACCGACTCGAGCGCGGCCACGATCTCCCGATCCGGGAATGTCCGCCCGAACAGCACGTTCTCGCGGATACTCGCGTTCATCATCATCGGATCCTGCGGAACGTAACCGATCGCGCGCCAATAGTCTTCCGACCGCAGCGTCGAGAGTTCCACGCCACCGACCGTGATCGACCCGGTGTAATTCCGGCGGGTGCCCAGCAGAATTTCCATCAGAGAGGACTTGCCGGCGCCCGAGGGACCGACGAGGAAATTCATCCGCCCCGTGGCGAAGATCGCCGATACCTCGGTGACCACCGGCGTGGAGCCGGGCTCGTAGCGGTAACCGACATCCTCGAGGATCACCTCGAGCGCACCGTCGCTCGGCAGCATCGCCGTCGCGTCCTCCGGCGGCGGCGGGTGCTCATCGAGAAGGTCCTGGAGCGGTGTGGCCATACTTTTCGCGATCACGAAGTCGCGCAAGGCCGAGGCGATCATCTCGAACGGCCGGTTCAGTTGCGTGAGCACCATCACCAGGACCACGAGTTCGGCCAGCCGGATGCCGCCGTCCTGCCACATCAGGAGTCCGAAGACGATCAGGTACTGCCCGAAGATCAGGACGCTCTGCAAGGAGCCGAACTTGATCCGCCGGTTGGAGAAGTCGTTCCAGGCCTGGCGCGACTCCCGGAAATAGCGGTCGTTCAGGCCGACTCCCCATTCGACACCCCGAAAGACCTTCAGCGACACCACGTTCCCGAGCATGTTGCCGAGCAGATTGGCGGACTCGTTGCCCTTGCGCTGCGCCTTGTCCAGATACTTGGCGGTGACGTCGTTGGCGCGCAACGTCAGCCACGTGGTGAGGACGCCGTAGCCGATCACCGCCGCGCCGACCGTCCAATCGACGTAACTGCCGACCACCACGAACGAGAGCGCGATATCGAGGGAACCCCCGATGAAGACGATCAGGACCAGCTGGACGTACATCTTGTTGGAGTGCTTGAAACTGTGCAGGACGGTGGCGATCCGAGCCGGATTGTGCGAATCCGACAGCGTGGTGTCCGCGCCCAGGATCCGCCGGATGACCACCGAATTCGCATGGTTCGCGACGCGCTGATCCACCGCGTTCACCAGGACCAGCCGCACGTCCTGCGTGAACCGGGCGAGGGCGATCGCTGCGGCGAACTCCCCCCGGCTGCTAGCCGATCGTTGTCATACCCCGAGGCAGCCCGGGCCCAGGAGTGCCTTCAAGTCGCCCATCAGCGCCGAGGACGGGGTGACGCGCAGGCTGTCGTCGAGTTTGAGCAGGGTGGTCTTCTCGCGGGAGCCGACGTGGCGCAGGTGGACGTCGGAGGTGCCGGGGTGGCGGGAGAGGACGCGCTTGAGTTCGCCGACCTTGTCTGGAGTGCACATGCGGGTGGTCAGGATGACCGAGAGCGGTTTGGCCACGCCGATCGAGGACAGGTCGGGGACGACCAGGTCGTTGGCGATCAGCGAGATGCGGTCGTCGCGGACCGAGACCCGG
The DNA here is from genome assembly GCF_040654295.1 of Nocardia sp. NPDC050712. Classification (NCBI taxonomy): domain Bacteria; kingdom Bacillati; phylum Actinomycetota; class Actinomycetes; order Mycobacteriales; family Nocardiaceae; genus Nocardia; species Nocardia sp. NPDC050712. The sequence goes on from NZ_JBFAHT010000004.1 coordinate 21,733, forward strand.
GCCTTGACCAGCACCACGGCGTCTTCGACCACGTCCATGCCGTAGACCGAGTACGACTGCGGGAAGAACAGCACTTCCACGCCGCCGGTGAGATCCTCCAGCTGGGCCGAGGCCCAGGCCAGGCCGTTCTTGTTGATCCGCCGGTTCACCGAGGCGAGGATGCCGCCGATGGTGACCTGGGCGCCGTCGGAGACGTCACCCTCCAGGATCGCCGGGATCTGGGTGTCGACCTGGGCGGCCAGCACGTGCTCGACGCCGTTGAGCGGATGGCCGGAGACGTAGAGGCCCAGCATTTCCCGCTCCAGGGCGAGCTTGTGCTTGGTTTCCCATTCGTCGTCGGGGACCGCGACATTGAACACCGAGGAGATCGACTCGTCGGCGTCCAAGCCGCCGAACAGGTCGAACTGACCGATCGCCTCGGCCTTCTTGGTGGTCATCACCGCGTCGATGGCGTCGGAGTGGATCAGCAGCAGGCCCTTGCGGGGATGCCCGAGCGAATCGAAAGCGCCCGCCTTGACCAGGGATTCGGTGACCTTCTTGGTGCAGGCCACCGCGTCGATCTTGTTCAGGTAATCGGAGAAGTCGGTGTACTTCGACTTCTCCTTGCGCGCCGACAGGATCGAGGCCACCACGTTCGCGCCGACATTGCGGACCGCGCCGAGACCGAAGCGGATATCGGTGCCGACCGAGGCGAAGTTCAGCTCGGACTCGTTGACATCGGGCGGCAGCACGGTGATGCCGAGGCGGCGGCAGTCCGACAGGTAGACCGCCGCCTTGTCCTTGTCGTCACCGACGGAGGTGAGCAGGCCGGCCATGTACTCGGCCGGGTAGTTGGCCTTGAGGTAGGCGGTCCAGAACGAGACCAGGCCGTACCCGGCGGCGTGCGACTTGTTGAACGCGTAGCCGGCGAACGGAAGGATGGTGTCCCACAGGGCCTTCACCGCGGCCTCGGAGAAGCCGTTGTTCATCATGCCCTCGCGGAAACCCTTGTACTCGGCCTCCAGCACCTCGAGCTTCTTCTTACCCATGGCCTTACGCAGCGCGTCGGCCTTACCCATCGAGTAGGAGGCGACCTTCTGCGCGATGAACATGATCTGTTCCTGGTAGACGATCAGACCATAGGTTTCGGACAGGATGTCCTTGAGCGGCTCCTCCAGCTCCGGATGGATCGGGCTGATCGGCTGGCGATTGTTCTTGCGGTCGGCGTAGTCGTTGTGGGCGTTCATGCCCATCGGACCGGGGCGGTACAGCGCGAGCACGGCGACGATGTCGTTGAAGCCGGTCGGCTGCATGCGGCGCAGCAGGTCGCGCATGGGGCCGCCGTCGAGCTGGAAGACGCCCAGCGTGTCACCGCGGGACAGCAATTCGTAGGTGGCCGGATCGTCCAGGGGGAGATTGTCCAGGTCGAGATCGAGGCTGCGGTTGGCTTTGACGTTGTCCAGGGTGTCACCGATGACGGTGAGGTTGCGCAGACCCAGGAAGTCCATCTTCAGCAGGCCGATGGCCTCACACGACGGGTAATCCCAGCCGGTGATGATGGCGCCGTCCTGGGCACGCTTCCAGATCGGGATCGTGTCCATCAGCGGCTCGGAGGACATGATGACCGCGCAGGCGTGCACGCCCGCGTTGCGGATCAGGCCTTCCAGGCCGCGCGCCGTCTCGTAGATCTTGGCGACATCGGGGTTGTTGCCGATGAGCTCGCGGACCTCGGCGGCTTCCTTGTAGCGCTCGTGATCCGGATCGGTGATGCCGGCCACCGAGATGTCCTTGGCCATGATCGGCGGCGGCAGCGCCTTGGAGATCTGGTCGGCGATGGCGAAGCCGGGCTGGCCGAACAGGACGCGCGCGGAGTCCTTGATGGCGGCCTTGGTCTTGATGGTGCCGAAGGTGATCACCTGGGCGACCCGGTCGCTGCCCCACTTCTCGGTGGCGTAGCGGACCATCTCGCCGCGGCGGCGATCGTCGAAGTCGATATCGATATCGGGGGCGGACGGGCGTTCCGGATTCAGGAACCGCTCGAACAGCAGGCCGTGCGGGATCGGGTCGATATTGGTGATGCCCAGCGCGTAGGCGACCAGCGAACCGGCGGCCGAACCACGACCGGGGCCCACCCGGATGCCGACCTCTTTGGCGTGCTCGACGAGGTCACCGACGACGAGGAAGTAGGCTGGGAAGCCCTTCTGCTTGATGACGTCGAGTTCGAAGTAGGCGCGGGAGAAGTACTCCTCGGGCACCCCGTTCGGGAACCGGCGATCCAGGCCGCGCTCGACTTCCTTGCGCAGCCAGGAATCCTGATCCTCGCCCGCGGGCACGGGGAAGACCGGCATGCGGTCCTTGAACGCCCACACGTCGTCGTAGGACTGGATGCGCTCGCCGATGGCGACCGTGTTGTCGCAGGCGCCGGGCACTTCCGCGTCCCAGATCGCCCGCATCTCCTCGGCGGACTTCAGGTAGTAGCCGTCACCGTCGAACTTGAAGCGGGTCGGATCCGAGAGCGTCTTGCCGGTCTGGATGCACAGCAGCGCTTCGTGGTTGGTCGACTGATCCTTGGTGACGTAGTGGCAGTCGTTGGTGGCCAGCGCCGGGATGTCCAGCTGCTTACCGACATTGATCAGGCCCTCGCGGACCCGGCGCTCGATGGACAGACCGTGGTCCATCACCTCGAGGAAGAAATTGTCCTTACCGAAGATCTCCTGCCACTTCGCGGCGGCCTCGAGGGCTTCGCGTTCGTGGCCCAGGCGCAGGCGGGTCTGCACCTCGCCCGAGGGGCAGCCGGTGGTGGCGATGATGCCCTCGGCGTACTGGGCGATGATCTCCTCGTCCATTCGCGCCCACTTGCCGAGCTGCCCCTCCAGGGAGGCCAGGCTGGAGAGCTTGAACAGGTTGCGCAAACCGGTGGCGTTCTCGGCCACCATCGTCATATGCGTGTACGCGCCCGAGCCGGAGACGTCGTCGCCCTTCTGGCCCGGATCACCCCAGAGCACGCGCTTGGTGTCGAATCGGGAGGCCGGCGCGATGTAGGCCTCGATACCGATGATCGGGGTGATGCCGGCGCTCTTGGCGGAGTTGTAGAACTCCGAGGCGCCGTACATATTTCCGTGGTCGGTCATGCCGACCGCCGTCATCCCCAGCCGTTTCGCCTCCGCGAACAGCGGAGAAATCTTGGCGGCACCGTCGAGCATGGAGTACTCGGTGTGGTTGTGCAGGTGAACGAACGATCCGGACGAGGCGGCCAAGACGGTCCTTCCCTCCTTAGGGTGCTCGGGCATGAACGGCTGAAATTTGGCGGTCAGGAGTGAACGACGGGATCGACGGTCAAGGGTGACCGCTGGGAGTCTATGCAAAATCTTCGGGTCCCTGCCAGGGGTCCGACCGCTCGGCGACACAGCGTGTTGGAGATCACCAGCACTCCGCCAGTACACGGCCGGAAACCGCTACCTCAATGACCGAAAGCCGCTACGCGACGCTCCGGCGACACGTGTTGCGACCATAATTCGAGACATGGATGCACCGCTCCCGCGCCACCCGGGTGACCACCCGTTCAGCACCGCGAGCCACCGGTGACGACCGCGGTTGTCGCCGTGACGGTTTCGGCCGTGCTGCTGGCCTGCGCGCTGCTGGTCTGGTCGCGGACCCGCCGGGTGGTCACGACGCCCCAGGAGCGCGCGGTGTATTCCGCGCTGCACACCGCCTCGCTGGCGGCGCGCCCGTTGCGCGGCGGGCTGACCGATCGGTCGGCGCAGGAGGCGGCGCCGCATCTGCGCGAACTCACCGGCGGCGAGGCGCTCGGCATGGCCGACGCGGACGGGACGCTGCTGGCCTGGGACGGTGCGCACGCCGAACTCGCCGAGTACTTCACCGATGCCGCCAAGCGCGCGGTCGCGACCGAGCGGCCGGTGCTGGTGCCGGGTCCCGGGCGGGCCGAGCACAGCGGGCGCACCCTGATCGCGCAACCGTTGCTGATCGAGAACGCGGGCGTGGCGGGGGCGCTGGGCGTGGTGACGACCGGTCAGCCCGGGCCCGGGCGGCTGGGCGCGGTCGCCGAGGTGGCCCGATACGCCTGCGCACAGCTGGAATTGGCGGAGCTGGACGCGTCGCGGGCGCGGCTGGACCGGGCCGAGGTGCGGGCACTGCGGGCGCAGATCAGCCCGCACTTCATCTACAACGCGCTGAACACCATCGCCTCGTTCGTGCGCACCGATCCCGATCGGGCCCGGGAGCTGATTCTCGAATTCGCCGACTTCACCCGCTACTCCTTCCGCGCGGCGGGCGAATTCACGGTGCTGGCCGACGAACTGCGCAATATCGAGCGGTACCTGGCGCTGGAACGCGCGCGTTTCGGCGACGCCCTGCAGGTGCGGTTGCAGATCGCGCCCGAGGTGCTGGGCGTGGTGCTGCCGTTCCTGGCGTTGCAACCGCTGGTGGAGAACGCGGTGCGGCACGGGCTCGGCGGGTCGGGCGGGCGCGGCACCGTCAGCATCGTCGCCACCGACGCGGGCACCGACTGCGTGATCAGCGTCGAGGACGACGGCGCCGGCATGGATCCGGATCTGCTGCGCTCGGGCGCGCTGGACGCGATCGAAACCGGTTCGGGCCCGGCGCGATCCGGGGAAGCCGCGCACGTCGGCCTGGCCAACGTGGACGACCGGCTGCGCGCCGCGTTCGGCAACGACTACGGCCTGATCGTGGACACCGCCCCCGGCGCGGGCACCAAGGTCAGTCTGCGTGTGCCGAAATTCCGGGCGGGTATCCAAGCCTGAGGAACCGCCGCCGACCGCGGGTGTGAGGTCCGCGACGGGCGCTCGGGCACCCTTTACGATGGAGCGATTGTGACACCGACCACGGACAGTGCGGCGGGCACCTTGCGCGTGCTGGCCGTGGATGACGAGAAGCCCGCTCTGGACGAGCTGGTGTACCTGTTGCGCGCGCAGCCCGGGGTCGGAGAGATCCACGAGGCGGCCGACGCGACCTCGGCGCTGCGGGAGTTGCGGGCGCATCCGGTCGACGCGGTCTTCCTGGACATCAATATGCCCGGGCTGGACGGCATGGAACTGGCCGGCATCCTGTCGGAATTCGCCAATCCGCCCGCGGTGGTGTTCGTGACCGCGCACGACGATCGTGCGGTAGCCGCGTTCGATCTGGGTGCCACCGATTACCTGTTGAAGCCGCTGCGCGAGGCGCGGCTGGCCGAGGCCGTGCGCCGCATCGCCGGAAACCGCGGCGCGGCAGCGGAATCGAGCACGCCCGCACCGGAGCAGCCGCGTACCGATCCGAACGAGGTCATCCCGGTCGAGTTGGGCGGGGTCACCACGCTCGTGCCGCGCTCCAGCGTCAGCTGGGTGGAGGCCGACGGCGATTACGCGCGGCTGCACACCAGCGATGGTTCGCACCTGGTGCGGATTCCGTTGTCCGCGCTCGAATCCCGCTGGGAGGACGCCGGTTTCCTGCGCGTACACCGGTCCTACCTGGTCGCGCTGCGCTTGGTGACCGGACTGCGCACGGTCGGCACCGGCACCGTGGTGTGTCTGCGCGCCGAGGGCAATGCCGCTGCCGTCGAACTCCCGGTCAGTCGCCGCCAGGTCCGCGAACTCAAGCAGCGCCTGATCAACGGCCCACGCCAGACGTGGACTCAGCGATGACCGACCATCCGCAGCGGCGAGATCAGGCGGACGCCGATCCCACCGGCCATTCGCCGGCTCGGGGGCAACGGCCGGTGCGTCAGCGGGTAGTGCTGGCCGAGCGGCGCGGCGCGCGGCGTATTCACACGCGGCTGGAGGTCGAGGAGCAGACGGAAATCGGCGAGGCGCTGATCGGTGGTCTCATCCGGGCCCAGCTCGGCCTCGCGCTGCGCATGGCACTGATATCGGTCCTCGTATTGTGTTCGCTGCCGCTGCTTTTCCGGATCGAGGCGATCGACGCCCTGCACATCCTCGGCATCCGCCTCCCCTGGCTGCTCCTCGGTTTCGCCGTCTATCCCGCCCTGTACGCCGTCGGCCGGCTCTACCGGCATCTCGCCGAACGCAACGAACACGACTTTCTCGAACTGGCCGAGGACTGAGGTGCGAACGCCCATTCGCTGCGCGCCGCCGCGACATCGCGCCGCGCCGATGCCGCGTGGCATCGAAACCTGGGCAGCACGGCCGTGATGGGGACAGCGCCGGTGTTGACGGTGTGCGCCTTGGCCTTCGCCGCGCTCGCGACGGTGGCGATCGGGGCCTACGGGGTGCGGATGGCGCGGACCACGTCGGACTTCCTGGTGGCCTCGCGCAGTGTCGGGCCGCGATGGAACGCGGCGGCGATCTCGGGTGAATACCTCTCGGCTGCTTCGTTTCTCGGGGTCGCGGGCCTGATCGCCAAGTACGGGGCCGATGCGCTGTGGTATCCGGTGGGGTTCACGGCCGGGTATCTGGGGTTGTTGCTGTTCGTGGCGGCGCCGTTGCGGCGGTCGGGGGCGTATACGGTGCCGGACTTCGCGGAGTTCCGGTTGGGGTCGGTGCGGTTGCGGCGGCTGGCGGCGGTGGTCGTGGTGCTGGTGTGCGGGGTGTATTTGATTCCGCAATTCCAGGGCGCGGGGCTGACCCTGCGGATCCTGCTCGGGGTGCCGAGCTGGGTGGGGGCGCTGGCGGTGGGGGCGATCGTGATCGCGAACGTCGCCGGGGGCGGGATGCGGTCGATCACGCTGGTGCAGGCGTTCCAGTACTGGTTGAAGTTGACGGCGGTGGCGTTGCCGGCGCTGGTGCTGCTCGGGCACTTCCTGAGCGAGGACCGGCCGCTGGGGTCGCCCGCGCCCCCGGTGGTCACCGTGCGCACGACGGTGGATGTGAGCACCGATGTGGTGGTGCAGGTGGCCGCGTCGCAACAGGTTTCGATCGACGGGCGGCTGGACGGGCAGTCGCTGGACGCGACGGTGGTGCTGGCGCCGGGTACCCACGAGCTCGGGGCCGGGACCAAACTGATTCTCGAGGCGGGCTCGGCGGTGCCGGTGGTGAGCGGTGCCCCGACCGACGGGTCGACGTGGCTGACCCCGGGCGGCGGCTTCGGCGGCGGCCATCCGACCTATCAGGTGTACTCCCTGATCATCGCCACATTCCTCGGCACCATGGGGCTGCCGCACGTGCTCGTGCGGTTCTATACGAATCCGGACGGGCGGGCCGCCCGCGCGACGGCGCTGACGGTGATCGGTTTGGTCGGCCTGTTCTATCTGAGCCCGATTCTGCTGGGCGTCTTCGCGCGGCTCTATGTTCCGCAGCTGCTGATCACGGGCACCTCGGACGCGGCGGTGGTGCTGCTGCCGAGTTCGGTGCTCAGCGGCTTGCCGGGACAGCTGCTGGCCGCGCTCGCCGCCGCCGGTGCGATCGCGGCGTTCCTGTCCACCTCCTCCGGGCTGCTGGTCAGCATCGCGGGCGTGCTCAGTACCGACATGCTGCGCGGGCGGATCCGGGATTTCCGGATCGCGGCGTTGACGGCCGGCCTGGTGCCGCTGGTGCTTTCGGTGACGGTCACCTCGCTCGACCTGTCTCGCACGGTGGCGCTTGCCTTCTCGGTCGCGGCCTCGACGCTCTGCCCGCTGCTCGTCCTCGGGATCTGGTGGCGTGGCCTGACCGCCACCGGCGCGGCAGTGGGTCTGGTCACCGGCGGGCTCTTATCCGGCGGCGCCACCGTGGTTTCGGTGACCGGCGGCATCTCCGGCGCGGTTGCCGGTGGGTGGCCGGCCGCGATTCTCGGCTATCCCGCAGCGATCAGCGTGCCGCTGGCGTTCCTCTCGATGATCCTGGTGAGCAAGGCAACCCGCGGACTGAGCCCGCGCGCGGTCGGCCGGGTGTTCGTGCGCATGCACGCCCCCGAGCGCCTCGGCATGGGCGCCGATCGGGAACGCCGGCTGCACTCGAACTGACCGGGAGCGGCACACCGCCGATCTACCGTTCGTCGCGGCCGCCCGACCGTTCGGCGCAGAAATCCCCGCCTTCACAGAGTGAGCTGGGCCACACCACGAATCGGTCCGGGCGCTCCGGTTACCGTTCAGCGCAGTAAGCCACGTCACAGCGAGGATCCACCTGATGACCAGTATCGATCTCGACAAGGGCGGCGCCGAGCCGCCCCGGGTGCCGAGTGCGGAGGAATTCGCCGAGGTCCAATCGAGTCCCCAATTCCAGGAATTGCGCAGCCGCCTGCGGCGCTTCGTGTTCCCGATGACCGCGCTGTTCCTGCTCTGGTACGTGAGCTATGTGCTGCTCGGGGCCTATGCCCACGACTTCATGGCGACCAAGGTGTTCGGCAACATCAACACCGGTCTGCTGCTCGGCCTGGGCCAGTTCGTGTCCACCTTCGTGATCACCGGGCTCTACGTCCGGTTCGCCAACAAGGAACTGGATCCGCGCGCCGCCGCCATCCGCAACTACCTGGAGGGCGAGAAGGCATGAGCTCCGCCGCTACGCAGTATCTGGCCGCCGAGACCGTCGGTGAGCCGCTGGCGAATATCGCCATCTTCGGCCTGTTCGTCGTGTTCACCATGGTCGTGGTGATCCGGGCCAGCCGCAACACCCGCACCGCCGCCGACTACTTCACCGGCGGGCGCGGCTTCTCCGGGCCGCAGAACGGCATCGCCATCGCGGGCGACTACCTCTCCGCCGCAAGCTTTCTCGGCATCGCCGGCGCCATCGCGGTGTACGGCTACGACGGGTTCCTGTACTCCATCGGATTCCTGGTGGCCTGGCTGGTAGCGCTGCTGCTGGTCGCCGAAATGCTGCGCAACACCGGCAAATTCACCATGGCCGACGTGCTGAGCTTCCGGCTCAAGCAGGGCCCGGTGCGCACCGCCGCCGCACTCACCACGCTGACCGTCTCGCTGTTCTACCTGCTCGCGCAGATGGCCGGCGCCGGTGGCCTGGTGGCGCTGCTGCTCGACATCTCCAGCAAGTCCGGCCAGGCCCTGGTGATCGCGGTCGTCGGCGTGCTGATGATCGTGTACGTGCTGGTCGGTGGCATGAAGGGCACCACCTGGGTGCAGATCATCAAGGCGGTGCTGCTGATCGCGGGCGCCGCGGTCATGACGATCATGGTGTTCGCCAAGTTCGGCTTCAACCTCTCCGACATCCTCGGCGCGGCCCAGGACAAGGTTTCCGAGTCGACGAACAAGGCCGTCGCCGCGCGCGACGTGCTCGCCCCCGGTGCGCAGTACGGCGGCACCTCGATGTCGAAGCTGAACTTCCTGTCGCTGGGTCTGGCGCTGGTGCTGGGCACCGCGGGTCTGCCGCACGTGCTGATGCGCTTCTACACGGTGCCGACCGCGAAAGAGGCCCGGCGCTCGGTGGTCTGGGCAATCGGCCTGATCGGCGCCTTCTACCTGTTCACCCTGGTGCTGGGCTACGGCGCGGCCGCCATCGTCGGACCGGACCGGATCCTGGCCGCCGCGGGCGGGCAGAACTCGGCGGCTCCGCTGCTGGCCTTCGAACTCGGCGGCGTCATCCTGCTCGGCATCATCTCCGCGGTCGCCTTCGCGACGATCCTCGCGGTGGTCGCCGGCCTGACCATCACCGCCTCGGCCTCCTTCGCCCACGACATCTACGCCGGTGTCATCAAGCGCAGCAATGTCGACGAGGTCAAGCAGGTACGGGTATCGCGGATCACCGCGGTGATCATCGGCATCCTGGCCATCGGCCTCGGCATCCTGGCCAACGGCCAGAACATCGCCTTCCTGGTGGCGCTCGCCTTCGCGGTCGCGGCGGCGGCGAACCTGCCGACCATCCTGTACTCGCTGTTCTGGAAGCGCTTCAACACCACCGGCGCCCTGTTCAGCATGTACGGCGGCCTGATCTCGACGATCGTGCTGATCGTGTTCTCGCCCGCGGTGTCGGGCAACAAGACCGCGATGCTCTCCAACCACGACTTCGACTACTTCCCGCTGTCGAATCCCGGAATCGTCTCCATCCCCCTGGCTTTCGCGCTCGGCGTGATCGGCACCTTCGTCGGTGGCCGCAAGCCGGAGAGCCAGGCCCTGGCCGCGGAGATGGAAGTTCGTTCGCTGACCGGTGTCGGTGCTGAAAAGGCGATCGTGCACTGACCGCCGGCAGCGAATAAAAAGCCGCAACGGCGCGGCGTTTCGGTTGGGCCCCGGCGGAGGCCGGGGCCCAACTGCTCTACCTCCCTTGACTGTTCGATAGGAGTTCTTCCAGTGACCAGCGCAACCGACCACGCCACCGCGGCCTTCGAGCCCACCGCGGAGTTCGCCGCGGCCGCCAATGCCGGTGCAGCCCTGCATGACTCGGCCGCGGCCGACCGGCTGGAGTTCTGGGCCGAGCAGGCCCGGCGGTTGCACTGGGAGCAGCCGTGGTCGCAGGTACTGGACTGGTCGGACGCGCCGGTGGCGAAATGGTTCGTCGACGGCAAACTCAACGTCGCCTACAACTGTGTGGACCGGCACGTCTTGGACGGGCACGGCGATCAGGTCGCCATCCACTGGGAGGGCGAGCCGGGCGACTCCCGCGACCTCACCTACAGCGAGCTACTCGCCGAAGTATCCAGGGCCGCGAACTATTTCACCGAACTCGGGCTGCGCGCCGGGGACCGGGTCGCGATCTACATGCCGATGGTGCCGGAAGCGATCATCGCCATGCTGGCCTGCGCGCGCCTCGGCCTGACGCACTCGGTGGTGTTCGCGGGCTTCTCCCCCACCGCGCTGCGCCAGCGCGTCGACGACGCCCAGGCCCGGCTGATCATCACCACCGACGGCCAGTGGCGGCGCGGGACCGCGGCGCCACTGAAGTCCGCCGTGGACGAGGCCCTCGGCGCGGACCGGACGACGGTCGAGCACGTGCTCGTGGTGCGCCGCACCGGAATCGAGGTGCCGTGGACCGAGGGCCGCGATCTGTGGTGGCACGACACCGTGACCGACGCCTCGCCGGACCATCAGGCGCAGGCCTTCGATGCCGAGCACCCGCTGTTCATCCTCTACACCTCCGGCACCACCGGAAAGCCCAAGGGCATCCTGCACACCACCGGCGGCTACCTGACCCAGGCCTCCTACACCCACCACAACGTCTTCGATCACAAAGCCGGACACGACGTCTACTGGTGCACCGCCGACATCGGCTGGGTCACCGGCCACAGCTACATCGTGTACGGACCGCTGTCGAACCGGACGACGCAGGTCGTCTACGAGGGCACCCCGAACTCGCCCGACGAGCATCGGCACTTCCAGATCATCGAGAAGTACGGCGTCAGCATCTATTACACGGCACCGACGCTGGTTCGCACCTTCATGAAGTGGGGCAAGGAGATTCCGGCCGCCCACGACCTCTCCTCGCTGCGCCTGCTCGGCTCGGTCGGTGAACCGATCAACCCCGAAGCCTGGCGCTGGTATCGGGAAGTCATCGGCGGCAACAAGACCCCGATCGTGGACACCTGGTGGCAGACCGAAACCGGCGCCATCATGATCTCGCCGCTGCCCGGCGTCACCGCCACCAAGCCCGGCGCCGCGATGGCCGCGCTGCCCGGCATCAGCGCCGCGGTGGTCGACGACGACGGCGCCGTGCTGGCGGACGGCGCCGGATTACTGGTCCTCGACGAGCCCTGGCCCGCCATGCTGCGCGGCATCTGGGGCGACATGGACCGCTTCCGCGAAACCTACTGGGACCGATTCGCCCAGCAGGGCTGGTACTTCGCCGGCGACGGCGCCAAACTCGACGCCGACGGGGACCTGTGGGTCCTGGGCCGCGTGGACGACGTCATGAACGTCTCCGGCCACCGCATCTCCACCGCCGAAGTCGAATCCGCCCTGGTCGGCCACTCCGGTGTCGCCGAGGCCGCCGTCGTCGGGGCCACCGACGCCACCACCGGCCAGGCCATCGTCGCCTTCGTCATCCTCACCGCCGAGGCGCGGAACACCGGCGACGCCCTCGTCGCGGACCTGAAAGCCGAAGTCTCCCGGGCGATCAGCCCGATCGCCCGGCCCCGCGAGATCCACGTCGTCCCGGAACTGCCCAAGACCCGCAGCGGCAAGATCATGCGACGCCTGCTGCGCGACGTCGCCGAGGGCCGGGAACTGGGCGACACCTCGACCCTGGTCGATCCGAAGGTCTTCGAGGCCATCGCCAAGAGCTGACCGGCACAGCACGGGACCCGGCCGAATGAGGGGGCCGGGTCCCGTGCTGCGTCAGCCCGCGAGGACCGTTTCGCCTTCGGCGGGGACCGGGACGGTGTTGGGCATGATGATCGCCATCAGGACGGCGCCCGCCAGCAGGAAGCCGCCGGCCCACCAGAAGCTGGTGATGTAGCTGTGGACCTGGGCGTCGGCGAGATTCACCGGGGTCGGGGTCTTGCCGACCATGTAGTTGGTCGCGGCGGTGGCGGCGAAGGTGGACAGCAGCGCGGTGCCGATGGAGCCGCCGACCTGCTGGGAGGTGTTGACCATCGCGGAGGCGACGCCCGCGTCGGTGTGGTGCACGTTGGAGGTGGCGCAGGCGAAGGCGGTCGACATTGCGGCGCCGACGCCGAGGCCCATCAGCAGCAGGCCGGGCATGACGTGGGTGAAGTAGTTGCTGTGCAGGTCGATCCGGGTCAGCCAAACCATCGCCACGGCGGCGACGAGGAAGCCGATGGCCGAGACCAGTTTCGGGCCGAAGCGCGGCAGCAGCAGGGTCGGGCCGGTGGTGGAGGCCAGGATCATGCCGACGACCATCGGCATGTAGGCCACGCCCGTGACCATCGGCGTGTACTTCAGGATCAGCTGCATGTAGTAGGTCAGGAACAGGAACACCGCGAACATGCCGATACCGGCCACGAAGACCGCGAGGTAGGCGCCGCCGCGGTGCCGGTCCAGCACGATCCGCATCGGCAGCAGGGGCTGCGCCACCCGGGTCTCGATGAAGACGAACGCCACCAGCAGGATGAAACCGACGACCAGGCACCACACGGTGGTCGCGCTGCCCCAGCCGTGGTCGGCGGCGTGCGAGAAGCCGTAGACGATGCCGAACAGACCGGCCGTCGCGGTGATCGTGCCGGGCAGGTCGAGCGAGGCCTTGCCGTGCGACACATGCCGCGCCAGCAGCAGCAACGCGCCCACCAGCGCCACCCCGGCGAAAGCCAGGTTCACGAACAGCGCCCAGCGCCACGAGCCCCACTCGGTCAGCGCGCCGCCGAGCAGCAGGCCGATCGCCGCGCCCGCGCCCGCGACGGCCGCGAAGATGCCGAAGGCCTTGGCCTTCTCCTTGGGTTCGGTGAAGGTCACCGTGAGCAGGGCCAGCGCGGCGGGTGCGAGCATGGCGCCGAAGACGCCCTGGGCGACGCGCGCGCCGACCAGCATGTGGAAGCTCGAGGCCGCGCCGCCGACGGCGGAGGCGACCGCGAAGCCGATCAGACCGGTGATGAACATCAGCCGCCGGCCGACCAGGTCGCTGAGCCGCCCGCCGAGCAGCAGTAGGCTGCCGAAGGCCAGGGTGTAGCCGGTGATCACCCACTGGCGGTTGGCGTCGGAGAAGCCGAGGTCCTTCTGCGCGTCCGGCAGGGCGATGTTCACCACCGTCGCGTCCAGCACCACCATCAGCTGCGCGATGGCCAGGACCCCCAGCACCCACCACCGTTTGTCCCGGGTGCCGGGCTGGACTGCTGATTCCTCGACAACGCTCGACATGACCACCTCGAGGGGCTCGCCGGATGATGTGCGGAACGGATAACTCCCAAACGGTACCGACCGGTTTGTAGTGCGTCCATGCCCCTGCGCAGTGCTTGTCGCGGGGACGTGACGGGGCTCACGACGGCCGGTAAACATCCGGGAAAGTCACAGGTGATCAGGGGTTTATCTCGGCTATCACCGCGCTGAGCCGGGGAAATTCGGGTGAAACGTGTCGGTGCCCGCAGGAATACTGATCCGCGACCGATGAGTTGTTCGAAGCGATCCCGTCAGATCCCGTGTGGCATCCGGAACGTGTTCGTGCGACTCGGCATCGGCCCACCCCCTCGACTTTCCGCTCACGTACACCCGGAGGTAGCCCGCATGCGCGCCGACATATCCGCCCCGTCAACGGGCGGAAAAACGCCGACGGTCATCAGACTCCTGGTGCTCGCCACCTTCGTGGTGATCCTCAACGAAACCATCATGATCAACGCGATCCCGAGCCTGATGCACGACTTCGAGGTCGATGAGCAGGCCGCGCAGTGGGTCTCCACCGTCTTCATGCTGACCATGGCCGCGGTCATCCCGGTCACCGGCTGGTTCCTGCAGCGCGTCACCACCCGCCGGGCCTACGCCATCGCGATGGGCGTCTTCCTGGCCGGCACCGCGCTGTCCGCGATCGCGCCGACCTTCGAGGTGCTGCTGCTCGGGCGGGTCGTCCAGGCCGGCGGCACCGCGGTGATGATGCCGCTGCTGATGACCACCCTGATGACGGTGGTGGCCGAGCAGGATCGCGGCAAGGTGATGGGCAACGTCACCCTGGCCATCTCGGTGGCCCCGGCGATGGGCCCGGTCATCTCCGGTCTGGTGTTGCAGTGGGCGTCGTGGCGGTGGCTGTTCGTGCTGGTGCTGCCGATCGCCGGCGCGGTCACCTACCTGGGTTTCCGCAAGCTCGAGGACATCGGCGAACCGCAGACCGGCGATATCGACTGGGCCAGTGTGGCATTCGCGGCACTGGGCTTCGGCGCCCTGGTCTACGGCCTGAGCAAGTTCTCGCCCGACAATGTCGCCTCCCCGGTGCTGCTGGTGGTCGCCGGCATCGCGCTGGTCGCGGTGTTCGCGCTCCGGCAGATCCAGTTGCAGCGCAACGGTTCGCCGCTGATGGATCTGCGGGTCCTGCTGGCCGGCACCTACACCAAGAGCCTGATCCTGATGTCGATCGCCTTCCTGGCGATGCTGGGCTCGATGATGCTGCTGCCGCTCTACCTGCAGAACCTGCGCGGCCTCTCGGCGCTGGAGACCGGTCTGCTGGTCATGCCCGGCGGCCTGGCGATGGGCCTGCTCGGCCCGACCGTCGGCAAGATCTTCGACCGCTTCGGCGGCCGTGTCCTGGTGATCCCCGGCTCGATCGGCATCACCGCCGCGCTGGCCGGTTTCACCCAGATCTCGCTGACCATGCCGTACTGGCAGCTGCTGGCGCTGCACATCTTGCTGATGGTCTCGCTGGCCGCGGCGTTCACCCCGGTGTTCACGCTGGGTCTGGGCGCGCTGCCGCCGCACCTGTACTCGCACGGCAGCTCCATGCTCGGCACGCTGCAGCAGGTCTCCGCGGCCTTCGGCACGGCGCTGGTGATCACGGTCATGGCGACCCGCACCAAGACCCTGGTCGAGGGCGGCACCGAGCCGATCGCCGCACAACTCGACGGCATGCGGCTGGCCTTCGGCTTCTCCGCGGTGCTGTCGGTGGTCGTGATCGTCATGGCGGTGCTGCTGCCGGCCCGCGCCGCAGCCGGCGCGCACGGTCACGGCGGCCCGGTCGAGGTCGAGGACGAGGCCCCCGCACCGGAATTGGTCAAGGACTGATCCGAACGACTGGTCGAGCCCCGCACCGAAAGGTGCGGGGCTCTTCCCGTCTCGCGGGGGCGACGCGCGTCGGCGAAGCGCAACACGCCGTAGCAGCCCCGCCGCGAATGTCCGTTTGAACCATCGGCGCCCACTGCCACGTACACAATGCGAAACAGGTGGATTCGGCACGCTGAGGGCCGGATGCAGCTGTCCGGCAACGACAGTGGAGCTCCTATGAAACGTCTCGGGCCGTGGCTGACCTTGGCGGCGGTGGCCGTGCTCGGTCTGGTCCTGCTGGTCGTCAATATGTCCAAGGACACCGAACCCTCGACCGCGCAGCCGAATTCCGGCCCCGCCACCTCCAGTGTCACCGCCGCGCCGACCACGACGGCGCCGAAGGCGACGCCGTTCCCGGCCGCCGCCGACTACGTCGCCACCATTCCGCTCGCCGCGGGCGGCACCATGACCCTGGAGATCACCGTCGAGGGTGAGAAGGCGATCGCCTACGCCTGCGACGGCAAGACCATCGAGTCCTGGCTGCAAGGCCCGGCGACCAACGGCACGCTCAAGCTGACCGGCAAGAACGACGCCACCCTGACCGGCAACTTCGACGGCAAGGCGGTGAACGGCAACCTCTCGATCGGCGGCAAGCAGTGGGAGTTCTCGGCGCTGCCGGTCACGCCGCCCGCCGGGTTGTACGTCTACAACGAGGGCGGGGTCCGGCAGAGCTGGATCGTCGACGGGACCGGTGCCGTCACCGGCGTGCAGCGCGGCGCGGACGGCGCCACCACACCCGCGGCGCCACTGAACTCCGACGCGACCGCGGTCGTGAACGGCAAGAAGATAACCGCGACCAAGGTTAGTGGTGGTGACAGTGTCGGCTGATCCGAACGCGCCAACCGTCCGGCGGGTGCGGCCCGCGGGCCCGGCGGCCATCGTGCTCCCGCTGCTGGTGGGTGCGGCGGTCGCGGTGCTGCTCGGGGTGTACGCGAAAGTCCATGAGCCGCGGTTCTTCTCGGTGAACGTGGCCGGGTTCTCCAGCCCGACGGCGGTGAAGACCTGGCTGGCCACGCTGGCGTTCGTGCTGGCGCTGTTCCAGCTGTTCTCCGCGGCCGCGCTCTACGGCAAGATCCGCCCGCTGGCCCAGGCCTCCTGGACCGGGCCCGCCCACGTCTGGTCGGGGCGCCTCGCGGTGCTGGCCAGCGTCCCGGTCGCGGTGCACTGCCTCTACGCCCTCGGCTACCAGGATTCGACCACCCGGGTCCTGCTGCATTCGCTGTTCGGCTGCTTCTTCTACGGCGCGTTCGTCGCGAAGATGCTGCTGCTCACCCGGAAAGGCCTGCCCGGCTGGGTGATTCCGCTCGCGGGCGGCGTGGTGTTCAGCGGGCTGACCTTCGTCTGGCTGACCTCGGCGCTGTGGTTCTTCCTCAACAACGGCCTGACCTTCTAACCGAAAGATCACACCTATGACCAGCACTGATGTGAACCGCCGCGCGGTCGTGGCCGGGGCGGGCGCCCTGGCGACCGTCGCGACGCTGGCCGCCTGCACCACCTACGGCAAGGACGACTCCCCCGCGCCGGCGACCACCGAGCCCGCGCAGCCGGGGGCGGCCGGGCCGAGTGGCCTGGCCAAGACCGCCGACATTCCGGTCGGCGGCGGCAAGATCATCGGCAGCACCGTGGTGACGCAGCCCAGCGCGGGCACCTTCGTCGGGCTGGACACCACTTGCACGCATGCCGGCTGCAAGGTCAGCGAGATCGCCGGCGGCACCATCAACTGCGCCTGCCACGGCAGCAAGTTCAACCTGGACGGCACCGTGGCGAACGGCCCCGCGACCCGCCCGCTGAAGTCGAAAAGCGTCCGGGTGGAGGGTGATTCGATCGTCGAGGGCTAGGCGTCGCCGAAGGCCTGCGCCATCCGGCGGTCCATCTCCTCGGGCGGCACGTCCTCGACGTGGGTGGCCACGGTCCAGCGGTGGCCCCACGGATCCTCGAACGCGCCGCTGCGATCGCCGTAGAACTGGGTGGTCAAGGGCGTGAGTTCGATGGCCCCGGCCTGCAGGGCGGCGGCGAACGCGGCGTCGACATCGGCGACGTAGACGTAGATGTTGACGGGTGTGCCGCCGACCGTCTTCGGGTCGAGGAAGTTCATTTCCGGCTCCGGGTCGCCCAGCATGATCAGCGAGTCGCCCAGCGTCAGCTCGCAGTGCGCGATCTTGCCGTCCGGGCGGGGCATGCGCATCCGCTCCGAGGCGCCGAACACGTGCTTGTAGAAGTCGATCGCGGCGGCGGCGCCGTCGACCGCCAGACCCGGCGACACCGCCGGGTAGCCATCGGGAACAGGCTTGACATCGGACATGAGAGACCTCCGGTCGAGTCAATGATGGGAACAGCTGCGAGCCTATTCCCGAGCCCGGGCGAAATGGCCGGTTCGACCCGATGATCTAGCTCAGGCGGCGCACCTGGGCGGCGGTCACCGCGGTGAGCACGCCCGGATCGACGGCGTCCAGCCCGGTCACCGCCACCTGCGCGAGCGTATTGCCCACCTGCACCAGCGACACCAGCGTCACCAGGGTGATGCCGTCGCTGGAGGTGCGCAGCTGGAAGGAGGTGATGGCGTCCCCGGCGGGCGGCTGCTCGAGCCCGCCCAGGCGGAAGTCGATGCGGGTCTTGTCCGCGTCGGTACCGGAGTAGGCGGTGCAGCCACGCAGGGTCTGCTGGACGGCGGCGAACGCGGGGCCGATCTGGTCGGTGGGGTAGCTCGCGGCGTCGATGTCGATGCTGGAGAAGTTGGGCCCGTTGTAGCCGATGAAGTTCCAGGCGCGTGCCTGCGGGCGCTGTTCGCCGAGCGGGGTCATCACCTGCTCGCACCCGGCCGGGTCGGTCGGCGGCGGGTCACCCAGCGGGAGGTCCGCGGAGCGCGAGGTCCCGGACGGGGTGAAACCGGCGGGCAGATCGGCGGGGTCGAGCAGCCGGGCCAGCAGGACGTCGGAGTTGTCGATCGGGGTGCCCGGGGCGGGGGCCGCGGCGACGACCGGGCCGAAGGCGGGCGGGGCCGGGGTGTCCTCGGTGGTGTCCGAGCCGCAACCGGCCGCCAGGGCGGCGCCTACCAGGACCAGGCCGAACCCCTTGTTCACTCGGTCCACGAGACCTGCGTGGTGATCGTCTGCTGCAGATTGCTCTGGCTGTGCGGATCGCTGTAGGCCTGATGACCACCGACGGAGATCATCCCCGACACCGGCAGCGGCAAGCCGAGATCGACGGTGATGGTGCCCTGCCCCTGCATCACATAGTCCTGGATGTCGAGGGTGCCCGTGTTGTTGGGCAGCGACCACACCTTCGACTTCGGCACCTGGGTGACGTTCAGATCGATGACGAGCCGGTTGCCGTCGCGCTCGGTGAGGGTCGCGGTGGTCACCTGATCGAGGGTGACGCCGCCGTCGACCTCCTGGTGCACCGTCCACACCGCGCCCTGCCCGACGGGCTCGTCCGGGAACATGATGGACCGGTAGACCGCTTGGTAGAAGGCCTGTTCCAGCGCGGCGCGCGCGGCGTTGGAGGTATCGGGCGAGGGCGCGAGGCGCAGCGCGGTGATGGCGCCGTCGTCGCTGAACTCGAAACCGGCGTGCGAGCCGTCGGCGGCGGTGAGCGCCTTGTTCAGCGCCGGATCGGTGCTGGTAACCGAGCCGAGGGTCAGATCGCAGCCGTCGGAATTCGTTTGCGCCGTCATCGGAATGGTCAGCGGCGCGGTCGAGAAATCGCGCATCGGCTGATCGTTGATCTGCTGCTGGATCCGGTGCTCGGTACGCAAGGTCACCTGCTGGGTGGTGCCCGCCGCGTAGCTGGGACGCAGCATCGCGCGCGGCTCCTCGCCCGCGGAGATCAGCGTGGCCGCGGCCTCGGAAATCGGGACGGTGACTTCCTTCCCGATGCCGAGCGGTTCGGTGCCGTCGGAAACGGCCGCCGTGTCACCGTCGTCGGCGCAACCGACAGTGAACGCCGAAAGCCCGAGCGCGAGCACCACGAGCAGCACACCCGAGCGAGCGACCCGGGGGGCGTGGGGGGAAGACAACACCGTCACAACCGACAGCGTACGACCGCTTCCTGAGTGGCGGCTTTGAGCTATCGGAATAAGTGGCCGAACACGCCTGCGCGGAGGCCGCGGTGTATCGGGTATAGGGGACTGAGAGATGATGATCGTCGTGAGTGACGACCGGCCGCCCGAGGACAACCTGCCACCGAACGACGAGACGACGCTGCCCGTGCCCGAACCCGACCCCGCGCCGCGGCGGTTGCGCACCCTGCTACTGATCGCCGTCGTGCTGCTGGGGCTGGATCTGCTCACCAAGACCATCGCGGTCGCGAATTTGACCCCGGGTGACCCGTACTACCTGATCGGCGACTGGGCGCGGTTCTCGCTGGTCCGCAACCCGGGCGCGGCGTTCTCCATGGCCACGGGCATGACCTGGCTGCTGACGCTGGTCGCGGCCGGTGTGGTGATCGGCGTCATCCGGATCGGGCGCACGCTGCGCTCGCTGTGGTGGACCATCGGGCTGGGCATGGTGCTGGGCGGTGCGCTCGGCAATCTGACCGACCGCCTGTTCCGCGCGCCGGGCCCGCTGCAGGGCCACGTCGTCGACTTCGTCGCGATCGGCTGGTGGCCGGTGTTCAACGTGGCCGACTCGGCGATCGTGTGCGGTGCGATCCTGCTGGTCGTCTTGACAGTCTTCGGCTTCGAACCCGACGGGACCCGGCACGGCCACGAGGACCAGGAAGTGCCCGAGACCACGAGCGAGGAGAAGACCGTATGAGGGAGACCAGGTCTATGCCCGTGCCGGACGGGCTCGACGGAATGCGGGTGGACGCGGGCCTGTCCCGGCTGCTCGGGCTCTCGCGCACCGCGGTCGCCGCACTCACCTCGGACGGCTCGGTGCAACTCGACGGCGTGGCCGCGGGCAAGTCGGATCGCCTGGTCGGCGGCGCCTGGCTGGAGGTCGAGTTCCCGGAACCCAAGCGCGAGTTGGCCATCGAGGTCGCGCCGGTGGACGGGATGCGCATTCTCTACGCCGACGACGACATCGTGGCGGTGGACAAGCCGGTCGGCGTGGCCGCGCACACCGGTGTCGGCTGGAGCGGCCCGACCGTGGTGGGCGGGCTGGCCGCGGCCGGCTACCGGATCTCCACCTCGGGCGCGCATGAACGCCAGGGCATCGTGCACCGGCTCGACGTCGGCACCTCCGGGGTGATGCTCGTCGCGCAGTCCGAGCACGCGTACACGGTGCTGAAGCGGGCGTTCAAGGAACGGACCGTGGAGAAGCGGTATCACGCGCTGGTGCAAGGCCATCCGGATCCGTCCAGCGGCACCATCGACGCGCCGATCGGGCGGGCGCGGGGCAACGACTGGAAGTTCGCGGTCACCGCGGACGGGCGGCCCAGCGTCACGCACTACGACACGATCGAGGCGTTCCAGGCCGCGAGCCTGCTCGACGTCCACCTGGAAACCGGTCGCACGCACCAGATCCGGGTGCACTTCTCGGCGATCCGGCACCCCTGCTGCGGTGACCTCACCTACGGCGCGGATCCCCGCCTGGCCGACCGGCTCGGGCTGGAACGGCAGTGGCTGCACGCGAAGACGCTGGGCTTCCACCACCCGGCCGACGGCCGGTGGCTGGAGATCGAGTCCGAATACCCGGATGACCTGAAGAACGCGCTGGACGTCCTGCGCAATGCCTGAAAGACCCCGCACGGCAGACACTTCGGAGCCGCGGTCCGCGCTGCGCCGCGGGCTGCTGTCCGGGGTGGTCGCCGTCGGGGCCGCGGCGTTGATCGTCACGCTGGGCGCGCTGAATCCGCCGCGGCCGCTCGGTGTCGGCACCGATCGGCTGGGGCCGGAGCAGGGTGAGACGGTCGCCGATTACCTGGCGCGGGCTACGGCCTCGCTCGGCGGTGCCGATACCGCCGAGCATTGGGCGCTGGTGTCGTTCCGCCGGGAGCTCGCACCCGCCGAGATCCCGGCGCACAGTGCCGGATTACGCATCGGCCAAGTGCTGCACCGGGTTCCGCTGCCCCGGGTGCAGACGCCGCTCGTGACCGTCGGGGTGCCCGCGGGCGATGCGGTCGCCGTCGCCTCGGCCGGCAACGCGGCCTGGCAGTTGCAAGCTCAGCTCGATCACGACCGCGGGCTGGGCGTGGTCGACGACCGCACCCTGCGCGTCACCGAGATCTCCATCGCCCGCCTGCGCGCGGGCTGCGCGTGCACCGTCGGCCTGGTCGTCCGGGCCACCCTCCCCCAGTTGCGGAATCTGGTCCCCGCCACCGACATCCGCGCCGTCGAGGCGCTACCGGCCGACGCGGTCGACGGCCGCTTCGCCGTCACCCCGCTGCTCCCGGAAGCCGAGGGCGTCATCGGCCCGGTCCCCGACGACGGCCCGCTCCCCAGCCGGTAACCCACAAGATCACCCGGAACTGGTGGCGGTCGCTTCTCGCGCGATGCCGCCGACAGTTCCGGGTTCTCTTGGTTCTCACTCGATGCGATCGACGTGCCAGGGGATTTCGATACCGCCCTGCCTACAGCGGGAGCAGTTCGGGGTGGCGGGATGTGGCGGACGGGGTGGGTTCCGGCAGCCGGGAGGGCCACCAGACGCGGCCACCCGCGATCAGGGTGAGCGCGGGGACCAGGATGGAGCGGACGAGCAGAGTGTCCAGCAGGACGCCGAACGCGACCGCGAAGCCGACCTGGGCCAGGGACACCAGCGGCAGGGTGACCAGCACCGCGAAGGTGGCGGCCAGGACGATGCCCGCGGAGGTGATGACGCCGCCCGTGACCGCGAGGCTGCGCAGCATCCCGGCGCGGGTGCCGTGCTCGACGGCTTCCTCCCGGGCCCGGCTGACCAGGAAGATGTTGTAGTCGACGCCGAGCGCGACCAGGAACAGGAACGCCAGCAGGATCAAGCCGGAGTCCAGGCCTTGGAAGCCGAAGAGGTGCTCGAAGAGGAAAACGCTGGCGCCCAAGGCGGATCCGAAGGACAGCACCACGGTGAGCACCAGCCCGACCGGGGCGGCGATGGAGCGCAGCAGCAGGCCCAGCACGATCGTCACCACCAGCAGCACCAGCGGGATCACCACCCAGCGGTCACGATCCGAGGCCGCGGCAATGTCGAGATTCGAGGCGCTGGGGCCGCCGACGACCGTGCCGGGCGCGAGGCCGGGCAGTGCGATGCGGAGCCGTTCGATCGTGGCGTATTCGGCCGGGGAGTCCGCCGGATCCCTGGGTATGGCGGTGATCTCGGCGAATTCCGGCCCGGTCCGGCCCGCTTCGGCCGCGCCGACGCCCGGGTCGGCTTCGATGGCGCGCAGCACCGCGTCCCGGGAACCGTTGGGCGCCATGACGAGTAGTGGCGTACCGGCCCGGTCCGGGAAGTGCGCGGCGAGTGTCGCTGCCCCCGAGACGGATTCGGGTGTCTGGACGAACTGATTTGCCCGCGACAGCGACGCCGTGTTGCCGAGCAGGCCCAGGCTCAGCAGGCCCAGCACCGCGACCGAGGCGAGCGCCGATACCACCGGCCGGCGCGCGATCCTCGCGCCGATGCGATCCCAGAGCGTCGCCCGCGGCGCGATCTCGGTGCGCACGTGCGGGATTCGCGGCCAGAAGATCCAGCGTCCGCACACCACCAGCAGGGCCGGGAACAGCGTCACCAGGACCAGCAGCGTGCACACGATTCCGGCCGCACCGACCGGGCCCATTCCGGCGGCGTTGTTCATGTCCGCGGCCAGCAGGCAGAGCAGGCCCAGGCTGACCGTCGCCGCCGACGCGGCGATCGCGGGCACCGAGGTGCGCAGCGCCGCCCGCATCGCACCCGCTACCTCCTGGCGACGATGCAGCTCCTCGCGATAGCGGGCCACGATGAGCAGCGCGTAATCGGTGCCGACGCCGAACACCAGGATGGTCAGCACCGCCGCGCTCTGATCGTTGACGGTGACGTCGAACTGCTTCGCCAGCCCGTACACCGCCGCCATCGAGGCGATGTTCGCGCCCGCCACCGAGAGCAGCGGCACCAGCCACAGCAGGGGGCTGCGATAGGTGAGCAGCAGGATCACCGTCACCACGAGCGCGGTGACCAGCAGCAGGCGTTCGTCGATGCCTTCGAACGCGCCCTCGAAATCCGCCTGTAGCGCACCGGGTCCGGTGACCTCGGCGCGCAGACCCGCCGGGCGGTCGGCGACCAGCGCGCGCAATTCCTCGATGTATCCGGCGGTCTCGCCGTGCGAGGCGTCGACCAGCACCGGATACATCAGGGCCCGGCCGTCCGCGGCGGTCAGTGGTTGCGGTGGCCCGCCCTCGGCGCCGAACTTCGCGCGCAGTGTCGCGTAGTGGGCGGTGGCCGTGGCCCGGTCGGCGTCGGTCACCGGGGCGTCTCGCTCGTACACCACGAGAAAGACGTTCGAGGTGCCGCCGGGCAGCGTCGTCTCCAGTTCGGCGGCCCGGGTGGACTGCGCGGCGGCGGGCAGGTAGTCGGTTTCCCGGTCGGACTTCACATCGTCGAGGCTGCCGGCGAACGGCGTGAGCGCGGCGAGTACCGCGATCCACAATCCGATCAGCAGCCACGCCCTGGTCTTCATCCCCATCACTGTCTCCTTGTTCCGGACATGAGAGCAGCGTCGCGGGAATCCGGACCGGAAACGTCCGCCCGCGGAACGCTGTTGGGGATACTCCGCGCGGAGTACGCGCCGGGCACCGCGCTGCCGGACAATGGCTGGAATGGGGACCGAGCGAAGACGAGCGCGCCAGTGGTGGGGCGACGGCGTGCTGACGGTGCTGCTGCTGATCGCCGAACTGACTGCCGCCCAGCTGATCACGATCGTGCGCGAGTTGACGGTGTTCGGCGCGGTGCTGCTGGCGCTGGGCACGCTGCCGCTGATCGCCCGCACCTACGCCCCGGTGCCCGTGCTCATAGCCCACCTGGTGGTGGCGATTCCCTACCACGCCAGCGAGTTTCCGCACGAGGCGATCGTGCCGGCGACCATCGTCGCGCTCTATACCGTGGCCCGGTACGGCAATCGGCGCCGGACGACCGTCATGGTCGTCGCGGTGATCGCCTTCGGTTTGGCCGGGATCATCACCTCCGGCGAAGGGGACGAGAACGTCGCGCTCGAGGCTTTCGGCGCGATCGGATGGATCGTGCTGGCGTGCGTGGCCGGCGAAGCGGTCCGCCTGCACCGGGCCTACATCGCCGAGGTGCTCGACCGGGCCGAACGCGCCGAACGCACCCGCGACGAGGAGGCCCGTCGGCAGGTCGCCGAGGAGCGCCTGCGCATCGCCCGCGACCTGCACGATCTGCTGGCGCACACGATCACCGTCATCCAGGTGCAGGCCGGGGTGGCCGCGCATCTGCTCACCGAACGCCGCGCCGACCCGGCCACCGTGCTGGGCGCGCTGGACACCATCACCGGCGCCTGCGCCGACGCGCGCGCCGAACTCACGGCGACGGTGGGTGTACTGCGGGCGCCGCCGGGCGAATCCCGCGCCGCCCTGCCGAGCCTGGCCCAGGTGCCCGCGCTCGTCGCGCTCGCCGAATCCGCCGGTCTGCGCGTGCGTTTCGAGACCACCGGCGACGTCCACACCCTCGCGGCCACCGTCGAAATGGTGGGTTACCGGATCATCCAGGAGGCGCTCACCAATGTGTCCAAACACACCGCGGCCACCGAGGTGACCCTGCTCCTCGACTATCGGCCGGAGGCCCTGCTCATCACCGTCACCGACAACGGTCGCGGACTCGGCACGGGCACACCCGGATTCGGGGTCCGCGGGATGATCGAGCGGGCCGAGGCGATCGGCGGGTATGCGCACGCGCACGGCTCCGGTGCCGGATTCGTGGTCACCGCGGGTCTCCCCGCAAAGGGGCCCGGCGGCACGGCTCCTACCGGCGGCGACAACACCGCGGCGCGGCTGCGCGCCGATGTCACTCGGACAGCGGCGGTGCCGAGCGCCGCGGCCGCGGGTGATGCTCGGTGATCCGGGTGGTGCTGGCCGACGATCAGGCCCTGGTGCGCGGGGCGTTCGCCATGCTGGTCGAGTCCGCGGTGGACATGCAGGTGGTCGGCGAGGCCGGGACCGGCCGGGCGGCAGTCGAATTGGCGCGCAGTGAGCGGGCGGATGTCGTGGTGATGGATATCCGGATGCCCGATCTCGACGGGATCGCCGCGACCACGGCGATCGCCGCCGACGAGGATCTGGCGGGGGTGCGGGTGCTGGTGCTCACCACCTACGACACCGACGACAATGTGCTGGCCGCGCTGCGCGCGGGAGCCAGCGGGTTCCTCATCAAGGACACCAAGCCGGCCGCGCTGCTGGCAGCCATTCGCACCGTCGCCGCGGGTGAGGCACTGTTGTCGCCGCGTGCCACCGCGACCGTGATCGCCCGGGTCCGCGCGGTTCCCGATCCGGCACCGCGGCCGAACCTGGGTGCGCTCACCGAGCGCGAACTCGATGTCCTCGTGCTCGTCGCCAAAGGGCTGACCAACGCCGAGATCGCGGAAACCCTGGTGGTGAGCCCGCTTACGGTGAAGACGCACGTCAGCCGGATCCTGGCGAAGCTGCTGGCCCGCGACCGCGTGCAACTGGTCATCGCCGCCTACGAAGCAGGCCTGGTCACCCGCACGAGCTGAGCGGGATGCGGCGCACGGGACGCGCGCGCCGCATCCACCAGGTCAATCCGGAAGGGTGACCACCCCGTCGAGATACCGGCGGCAGCGACCGTAGAGGAACACGCGATCGCCGTGCAGCTCACCGCGCAACGAGCCACCGCGCTGGGAGAGCTGACGGGCGGTGAGGCTGTCACGGCCGAGTTCCCGGCACCACAGCGGGACGAGCTGGGCGTGGGCCGAGCCGGTCACCGGATCCTCGGGGACGCCGAGGGCCGGGCCGAAGACGCGCGAGACGATGTCGGAGCTGTCCCCGAGCGCGGTGATGACGGCGTCGAAGCGCAACGGCGGGAAAGCGGCGAAATCCGGTGTGGCGGCGCGGACCTCCGCTTCCGAGCCGAGCACCAGGATCTCGTCGAAGCCGGTGTAGGCGCGCACCGGGCGCACGCCGAGCGCGGCCACCAGCGCCGGATCCGGCTCCACCTCGGTGGATTGCAGGGCGGGCAGGTCCAGCACGTACTCGTCGTCGTCGGTGCGCTCGACGCGCAGCCAGCCGCTGCGGGTGTAGAAGTTCACCTCGTCCAGGCCGGGATACATGTCTTCCAGGATCTGGGCGGCGCTGGCCAGGGTGGCGTGGCCGCACAGGTTCACCTCCACGGTGGGGGTGAACCAGCGCAGGTGGAAGGCGGGCCCGTCGCCCGGCGGCGGCCCGGCCTCCGGGGGTAAGTGCGAGGTATAGAAAGCCGTGTCGGCCAGGTTGTTCTCCCGCGCCAAGTCGAGCAGCAACTTGTCAGGCAACCAACCCGGCAACGGCATGACAGCGGCCGGGTTGCCCGAGAACGGTGCGTCCGCGAACGCGTCGATCTGGTGCAGCAATACCTCCATAAGCGCTGAAGGTACTCCAACCCCCAATCACCCTTGCGCACAAGGCTTCTCGTGGGCGCGGCGGGACGAATGTCCAGTAGGCGATCAGGGCCCCGCCGGCGTCGGATGCGTTTGCCCGCCACGCAGTTTCGCGGTCACCCACCAGGCCAGCTCGACCAGAACGATACCGATCGCACCCAGGACGAAGGCGGCCGTGGTGAGCCGCACGTTCGACGGGTCGAGCTTGAAGAACTCGCGGGTGAACGGCATCGTGAACAGGAAGACGTAGGCCAGCACCGACGCGCCGATCAGCACCAGCTTCCACCACACGTAGGGCCGTGCCACCAGCGCCAGCACCCACACCGCGATCATGATCAGCGTGATCAGCGCCGTCGTACTCGCCTGCACCCGTTCGGTTTCGGACGCGTCCGGGCCCTCGTAGGCGATCAGGTAGGCGATGAAGGTGGCCACGCCGATCACCACGCCGGACGGGATCGCCAGCCGCATCACCCGTGCGACGAACCCGGTGCGGGCGCGCTCGTTGTTCGGGGCGAGCGAGAGGATGAAGGCCGGGATGCCGATGGTGAACCAGGCCGCGATCGTGACGTGCCGCGGCAGGAACGGATAGCCGAGCGGCTCGTAGCCGAAGATCTGCGAGCCGATACCGGCCACGCCGACCAGGAACGCCAGCAGCACCGAGTAGACGGTCTTGGTGAGGAACAGATTCGAGACGCGCTCGATATTGCCGATCACCCGCCGGCCCTCGCCGACGACATAGGGCAGAGTGGCGAACTTGTTGTCCAGCAACACGATCTGCGCCACCGCGCGGGTCGCCGGGCTGCCCGCGCCCATGGCCACGCCGATATCGGCGTCCTTGAGCGCCAGCACGTCGTTCACGCCGTCACCGGTCATCGCGACGGTGTGGCCGCGGGACTGCAACGCGCCCACCATGGCGCGCTTCTGGTCCGGGCGGACCCGGCCGAAGGTGGTGTGCTCGTCGAGGGCGTCCGCCAGCTCCTTCTGGCCCTCCGGCAACTTTCGAGCGTCGATGGCGTCGGCGCCGCCGGGCAGATCCAGCGACGCGGCCACCGCACCCACCGAAACGGCGTTGTCGCCGGAGATCACCTTCACCGAGACGTTCTGGTCGGCGAAGTATTCCAAGGTTTCGCGAGCGTCGGGCCGGACCTTCTGCTCCAGCACCACCAGCGCGGCGGGCCGGACCGTGCCCGGCGCGTCCGGGGCGTCGACCGGGCGGTCGCTGCGGCCGAGCAGCAGGATGCGCAGGCCGGAGGAACCGAGTTCCTCGGCTTGGCGAGCATCGTCGGAGCCGGAATCGAGCAGCACGTCCGGCGCGCCGAGCAGCCAGTCGCCGTGCTCGCCATAGGACTGGCCGCTCCACTTCTTCGCCGAGGAGAACGGCGCGTTGGCGGTCTGCTGCCAGCCCGGCCCGTCCGGCAGCGCTTCGCCGATCGCCTGCACACTGGCGTTCGGGCGCGGGTCGTTGGCGGCGATCGCGGCCAGCGCCTTGCGCACCTCGTCCTCGTCGATCGCGCCGTCGCCGTTGGTATCGAGCATCTTGATGTCGGACAGGCGCATGCCGTTCTCGGTGAGCGTGCCGGTCTTGTCCGCGCACACCACATCCACGCGGGCCAGACCCTCGATCGCGGGCAACTCCTGCACCAGGCACTGGCGCCGGCCCAGGCGCACCACGCCGACGGCGAAGGCGATGGAGGTCATCAGCACCAGGCCCTCGGGCACCATCGGCACCAGCGCCGCCACCATGCCGGTGACCGCGGGCCGCCAGGACTCACCGCTGGAGAACAACTGGTTGTAGATGATCAGCAGACCGGCCGGGATCAGCAGGTAGGTGATGAACTTCAGGATCTTGTCGATACCGCTGCGCAGCTCGGAGTGCACCAGGGTGAACTTGCTCGCCTCGTCGGCCAGCTTGGCCGCGTAGGCGTCCTTGCCGACCTTGGTGGCGCGGTAGGCGCCGCTGCCCGAGACCACGTAGCTGCCGGACATGACGGTCGCGCCCTGCGCCTTGTCGACCGGGTCGGCCTCGCCGGTGAGCAGCGACTCGTCGACCTCGAGCTGGGCGGATTCCACGACCTCGCCGTCGACCACGATCTGATCGCCGGGGCCGAGTTCGATCAGGTCGTCGAGTACCACCTCGCGCGGCGGGATCTCGGTGGCCTTGCCGTCGCGGCGCACCGTCGGCTTGGCCTGGCTGACGATCGCGAGCTGGTCCAGGGTGCGTTTGGCGCGCACCTCCTGGATGATGCCGACCGCGCTGTTGGCCACGATGAGCAGGCCGAACATGCCGTCGATCAGGGACCCGGTGGCCAGCACCAGCACGAAGAGCACGCTGAGGATGGCGTTGATCCGGGTGAAGACGTTCGCGCGCACAATGTCGCGCACCGAGCGGCTGGCCCGGTCCGGAACATCGTTGGTGCGCCCGTCGCGGCGGCGGTCTTCCACCTCCGCCGCGGTGAGTCCGGTGGCATCGGTTGCCTGCGCGGTGATCGACATGCCCGCCAGCCTAAGGCGTGTCGTGATTCGACCGGCTTCATGCCGCGCGGAGCGAGTCGACGGATTATGGGATGACCACGCGTCGGCGGCGCAGTAGCGTGATCTGGTGCGGCGAATCGGATCGGCTCCAGGGGTGGCGTTCGGGGCCGGCGCGTATCTGATCTGGGGCTTGTTCCCGGCGTTCTTCGGCCTGCTCGCCTTCGCCGACCCGGTCGAGGTGGTGGCGCAGCGCATCGTGTGGACGCTGGTCGTGGTGCTGCTGGTGCTGGCCGTGGCCGGGCGGTTGCGCGGGCTGGCCGCTATCGACGCCAAGACCTGGCGGCTCGCGGCCGTCGCGTCGTTCGCGCTGTCACTGAACTGGGGTGTGTACGTCTACGGCGTGCTGAGCGGGCACGTGGTCGAGTGCGCGCTCGGGTATTTCATCAACCCGCTGGTGACGGTGGCGTTCGGCGTCGTGCTCTTCCGGGAGCGCCTGACCCGGGCGCAGTGGTCGGCCCTGGCCCTCGGCGCGCTCGCCGTGGTGGTGCTCACCGTCGACTACGGCCGCCCGCCCTACATCGCGCTGATCCTGGCCTGTTCCTTCGCCACCTACGGGCTGGTGAAGAAGGTCATCCGCTTGGACGCGCTGCACGGCATCGCCGCCGAGGGCATCGTGGCGGCGCCCTTCGCCGTGGCCTTCATCGCCTACCTGACGCTGTCCGGGCGCACCGAATTCGTCTCCAGCCCCGCCCATACCGGCCTGCTGCTGGCCACCGGCCCGGTCACCCTGGTGCCGCTGCTGCTGTTCGCCATCGCCGCGCAGCGGGTCCCGCTCTCCACCATGGGCCTGCTCCAATACCTCACGCCGGCACTGCAAATGGCCTGGGGTGTCGCGGTCATGCACGAACCGATGCCCGCGTCCCGCTGGGCCGGGTTCGCCCTCATCTGGGCCGCCCTCGCGATCTTCACCACCGACGCGTTGCGCCGGGCCCGCAACACCCGCCGCGCCGTGGGCGCGGAGACGCCCTAGCCCCCGAAACAGGCTTCGAACGCGGTGCGATTCGCCGTCACCGGCTCGCGGCCCCACACCGCGAACACCACGCGCTCGAACGCGGCCCCGTGCACCCGCAGGGCGGCGTCGAAAGCCGCCGCCACCTCCGCCGGATCGTTGCGGAAGACACCGCACCCCCACGCGCCCAGCACCAGCTCCCGCACGCCGTGCCGGGCCGCGACCGCCAGCACCCGGGCGGCGCGCTCGTGCAACTCGGTGCGCACCGGCACCGGGCGCCCCGACTGTTTGCGCAGCTCACCCGCGTTGGGTGCGGGCGAGGTCAGGAACGCCACCGGATACGGGTCGGCGATCAGCGCGCCGTCCTCGTCGCGGATCACCGGCACGGCGGGCGAGAAGATCACCCGGTGGCTGTAGCGCAGATCCTTCGAACCCCGATGCGCCGCATAATAATCCGGCGCCTCCAGCAGACACCGATACAGCAGTGCGCTGCGGCACAGATCTTCTTCCTGCGCCCGCGCGCCCCGCAGATATCCGCCGCCGGGATTCCGTGCGGACGCGAAATTCAGCACCCCGACCGAACTTCCCCCGTCCCGATACAACCGCCGCGCCGCCTGCACACTCCCCTCCCCCGTAACCTCGACCGCTCCCCGGAACGCCCCCTGTTCACCCCCACTGACGTCAGCCTCGGGCGCATAGGACACCGTCCCCACCCGCGCCGCCGCCAGCAACACCCCGATCTCGACCTCGACGCCCCGCGCCGTCCGATACCCCCCACGATCAGCGATCTGCTCGTTCTCCGTGGCGATTTCTCTTGGACTACTGCTCATTTCGATGACGCTACGGGGCCCGCCGACAGATTTCACTCCATTTTTGGTCCCTGCAACCAAATCGCCGTTCCCGGCACTACTGACGGCTTCCGATCTCGGCTAAAACGGCGGTGCGGCCGAGCCTCGTCATTACGCTGCGACTGCATGCCACGACCAGAGTTTCGGGGCGCAACAGGGCGGAGAATCCGATGACCTCACCTACTGCCACCACCACGGTCCGGACCATTGCGGGGCAACAGCATCGGGCCGATCTGCCGATGCTGCTCACCTGGGCGCGGATTCCGCTGGCGATCGGGGTCGCGGGGTGTGTGCTGGTGGATCAGCGGCTGCTCGGGGCCGCGTCTCTCACGCTGTTCGTGCTGGTCGATCTGCTCGACGGCAGCGCGGCCCGTCGTTCGGCGCACGGCGACGACGCGCAACGCCGGGGCTTGGACAGCCTCATCGACCGCACCACCGTGGTGGTGGTGTTCCTGGCGGCCGCGATCCATTCGGCCTGGTTCCTCGTCCCGGCGCTACTGGTCGGCGCGTGCAGTCTGGCAGCACTACCGGTGGCGCTAGGTTCCTACCGGCGCAGCGATATCGTCTTGAAAGCTCCGGTCCTGCATCGGATCTGGTCGCTGAGCCTGTTCGCCTCGGGACTGCTGTGGTTCGCCGGCGCGAGCGTGGCGGCGACGCTGACCGCGATCGCCGGTAGCGCACTGTGCGTTGCCTGCACGGTTCACCTGATCGAGGAGCATCTGAGGATCGCCAGGAGCGCCGGCAGCACATGAGCACGCATACCAAAACCGGTCGGCCCCGCAGGGATCTGGATCCGCGCAGCACGGCACACTTCATCGCGTTCTCGGATATTTTCGTCGTCGCGGTCGTGGCGTGGTCACTGTATGGCGTGAGCACCAGCGTCGGGTACTGGGAGTTCCCGCTCTGCGTGGTCTCCGCCGGGGCCGCACTGCTGGTGCTACGCATGGTGTTGCTGTACGCGATCACGGGCGGCTGGCTGATCTTCTTGGGCAAGACCGGCATCCTGGTCTGCGAGTTCGGCTTCTGGGTCGCGCGTCTTATCAACAACCGGCTGCCGGAATGGGAAGGGTCGGAACGACTCTCGAAATGGGCGGTGAACGAACGCGGCGCGAAGCGACTGCGTGAGCCGCGCACCCGAACGGTGAGTGTGTTCTGGTACACCCTGCTCGGCCTCGGCATCGGGGCACAGACGTTCATCGTGGCCGGATCCAACGGGATTCCAGGCTCACCGTTCACCGGGATTCTCATCGCGACCTTCGTCTTCGGCCAGTTCCGGGCTCCGACCCGGTGGGGCATCGTCATTCTCGCCGGGATCGGTCTCGCGGCCTGCGGGGCCGCCCGGCTGATCTTCTGGCTGTTGCACGCACGTTATGCCGAGCAGTTCGGCGAGATTCACTACGTCGACGCAGATGTCCTCATCCCACTGGCGTTCATCGCCTTCATGAGCACCGGGGTCAACCTGCTGACCTTCGAACCCGAACCCCGGCCGCCCTTGCTGGACCGCGTAGGTCTCGTGGTCGAAGACTTACCGGCCGCGATCGAATTCTTTCTCGAGCTCGGGCTGAAGCCGGACAACCCGACGCCGGTGCGCGGCGATTGGGCGGACCGAGTCCTCGGGCTCACCGACCTCCAGGTCACCGGCACGACCATGCGAACCCCGGACGGCCACGGCAAACTCGAACTGACACAGTTCATCGCACCGCCGGCGGTCGCGAGCCAACCGGGCCGCGCGCCGGTGCACACGCTGGGCCTCCGGTCTGTCACCTTCGCCGTGCACAACCTCGAGGAGGTCCTCGAGCGCCTGCGCGCCAAAGGCGCAGACCCCGTCGGCGAGATCGGCCAGTTCGAACAGAGCTACCGCCTCTGCTACATCCGCGGTCCCGAGGGCATCCTCGTCGCCCTGACCGAAAAACTCGGCTGACGGTCGAACGACCCTCAAACCCGTTGGGCGCGAAGTTCTATGGCGTCCAGGAACAACCCGAGTGCGATCTCGAACTGGTCCTCCTTGTCGACCTCCGCGAGGTGGGGGGCGACGGCGGCGATGTTGGGGTATTGGTCCGGGGGGAGGGCCAGGTATTCGCGGCCCCAGGCTTCGCGGTCACCGGCGAGAGCTTCGGGGGGCAGGGTGAGCAGAGTGGCTTCCATCGCCGAGTAGGACAGCGCCACCTCGACCAGGGCGCGGTAACAGGAGGCGGCTTCACGCCCGCGCAGGCCGGCGCGTAGCAGGGCGCCGATGACGATCTCTGCGCCGACGAATTCGGATTCGCGGCGCCCGGTGCGGCCGGAGACGGCGAGGGCGACGTGGGGGTGGGCACGGCAGGCCAGGCGGATGCGCTGGGCGAGTTCGGTGAGGGTGGCACGCCAGTCGTCGCTGACCGTGATGCCGGACAGCGCCTCGGCCATCAGGCGATCCGCCAGGGCCAGCATCAGTTCGTCTTTGTTCCGGAAGTGCCGCAGCACCGCGGTGTGGTCGGCGCCGAGTTCGGTGCCCAGGCGCCGGAAGGTGAGCGCCTCGGAGCCGTCACGCTCGATGATCCCCATCGCCACCTCGACGATGCGATCGGGAGTCAGATGCCCGCGCGCGCGGCGCTTTCTAGCAGGGGCGGGCGTGGAGTCCGGCACCGCGCAAGCATACCGGCAGCAATAGTCACCACTGTTGACACCACTGGTGATCGATGATTGCATTCCGGCAGCTCACGCGGAACGGAGATCGAAAGATGAAGCGCACCTTGATCGTCGCGGTATCGGCGGCGGTACTGTCCGGGCTGGGCATTGTTCCGGCGCATGCGCAGCCGGGCGCACTGCCCCTGCCGCTACTACCCCATATCCCCTTCTATCGGACCGACCCGCTGGCGGCGTCGGACCGACCCGAACCGCTGATCACGGGAGAACTCCGGGAACTCGACGCGACCTATGTCCATCAGGGGCAGACCCGGACCGTCCGCGACTTCCTGCGGCGGTCCTCGACGCGCGGCTTCCTGGTCCTGCGGGACAACCAGATCCTGGACGAGCGCTACTTCGCCGGCTACTCCGCGACCAGCCTGTTCAACTCGTGGTCGGTCGGCAAGTCGATCACCTCCGCCGCGGTCGGCGTGGCGGTGGCCGAGGGCCGCATCGCCTCGATCGATGATCCGGTGACCACGTACGTGCCCGAGCTGGCGCGCAGCGGCTACGCCGGCGTCAGCATCCGCGACGTCCTGCACATGGCTTCGGGCACGGTTTACGACGAAACCGATTACGCCGACCCGACCAAGGGCTCCACCGCCACCACCCTCCGCATGGTCGCCGGCACCTCGCTCCCGGATCAGGCGCGGGCCATCCAGCGCGAACGGCCCGCGGGCACGGCCTGGAACTACGACTCCATGGACACCTTCGTGCTGGGCTGGGTAGTCACGAAGGCGACCGGCCTGCCGCTGGCGGACTATGTGCGGGAACGGATCTGGCGACCGGCGGGCATGCAGTCCGCGGGCCTGCTCGGCAAGGACTACCAGGGCAACGCGATCAGCTACTGCTGCTATCACGCCACCGTCCGCGACTTCGCCCGCTTCGGCCTGCTGTACCTGCGCCACGGCGAGGCCGGGGGCCGGCAGGTCGTGCCCCGGGTGTGGGTCCAGGATTCCACCCACACGGTCGAGCCCTACCTGCGCCCCGGCGGCCTGCGCCCGGACAAGCCCGAAGCGGCGGAGAACGCCTACGGCTACGGCTATCAGTGGTGGCTCGGCGACGGTGACCGCGGCGACTACACCGCGGTCGGCATCCTCGGCCAATTCATCTACGTCGCACCACGATCCGGCATCGTGATCGTCAAGACCAGCGAGGATCTGAACTCCGAGGAGCACATGGGCGAGGCGCTGCACGCCTTTCGCGCCCTCGCCGACGCGGCGGCGAAGTGATCAGTTGCCGTGTTCGATGCGCAGCGACATCAGCTCCGGCCAGGTCTGTGACCAGGGGTGAATCGGGTTGGTGCAGTACCAGATCCGGATGCCGTAGTTGACGCCCTGGAAGCCGGTGGGGTCGTCCAGGCGGGCGAGTGGGGTGGCGGTGGTGAAGTGGGTGGCCAGGGTTGGGGCGAGGCTGTCGCCGCCGAGGTAGAGGATTCGGGTGGCGGTGTCGGGGGGTGGGCCGAAGTAGCCGTAGCCGCGGCTGGGGCTGTAGATCGGGGGGAGGTCGGTGCGGGCGAGCACGTCCAGCGCGCTGGCCTGCCAGTAGTTCTGGGTCATGATGACGGTCGCGGCGCGGTCGGCCGCGGGCAGCGCGGCCAGTGCGTCCTCGACGGTTTCGACGAGTTGCGGCCAGCCGTGCAGCCCGAAGAACTGGGCCCGAACCGCCATGTCGCCGTTGCGGATCACCGGAGTGCGCAACCAGGACTGCGGCAGCGGGAGCAGGCACACGGCCGCCACGACCACCGCCACGCCGATCGCGAGATAGGCCGACAGCAGTCGTTTGACCCAGCCGCGGAACTCGTCGCCGGCGAGCTGCGCCGCGGCCGCCGCGTAGAAGATCGCGAAGCCGTCGCCCAGGTAGTACGGGCGGATGCCGACGACCAGCACGCCGATCAGCGGCACGACGCCCAGCGGCAGCAGGAAGCGATAGGTCCGCAGCCGCTCGGACCGGGCCACCGCCCAGATGCCGATCAGCAGCAGGATGCCGCCGGGTCCGGTGGTCAGGATCAGCTCCCGGACGAACGAGGCGAGCTGGCCGCCGACGGCCATACTGGTCTGCTCCGAACGGATCTCGGCGGGCATCGCGAGCTGCGGCCACCCGTGCTCGGACTGCCACAGCAGCGCCGGAATCGTCGCGAGCACCAGGATCGCCGACCCGGCCCACAGGGCCGGTCGCCGCAACGCCGCGCGCGGCCCCCACAGCAACACGCCGAGCCCCAGCAGCGCCCAGACCACGGGCACCATCCATTTGACCTGGAAGTCCACCGCCGCGACCACACCCGCCGCGAGCAGCAGCAGGTCCCGGCGCGTGCGCACCCACCGGATCAGCAGCCAGCCGAGCAGCGAGACCAGGGCCGCGTCATAGGCGAAGGTGCTCAGCGCCGCCGACTGCTGCACCGCGAACGGCGTGCAGACGTAGGCGAGCGCGGCGATCAGCTGGGCCGCGCGCCCGCCGCCCAGCTCGCGGGCGATGAGCGCGGCCAGCAGCACCGTCGCCAGGGTCAGCGCCACCACCGGAAGGCGAAGCAGCACAGCCGAACCGGGGGCCACCAGATCCGACAGCGCGGCCTGCGCCGGAACCAGCGGTCCCTGATCGGCGAACCCCCAGGACGGCCGCCGCCCGACCGGGACGAGATAGAGCTCGTCGCCCCAGAACGGGTAGCGGCCCAGCCGCACGGTCAGCAGCACCGCGAGCAGACCGATGAGAACCGCTAGTTCGCGCCACGCCAGCGGCGCGAGTTCGGCGGGTGGCGATGCCGCGGTCCGGGCATCCTGGGTGGCGGCGCGCATGGCGTCCTCCATGGCAACGGTTCGAACGTGACGACCGGGCCCCGCCCCACCGCACTAGCTGACGAAAGATGATGCTAGTCACCGGAATCGGGCCTGCCGAGGCTGTCTTGTCACAGCGTTCGGGTGCCGAATTGGTGATCCGCAACGGGCGTCAGGCGGCCGGACAGGTGGTGTCGTCCGGCAGCTTCCCGTCGACCAGATAGCCGGTGACGGTGTCGCGCGCGCAGGGGTTGCCGCCGAGGATGTAGACACCGTGCCCGCCGGCGTCGACGCTCACCAATCGGGACCGCTCGCCGAACTTCTCGCGCAGCAACTCACCACCGCGCAACGGGGTGACCGGGTCGCGCTGGTTCTGCACGATCAGCACGTTCCGCGGTCCGTCGGCGCTGATCCGCACCGGCGGCTCGGCGGGACCGTGCTGCCAGTAGGCGCACGGATTGATGTTGGCCGACGCCGCGCCGTACAGCGGGTACCGGTCGCGATCCTCGGTCACGGCGCGGCGATAGGTGGCATCGTCGTGCGGCCATTCGACGTCGTTGCAGGTCACCGCCAGGAAGACCGACCACGTGTTGTCGTGCGGCGAGGCGGCCGACGGCTCGGCCGGCGGCGCGGGCTCGGGCGCGGCTTCCCCCGTGCCCTGCAACGACATCCAGGCGCGGGCCGCCTGGTCGTAGGAGCCGGGGCTGTACAGGGCCACGAAGGTGCTCAAGCGGAACACCGCCCCGTCGACGCCGGCGACGGGCGCCTTGTCGAGTTGGCCGGCGAGGGTGAGATACCGCTGACGCACCTCCTCGGGGGTGCGGCCCAGCCCGTAGACCTCGTGCCGTTCGGCGACCCACTTCGCGAAGTCCGGGAAGGCCAGCTCCATGCCCATGGCGTAGCGCCGCAGGCCGTCCCGATCGAGGTGGGTATCGCCGATATTGCTGTCCAGCACGATCCGATCGGTGCTGTCGGGGAACATCGCCGCGTACGC
Source organism: Nocardia sp. NPDC050712 (assembly GCF_040654295.1). Lineage (NCBI taxonomy): Bacteria > Bacillati > Actinomycetota > Actinomycetes > Mycobacteriales > Nocardiaceae > Nocardia > Nocardia sp. NPDC050712. The sequence continues at coordinate 59,486 of NZ_JBFAHT010000004.1, forward strand.
GGCGCCGAGGGCGGACCCGTAGGAGTAGCCCAGATAGCTGGCCTTCCGCTCGCCGAGCGCGGCCCGGATCTGGTCCAGGTCGCGGGCCATGTTCGCGGTGCTCAGCTGGGCGAGCCGCCCGTCACCGGCGCCGGCGGCACAGCGCTCGGCGACCTCCCGGGCGAGGGTCGCCTGCGTGGTCACCGTGGCGTCGTCGGGCGCGTAGGGCGGGATATTGCCGTAGTACTCCTGGTCGTTGGTGAATCGGCAGCTCACCGGAGCCGAGCGCCCGATGCCGCGGGTGTCCATGCCGATCAGGTCGTAGCTGTCCAGGACGCTGCTCGGCAGTCCCTTCGACACCAGCAGATTCGCCAGGGCCAACCCGGAACCGCCCGGGCCGCCGGGATGCAACAGCAGCACGCCGCGCCGCTGCTCGGGCTTGGTGCTGGCCAGCCTGGAGATCTCCACCTCGATTTGGGGGCCGTCCGGGTCGGCATAGTCCAACGGGACCTGCACGGTGCCGCACTGCAACTGCGGCGCGTCGGCCGCGACCTCGGCCGGGCAGGCCCCCCACCGCGGTGGCGGCGGCGCGGGCGGCGAATTCGATTCCGGCACGCGGGCTTCGGAGCATGCGGCCAGGGCCAGCAGCAGAGCCGAAGCCCCCGCCATGGCCACCGCACGGATCGGGCGTGACGTCGTCATCGGGAAACTCCTCGAGCACATCGGGGCACTAGCACACTGTGCTAGTCGATTCGTTCCCAAAGTAGCACAGTGTGCTAGTCGGCCATGACCCTGCGGCCGCAGCCTCTACAATCGCCATCGGCGACCGCCACGATCCGACGACCGAGTGAGGTGACCGCGATGTCAGCAACCGACAAGGCGCCGCTCGACTCCCGCGCGAAGGTCATCGTGGCCGCGTGCGAAATGCTCGGCGAGGACGCCGGCGCGCGACTGAGCGTCCGCGCGGTGGCCGCCCGGGCGGGGGTGAGCATGGGCTCACTGCGCCACCACTTCCCGACCCAGCGCGCGCTGCGCGCGACCGTGCTGGAAACGATCTACGCGGTCGTGACCTCCGACGATCAGGTCATCCACGATCGCTCGGTACCGGCCCGCGACCGGCTGGTCCAGTGCCTGCGCCTGACGCTGGCCCCCGGCGTCGGCGCACCGTCCCGCCAAGCGTGGCGCACCGTGTTCGAGGCCTTCATCGCGCGCGAACCCGACGAGCACGCGCGCGAGAACTACCTCGCTATGAGCGCGGAAGGTCAGCGGCGTCTCGAATACTGGCTGACCGTCCTCGCCGAGGAGGGCGCCCTGCCCGCCGACGACGTCGCGCGCTGCACCCGATTTCTCTCGACCGTGCTCAACGGGCTCGCGCTCGACCGCGCGCTGCCGGCCGAGGAGACCATCCTCCGGACCGAAACCGAGTCCCTCTACCTCGCGGTCGACGCGGTCTTGCGCGAAACCGTTGCGCCGCAGGGCAACCGCGCCGCGCGCGACTGATCCGGCTGGCGCACCGCGGCGTTCGAGCCGCTCGGCAACACGCCGCCGTGGTGGAGTTGAGGCTGGTGACGGGGGTCACGCGGGGAGAATGCTGCGCATGATACGGATGCGAAGGCTATGAACGACAAGGCCGGTAACGACCTCGCGGGCGTGGGCTCCGCGGAGTTGCTGGAACGCGCGCTCGTGGTCGGGGATCCGGAGGACGACCGGTGGTGGCGCACCGTCACCGAGCTACAGCACCGGACCGACCGAGACACCTTCGATGCCGTTGCGGCGCTGCTGGATTCCACCGATTCGACGACCCGACTACTCGCCGTCGACATCCTGAGCCAGTACGGCTACGCACACGAGAAACCCTTCCTGGAGGAAGCGCTGCCGCTGTTCGCGGCCGCGGCCCAGGACCCGGACCCGCGGGTGGTCGCCTCGGCGATCGGCGGATTCGGGCATCACTACGATCCGCGCGGCCTGCCCGCGGTGCTGCCGCACATCACCTCGCCCGAGCGCGGCATCCGCTTCTCCGCCGCCGTCGCGCTGGCCACGATCGCCGGGGACCCACCCGCGCCCGAGGCGGTCGACGCGCTGGTGCTGCTGAGCACCGATCCCGAAGACATGGTGCGGGATTGGGCGGTGTTCGGCCTCGGCACCCAGCTCGAGATCGACACTCCGGCGGTGCGGGACGCACTCGCCGCCCGCCTGGACGACCACGATCCGGAGACCGCCGCCGAGGCCGCCATGGGACTGGCCCGCCGCGGCGACGACCGCGCCGTGGCCGCGCTGCACACCATGCTGGCCCACGAACCGAGCACCCTCGCGCTCGAAGCCGCCACCGTGCTCGGCTCCCCCGAGTTCCGGCCGGCGCTGCGCGCCCTGCGCGACGACGCCGGGGCGGCGGAATCCTGGTACATCGCCACCCTCGACGACGCCATCGCCGCCTGCACCCCCGGCGGGTGAAACCCCGGACTACCAGGACACGTTGATGTGTCCCGGCGTCCAGGTGCCCCAGCGATCGACCTGATCCACCGTGACCCGGGCCCGGGTGGCGGTGGGATCGAGCGGAATGTACTGCTCGAGCGAACCCCAGTCCCCGGGGCGGTCCCAGTCGTGGTTCAGGTAGGTCGGCAGGGTGCGGGCGGTGAACAGCAGCTGGGTCCAGCCCAGCGGCCCGCCGCCCACGTGGTCCTGCCACATGTTGGTGATGGACGCGCCGGGGCGATCCGGCAGGATCCGGTACTCGGGGAGATCGGACACCCCGACCCGGGTGGGCAGGTGGTTCTGGCAGGGGAAGTTCATGCCGACGGCCCAGTCCAGCAGCACCGGTGTCCGCGAACCGAGCAGCGCGTTCAGGGTTTTCGTCTGCGGCACCCGGGGCGGGGTCAGGGCCAGCCACTGGTCCTTGCCGAGATCCTTGTCCTGGGCGACCAGCCGGACCACATCGGCGTCGGCGGGCAGCTGATCGAGCGGGACCCGCAGGTTGCGCCACAGCGGCGCCGGTCCGATGTCGATCGGCAGGATTCGCCCGCCCGCGGTGACGCCGCCGTCGGAACGTGTTGTGCCGTATTCGAGTTCGACCTGCTGCCCGGGATGTTCGACACCGTCGGCGTCGATCGAGCGGATGCGGCCGGCCACCGCGACGGCGATGATGTCACCGCGACTGCCACCGACCGCGCCGGGCAGCCGGAACCAGCCGGTCGTCAAGGCGGCCGGGGTCTGCGCGGCCTCGCGGTAGCTGCCGAGCACCGGGGTGGTGGCCGGGTCGAACCCGAAGGGCAGTGTCACGGTGGTGCCGCTGGCGGTATCCGATCCCGACTCCGCGGCTTTCGCGGCGTCCTGCAGGTCTTCGGGGTCGCTGGACACCGTATTCGCGCGGCCGGTCTCGGATTCGGTCTCGTCGGAGACGAGCACCGGCGCGACGCCGGTCGCGCTGAAGCCGGTGGCCTCGGTGCCGGCGAGTGCGGCCGCGGCGTCCCCGCTGAGGGGCGCGAGCATGGAGGCGGTCGGATTCGTCTCCACCAGTACGTCATCGGCGAGACCGCAGCCGCCCGCGAACGCGGCGGCCGCGTTGGACTTGCCGATGGAGTAGGCCGGGTATTGCGCCACCACGGCTTTGGCCATCGAGCCCACCTCGAACAGCACCATGAACGCGGCGACCAGCGCCAGCACCGGCGCCTCGGTGACCCGCCGGGCCCACGGGCGCAGCGTGGTGTGCGGGCGCACGTGCCACCAGCCCGCCACCGCGAGCAGCAGCACGGCGAGCCCGGCCGCCACCGTCGAGAAACCCTTGCCCGCGATCTCCGGCGCCTTGTCCCACCACGGGACACCCCAGGACGAGACATACCAGTACCCGTTGGCCGCCACGAAGGTGATGGCGAGGGTGAAGCTCACCGCCGCCGCGAACAGCGCGCGGTTGCGGACCGCCCGCAGCACCCGCGGGCCGACCGCCACCGCGGTCAGCGCGGCCACACAGGCCGCCAGGCCCGCGAAAACACCGAACTGGTGATTCCACTTGGTCGGCGAGAACATCATCAAAACCATGGCGGCGAAGGTGATCCCGACCAGGCGGCGGGTCGGCCCGACGGCGGTCCCGGGCAGGTGCCCGCCGCGCCGCAGCATGCTCACCACACACACGACCAGGCCGAGGATCAGCATGAACATGCCGAAGCGGCGGGTCAGCCAGCCGTCTCCGCTGGGCGTGATCAGATACTGGTAGCGCAGGTATTCGAAGAACCAGGATTCGCCCGGCTTGATCAGGCCGTGCACCCGCAGCATCTCCTGGACCGCGGCCAGGGTCCGGTCGGCGAACACCACGGTCAGCACCAGCAGGCCGGCCGCGCACAGCGGCAGCAGCAACGGCAGGTAGCCGACCGTCTTCGCCCGCCGCTCCACGATCCGCACCAGTCCACGCGCGCCCGCCGCCAGCGCGCCGAGACAGATCAGCCCGGACGGCGCGGCCGTCAAGGTGAACGCCGCGATGATGATGGCGAGCGCGGCCGGCAGCAGCCGGTGGGTGGCCAGCGCCCGTTCCACCGACACCCAGGTCAGCAGGACGCCGGTGGCGACCACGAACTCGGCGCGCAGGCCGTTGTTGTAGGGCAGCCAGAACGCCAGGAACATCAGCGCGCCGGTCCACACCGCGATCCGGTTGTGCCGCAACGCGACTCCCAGGCGCGGCAGCACCTCGCGGCTGATCACCCACCAGCAGATGACCGCGGCGGCCAGGGTCGGCAGCCGCACCCACGGGCTGACCGTGGACACCTGGGCCAGCCAGCTGATCACATCGGTGTAGGGCGTGTAGAACGGTCCCTCGTCGACGGAGAACCACCGGTAGTAGTTCGACATGTAGCCCGAGCTCTGCGCGCCCCGCGCCATGCCGAGGATGTAGCCGTCGTCGGAGGTGTTGGCGCCGATGAAATGCCACAGCAGCAACGTGGCGAACACGACCCAGTCGACCGGCCGCAACTGCCACCACCGGGTCGGCAGGAACCGGCGGGTACGGCGGCCGTCCAGTCCGTCGAGACGGTGCAGGGCCACCAGCGCGACCAGCGTCGCGAGCGCGCACAGCGCGATGACGGCGAGCTTGAGCGCCGTCGGGGAGGTGGAGAAGCGCGAGTCGACCGTGATGTCCACGCCCAAACCCGCCGGCGGCGCGCCCTTTACGTCGCTGAAGACGCCGACCACCTGGGGACGCAGATCCCGGCCCGCGAGGTCGCCGGAGCTGACCGGCCCGGCGCCGTTCACCGTCACCGCGTTCGTCCCCGCGCCGAGATCGACCGCGACCGAACAGTTCTGCCCGCGCACCGTCTCCAGCGGCGCCGACCACAGCAGCGTGTTCCGCGAGACGACATCGACCCGGCCGGCTCGCTCGGCGGCGTCGGGCACGACTTTCACGACGAACCCGTAGCGCTCCATGTCCGGCGATTGGCGCGGAATGGTCGACATGACGACCCCGCCGGTGTCGGCGAGCGCGGTCACCGCGGTACACGGGATCCGGGCCGACAAGCCGATCGGCGCGTAAGCGGTCAGCGGCGCTTGAATACCGGCGCTCGACCCAGCTTGCGGCCACGACAGGGTGGCGGCGTCCATCCGCACCGGCAGAAAGGGAATCGCGAGCGCGCACACCACGCCGATCAGGGCCGCGATCAACGCGACGGGACGAGCCCACCCCCGGTACTTCGGCGATCTCGCGGACTCGGACTCGTCGACGGACTGCCCCGCCCACACCATAGTGTCAGCCACGGAGCCTGATAGTAGCGGTGGCTGCCCAAAATGGTACTGCCGCAGGATTTCAGCGGCCCGCCGACGGTGCGCGGCCGGTGTCGAGCACCGGCCGCGACCAGGTCGATCAGGCCGTGCAGGCCACCGACTGGATGCTGGCCAGCTGCAGCATCGAGCAGGCCCAGGACTTCTGCACCTTCCACTTGCCGCCCTCGGCGACGAACGGCACGTCGGCGATGTTCTCCTGGCCGTTGATGGTGATCTTGGCCTTGGCGTTGATGGTGTCGCCGAACGCCGTCACCTCGGTGACCTCGGCCTTCGCGCCGGCCTGCTGGACGGCCTGGGACAGGCGGCTCGGCAGCTCCGGATCGGCCTCGGCGCCCTGGACCATCTCCAGCTTCTCGGCGTTGGGCACGTTCGGGTCGAGGGCCTTCTGCAGCTCAGCGTTCAGCTCCGCCACGGTCGGGATCGGCGGCACGTTCGCCGCGCTGGTCGCCGCCTGGGCACTGGTCGTGGAACTCTTCGGCGTCGAAGTGTCCTTCTTGTCATCGCTACCGCAGGCGGTCATGCTCAGTGCGGCGGCCAAGGCCAAGCCCGCGATCGCGATCCGTCCAGTCTTACGAAGCTTCAACTGCTCGTCCTTTGCGTTCGAGTAGGTTCCGTGGTTTCCCGCAGCAGCTTCCACCGGATCGGCGGCACTGCACGGTGCTTCAGATTAGTGCAGGCTGTCGAGCGGATCGGCACGGGACAGACCGATGTCGTCGGCGCTGAACGTACGCGCCGCACCCGGCCCTGTCGAACTCGTCTCGAAACGGATTGTGACCACTCCTAATCCGGCGCCCTGCACCCAGCCGTGCCCGAATTCCGGGTGCGTGACATCCATTCCGGGATACCACAGGGTTGCTCGGGGCTCCGGCGGAGCGTTTTCGGCGGCCGGGACGGGTGTATCGGGCGGCCACTCGGCGGTGGCGTCCTCGACCGGTTCCTGATCCAGCTCGGGGAACAGCGACTCCTGGCGCACCGTGGACAGGCCGCCGAAACCCACGCCCACCAACCGGATCGGGCCCAGCTCGACCGGGTCGATCGCGGAGCGCTGCGCGGCCGTGGTGAGCGTCGCCAGATCGGTGGTGGCGTAGGGCAGGGTGAACGAGCGCGTCACCACGCTCATATCGGATCGCTTCAATTTCAGCACCACGGTGCGCGCGGCCCGGCCGTCCTTTTCCAGCCGGCGGTGCGCGGAGGCGGCCATCACCTCGATGGCCGGCCGCAGCTGAGCGAGGGTGACGATGTTGGTCTCGTAGGTGTTCTCGGCGCTGATCTGTTTGGCCTCGGCGCGCTCGGCGACCGGGCGATCGTCGACGCCGCGGGCCAGCCGGTGCAGCGCCGCGCCCACACTGCCGCCGAGGATCGAGGCGGCCTCGGCCTCGGGCAGCGCGGCGAACGCGCCGACGGTCTCGATACCCAGCGAGCGCAGCCGGCTTTCGGCAACCGGGCCGATCCCCCACAGCTTGCGCACCGGCAGCGTGGCCAGCAGCCGCTGCTGCTCGGCGGGCGAAATCACCCGGATGCCATCCGGTTTCGCCAGCCCGGAAGCGATCTTCGCCAGCTGTTTGCCTGTGCCCGCGCCGACCGAGGCCACCAGACCGGTGCGCGCGTGCACCGCGGCCCGCAGTTCGGTAGCGAATTCGTGCACCCGCGCGACCGTGGCGCCCGCCAATTCCGCGGGCTCGCCGAAGGCCTCGTCGAACGAGAGCGTCTCCAGGACCGGGATCAGGCCGCGCAGCGCCTCGAACACGCGGCCGCTGACCTCCCCGTAGACGGCACCGCGCGGGGGCACGACGACCGCGGCCACCCCGACCAGCCGCCGGGCCTGATGCATCGGCATCGCCGAGCGCGCTCCGTAGACCCGGGCCTCATAACTCGCGCCGGCGACCACACCGCGCCCGCCGGTGCCGCCGACCAGGACCGGCCGGCCACGCAGGGTCGGGCGGGTCAATTGCTCGACGGATGCGAAGAAGGCATCCATGTCGATGTGCAGGACCCAGCGCCGGGCGGCGCGCGAGGCGTCCTCCGGTGGGTACGGCGGGCGCGCGTTCACCGCGACTGCCGCTGGTTCATGGTCCTCACGGCCAGGAATTTACGCCCCGCCACCGACACGTTCGACGAGGCGCGGCAGGCGCGTTGACTGCACGGTAGCTACCGCCCCCGCGGCCCGGTCCACCCGTCTTGACCTGCCCCGATCGGACTTGGCGCCCGAGCCGGTATGTGATGATCGGAGGATGAAGATCCGCAAGGCCGTCATCCCGGCCGCTGGTATCGGCTCCCGGTTACTCCCCCTCACCAAGGCCATCCCCAAAGAGATGCTGCCGGTCGGTGACAAGCCGGTCATCGAGCACACCGTGCGCGAACTCGTCGCGTCCGGCATCACCGACATCACCATCGTCGTCAGTGGCGGGAAGTCGTTGATCCAGGACCACTTCCGCCCGAACCCGGCCCTGGTCGCGCAGCTGCGCTCGGACGGCAAGGACGCCTACGCCGACGCCGTCGCGGAGGTGGGCGAACTGTCGCGGCTCGGCCACATCACCTACCTCGACCAGCACGGCCCCTACGGCAACGGGACACCCGTGCTGAACGCGGCCCGCAACGCCGGCGACGAGCCGATGCTGGTGCTGTGGCCCGACGACGTGTTCGTCGCCGAGGTGCCGCGCGCGCAGCAGCTGGTCGACGCCTACGAGGCCACCGGCGCGCCGGTGCTGGCGCTGATGCCGATGGACCCGTCCGAATCACACCGCTACGGGGTGCCCGTGGTCGCCGACGATCAGGGCAACGGCCTGATGCGGATCACCGGGCTGCGGGAGAAGCCCAAGCCGGTGGACGCGCCCTCCAACTTCGCCGCGATCGGCGGCTACGTCGTGACCCCCGGCATCATCGAGGAACTGCAACGCCAGTCCGACGCCTGGTACGACCATCGCAGCGGCGAGGTCTACCTCACCGACGCGATCAACATCTTCGCCGCCGAACACCCGGTGTACGGCCAGGTGATCCAGGGCCGCTGGTACGACACCGGCAACCCCGCCGACTACCTCGTGGCCCAATTCGCCTCGGCCCTGGCCCATCCCGACTACGGCCCGCTGCTGCGCGGGCTGGTCACCGAGCAGCGCTAGCCGAGCGCGACGACGGCGACCTTGTTGTCGACCATCGCGGGCACGAGCAGGTTCTTCCCGCTGCCGTCGACGGTGAAATCGGCGGGGCCGATCAGGTTCTCCGGGAACTTCACCGCACCTGCCTCGGTGCCGTCCGGACGGTAGATCTTGATGGTGCCGGGCGCCGGGGTGGCCAGGCCGACCCAATCCGACACCGCGAGATTGCCGTCCGGCAGCAGGGCCAGCCCGTCGAGCAGGCCGTGCACGGCGCCGACCTTCTTGGGCTGGGCCGGCGCCCGGGTCAGATCGAGGACGAACAGGTCACCGCCCTGGAAATCGGCGCCGATACCGGCGACATAGGCGGTCTTGCCGGAACTGTCGGCGACGATGCCGTTCGCGCCGGGCACCGCGGTGCTCAGCGTGGCGAACCGCTTGGATTCCAGGTCGAGTTTGTAGACCGAGCCGCGCAGCGAGTCGGTGACCAGCAGGGTCTTGGCGTCCAGCACGGCGATGTCGTTGAGCAGCGTCGGCGCCTCGCCCTCCACCTTCGCCTCGAAGACCTGCCCCAGCGAATCCACGTCGTAGCCGACGATGCGATCGATGTCGGCGACGAAGACCTTGTTGTCGCTGTAGGCCATGCCCTTCGGGGCGTTCAGCGGCGCGTCGCCCGAACGCGGGATGGCCTTCTGCGCGGTGACCTTGCCGGCCCTGTCGAGCTTGGTCAGGAAGCCGTCGCCGTCCTCGGCCGTGGGATCCTGCGCCGCACCGACATTGGAGACGAACCAGCTGTCCCCGGCGACGAGCACGCTCTCCGGATGCGAAAAGCCTTGCAGCACACCCGGCGCCGCACCCTGATCGTGACCGGCGTGCTCGTCGCCGCCACTACATCCGGTCGCCGTCGCGGCCAGCAGTACCGCCGCACCGATGCCGATCCCGAAGCGCCGCAGCCCGCGAATTACCATGTCGTCCATCCGTTCCCACCAGCAGCCCACGCTGCCTCGATCGTGGAAACCTAACCGATCCGCGGGGATCCGGCGATCTCAGAAGAAACGGCGGATGGCGAAGATGTTGAATTCGCGCAGCGGGGTCAGCCCGACGGGGACGCCCCAGTCGTAGGCGTTGAGGACCTGGCCCATGCCCGCGTAGATGCCCACGTGCGAGCCGTCCCGGTTGAGGACGACCACATCGCCGGGCGCGAGACCGATGAACGACACCGGGATGCCCACGCGGGCCTGCTCCCAGGTGGTGCGCGGCAGTTTGATGCCGACCTGCCGGTAGGCCCACTGCACCAGACCCGAGCAGTCCCAGGCGTGCGGGCCGTTGCCGCCCCACTGGTAGGGCTTGCCGACCTGAGAGGTGGCGATCGCGAGCGCGGCCAGCGCCCGCGGGCTGGAGATGGGGACCGGCAGTTCGAACTGGGCCGACCCGGTGCTGCTGCCGACCTCGTTGAGGGTCTCGGCCAGATTCATCCCGGTGGTGGCGAGGAACTCGGCCATCCGAACGGTCTGCTCCAGATAGGTCATCTCGGGGCTGTCCGCGGTGTTGCCCAGCGCGGCAGACCCCGGAGCGGCGGCGGCCGGACTCGGCGCCAGCAGGGTCGCGCAGACCGCGGGCGCGGCGAGCAGCAAGCCCAGAGCGGCCCTGATCCTCGGTCTCTTCGGTCTCTTGTGCACGGCGCGCCTCCTCAGCTAAGGCAACCACAGAAGTCCAGGTAGAACAGTCATCATCCGTAATCACAGGAACAACAGGATTACCCCGCGCCCCAGTGACAACATCGAATTCTGCGCTGGATCGCGCCGCCGGACAAGTTCCTAGCTAATTTTCAGCATTGCATCTCGATCACAGTCCGATACGCAAAAACAGCCGGGGCCGGCTCCCGATACTGGGAGCCGGCCCCGGCCGTGCCGTTGCTCAGGCCTTGGCGAGTGCGACCTTGACCCCGCCGACGATCTCGGCGGCGGCGGCGCCCGCGTCACCGAAAGTCAGCGCGGTGGCCAGGATTTCGCCCGCGATCAGATCGCGGTGCGTCTGCGCCCAGCCGAGTCGCTCGGCCGGCACGTCCAGCACCACGGTGATCCGGTCCGAGACGTCCAGGCCCGCCGACTTGCGGGTCTCCTGCAGGTCACGGATGAGGTCGCGAGCCCAGCCCTCGGCCTCCAACTCCTCGGTCACCACCGAATCGAGCACCACCAGACCGGCATTGCCGGGCAGCGCGACGGTCGACTCCGGCTCGGCGGCCACCAGGCGCTGGGTGTACTCCTCCGGCAGCAGCGCGATGCCGGCGGCGGTCACGACGCCCTCGGCGCTCTCCGACCAGTCACCGGCCTTGACCGCCTTGATCACCGTCTGCACGTCCTTGCCCAGGCGCGGACCCGCGGCGCGCGCGTTCACGACCAGCTCGAAGCGGCCGTGCACGGCGACGTCGGTGGTCAGATCCACCTTCTTGACGTTCACCTCGTCGGCGATGATGTCGGCGTAGGGCCGCATCCGCTCGGCGTCGGCGGCCGCGATGGTGACCTCGGCCAGCGGCAGGCGCACCCGCAGGTTCTGCGCCTTGCGCAGGCTCAGCACCGTCGAGCAGACCGTACGGACCTCGTCCATCGCGGCGACCAGATCCGGATCCTGCGGCAGCTCGCCCTCCTTGGGCCAATCGGCCAGGTGCACCGACCGCTCGCCGGTGAGCCCACGCCAGATCACCTCGGCGACCAGCGGCAGCAGCGGCGCGGCCAGCCGGGTGACCACCTCGAGCACGGTGTGCAGGGTGTCCACGGCATCGCGATCCTCGGACCAGAAGCGCGAACGCGACCGGCGCACATACCAATTGGTGAGCGCGTCGGCGAACTGGCGCAGTTCCTCGCAGGCGCCGGCGATGTCGTAGGTCTCCAGCGCCCGGGTCATCACGTCCCGCGTCGCCGCCAGCTTGGCCAGGATGTACCGGTCCAGCACGTGCGGCGAATCCGTGCGCCACACACCGGATTCCGAGGCGTAGAGCTGCAGGAAGGTCCACGCGTTCCAGAGCGGGCGCAGCGCGTGGCCGATCCCCTCGCGGATACCGCGCTCGGTGACGATGAGGTTGCCGCCCCGCAGGATCGGCGAGCTCATCAGGAACCAGCGCATCGCGTCGGAGCCGTCCCGGTTGAAAACCTCGTTCACGTCCGGGTAGTTGCCCTTGGACTTGGACATCTTCAAGCCGTCCTCGCCCAGCACGATGCCGTGCGCGGCGACGTTCTTGAACGCCGGGCTGTCGAAGAGCGCGGTGGACAGCACGTGCAGGGTGTAGAACCAGCCGCGGGTCTGCCCGTTGTACTCGACGATGAAATCGCCCGGGAAGTGCGAGTCGAACCACTCCTTGTTCTCGAACGGGTAGTGCACCTGCGCGTAGGGCATGGAGCCCGACTCGAACCAGCAGTCGAGCACCTCGGGCACCCGGCGCATCATCGACTTCCCGGTCGGGTCATCGGGATTCGGCCGCACCAGGTCGTCGATCATCGGACGGTGCAGATCGTCGGGGCGCACGCCGAAGTCGCGCTCCAGCTCGTCCAGCGAGCCGTACACGTCCAGGCGCGGGTAGGCCGGGTCGTCGGACACCCAGGCCGGGATCGGGCTGCCCCAGTAGCGATTACGGCTGATGTTCCAGTCCCGCGCGCCCTCCAGCCACTTGCCGAACTGGCCGTCGCGGATGTGCTCGGGCACCCAGGTGATCTGCTTGTTCAGCTCCACCATGCGATCGCGGAACTTGGTCACCGCGACGAACCAGGACGGCACCGCCATGTAGATCAGCGGCTGGCCGGAACGCCAGCTGTGCGGGTAGGAGTGCTCGATCGTCTCGTGCCGCAACAGCTTTCCGGCGGCCTTGAGATCCTTGATGATCACCGGGTTGGCGTCGAAGACCATCAGGCCCTCGTACGGAGGCACCATCGAGGTGAACTTGCCGCCCGGGTCCAGCGGCTGCACGATCTCGATGCCGTTGGCGGTGGCGACATCCATGTCCTCCTCACCGAAAGCCGGTGCGAGGTGCACGATCCCGGTGCCGGAGTCGGTGGTGACGTAGTCGGCCGCGAGCACGCGGTGCGAATTCGGGTGTCCCACGAAGAAATCGAAGGGCGGCCGGTAGCTCAGGTCGACCAGCGCCGCGCCCAGGTGCTCGGACAGCACCTCGGGCTCCTCGCCGAACTCCCGCGTGTAGTGCGAGACCCGCTCCGCGGCCAGCACATAGCGCTTGCCGTCGGCGGCGCGCAGATGCACGTACCGCACCTCGGGGTGCACCGCGACCGCGAGGTTGGACGGCAGCGTCCACGGCGTGGTGGTCCAGATCAGCGCGTTCGCGCCGTCCAGCTCGTGCAGCGGGTGCTCGGCCGGCACGCCCAGCACCATGTCGACGGTGACCGCCGGATCCTGGCGCATCTTGTAGGCGTCGTCGAGGCGGGTCTCCTGATTCGACAGCGGGGTCTGCTCGTACCAGCTGTAGGGCAGCACCCGAAAGCCCTGATAGATCAGGCCCTTGTCGTAGAGCGACTTGAACGCCCACATCACCGACTCCATGAAGTCGAGATCGAGGGTCTTGTAGTCGTTGTCGAAGTCGACCCAGCGCGCCTGACGCGTCACGTAGTCGCGCCATTCACCGGTATACCGCAGCACCGAGGATTTGCAGGCGGCGTTGAATTCCGCCAGACCCATCTCATCGATCTGTGATTTGTCCGTGATACCGAGCTGCTTTTCCGCTTCGATTTCCGCGGGCAATCCGTGGCAGTCCCAGCCGAATCGGCGATCGACCCGGTTCCCGCGCATCGTCTGAAACCTCGGGATGAGGTCTTTCACATATCCGGTGAGCAGATGACCGTAATGTGGCAGACCGTTGGCAAACGGCGGCCCGTCGTAGAAGACGAACTCGCCCGCGCCCGCGCGGTTCTCGATGCTGGCCTGGAAGTTGTCGTCGGCGGCCCAGGCATCCAGGACCTTGCGCTCCAGGTCGGGGAAGGATCCACCGCTGCCGGCGCCGAGATCGACGCGCGGGTACGCAGGCTTACCAGTGCTGTCCGCCATCGCGGATTCGTCTCCTCGTGCCACCGCGCCGGTAGGCGCGTATCTGTTGGGCACGGGGACGATGCCGGCGCCGGTGCGCCGAGACCGCGGTACCACCCCGTTTGACCGGCGAACCGGTCCTCTCGTTGCGAGCTGTGACGGGCTCACCCGTTCGGTTCTAATAGGCGCGGGTCGGCGCCGTTCTTCCGAAGGCTCCCCGGTGATGGCCGGATCGACGCCGTGTGTCCTTCGATTCTAACCAGTGCTGTCCACCAGGTTTCCGCAGACCTGAGCCCGGGTACAAGCAAGTAGCTCTAGATCAACGAAGGTGTCAGGTGTTCGCAGGTTCTCATCGTTTCGCGTGCCGCCCGGGTGGTGGCGCCGCCTCACCGTCCGGCTTACGCATCGACAGTGCGCTGACCAGCAGTAGTACAGCGCCGAGCACGCACACGAGGATGCAGCCCCAGGCCCACAGCACCGACCCGGTGGTCAGTGCCGTGACGAGTAGGGCGAACCCGATCGCGGCGAGAACAAGCGTCAAGACCAGCACAGTGGCCCCCTAGGCATGCCAGGCGGTTCGATGATGCGGCGCACGGCGCGCAGCAACTCCGTACTACTCGAACTTCCGGGCCAGGACTACTTGGCGCCCTTGGCGAACGAGGCGGGCGCGAGGCTGTTCCCGGCGCCGGCATCGGCGAAGGCTTCGCCACCGTCCACCGGAACCGCCGACCCACGGTTCTCCAATTCCTCGAGCTGCGACTCCAGGTACGACTTCAGCCGCACGCGGTACTCGCGCTCGAAGGTCTTCAGCTGCTCGATCCGGCTCTCCAGCACACTGCGCTGCTGGGTGATGGTGGCCATGATCTCGGTGTGCTTGCGCTCGGCGTCGGCCTGCAGGGCGTCGGCCTTCTCCTTGGCCTGGCGCAGCTGGTTGTCCGAGCGGTTCTGCGCGTCGGACAGCATGGCCTCGGACTTCTGGCGGGCATCGCCGATCATCGCCTCGGACCGGGTTCTGGCATCGCCGACCAAGCGCTCAGAGTTGGCGCGCGCGTTCGAGAGCAAATTCTCGGCTTCGACCTTGGCATCGCTGGTCAGCCGGTCCGCCATCTCCTGGGCGAGGCTGAGGACCTTGGCGGCCTGCAGATTGGCATCGGCGCCGGGTGCTTCCTTCGGCGGGGCCGCGACCGGCATCGGCGGCGGGGCCTGCTGCACCGGGGGCTTGATCGGTTCCGGCGGCGGCGGGGGCGCCTGCTGCACCGGGGCCTTCACCGCGACAGGCGCGGCGGGGCGGCTCTTCTTGGCATCGGCCAGTTCGGCATCGAGCTCGGCAACCCGCTGGCGCAGGTCGGCGTTCTCCTCGATCAGACGTGAAAGTTCCTGCTCCACAAGATCAAGGAAGGCATCGACTTCATCCTCGTTGTAGCCGCGCTTCCCGATCGGCGGTTTGCTGAACGCGACGTTGTGCACATCGGCTGGAGTCAGCGGCATGGAAGGATCCCTTCACGCGTCTTTTGGAGATGTAGCAGATCTAGCAAGGTATCTCGGCCCATTCTGTCACACCGGAGCTACCGGTTGGCTGTGCCTGCGAACGATTGGTCGTCACGACACGCGCGCTTCCGCGAACGACATCGCGATGAAGACCGCGAACAGCAGGACCATAATCGACAGATCGAGTCGAATTCCTCCCAATGACACCGTGGGTATCAAACGCCTCAGCAGTTTCACCGGCGGGTCGGTGATCGTGAAGATCACCTCCAGGAGGACGACAACGACACCGGTCGGTCGCCAGTCACGGGCAAAGCTACGGATGAACTCGACAATCACCCGGCTGATCAACAACAGCCAGAAGATGAACAGCACGAGGTACAACACCGCGAACAAGGCCACGACCTCACTCTGCCGCAAAATCCGCGCCGCGCAAAATGACCACACCGCCCCCGGCGCAACGGATCTGCTGAAACCCCCTGATCACAACCCTATTTCTGGGTGTAGAAGCCGGTTTCGGCGATCCGGCGCCGCTCCTCGGCCGTGACGTCGACATCGGCCGGGGAGAGCAGGAACACCTTGGTGGCCACCTTGTCGAACGAGCCCCGCAGCGCGAAGGCGAGTCCGGCGGCGAAATCCACCAGGCGCTTGGCGTCGGCGTTGCTCAGATCGACCAGATCCATGATGACCGGGTTACCTTCGCGGAACCGTTCACCGATGATGCGGGCCTCGGAGTAATCGCGCGGGCGCAGTGTCGTGATCTTGGACAAGGGACCTCCGTCCTCGAAGATCCCGGGCCGGCGCGCGGGGGCCGGTTCGGGGCGCACTCGCTCCTCCAGCCGGCGCTCCTCGGCGTCGGGATCGACAGCGAGCGCACCGCGGGTCGCTCCGCGCATCATCGGCGCGCCGCCACCAGCGGTGAAGCGGCGGCCCGACGACGGGGCCGACTCGATCCGGGTGGGGCGCCGCGGCGCCTCGTACCGATCCTCGCCATAGGGCTCGTCGGCGTAATCGTCGCGGCGGGCGACCGGGTATCCGGCCTTGTACGGCTTGTAGACAGGCGCGGGCTCGGCGTAATCCGCCTCGTCCTCGAAACGCTCGGGGCCGTAGGAATCCTCGGCGTACCGGTCGGCGGGGTAGCCGCCGCCCGAGTAGGGCCCCCGACCACGCGCACCCCTCGACTCGCTCGCACCGCGCGGGGCGGGTGCGGCGGTTCCCCGGAGATCGTCGGCGACGTAGTCGTCTTCGTAATCCTCGAGCGGAACCATGCCGAAGTACGCCTTGAACTTGTGCAGTGTACTCATTACCGCACCTCGTGTTCGCTCATGTGGTCGACCTTCCTTCGGCCCCGGTGGCGGCCGGGTATTGAAGTTTTTCAGCCCTCTTCCGTCCCAAGCATATGTGTCGAATGTGACTGATGAGGTTTCTTTGCTACGCCGAGGTTATCGGTCGGGTGCCCATCAAGGCGGTACCGACACGCACGCAAGTCGAACCGTGTTCGACGGCTTCCTCCAAATCCGAGGACATTCCGGCAGAAAGTTCGGTCGCATCGGGGTGTCGTGCGGCCACCATGGTGTGCAAGGTCGCAAGTCGTGCAAAGGCGCTATCGGTGTCGGCATGCAACGGTGGAATGGCCATCAGGCCCCCCAGCTGCAACGCCTCCGAGGCGGCGATCCGGTCGGCCAGGGCATCGAGTTCGGCCGGTGCGATGCCGCCGCGATCGGGGTCTTCGTCCAGGCTGACCTGCAGAAGTATCCGCAGCGGCGTGTCCCGCTCCCCCGCCGCCAGCGCGTCGGCCGCGGCCTTGTCAAGTGCCATTGCCAGTCGTTCGCTGTCCACCGAGTGCACGGTGTGGGCCCAGCGCGCGACCACCCGGGCCTTGTTGCGCTGCAAGCGTCCGATCATGTGCCACTGCACGTCGCTGAGGTCTCGCTCACCCAGCAGCTCCGGCAGGGCGGCGACTTTCGCCGTCGCCTCCTGCTCGCGGGACTCGCCGAACTCGCGTCGGCCCAGCTCATAGAGGATTTCCACGTCCGAGACCGGGAAGAACTTGGTCACCGGCAGCAAGCGCACCGATTCCGGCGCGCGGCCGGCGGCCCGGCACGCCGCGTCGATCCGCGCCGTCAGAGCGGCCAGATTCGCCGCGAGTTCGGCGGTGCGGGCCTCGATTCGGGTCCCGGTGTTCACGCGCCGGCCTGCATCCAGATCACCCCGGCGAGGCGGCCGGTCGGCGCGCCCCGGCGGTGGCTGAACAGGGTCTTGTCCTCGATCGTGCAGCGCGGATCGACCGCGACCGCGCCGATCCCGGCCTCGGTGAGCTGGCGGCGCAGGCCCGCGCGCAGATCCAGCGACGGCGTGCCGCGCACGGTGGTCGCGGCGCTGCCGGGCAGGTGCTTCTCCACATCCGCGCGCATGGCCGCGGGCACCTCGTACTGCCGGCCGGAGGCGGCCGGGCCGAGGAACGCGCCGATCCGGTCGACGCGCGCGCCGACCGACACCATCGCCTCGAGCACCTTGGGCACGATGCCGATCCGGGCGCCGATCCGCCCGGCGTGCACCGCCGCGATCACGCCGGCCTCGTCATCGGAGAGCAGGATGGGCACGCAGTCGGCGCTGAGGGTGACCAGCGCGAGATTCGGCACGGTGGTGACCAGGGCATCGGTGGCCGGCACCGCCTCGGCCCGGGGCCCGTCCACGATCTCGACATTGCGGCCGTGGATCTGCTCCATCCAGACCAGCCGATCGGGAG
The DNA here is from genome assembly GCF_040654295.1 of Nocardia sp. NPDC050712. Classification (NCBI taxonomy): domain Bacteria; kingdom Bacillati; phylum Actinomycetota; class Actinomycetes; order Mycobacteriales; family Nocardiaceae; genus Nocardia; species Nocardia sp. NPDC050712. The sequence goes on from NZ_JBFAHT010000004.1 coordinate 77,576, forward strand.
TGAGGCCGATACCCTCCGCCAGCCGCTCCCGATTGCGGCGCACCGCCGACGGCTCGTCACCGACGTGGTCACCCAGATTGAACGTGTCGTACGGAGGCGCCGAAAAGCCACCGGTCCTGGTCGTGGTTACCCGTCGGACAGTCAGAGTCGGCGCAGCAGTCATACCGCCGAGCGTAGTAGCCACCCCCGGACCACGGCGAATGCCGCGCGCCCCCCGAGACCCGGCTCACCCCGCAACGCAAAACAGCGGACCACCCAAGGTTTTGGATGATCCGCTGTGCAGCCTGGTGCGGTTTACCGCCGCATGAAGGAAGGAACGTCGACGTCGTCGTCATCGTCGTCCGGCGCCTGGATGTGCGTGCGTTGGTTGTGCGTGACCGTCGGCTCGGCTAACCGGGCACGTTCGCTTTCCACGTAGCTCGGGACCGTGCCGCGCGCCGGGGCCGCGGGCGGGGTCGCCACCGGCGGTTCGGTACGGGCGGTGACGGCGGGCTCGCTGCTGGTGCGGGCACCGCCGATCTCGCCCGCGCGGGCGGAACCGATAGCCGTGCGAGTGGTTTCGTAGCTGCGCCGGGCCGGGCCGCCGCCGTCGAAACCGGCGGCGATGACCGTGACGCGCACCTCGTCGCCGAGGGAATCGTCGATCACCGTGCCGAAGATGATGTTGGCCTCGATGTGCGCGGCCTCCTGTACCAGCGACGCGGCCTCGTTGATCTCGAACAGGCCGAGGTCGGAACCGCCGGCGATCGAGAGCAGCACGCCGTGCGCACCGTCCATGGAGGCTTCCAGCAGCGGCGAGTTGATCGCCGACTCGGCGGCCTTCACCGAACGGCCCTCGCCACGGGCGGAACCGATGCCCATCAGCGCGCTACCGGCGCCGGACATCACCGACTTCACGTCCGCGAAGTCGACGTTGATCAGGCCCGGGGTGGTGATCAGATCGGTGATGCCCTGGACGCCGTTGAGCAGCACCTCGTCGGCGGAACGGAACGCGTCCATCAGGCTCACCGCCGCGTCGCCCAGCTGGAGCAGCCGGTCGTTCGGGATGACGATGAGCGTGTCGCAGGACTCGCGCAGCAGGTTGATGCCGACCTCGGCCTGGTTGCCGCGGCGCTTGCCCTCGAACGAGAACGGGCGGGTGACGACACCGATGGTCAGCGCGCCCAGCTTGCGGGCGATGCTGGCCACCACGGGCGCGCCACCGGTACCGGTGCCACCGCCCTCACCGGCGGTCACGAAGACCATGTCGGCGCCCTTGAGCACCTCTTCGATCTCGTCCTTGTGGTCTTCGGCGGCCTTGCGGCCTACCTCGGGGTCGGCACCGGCGCCTAGGCCACGGGTGAGTTCCCGACCGACGTCGAGCTTGACGTCGGCGTCACTCATCAGCAGCGCTTGCGCGTCGGTATTGACCGCGATGAACTCGACTCCCTTGAGTCCCTGTTCGATCATCCGGTTGACGGCATTCACGCCGCCGCCGCCGATACCGACGACCTTGATCACAGCAAGGTAGTTGTGCGGGGGCGTCATGGGCTCTCGCCTTCCTTCGATCTAAAGCCGTCGTGTTCGGACGGGCAAACCCTAAACCTCAACCATAGGGTTGGCGTTATGTCAAGTATCCGACTGCTGCGGAACGCTATTCGCAGCCGCCGCGATACGCCCGCAGGCGCGCCGAGATGAGTACCAGAATCTTGCCTTATCCCGGTCGCCTCGTCGCACACCACGTCTTATCGTGGACGGTTGCCCCCTGAACCCGATCTTGGTGAGCTGTCGAGATTCGACTTCCAAAAACCGCTGGGCGCAATAGGTGTCGCTCACTTTACCGTGACCAGATTAGGACTCGAAACGTCGAACACAGTGCCCTCACGGGTCAGCAGTGGCAAAACGACCTGCGCCTTACGTTCGGCGTCGTTCGTCCCGCCCCACACTACCGTGCGTCCGTCGGTGAGTTGCAGCGAGATATCCGAAATCGTCCGTGCCACAACCTCGCCCACCTGCGCCACCAGGGCGGGAGGCAGAATCCGCAGGACAGCGACCGCCGCGGCGGTCGCCGGGTCGGCGCCGCCGGGGCGGTCGGTGAGCAGTTTGGGCACCCCGATCGGGGTAGGTTCGACGGCGAATTCGATCCCGTCGCCGTCCACCAGGTGCGCGCCGTCGGGTCCGTCGAAGTACAGCACCGGCGCCCGCTCGGTCACCGTCACCCGGATGGTGGACGGGTACATGCGCTGCACCCGCGCGGTGTGCACCTTCGGGATACCGGCCACCCGCCGCGCCATGGCGGTGGTGTCCATACGCAGCATCGAGGTACCCGCCGGAATCTGGAGTTGCTCGCGCACCGCCGCTTCGGGCACCGCGGTCAAACCTTCGACCTGGACGGTGCGCACCGACAGCACGGGCGTGAACCAGGCCAGCACCATGACAACGGTAAGGACGCAGACCCCCAGCAAACTGAACAACCAGAGCCGGCGATCCTGCCGCCACCGCGAACGGCCGGATTCCACGCGGTCACCGCCCGTACGGCGGACGCGCGCGCAAACCGTCGAGAATCTGGCTGCCGAGCATCGTCACGTCGCCGGCGCCCATGGTGATCACCACGTCGCCGGGCAGCGCGAGCCCGGCTGCTTGGCGGCCCACCCGGGAGATATCGGGTTGGTAGTGCACCGGTTTGGTCACCGCCTGGGCCACCAGCGCGCCGTTCACCCCCGGCAGCGGCTTCTCGCGCGCGCCGAAGACATCGAGCACGACCACCTCGTCGGCCAGGCTCAGCGCGGCGCCGAACTCGGTCGCGAAGGTCGCGGTGCGGCTGTAGAGATGCGGCTGGAAGACCACGATGACCCGGCCCTGCCGGGAGCGGGCGCCGTCGCGGGCCTCCTGCTGCACCAGCTCGGCGGCGGCGCCGAGCACCGCGCGCACCTCGGTCGGATGGTGGGCGTAGTCGTCGAAGACCCGCACGCCGTTCTCCCGGCCCACGAACTGGAACCGCCGGTGCACGCCGCCGAAACCCTCCAGACCCTGGACGATCTCGTCGATATCGGCGCCGGAGGCGCGCGCGGCCAGCAGCGCGGCCAGCGCGTTCATCGCCATGTGCCGCCCCGGCACCGACAGGCGCAGGGTGCGCGGCGCGGACTCGTCGGCCAGCTGGAACTGGGCGACGCCGCCGACATCGCGGGGCTCCCAGTGATGCAGGCGCACGCCGACCGGGATCGGCGCGTCCTCCAGTTCGCCGGAGCCGTAACCCAGGACCCGCACGCCGCGCGCGGCCAGCTTGTCGCCGACCCGCTCGGCCAGTGCGCGGGAACCGGGATCGTCCAGGCACACCACCAGCAGGCCGCCCTCGACGATCCGGTCCGAGAAGTCGTCGAACACCTGGGCGTAGGCCTCGGGGGTGCCGAAGAAATCCAGGTGATCGGCCTCGATGTTGGTCACCACCGCGATATCCGGGGTGTACTGCAACAGCGAGCCGTCGCTCTCGTCGGCCTCGGCCACGAAGCTGTCGCCGGTGCCGTGGTGGGCGTTGGTGCCCGCCTCGTTGAGTTCGCCGCCGACCGCGAAGGACGGGTCGAACCCGCAGTGCTGCAACGCGACGATGAGCATCGAGGTGGTCGAGGTCTTGCCGTGCGTGCCCGACACCAGCAGCGTGCGATGGCCCTGCATGAGCGAGGCCAGCACCGCCGGGCGCAGGAGCACCGGGATCTCGCGCCGGTTCGCCTCCACCAGTTCCGGATTGGTCTTGGGGATGGCCGCGTAGGTCGTGACCACCACGGTCGGGCCGCCGGGCAGCAGGTCCAGGGCGCTGGCATCATGGCCGATGCGCACCTGCGCGCCGCGGGCCCGCAGCGCGAGCACGCCCCGGCTCTCCTTGGCGTCCGAGCCGGAGACCTCGCCGCCGCGGGACAGCAGGATCCGGGCGATGCCGGACATGCCCGCGCCGCCGATGCCGACCATGTGCACCCGCTGCAGGTCCGGCGGCAGTGCCGAATTGCGGCGCTCGCTACTCACTGTGCCCGCCTTTCGCTGTGTCCAATTTGCGCCGCTCGCGGCCCTATGTGGTTACGCATTCGCTGCCGCCTCCGGGCCTGAGCTCGCGGCGCGCCCGATCGCCGCGACGATGCGCGCCACCTCGTCGGCGGCGTCGCGGTGGCCCGCGCCCGCCGCGGCGCGGCCCATCTCGGTCAGCCGCGCGGGATCGCGCAGTAGCGGAATCACCTCGTTGATCACATAGTCCGGGGTCAGATCCTGGTCGGCGACGATTCTGCCACCGCCCTGCGCGACCACCGGCCGTGCGTTGAGTTCCTGTTCGCCGTTGCCGTGTGGCAGCGGCACATAGACCGCGGGCAGCCCGACCGCGGACACCTCGGCGACGGTCATCGCGCCGGAGCGGCAGACCACCGCGTCGGCGGCGGCGTAGGCCAGATCCATCCGGGACAGGTACGGCACCGCGACATAGCGCGCGTCACCGTTGGTGTCGGCCAGGGTCAGCGTGTTCTTCGGTCCGTGCGCGTGCAGCACCGAGATGCCGGCGGCGGTCAGTTCCCGCGCCGCCCCGGAGACGCCCTCGTTCAGCGTGCGCGCGCCCTGCGAGCCGCCGAACACCAGCAGCACCGGCCCCGCGGCGGGCAGGCCGAAGTGCGCGCGCGCCTCGGCGCGCAGCGCGGCCCGATCCAGGCTGGTGATGGCGCCGCGCACCGGAATGCCGACGACCTCGGCGCCGGCCAGCCCCGAACCCGGGACGGCGGCAAGCACCTTGGTGGCCAGGCGCGCGCCGACCTTGTTCGCGATGCCGGCCTTGGCGTTGGCCTCGTGCACCACCACCGGCACGGCGCGCCGGCGGCCGAGCAGGCCGCCGCGCGCGGCCAGGTAGGCGGGCAGCGCGACATAGCCGCCGAACCCGACGATGACGTCAGCGTCCACCTTGTCGATCACGGCGCGGGTCGCGGCCACCGAGGCGCGCACCCGGCCGGGCAGGCGCAGCAGGTCACCGGAGAGTTTGCGGGGCAACGGCACCGGCGGAATCAGTTCGAGCGGGTACCCGCGGGCGGGCACCAGGTCCTTCTCCAGACCGCGCTCGGTGCCGAGGGCGGTCACGCGGATCGACTCGTCGAGCCGGCGCAGCGCGTCGGCGACGGCGAGCGCCGGTTCGATATGTCCCGCGGTTCCTCCGCCGGCCACTATTACCGAAAGCGCGCTCACCTGTCTCTACCTCGTTCTCTCGCGTGGGGCATCGGATAGTTCGGTTCCCACGCCCGGGTCGAGCGCAGGGAGCTGGTGCCGCGTCTCGGCGCGGCGCCCGGTTGCTGTTGCGGCCGTTTCGCGCCCGGCTGCGGGCGCCCGCGCTGTGGCTGCTGCGGCGGCCGTTTCCGGGGCGGCTGCTGGCCTTTGGCGGCGTTGCGGGCCCGGGCCGAGGACGCCTTCGCGGGCGAGTAGACCTCGGGTTTGGGCAACCGCAGCAGCCGGCTGAAGCGCCCGTCGCCGCCGGCGTGCAGCGCGGCGACCGCCTCGGGTTCGTGCCGGGCCGCGTTGGCCAGGATGCCGAACATGAACAGCGTGATCGCCAGCGACGAACCGCCGGCCGACACCAGCGGCAGCTGCAGGCCGGTCACCGGCAGCAGCCCGACCACGTAGCCGATATTGATCAGCGCCTGCGCGGTGATCCAGGTGGTGGCGGTGGCGGTGAGCAGCCGCAGGAACGGGTCGACCGAGCGCGTGGCGATGCGCAGGCCGGTATAGACGAACAGCGCGAACAGGCCGAGCACCAGCGCGCATCCGAGGAAGCCGAGCTCCTCGCCGATGATCGCGAAGATGAAGTCGTTGTGCGAGTTCGGCAGGTAGCTCCACTTGGCGCGGCTCTGCCCGAGGCCGCGGCCCCAGATCCCGCCGTCGGCCAGCGAGTAGAGCGCTTGGCGCGCTTGGTAACCGATGCCCTGCGGGTCGGCTTCGGGGTTGAAGAAGTTGCGCATGCGGTCGGAGCGATAGCCGGCCGACAGCGCGAGCACACCGGCGGCGATCATGCCGGAGACGCTGATGGTGATGAACAGCCGCACCGGCAGGCCGCCGAACCACAGCAGCGAGGCCAGCACCACGCCCAGGGCGATCGTGGTGGACAGGTTGGGCTGCAACACGACCAGCAGGCAGACCAGCAGGCCCGCCGGAACCAGCGGCACCAGAATGTCTTTCAGGCCGGCCCGCTCCGCGCGGCGCGAGGCGAGCAGGTGCGCGCCCCAGATCACCAGCGTCACCTTGACGATCTCCGAGGGCTGCACCGAGATCGGCCCCAGCTGCAACCAGCGCCGCGCGCCCTGTACCTCCGAGCCGATGCCCGGGATCAGCACCAGCGCCAGCATCAGCACCGACAGCGCGAACATCGGAAACGACCACTGCCGCATCCGTTTCAGCGGCAGCCGCAGCGCCAGGTAGAACAGCCCGCAGCCGATGACCGCGAACATGGCCTGCTGGATGAACAGCGAGTACGCCGACCCGCCGTCGGCGTAGGCCTCGACCGAGGAGGCGGACAGCACCATGACCAGGCCGGTCACGGTGAGCAGGGTCGCGATGGTGACGACCAGGTGGAACGACGCGAGCGGGCGGGCCAGCCAGGCACCGGCCCAGCGCGCGTTGAAGCCGCGCTCCGCCCCGCTCTTGGTCGCTGTCGTCGTCATAGCCGCCGCCCGATGTCCCCGTCCTCCAACGCGTTCACGGCGTCAGCGAAGCTGCGGCCGCGATGGGTGTAGTCGGCGAACATGTCCAGTGACGCGGCCGCCGGGGCGAGCAGCACGGTGTCGCCGGCGCCGGCCATCCCGGCCGCGGCGCGCACCGCCTGTGCCATGACGGCGTCGGCCTTCTCCATCCGCACCGCCTCATCCATCAGTGCATCGTCTCCCGCCCACACCTCGATGACCGGGACATCGGGCGCGTGTCGCGCCAGCGCCGAGGCGATCACCGGCGCGTCGGACCCGATCAGCACCGCGCCGACCAGCCGGTCGGCGACCTCCTCGATCAGATCCTCGACGTGCGCGCCCTTCAACTGCCCGCCCGCGACCCAAACCACTTGCGGGTGCGCCAGAATCGAGGATCGCGCGGCGTGCGGGTTGGTGGCCTTGGAGTCGTCGATGAAGGTGACCTCGGCGAGTTCGCGCACGAACGCGGCGCGATGCGGACCCACCTTATGCTCGATCAGGCCCTCGCGCACGAACTGCGGCGCGACATCGATGGCGCGGGTCAGCGCGGCGGCGGCCAGCGCGTCGGCGATGCCGGCCGGCCCGGGCGGGCTGATGTCGCCGGTTTCGGCCAGGATCGCGGCCTTGGTGAAGGCGCGGTCCAGCAGCTTGCCGTCCACCACGCCGAGCTCGCCGTCGGCGGGGACGCCGATGCGGAACCCGACGGTGCGGCGCGCCTTGGACTTGCGGGCCAGCGCGGCCGCGACCGCGTCGTCCAGGCCGACCACGCCGACCCGGCCGTACAGCGCGCGGGCCTTGGCGGCGGCGTAGGCGTCCAGGCCGCCGTGCCAATCCAGGTGATCCTCGGCCACATTCAGCACCACGCCGGCCTCCGGGCGCACCGAGGGCGCCCAGTGCAGCTGGAACGAGGACAGTTCCACCGCGAGCACCTGCGGACCGGGATTGCGGCGCAGCGCGTCCAGGATCGGCAGCCCGATATTGCCGCAGGCGACGCTGGCGATGCCGGCCGCGCGCAGGATCGAGTGCGTCATCTGGGTGGTGGTGGTCTTGCCGTTGGTGCCGGTGATCACCAGCCACTTGCGGGCCGGGCCGTAGATCCGGGCCTGATCCACCCACCAGGCGAATTCGACGTCACCCCAGACCGGGATGCCCTCGGTCACCGCCGAGACCAGCACCGGGGAGTCCGGCCGCCAGCCGGGGCTGGTGATGACGAGCGCGAACCGGCTCAGGTCCGCGTTCTCGAGGTCCACGCAGGGCGCGACCTCGAGTCCGAGTCCGGCGGCCTCGGTGAGCGCTTTCGCGCCGCCGTCGGTGACCACCGGGTGCGCACCGATATCGCGCAGCGGTTCGATCAGCGAACGTCCGGAAACACCCCAGCCCGCCACCAGAACGTCACGGCCACGCAGGAATTCCAGCATGGGCCCCGGTGAACGCAGGGCCCGCGGAGAATGGTCGACCACGCTTGTTTCACCCGACCTTGGAGAGATATTCGCTATAGAACAACCCGAGACCGACTGCGGAGGCCATGGCGGCCAGCAACCAGAACCGGATGATCACTGTTGTCTCGGCCCATTTACTGAGTTCGAAATGGTGATGGAAGGGCGCCATCTTGAACAATCGATTACGCGTGGTCCGGTATACCGCCACCTGCAGCACCACCGAGAGCGCCTCGGCCACGAACAGCGCGCCGATGACGACCATCAGCAGCTCGGTCCGGGTGGTGATGGACAGGCCGGCCAGCATGCCGCCGAGCGCGAGCGAACCGGTGTCGCCCATGAAGATCTTGGCGGGCGCGGCATTCCACCACAGGAAGCCGATGCACGCCGCCGCGCCGGAGGCGCAGACCAGCGCCAGATCCAGCGGGTCGCGCACGTCGTAGCAGCCGCGCTCCACCTCGAACGAGCAGGAGTGGTAGTACTGCCAGAAGGTGATGATGACGTAGCCGCCCAGCACCAGGCTCATCGAGCCCGCGGCCAGGCCGTCCAGGCCGTCGGTCAGGTTGACCGCGTTGGACCAGGCGATCACCAGGATCGAGACCCACACCAGGAAGATGACCGCGCCCATCGACACGGTGGCGATGTCGCGGACATACGACAGGTGCCGGCTGGCCGGGGTGACGCCGTGGTCGTTGCGGAATTGCAGGGCGAGCACACCGAAGACGACGGCCGCGGTGAGCTGGCCGACGTACTTACCGGCCGCGGTCAGCCCGAGGTTGCGCTGCTTGCGGATCTTGATGAAGTCGTCGACGAAGCCGACCGCGCCCAGCGCGGTGGCCAGGCCGAGCACCAGCAGCGCCGAGGCGGAGGGCCCGTCGGCGTTGTACATGATGCCGATCAGGTGCGAGCCGAGGTAACCGGCCCACATGCCGATCAGGATGGCGACGCCGCCCATGGTGGGCGTACCGCGCTTGGCCTGGTGACTGGCCGGGCCGTCGACCCGGATCTCCTGGCCGAAGCCCTGCTTGGCGAACATCTTGATCAGCAGCGGTGTCAACATGATCGACACCGCCAGCGCGATCGCCGCCGCGAATAGTATTTGCCTCAAGACTGATTGGCCTCCGTGCTACCCCTGCGTGTGCTGGCACGTTCCGCGCTGATCAAGTGTTCGGCGACGGTCCACAGACCGACCGACTTCGACGCCTTGACCAGCACCACATCGCCCGCCTCGACTTCTTCGTCGAGTAACGCGATGGCCGCGCCGATATCGGGCACGAGAATCGACTCCTCGCCCCATGAGCCTTCCATCACCGCTCCCTGATGCATCGCGCGGGACGGTCGTCCGGTGCCGACCACGACCAGCCGGTCCACATCCAGGCGCACCGCGAGCCGCCCGATGGCGTCGTGCTCGATGACCGATTCCGGGCCCAGCTCGCCCATTTCGCCGAGCACCGCCCAGCTGCGCCGCGGCGTCGCCTCGGCCTTGGCCATGGTGACCAGGGCTTTGAGCGCCGCGCGCACGGAATCCGGGTTGGCGTTGTAGGAGTCGTTGACGACGGTGATGTTGTCGTCGGTGGTCCGGACATCCATGCGCCGGGCCGAGGCCGCGCGGGCGCCGGACAGCGCGGTGGCGACCGTCGCCAGGTCGGCGCCGCAGTGCAGTGCGACGGCGGCGGCCGAAAGGGCGTTGCCCACTTGGTGTTCGCCGTGCACGGCCAGCTGGACGGCGATGCTGCCCTGCGGGGCGTGCAGCGTGAAACCCGCGCGCGCCCGGTCGTCCATCCGGATGTCGGTGGCGCGGATGTCGGCGCCGGTGGACCGCCCGACCGTCTGCACGGCGGCCACGGTGCGCGCCGCCATGGCGGCGACGTTCGGGTCGTCGGCGTTGAGCACCGCGAGCCCGGTGGCCGGAAGCGCTTCCACCAGTTCGCCTTTGGTCTTGGCGATGGCTTCGCGGCTGCCGAACTCGCCGAGGTGCGCGGTGCCGACGTTGAGCACGACACCGACACTCGGCGGAGTCGTGCGCGCCGCCGCGGCGATGTGGCCGGGGCCGCGCGCGGACATCTCCAGCACCAGGAAGCGGGTCTGCTCGTCGGCGCGCAGCGCGGTCCACGGGTGGCCCAGTTCGCTGTTGAACGAGCCGGGCGGGGCGACGACGCTGCCGAGCGGGGCCAGCACCGCCGCGATCAGGTCCTTGGTGGAGGTCTTGCCCGAGGAGCCGGTGAGTCCGATCACGGTGAGTCCGGTACTCGCCGTGAGCTTTTCGACGCTGGCGTGCGCCAGATTAGCGAGCGCCGCCAGCACCGCCGCGCCCGAGCCGTCGGTGTCCGCGGTCAGTGCGACCGACCGCGAGCGCGCCGCGCCGGTCTCCGGCTCGACCACGATGGCGGGTACGCCGACCGGCCGGGCCGCCAGCACCGCGACCGCGCCGGCGGCGACGGCGGCGGCCGCGAAATCGTGGCCGTCCGAACGCTCCCCGGGCAGCGCCAGGAACAGATCGCCGGAACCGATTTCCCGGGAATCGAATTCGACCGAGCCCGTCACCCGGGCTTCGGGATCGGCGACATCGTGCAGCGTGCCGCCCACGATGTCCGCGATCTCGCGCAGTGTCATCTCGATCATCGAAGCGTCAAGCCCTCCGCGTCGGTAGCGCTGGAACCGCCGGAAAGCTTGTGGCGCACCGCGTCCGCGAGCACCTTCCGGTCGTCGAACGGATGCTTGTGGCCGTTGATCTCCTGGCCTTCCTCGTGTCCCTTGCCCGCGACCAGCACCACGTCGCCCGCGGCGGCCCACTCGACCGCGGCGGCGATGGCCGCGGCGCGATCGCCGATCTCGCGCACCTCGGCCCGCTCGGCGGCCGGGATCCGCTGCGCGCCGTCGAGCACGGCGGCGCGGATGGCGGCCGGGTCCTCGCTGCGCGGGTTGTCGTCGGTGACGATCAGCAGGTCCGCGCCGCGCGCGCCGGCCGCGCCCATCAGCGGCCGCTTCCCGGCGTCACGATCGCCGCCGGCGCCGAGCACGACCGCCAGCCGTCCGGTGTCACGGGTGACCTTGCCGCCCGGGTCGGCCTCGGGCTGATCGGCGGCCTGCGCGTGGAACGCGGCGGATTCGAGATGCCCCCGCAGCGTGGCGATGACCGATTCGACGGCGGCGGGCTTGTGCGCGTAGTCCACCACGGCCAGGAACTCCTGGCCCTGTTCCACCCGCTGCATCCGGCCCGGCACGTCGACCATGCTCAGCGCCGCAGCGGCCGTCGCGGCCTCGACGCCGGCCGCCGCGCACAGCGCGATGGCCAGCAGACCGTTGGCGACGTTGTAGCGACCCGGCAGCCGCAGCCGCACGGGAATGCTCTGCCCGCGGTGCGTGGCGACGAATTCCTGTTCACCGCCGTAGGTTTCGATGGCGCCCGCCAAACCCCAGTCCGCCGAAGACATTTGGATGCCCCAGGTGGACACCGTGATCGGCACCTCCAGGTCGGCGGCCAGCTTGATGCCCCACTCGTCGTCGATACAGACCACCGCGATCTCGGCGGCCACCGGCGAATCCGCCGCGAACAACCGGCGTTTCGCGCCGAAGTAGTCGTCGAAGTCGGCGTGGAAGTCCAGGTGATCCTGGGAGAGGTTGGTGAACCCGCCCACCGCGAACCGGACGCCGTCGACCCGGCCCAGCGCCAGCGCGTGACTGGACACCTCCATCACCACCGCGTCCACGCCCTGCTCGACCATCAGCGCGAACATGGCGTGCAGCTGCGGGGCTTCGGGGGTGGTCAGCGCGCTCGGCACCCGCTGCCCGCCGATGCGGGTCTCGATGGTGCCGATCAGCGCGGTGGACAGTCCGGCGGCCGCCAGACCCGCCTCCACCAGGTAGGCGGTCGTGGTCTTGCCCGAGGTGCCGGTGATCCCGATGACCCGCAACCGCCGCGACGGATGCCCGTACAGCGCCGCGGACAGCTCACCGAGCACCGCGCGCGGCTGTTCGCGCACCAGGACGGGCACCTCGATCGGGCCGATCAGCTCGGCGCCCGCCGCGTCGGTGAACACCGCCACCGCGCCGCGCGCCACCGCGTCCCGGGCGAAGCGGGCGCCGTGCGCCTGCCCGCCGGGCAGGGCCGCGAACAGGTCACCCGGGTGCACCGCGTGCGAACGCTGCTCGATGCCGGTGACCCGCAGTCGTTCCAGCTGGTCGGGGTCGCTTGCGATCGGATCGGCTCCGGTCAGCTCCAGCACGGTGGACAGCTGGGTCGACGGGGAAACCGCCGGCCGCAGTACGTGCGGGTTGGACTGCGAGGGCACCTTGCTCCTTTACTCTCCGCGGTGGCTTGCTCGGCACGGTTGAACGACGAGTCACACTACCGGCGACCGTTCCGAACTCCGCCAGGCAGCCCACCGGGTGTCGCGTTAATCCGCCACCAAGGTGAAGCGCCGGGAGGGCGCCGGTGAGGGCGGGATGCGATCGCGCTGCAGGGCCCAGGACGCGATGCTGTGGAACAGCGGCGCCGCGGAGCCGCCGCCGGTGCCGTCCGAGCTGCGCATGGGAGCGTCGAGCATGAGACCGACGACGTAGCGCGGGTTGTCGGCCGGGGCGATGCCCGCGAAGGTGATCCAGTAGTTGGAGTTGGAGTAGCACTTGCAGCGCGCGTCGATCTGCTGGGCGGTGCCGGTCTTCCCGGCGATCTGATAGCCCTCGATGGCTGCGGGCGCGCCGGTGCCGTTCTGCTCGGCGCGCATCGGGTCTTTCTGCACCACGGATTGGAACAGGGTGCGCAGCGTCGCGGCGGTCTGCGGGTTCACCACGCGGACGCCGTCGGGTTGCGGCTCCTCGGTGCGGGTGCCGTCCGGCGCGACCTGGGCCCGCACGATGCGCGGCGGAATGCGGACGCCGTCGTTGGCGATGGCCTGGTACATGGCGGTCATCTGCAGCGTCGTCATCGAAAGACCCTGCCCGATCGGCAGGTTGGCGAAGCTGGAGCCGGACCACTGATCCCGGGCGGGCACGATGCCGCCGCTCTCGCCGGGCAGGCCGACGCCGGTGCGCTGGCCGAGCCCGAACCGGTGCAGCATGTCGGCGAAGTGATCCTCGCCGACCCGCTGGGCCAGCATCAGCGTGCCCACGTTCGAGGATTTACCGAAAACGCCGGTGGTCGTATAGGGCTGGGTGCCGTGCACCCAGGCGTCGGCGACGGTGACGCCGCCCATGCTGATCGAGCCCGGAACCTGCAGCACCTCGTCGGGAGTGGTCAGGCCGTACTCGATCGCGGCGGCCGCGGTGACCAGCTTGTTGACCGAGCCGGGCTCGTACACGTCCGAGACCGACGGGTTGCTCGTCTTGGCCGAGTCCCAGTTCTGCGGGCCGAGTGCGGGATTGAAGGTGCTGTCGTTGGCCATGGCCAGGACCTGGCCCGACTTGGCGTCCAGCACCACCGCCGAGGCGCCGCGCGCGCCCGACATCTCGCGCGCCTGCTGCACCTGCTGCTGCACGTAGTACTGCAGATCCGAATCCAGAGTGAGCTCGACGCCGTTGCCGTTCACCGCGGGCTGGCGATCGCGCCAGCTGCCCGGGATGACCGCGCCGTCGGAACCGCGATCGTAGGTCTGGGAGCCGTTGGTACCGGCCAGGACCGCGTCCAGCGAGGATTCCAGGCCGATGATCCCGTGCCCGTCCCAGCCGGTGGAGCCCATCACATTGGCGGCCAGCGAGCCGCCGGGGTACTCCCGCAGCGACTGCGGCTCCGCGCCGACCTCCGGGTACTGCGCCTTGATCTCCGAGGCGACGCGCGCGTCCACATTGCGGATCAGATAGACGAAAGTGTCCTCGCCACGCATCTTCTCGAGCAGCGCGGGCACCGGCGGCGCCTGCTTGCCGAGCTTGTCGTGGATGGCCTTGGCGATTTCCTCCAGGCGCTTGTCCGGCTCGGGCGCCTTGTCGCTCTTGGCCCGCTTGGCCTCGAGGTCTTTGCGCACCTGCACCGGCTGGAAGGTCAGGGCCTTCGCGGTGATGGTGAAGGCCAGCTTGTTGCCGTAGCGGTCGGTGATCGGGCCGCGGGTGGCGAGTTCGGGCTCGGTGGTGGTGCGCTGATCCGCCGCCTGCGCCGACAGTTTCGGCGCGGCGATGCTCTGCACCCACAGCAGCTGCAGCGCGACGACGGCCAGGGCGATCAGCATGACGATCCGGCCGACCCCGATGCGCAACCGCAGCGGGTTGGTGTCGGCGCCCTTGCGTGGCCGGGGGCCACCGGGAGGCCGCGGGCCGCGGCGTTGACGCGGCGCGGACCTCGCCTGAGTCACCGAGCGACCTCCGGCTGGTCGAGGGCGGGCAGAACCGGATCGACCTGCGGCACGGGCGATTCCGTCACCAGCTGCGGCGCCTCGGCGACCGGCGCCGCGATCGGCGAGGGCACGGGGCTGGGCGTGGCGGTCGGCGCGACCTGCTGCGCCGCGGGCGCGGGGCTAGGCGTCGTCGTGTGCGCCGTGGCACCGCTGGCCTGGTCGCTGACCTCACCCGGGGTGCGCGGCGGCGCGACCGGAACCACGCGTTCGCCGTGCGCCTGCGCGTGCGGCTGCGGCGCGGGCTGGGCGGGTGCGGTGTTCAGCGGCGGCAGCGGCGGGCCCTGTGCGGGCGTCGGATCACCGATCACACTGATGGTGCCGTCCGGGGCGATGATCAGCCGGGCCGGATCCTTGGCGGGAATCATGCCGAGCTCGCGGGCGCGGGCGGCGAGCTCGGGCGCCGAATCGGCGGCTTCCACTTCACGCTGCAGGCCGGCGCGTTCCTCGGCGAGCTTGCGGTTGAGCGAGCGGGAATCACTGAGCTGGTAGCTGTCCTCGGCGGCGCGCGTGGTGAGCAGCAGGGTGAGCGCGAGGCCACAGCCGAGCAGCGCGATGATCGCGGCCACGAACGGGATCCGGGTGGCCATGGCCGAGGCGCGGCGGCGGGGCAGCTTCGGCGGAGCCTGCTCCTTGGTCTCGGCGCGCAGCTTGCGCTTGGCGTAAGCCCGTTCCGCCGCACCGGATTTCACCCGGTCCGCGGCCTGCACCCGCCGGGCGACCCGACCCGGCTGTGCAACGCGTTCGCGAATACTCATGTTCTCCCCTCCATCTCCTGAATCCGCTCGGCGGCGCGCATTCGCACGGGCGCCGCTCGCGGGTTCTCCTCGATCTCCTGCTCGGTCGCCTTCTCGGCGCCGCGCGTGAGCATCCGGAACTCCGGACCCATCCCGGGCAGTTCGACCGGTAGATCGACCGGCGTGCGCGAGGTGACGCGCGGCGCCAGTTCGTGTTTCACGACCCGGTCTTCCAGTGACTGGTAGGACATGATCACGATGCGGCCACCCACGCGGAGCGATTCCAGCGCGGCCGGCAGCGCGGCGCGCAGCGAATCGAGTTCGCCGTTCACCTCGACGCGCAAGGCCTGGAAGGTCCGTTTGGCGGGATGACCACCGGTCCGCCGCGTCGCCGCGGGGATGGTCGCGTAGAGCAGTTCGACCAGCTCGGCGCTGGTTTCGAAAGGTTTGCGCTCCCGGCGTTTGAGCACCGCGGAGGCGATCTTGCCCGCGAAGCGTTCCTCGCCATAGGTTTTCAGAACCCGCGCGAGATCACCGTGGCCGTAGGTGTTGAGCACATCGGCGGCGGTGAGGCCGGCGGTCGGGTCCATCCGCATGTCCAGCGGCGCGTCCACCGAGTAGGCGAAACCGCGATCGGCCTCGTCCAGTTGCATGGAGGAGACGCCGAGATCCATCAGGATCGCGCTGACCGAACCGGTCGCGTCCAGCCCGGCCTGACTCAGTGCGTCGGCGACGCCGTCATAGCGGGTGTGCACCAGGGTGATTCGATCCTCGTACGGCCGCAGGCGCGCGGCGGCCAGTTCGAGGGCGTTGGTGTCGCGATCCAGCCCGACCAGCCGGGATTTCGGGTAGGTGCGCAGGAAATGCTCTGCGTGCCCGCCCAATCCGAGCGTGGCATCGATGTAGACGGCGCCGGGTTCGGCGAGCGCGGGACCGAGTAGGGCATCGGCGCGGCCGAGCAGGACGGGAACATGGCGGGGGCCGGGCTGTTCTGGGTTCACCTCGACCTCCCGGATCTGCCTCGCGTCGTTGCGCACCGCCTACGGCTCAGCGGCGTGGGTTGAGAAAGCTGCTTGTTCGAAAACGAATGCCGCGTGGTCTCTGACCGAACCTCGGCACCTGGCGTCGGGGAAGTACGTCAGGGTCCGCGTCCGGGCAGAGGCCGCGTGGCACTCGTTGTTTCGGGGCTAGAAGATTCCGCCCAGCGACTCGTCTCTCGCTTGCGCGTAATCCTCCTCGTTCTCGGCGAGGTAGGACTCCCACGCCTGCTTATCCCATATTTCGAGGAAGTCGACCGAGCCGATCACCACGCAATCCTTGTCCAGGTTCGCGTAGCGACGATGTTCGGCTGACAACACGATCCGGCCCTGCGCATCCAGACGTTGTTCATCCGTTCCGGCGGCGAGTGCCCGGACGAACGCGCGAGCCTGCGGATTGCTTCGAGATGCCGCCGCGGCTCGGCGAGCGAGCGCGGTGAACTCATCTTTGGGATACACGGCAAGGCTGTGGTCCTGGCCTTTCGTGACCATCAACCCTCCCGCCAGATCGTCTCGAAACTTCGCAGGCAACGTGAGTCGCCCCTTGTCGTCCAGGCGAGGTGTGTAGGTACCGAGAAACACCTCGATACCTCCCTACTGGATCACCTCGTCGGGATGGCCTCTCCTGTAGTGCGCGCTCCACATTACCCCACTTTCCCCCACTTTCAATCGAATACGTGGGTGATCTCCCTCCCCGGTTTCGCGATTCCGCAGGTCATCACAGCTATCACGGTGGTGCAGAGCTTTCGCGTGTTCCGCCGACACGCGGCGCGGGCATGACAGATCGCCCGGAAACACCCAGCAACCCCATCGGGCGTGGGACGGAGTGGGGGAATCGGGTGGGGCGGGGTGGAGCGGATTGGATGAGGCGCGCAGGGGGTAAGTGATCACAGACATGAGACGGCGACGTCGCACCCGAGATCGGTGCGACGTCGCCGCTGCTGTTCACATATCGAGGGATGGGCCTCGCGGCGCCATACCTACTCTTGTTCGAAGCGTCTCCGGAAGCGGTCCTCCATGCGTTCGGAGAAACCACCGGACTTCTTGCCGCGCCCGGACCCGCTCGGCCCACTGCCGCCGGAGCCGCCGGGCGAGGCGTCGGATGTGCCCGCGCCACCCTTCGAACTGCCGAGCAACAGCAGAACGCCGGCTCCGAACATGACGATGAAACCGATCAGGCTGATGATCGGGAAGCCGCCGAGCTTCGGCAAAGCGATGCCGGCGACGAGCAGAACCAGACCGAGGACAAACAAAGCCGCGGCCTGGAGTCTGCGGCGACTCGAGGTCGAACGAAGTCGTCCGCCGCGGACGGACGAGGCGAACTTCGGATCCTCAGCATAGAGCGCGCTCTCGATTTGTTCGAGCATGCGCTGCTCGTGCTCGGAGAGTGGCACGGTACCTCCCCCGGCACTAGACGTGGGCTGCCGCTTCCGGGTAAGCGACAAACAGCCGACCTTGGCGGCTATCTGAGACCAATGATACGAGTTCGATCAGGGCCGTACCACCTTCTCGCGCATAACTAACTGGTCATGGCGTGGCGTCTATGCGGTCAAGCCGCCGTTCAGGCCGGGTGCGGGGCGTAAACGAGAGGTTGTGGTCAGCATGTCTTCAACGTCGTGGAGGAATGCTCCTACCCGCGAATAGAACTCATCTGCCTGGTGATCATCGATCTCCCGATCCAGCCCGGCCTCCAGCGCGGCCCGCAAATCCGAGTGCGCGCTGAAGTAGTCCGCCCACATGACGAACTCGGGCGCGGCGCGCTGTAGCAGCACCCAGGCGTTGCGCGAGCGGGCCCGCGGGGCAGCGTCAGCCCCGGTAAACGCGAGCACCGCGCCCGCCCCGCGCAGCGCGGCCAGGTAGCCGGTGCGGAACCGTTCGGCCGGATCGTGCTCACCGGCCGCTTCCATGAGCAAGCCGTCCGCCCTTTTCAGCAGCTTGACCGCCCGGCCGGCGTGGCCCGGCTGCTCCATCCGAGATGACATTTCCCCATTCCTCCGCTCCTCGACACCCGGAGTCCTGGAGTGCTCTTCACCCACCGAGCGGACCGAACAGGCATTCGAACGTTTGAATTACGCTTGAATATAGGGACACCCACCGACAACTTTCCGTCCGAGAGCCATGACTGCCGTCAAGCCCGAACACAGATCAGCACCCGCACCCGTCGTCGTCGACCTCTCGGTGACCGAGCTGCGCCACCGACTGCACGACGCGCTGTCGGTGTATGTCGCCGCGATGGGATATCCGCACGGCACCGAGAACCATCGCGCCCCGATGTGGACCGAGCACACCACCCGGCCCGGCTGGCAGGCGGTGGCCGCGTTCCTGCCCGACGACGACGGGCGCATCGACCTGCGCAAGGCGCCGCTGCTGGCCATCGCCTACGGCTACAGCGGCGCGCCGCACCAGTGGTGGCATCAGCAAGTGCACAGCGGGATGCGCCGCAACGGCTGGCCGGAGCATTCGGCAAGGGAGTTGCTCTCGGACTATTTCGAGCTCACCGAGCTGCACGTGCACCCGGCGGCCCAGGGCCAGGGGCTCGGCGCGATGCTGCTGACCCGGCTGCTGCGGCGCCGGCACGAGGGCGCGGTGCTGCTGTCCACGCCCGAGGTCGAGGGCGAGGACAACCGGGCCTGGCGGCTGTACCGGCGCGAGGGGTTCGGCGACGTGGTCCGCAACTTCGTGTTCGCGGGTGACAACCGCCCGTTCGCGATCCTGGGCCGGCGGCTGCCGCTGTGACGACGGTGGTGCTCGGGTCGGGGCACAACGCGCTGGTCGCGGCCTGCTATCTGGCCCGGGCGGGTGAACCGGTCGAGGTGCTCGAACGCGACGAGGTGCTCGGCGGCGCGGTGTCGACCGTCGAGCGGTTTCCCGGGCACCAGGTCGATCGCGGGTCCTCCGCGCACATCATGGTGCGCCACACCGGAATCGTCGAGGAGCTCGAGCTGGAGCGCTTCGGGCTGCGCTACATCGACTGCGACCCTTGGGGATTCACACCCGGTGCGAACGGCGCGCCGCCGATCGTGTTCCATCGCGCGCTGGACCGCACCTGCGCGTCCATCGCCGCCGCGTGCGGCGCCCACGACGCCATCGCCTACCGGCGCTTCGTCGATGTCTGGGGTACCCGCAGCGATCGGGTGATGCGCGCGTTCGGCGGCCGGTCCACGCCGGGGCGGCTGCTGCGCTCGTTCTGGGGCCTGGACGCGAGCGACGGCGGCAGCGCCCTGTCCCGGGAATTCCTGCAGCCCGGAGACGCGCTGCTGGACAGCTACTTTCGCGACGAACGGCTCAAGGCCTCGCTGGCCTGGTTCGGCGCGCAATCCGGGCCGCCGATGTCGGAGCCCGGCACCGCGCCCATGGTCGGGTTCGCCGCGCTCATGCACAAACTGCCGCCCGGTCGCGCCGTCGGCGGAAGTGGCGCGCTGACACAGGCTCTGGCGGCCCGGCTGCGGTCCGACGGCGGCACGGTCACCACCGGTGACGCGGTCACCGCCGTGCGGCGCGCGGGCGCGGGCTGGGAGGTGCGCACCGCCGCGGGCCGAAACCTGCGGGCCGACACCGTGATCGCGGGCACCCACATTCTCACCACGCTGGATCTGCTGCGCGCGGGCGGTTTCGACGCCGAGCCGCTCGACGACTGGCAGCGGCGCATCCGCGTCGGCCCCGGCATCGGCATGGTGGTCCGGCTGGCCACCAGCGCGCTGCCGAACTATCCCGGGGCCACGGCCGCGGAATCCGCGCACGGACTGCAATTCCTGGTGTCCGACCGGGCGCAGCTGCGGCGGGCGCACGGCGCGGCCCTGGCCGGTGACCTGCCGCCGCGCCCCGTGGTGCTGGCGATGAGTTTCAGCGCGCTGGACCCGAGCATCGCGCCCCCGGGCGAACATCAGCTCTCACTGTGGGCCCAATGGCATCCTTATCGGCTGGCCGACGGCAGCGACTGGGCCGGGCACGCCGAGCGGGAGGCCGACCGGATCATCGCCGAAGTCGACTCCTACGCACCCGGTTTCGCGGACACGGTGCTGCGCCGCCATGTGCAGACACCGGTCGACCTGGAACGCGAGATGGGGCTGCGCGGCGGCAACGTGATGCACGTGGAGATGTCGCTGGACCAGATGATGCTGTGGCGGCCGATTCCGGAGCTGTCCGGGCAGCGGGTGCCGGGTGCGCCGGGGCTGTATCTGACCGGGGCCTCGACCCATCCGGGTGGCGGCGTGTCCGGCGCGAGCGGCCGCAGCGCCGCACGACTGGTGTTGCGCGATGCCCGGCGCGGCCGATTCGCCCTGTCACGCAGGCGATGATCGGCTACGACGAGATGACCGAGCACGGACGGGAACTGCGCTACACCGTCAGCTTCCCGGAGTACCTGGACGGCTACGAATTCGAGACCGAGGCCAAGGGCTATCTGGTCGAGTTGAGCGTGGCGACGGTCGCGGCCGCGTTCACGATCACGGTCTTCGATCCCGCCCGTCTGACCCAGGAGATCGCGGACGAGGTGGCCGAGTTCGGATACTGCACGCTGTCGAACGTGCTCGTGGTTCCCGCGGTGACCAGGGCCGAGATCCTGCGCGGCGTCGAACGCCTGGCCCGCGGCGGTTTCGACGGGTTGCATCCGCAGGCCGCCGGGTGAGGACGAGCGATCGGGCGCTGGTTCCCGCGGTGCTGGCGGTCGCTCTCGTCGCGGCGCAGATCTGCTATCCGCTCACGCAGGGCGGCGCCCGCGATCGGGTGACCGTGGTCGTGGTGCTGCTCGCGGCGGCCACTGCCCTGGCCCACGCCGCCCGGACCCGCGGGTCGGGTTACGCGGCGGGGTTTCTGGTGATCGTGTCCGGGCTCGGGCTGCTGGCGGAGGTGATCGGCACCGCGACCGGGTTCCCGTTCGGCTGCTACGACTACGCCGTCGACCGGCTCGGGCCGGCGCTGGCCGGGGTGCCGCTCATCGTGCCGCTGGCGTGGACCGGCGGGCTGTACCCGGTGTGGATCGTGGCCGGGTTGCTGGCGCGGACAGTAGCGGCGCGGATCGGACTGACGGCGGTAGGCGCGGTCGGGTGGGACCTGTTCCTGGATCCGCAGATGGTGGCGGATGGCCAATGGCGGTGGTGCGATGCCGGTTCCGGGTTGCCGGGGCTGGAGCAGATCCCGTTGACGAACTACGCGGGGTGGTTCGCGGTGGGGTTGGTGATGGCAGGGCTGTTGGCCGTTTTGGAGCGCGGCAGTGCGCACTCGCGTGCAGCGTCGGCGGGGGCGCAGGGCGGCAGCGCGCACTCGCCGGCAGCAGCGCGGCCGGAACACGGCGGTGCGCACTCGGCGGAGGTGGCGCGGCCGGAACACGGGAGTGTGCGCTCGGCGGAAGTGATACGGGCGGAACACAGCAGTGCCCACTCGGCGGGCGGGGCGTGGGCCCGGGGCATTGCGGGAGCGCGCGACGCGTCGGTGGCGGTGCCGGTCGCGGTGTTCCTGTGGACCTGGCTGGGGTCGGCGCTGGCGCACGCGGTGTTTCTCGGGTTGCCCGCCTCGGCCGCCTACGGGGCGCTCGGGATGGGGCTGCTCGGAATCCCGTTGCTGGGGTGGCTTGCCCGTTATCGGTGATTCCGGTCGATCGGCAGACCGTCTACGGGTTGTCGCGTGGCAATTGCGGGGTCGGGCCTGGCACGATGTGAGCCGTGCAACCTAGCCCGATGACCACGAAGCCCGCTGCCCCGGTTCCCGCGTCGCCGCGCCGCACCGGCGTCCGGATAGCGGGGGCGGTGGTGCTGGCCGCGCTGCTGGTGCCGATGCTCGCGGCCTGCCTGCGGGTACAGGTGTCCATGGGCGTGTCGTCGAACGACCGGGTGTCCGGGCGGATCGTGGCCGCGGTGGTGCCGGCCGACGCCAACGACAAAGGGCCGCAGCTGAAGGCGCCCGAGTCGCTGGCCGCCAAGGTGCGGGTCGAGTCCTACACCCAGGACGGGTACGTGGGCAGCAAGGTCTTCTTCGAGGATCTGTCCTTCGGTGAGCTGTCCCAGCTGGGCGGGCTGTCCGAGCAGAGCCAGGGCATGTTCCAGCTGAGCATGCAGCGCACCGGCGATCTGGTCAGCCTGAGCGGGCGCGTCGATCTGAAATCGGTGCCGCCGCACGGCTCCGACGTGCAATTCACCGTGGCCTTCCCGGCGCGCGTCGCCAAGACCAACGGCAACCGCGAGGACGACTCCACCGTCTCCTGGAAGCTGCCGCCCGGCGATGTGTCCCAGATCCGCGCCGAGGTCAGCTACGCCGACCCCAACACCCGCTCGTTCGCGGGCTGGGCGGGCATCGTCGGCGGCATCACCCTCGCGGTCGCCGCGATCGTCGCCGCGATGGCCTACATGGATCGCAATCCCCCGGCGCCGGGCACCGGCCGGTTCTCGCTGAACGAGTGGTGGCGCACGGTGAAGGAACATCGCTGAGCCGCTCGGGTGCGGACCGACGTGAACTCCGGGCGGTGCTACCCCGTGGTGCGGGCGGGCACCGCGGTGGCCGTGGCCGGATGTGCTGTCGCGCTGTACAACCGGGTGACGATGCCACGTCTGGCCGCGTCCGCGGCCGTGGTCGAGCCGGTGACGGTGTGCGTTCCGGCGCGCGACGAGGCGGGCCGGTTGCCCGCGCTGCTCGCGGATCTTCGGGTCCAGACCGGGGTCCCCGACCTGCGGGTCCTGATTCTCGACGACGCCTCCACCGATGGGACCGCCGCCGCGGCGGCCGCGGTGATCGCGGGCGACGACCGCTTTCTGGTGATCCGGTCCGAGGACGAACCCGACCCCGGCTGGACCGGTAAGGCCGCGGCCTGCCAGCGGCTGGGCGAGCTGGCGGACACCGCCGCGCTGGTCTTCCTCGACGCCGATGTGCGGCTCGGGCCCGGCGCGATCGCCGCCGCCGTGCACGAATTGCGCAGGCGCGAGGTGGCATTGGTCGCACCGTGGCCCGCCCAGGTGGCGGGCTCCGCGGCCGAGGCGCTGGTGCAGCCGCTGCTCTGCTGGTCCTGGGCCGCCGCCCTGCCGATCACCGCCGGCAATCGCAGCCGCAGACCGTCGACGGCGGTGGCCTGTGGCCAGTTCCTGGTCTTCGACACCGCCGCCTACCGCGCCATCGGCGGCCACCGCGCGGTAGCCGCGAGCCCGACCGAAGACCTGGATATCGCCCGCGCCCTGCGCCGCAGCGGCCGCCACACCGCCGTGGTCGCGGCCGGGCGGCTGGCGAGCACCCGAATGTACTCGGGCGCGGCCGAACTCGACGCCGGCTACACCCGCTGGCTGTGGTCCGCCTACGGCGGTTCGCGTGTCGCCGCCGCGGCAGTCGGAGCCGTTGCCGCCCTGGCCTATTGGATCCCGCCCTTGGCCGCCGCCACCGGCCGCGGATCGGTACGGCGCGCCGGGCTGCTCGGGTATTCCGCCGCCGTCGCCGGCCGCCTGCTCACCCGAACCACCGAGACGGCGGCCGCACCGACCCGCACCGATATCGTTGCCGCGCTCTCCCACCCGGCCGCCGTCGCCGCCTACGCGGCACTCACGGTCCGCTCGCACCGCGCCCACCGCCGGGGCACGCTGCGCTGGAAACAGCGGGCCCTGCGCGCCGGCTGAGCATCGAACACCCGCGCTGCCGTGTCCGCCGGCTAGGCGTCGATGATTCCGACCGTGGGCAAATAGAAACAGCTGCGCGCGCCGTCGACCGTGCTGCCGAAGACTGCGGCCAGGACGGTGCCCCGGCCGGTGTCGACCGGGACCGCGCGGATGCCGCCGGTGGGGACGTTGGTGGCGAAGAAGTCGCGGACGGCCTGTTCGGCGAGAGGGCGGAGCACAGCGGGCACCTCGGGCGGGACCATGCTCGCGAAGACCTCGTTCAGGGGGCCCATCGACGCCATGCCGCCGCGACCGGTGTCGATGTTCAGCCAGGCCACCCGCATGCCGGAGCCGTCGGAGCGGCTCGGGTCCGAGGGCAGGAAGGTGAACATGGTCTGGCCGGATTTCACGGCGGTCAGGTCCAGCCCGGGGATCGCCAGGGTGTGCGCTGGCCAGGGGCCCGGGACCGCACCCGCCATGGCGGGATTGGTGAGGGTGACGCCCGTGCCGCTGCACAGGGCCGCCGTGGGATAGAGGAACGGCGTCACGCCGAGGGCTTGCAGGGCGCCGGCGGTGCCGTCGGAGGCGGCCGGTGCCGCGACGGCCGGCGCCACCGGGGCGAGAGCGAGCGCGGCCAATGCCGCCGGGGCTGCGAGATACGAGAGCCGACTTCGAGCGAACACCGCGAACCTCCTCACGTCGAAACGATCGAGGTTCACACCGTACGCCCGCTACCTCCCGAAACCGGGCATTTCCGGCGGGGCCAGCAATCGGGCCGCGACCATAGTCCGCCACGAACGCCCCGGTGACCAGGACTGCGCTCATCGTGATTTCTAACCTTGAATCCGAGTTCACTTGCTCCCCATGATGTTCGAGCACCATCCAGAGCGATTGAGAGACCTGGCTCGCCGACGTCGCAGCAACCCCCCGGCATGCCGGGTGCGGGTGCTTCCGCCAGGACCGATGGAGGAACCCCACCATGAGCACCGCATACCGCGCCACCCGCTGGGGGCGCCTGCACATCGACCACTGCCGCAGCACCTCGACGGGTTGTCGCGGCTGAGCCGCCGCCAGACCCGCACCCGACGCTGGCCGGGTGATGCGACCGACGCCGACGGCGTGGTCGCGTTCATTTTTTCTTTCGAGGATCATCGTTATGAGTGCGTCGATCGCACCACCCGACGCCGGAGCGCCGCCCGGCACGCCGGAGCCGGCGGAGCTCGCGCCGCCGACGGTGGCGAAGCCGTGGCATCCGTGGCGCTGGGTGATCAGCGCGGCGGCCCTGCTGCTGCTGGCCCAGTTCGTGCACGGCCTGGTGACCAACCCGGGCTGGGAATGGGCGACGTTCGCGCGCTACTTCACAGCCAAGTCCGTGCTCGCCTCGCTGCGGGTCACCCTGGAGCTGACGCTGTGGGGTACGGCGCTGGGGTTCCTGCTCGGCACCTTGCTCGCCATCGCCCGGCTGTCGAACAACCCGGTGCTGCGGGTCATCTCGTGGGTCTACATCTGGGCGTTCCGATCCATTCCGATGATCGTGCAGCTGCTGTTCTGGTTCAACATCGCCTACCTGTATCAGAAGATCTCGCTCGGCATCCCGTTCGGCCCGGCCTTCTTCACCTTCGACGTCAACAACGTGATCAGCGGCTTCACCGCCGCCGTGATCGGCCTGGCGCTGCACCAGGCGGCCTACTCGGCGGAGATCATCCGCGCGGGCATCATCTCGGTGGACGCCGGGCAGCTGGAAGCGGCCGCCGCCCTGGGCATCCCGCGCTGGCGGCAGTTCCGGACGGTGATCGTCCCGCAGGCCATGCGCTCGATCCTGCCCAACGCCACCAACGAGGTGATCAGCCTGTTCAAGGGCACCTCGATCGTGTCGGTGATGGCGATCGCGGAGCTGTTCTATCAGGTCCAGGTGATCTACGGCCGCAACGGCCGGGTGGTGCCGCTGCTGATGGTGGCCACGGTCTGGTACATCGTGCTGACCACGGTGCTCTCGGTGGCGCAGTACTACATCGAGCGGCACTACGCCAAGGGCGCGCAGCGCGAGATCCCGCCGACGCCGTGGCAGAAGGCGCAGCGCAAGTTCCGTGAGATCGCCGCCATCGGCGTGGCCACACCGCGCGGAGCGACCCGATGAGCGCCGCGGCGACGCCCGCGGTCGAGGTGCGCGGAGTCCGCAAGTCCTATGGCGCGCAGGAGATTCTGCGCGGTATCGATCTGACGGTGCGCTCCGGCGAGGTGGTCGCGGTGATCGGCCCGTCCGGCGGCGGCAAGTCCACGCTGCTGCGGGTGCTCAATCACCTGGAGACGCTGGACGCCGGAACTGTGCACATCGACGGCGAGCTGATCGGCTATCGGTTGCGCCGCAACGTCTTACACCCGTTGACCGACCGCGAGGTGCGCCGCCAGCGCTCCCGCATCGGCTTCGTCTTCCAGCAGTTCAACCTCTTCCCGCACCTGACCGCGCTGGAAAACGTCACGCTCGCACCGCTGTCGGCGCAGGGCCGGCCCAGGGACGAGGTCGAGCGGGAGGCCCGCGAGTTGCTGGCCCGGGTCGGCATCGCCGCGTTCGCCGACGCCTATCCGCGCACGCTCTCCGGCGGGCAGCAGCAGCGCGTCGCGATCGCTCGCGCGCTGGCCCTGCGCCCCAGGGTGATCCTGTTCGACGAACCCACCTCGGCGCTGGATCCCGAGCTGGTGGGCGAGGTGCTCGCGGTCATCCGCGATCTCGCCCACACCGGCACGGCGCTGGTGATCGTCACCCACGAGATCGGTTTCGCCCGTGAGGTCGCCGACACCGTGGTCTTCCTCGACGACGGCGCCATCGTCGAACAGGGCCCGCCGGCCCAGGTCCTGGACCATCCCGAACATCCCCGCACTCGCGCATTTCTCTCCAGAACAGGTATTCGATGAAGCTCTCCGCCCTGGCCGCCGCTACTGCCGCGCTGGCCGTCCTGGTCACCGGCTGCGGCACCGATCCCGATGCGGGCCACGAGGTCCAGCAGGCCGGCGCGGTCTCCTACGACCTCTCCCCCGCCCAGTCCGGGCGAGTCCGCGGCACCAAGGTCGACGCCATCGCCGCGACGGTGCCGCAGGCGATCCGCGATCGCGGCAGCCTGGTGATCACCGGCTCCAGCGGAGCCGCGCCGCCGCTGCGGTTCTACGCCACCGACGACAAGACCACGGTCGGGTCCGAGGTCGATTTCGCCTCGGCGATCGCCGACGTGCTCGGCCTGAAACTCGAGGTGCGGGTGGCGGACTGGGCGCAGAACTTCGTCAAGGTGGATTCCGGTGAGGTGGACGCGTTCATCTCGAACGTCACGGTGACCGAGGAGCGCAAGGAGAAGTACGACTTCGCCACCTACCGCACCGACACCGTCGCCCTGGAGGTCCCGATCCAGAGCGATCTGGTCTTCACCGATCGGAAGAGCCTGGCGGGCAAGCGCATCGGCGTCGGCACCGCCACCAACCAGGAGCAGTTGCTGGTGCGCTGGAACGAACTCAACCGCGCCGAGGGGCTGGCCCCGATCGATCTGGCCTACTTCCAGCAGACCACCGACTACTACCTCGCGCTGGCCTCCCAGCGCCTGGACGGCTTCGTCGGTCCCAACCCGAGCGCGATCTACCACTCCGCCACCGCCAAGCAGACGAAGATCATCGCGAGCTTCTCCGGCGCGGGCGAGCAGTTGCAGGGCGAGATCGCGGTGCTGACCAAGAAGAACAACGCCCTGATCGGGCCGGTGCACAAGGCGCTCGAGCACCTCATTCAGGACGGCACCTACCAGAAGATCCTGGACCGCTGGGGCCTGGCCTCCGAGGCCGTCACCGCGTCGCGGATCAACCCGCCCGGCCTGCCGAAGAAGGGCTGAGCGGTGTCACAACGCTTCCCCGACAACGGCCTGCGGGTGCACCGGGTGGCCCAGGACGATCCGCTGGCCGCGCCGCTGCTGGCCGAACTCGCCGTCGAATACAGCAGCCGCTACGGCCGCAGCGCCGGTCAGATGCACACCGAACTCCGGAACTACCCGCGCACCCGTTTCGCGGCGCCGCACGGCGGCCTGCTCGTGGTGACCCGGGATACCGAACCGGTGGCCGGCGGCGCGTTCCAGCGCTACGACGACGACACCGCCGAACTCAAGCGCATCTGGACCGCCAAGGAACACCGCAGGCAGGGCCTGGGCCGCTTCGTGGTGGCGCAGCTGGAGCTCGAGATCACCCGGCTCGGCTACCGGCGCGTCTACCTCACCACCGGCTGGCGCCAGCCCGAGGCGGTCGCGCTCTATCTGGCCGCGGGCTACACCGCGCTGTTCGACCCGGCGCTGCCGGCCGAGGAGATCGGCGCGCACCCGTTCGAAAAGTTCCTGCCCGCAGCCGATCTGGAGGCGATCGCATGAAGTTCCTGCTGTTCACGCTGGTCACCCGGACGCCGGATCCGCACACCGGCGTGCTGCCGGACACGCACGAGCGGCTGCGGTCGGTCGTCGACCAGGCCCGGGTCGCCGAGGAACTCGGCTACGACGGCTTCGCGGTCGGCGAGCGGCACGAGGATCCCTTCCTGTCCGCCTCGCCGCCGGTGCTGCTCAGTCATATCGCCGCGGTCACCTCGCGGATCACGCTGTTCACCGCCGTCACGACGCTGAGCCTGCTGGACCCGGTGCGCGCCTTCGAGGACTACTCGACGCTGGACAACCTCTCCGGCGGCCGCCTGGAACTGATCATCGGCAAGGGCAACGGCGCCGCGCAGGCGGAGCTGTTCCACGTCACCACCGACGATCAGTGGGACCGCAACCGCGAGGGGTACGAGCTGTTCCGGGCGCTGTGGGCCAGCGACCAGGTGACCTGGTCGGGCCGCTTCCGCCCGGAACTGGTTGCGGCCAAGGCCCTTCCGCGCCCTTACCAGCCCTCGATCCGGATCTGGCACGGCAGCGCCACCAGCCGGGATTCGGTGGAACTGGCCGCGCGCCACGGTGATCCGCTGTTCTCGGCCAACGTCACCAATCCCATCGAGCCCTACGCCGAACTGGTCCGCCACTACCGGGAGCGGTGGGCGCACTACGGCCACGAGCCGGCCGACGCGCTGGTCGGGGCGGGCACCGCGGGCTTCCACCTGGCGCCCACCTCGCAGCAGGCGCTCGACGTCTATCGCCCGATCTTCCAGGCCCGGCTGGCGCTCTCGCGCAAGCTCGGCCTGCCGATCGTGTTCGAGACCCTGGAGGACTTCGCCGCCCGCTCCTCGGCGCTGATCGGCAGCCCGGAGCAGGTGCTCGACAAGGTCGGCCGCCAGCACGAGCAGTTCGGCCACGAGGTGATCCACCTGTCCTCCGAACGCGACGGACGCACCGAGGCGCAGCACCGCGGCAGCCTCGAGTTGTTCCAGCAGGAGGTGGCGCCCGAGTTGCGCCGCCGCATTCCCAGTCGTCCCCTGGCCGCCGGCCGCACCATCCCCCGACCCGAATTATCTGGAGTTACACCGTGATCCGCACCCGTCATCGCCTCGCCACGCTCGCCGGCGCGCTCGCCGCGGCCAGTACGCTGGTCGCCTGCGGCAGCGACACCGGCGGCGCCGGCGGCGACGCCGGTCCCCCGCAGCCCGGCGGCGCCCTGCGCTACGGCCTGTCGCAGGCGCCGTCCTGCTCGGATCCCGCGCAGGCCGGCAGCAACCAGACGCTCTACGTCACCCGCCAGATCGTCGACTCGCTGACCGATCAGGATCCCAAGACCGGCGAGCTGAAGCCGTGGCTGGCGCGCAGCTGGGAGGCCAGCCCGGACGCGAAGGTGTTCACCTTCCACCTGGCCGACAATGTCACCTTCAGCGACGGCTCCCCGCTCACCGCCGACTCGGTGCGCAAGACCTTCGAGTCGGTCGTCAAGCTCGGCGCGGCCAAGGCTCCGCTGGCCAACGGCTTTCTGATCAATTACGTCGGCACCACCGCGGTGGACAAGCTGACCGCGCGCGTCGAGTTCAGCAAGCCCAACGCGCAGTTCCTGCAGGCGTCCTCGAGCACCCAGCTCGGCATCCAGGGCGAGGCCACCACCGCCAAGCCCGCCGAGCAGCGCTGCGACGGCAGCAATGTCGGCTCCGGCCCGTTCGTCTACACCGCCTACCGCCAGGATGTCTCGACCACGCTGACCAAGCGTCCCGGATACGCCTGGGGCTCCGATGTTTTCGGGCACAAGGGCGAGGCCTACCTGGATCGCATCGACTTCACGGTGGTGCCCGAATCCGGCGTGCGCACCGGCAGTCTGACCTCCGGGCAGCTGGACGCGGTCAGTGACGCGCTGCCCCAGGATCTGCCGCTGCTGGAGGCCGCGAACGCGCGCCTGCTGACCACGCCGAACCCGGGCATCCCGTTCGGCTTCCAGCCCAACGTGACCCGCGGCCCGCTGCGCGACGTCGCGGTGCGCCAGGCGCTGCTGCCCGCGATCGACCGCCAGCAGCTGGTCGACACCGTGCTCGGCCCGCAGTTCAAGCCCGCCACCAGCACCCTGGCCAGCACCACCCCCGGCTACCAGGACCTGTCGGCCAAGCTGGCCTACGACCCGGCCAAGGCGCGCACCCTGCTGGATCAGGCGGGCTGGGTGCCCGGCGGCGACGGCATCCGGGTGAAGAACGGTGAGCGGCTGAGCTTCAACGTGGTGTTCAGCCAGGTGTTCGCGGGCAACAAGGCGATCATCGAGCTGGTGCAGCAGCAGCTGCGCAAGGTCGGCGTGGATCTGCGCCTGGACCTGGTGTCGCTGCCGGAGAGCACGGCCCGGCAGAACGCCAAGGACTACGACAGCTACTACTACAACACCACCCGCGCCGACGGCGACATCCTGCGCAACTCGTTCACCGTCGAGGGTCGCAATCTCAATGTCCGCGAGCGTATTCCGGCGCTGGACGAGGTGCTGGAGAACCAGCTGAGCGCGGGCGACACCACGGCCCGCCTGGCCCTGATCCGGACCGCGCAGGAGCGCATTCTCGACAACGGCCTGTGGATCCCGACGGTCGAACTGTCCCAGGCCATCGGCGCCGCGGGCACCGTGCGGGATCTGAAGTTCGAGGCCTCGGCCCGGCTGCAGTTCTTCGACGCCTGGCTGAGCGGGCGCTGATCATGGTCCGGTATCTGGCTTTGCGGGTGGCACAGGCACTCTGGGTGCTCTGGGCGGCGTTCACCGTCTCCTTCGTGGTGCTCTACCTGCTGCCCGCCGACCCGGTCTCGATCGCGGCCGGCGGCGCGGAGACCGGCTCGCCGACCGACCCGGCGGCCATCGCCGAGTTGCAGGCCAGGTACGGGCTGGATCAACCGCTGTGGCAGCAGTATTGGACCGCCCTCGGGCACGCCGTGCGCGGCGACCTCGGGCATTCCATCAGCACCGGTCAGCCGGTGACCACCGCCATCGGCGAGGCACTGCCCTCGACCCTCGGGCTGGCCGCGCTGACGCTGCTCTTCGCGCTGCTGGGCGGCGTCGGCCTGGCCTTCGCCGCGGCCGGCACCCGGCGGTCGTGGCTGCGCAACGGCCTGGCCGCGCTGCCCTCGATCGGGGTGGCGGTGCCGACCTTCTTCACCGGACTCGTGCTGCTGCAACTGTTCTCGTTCCAGTGGCGGCTGGCGCCGGCGTTCGGCGGGCAGGGGTTCGGCGGCACGGTACTGCCCGCGCTGACCCTCGGCCTGCCGATCGGCGCGGTCATCGCCCAGGTCCTGACCTCCGGGCTGGAGAGCACCTGGCGCCAGCCGTTCGTGGATGTCGCCCTGGCCAAGGGCGGCTCGCGCTGGTGGGTGCGGCGCAAGCACGTGCTGCGCCCGGCCAGCGTGCCGACCTTCACCATCGCCGGTGTGCTGGTGGGCAATATCCTCGCCGGCGCCGTGGTGGTGGAGAGCGTCTTCGCCCGGCCCGGCGTCGGGCGGCTCACCCAGACCGCGGTGCTGGCACAGGACATTCCGGTCGTGCAGGGCATCGTGCTGCTCAGCGCGCTGGTCTTCGTCACCGTGAACCTGGTCGTCGACCTGATCTACCCGCTGCTGGATCCGCGCATCGCCGGCCACCGCCGCACGTCCCCGACCGAAATCAGCGCTACCGAGGAGGTGGCTGCCCGTGTATGACACTGCCCCGGCACATCCCGAACTCGACCGGTCCACCACGGCGATCCTCGCGAACTTCTTCGAGCTGAGCCGCGGCCCGCTCGCCGCCGGATTCGGCTTCACGCCCTGGCTGCTCGCCGAACCCGGCGCGGCCCCGCGCGCCCGGCGGTGGAGCTGGTTGCGTGCCGACGCCGCGTCGCCCTGGGCCTTCGCCGCGATCGTCGAGGCGGTGCGCACCCATGGTTGACCTACTCGGCGAGCGCGGCGCGCTGCTGCGGCTGCGCCGGCCCGCGATCGGCTGGACCTGGCTGCGCGCCAACGCTTTCGTGCTGCTCGCCGCCGCGGTGGCGCTGCTCGCGGTCGGCTGGGCCCTGTTCCCCTCGTTCTTCGCCGGCGGGGATCCGCTGACCGGGGTGCCCGCCCAGAAGTTCCAATCCCCCAGTGCCGAACACTGGTTCGGCACCGACAACCTCGGGCGCGACCTGTACACCCGGATGGTGCACGGCGCCGGGCTCTCGCTCTCGGCCACCCTCACCGCGGTCGCGATCGCGCTGCTGGTCGGTTCGCTGCTGGGCCTGCTCTCGGGCGGGATCGGCGGCATCGTGGACGCGGCCGTCATGCGCGTGGTCGACGTGCTGCTCGCCATCCCCTCGCTGCTGCTGGCGCTGGCGCTGGTCACCGCGCTCGGCTTCGGCACCCGCAATGTGGCCGTCGCCGTGGGTGTTTCGCTGATCGCCAACTTCGCCCGGGTGATGCGCTCGGTCGTGCTGCGGGTACGCGGCGAGGTCTACGTGGAGGCGGCGCACGCCAGTGGCGTGCGCTGGTACACCGTGCTCGCCCGGCACATCCTGCCGAACTCCGTGCAGCCGGTGCTCGCGCTGGCCGCGGTCGAGTTCGGGATGGCGGTGCTGTCGGTCTCCGCGCTGAGCTTCCTCGGCTACGGCGCCAAACCGCCTACGCCGGAATGGGGTTCGCTCATCTCCGAGGGCCGCAACTACCTCGCCATCGCCTGGTGGCTGACCACGCTG
Source organism: Nocardia sp. NPDC050712 (assembly GCF_040654295.1). Taxonomy (NCBI): domain Bacteria; kingdom Bacillati; phylum Actinomycetota; class Actinomycetes; order Mycobacteriales; family Nocardiaceae; genus Nocardia; species Nocardia sp. NPDC050712. The sequence goes on from NZ_JBFAHT010000004.1 coordinate 110,442, forward strand.
CCCGGCCTGGTCATCATCGCCGTCGTGGTCGCCGCCCAGCACCTCGGCCGCGTCGCCGGACGGGAGGAGCACCGATGACCACCGAGACCACCGGCCGCGCGGCACTGGAAAAGACCGCTCCGCGCGCAGACCCCGAGCAGCCCGCGGCGGGCAGCGAGAACGCGCTGCTTGCGGTGCGCGATCTGCACGTGCGATACCGCTCCGCGCGCGGACCGGTGACGGCGCTCGCCGGAGTTTCCCTGACCCTGGCGCCCGGCGAGGTGGTCGCCCTGGTCGGGGAATCCGGTTCGGGCAAGTCCACGCTCGGGCACGCGGTGCTCGGCCTGCTCGGCGCCCCGGCCGAGATCACCGGCGGCACCCTCGCTTTCGACGGCCGCGTGATCGACCCGGCCGACGAGGGCGCCTGGCGCACACTGCGCGGTGCGCGGATCGGCTTCGTCCCGCAGGATCCCGGCCTGTCGCTGAATCCCGTGCAGCGCGTCGGCGATCAGGTCGCCGAGACGCTGCTGGTGCACGGCCTGGCCGACCGCAAGGACGCCCGGGAGCGCGCGGTGCGCCTGCTCGCCGAGGTCGGGCTGGATCGCCCGGAGCTGCGCGCCGCCCAGTACCCGCACGAACTGTCCGGCGGACAGCGCCAGCGGGTGCTGATCGCCGCCGCGCTGATCGCCGAGCCGGATCTGGTCATCGCCGACGAACCGACCAGCGCGCTGGACGCGACGGTGGCGCGGCGAGTGCTGGACCAGCTCACCGCGCAGACCACCGCCCGCGGCACCGCGGTGCTGCTGATCACCCACGACCTGGCGGTGGCCGCCGAGCGCGCGGATCGGCTGATCGTGCTCAACGGCGGCGAGATCGTCGAAACCGGGCCCACCGCCGCGATTCTGGCCGACCCGCAGCACCCGTACACGCGGCGGCTGCTGGCCGCCTCGCCGAGCCTGGCCCCGTTCGGCGGCTTCCGGACGCCACCGGCCGGCGAGACCGCCACGCTGCTGACCGTCAGCGCGGTCAGCAAGCGGTTCCACGCCAAGGCCGGCGGCTCGGTCACCGCCGTGGACGGTGTCGGGTTCGAGCTGCGGCGCGGTGAAACCCTGTCGCTGGTCGGCGAATCCGGCTCCGGGAAGTCGACGACGGCGCGCATCGCCCTGCGGCTCACCGCCCCGGACACCGGTTCGATCACCTTCGACGGGCACGACCTGACCCGCCTGCGGGGCGCGCGCCTGCGCGCGCTGCGCCGGCGCTTCCAGGTCGTCTACCAGAACCCGTACGCGTCCCTGGATCCGCGCTGGCAGGTCTCGAAGATCATCGAAGAACCCTTGCGCGCCTATGGGATCGGCGACCGCGCGGCCCGCCGCGCGCGCGTCCGGGAGCTGCTCGATCAGGTGGCGCTGCCGGAGCAGTTCGCGCACCGCCGCCCCGCCGAACTGTCCGGCGGGCAGCGGCAACGGGTGGCGATCGCCCGGGCCCTGGCCCTGCACCCGGACCTGCTCGTGCTCGACGAGCCGGTCTCCGCGCTGGACGCCTCGATCCAGGCGCAGATCCTCGAACTGCTCGACCGGCTGCAAACCGAGCTCGCGCTGAGCTACCTGTTCATCTCGCACGACCTGGCCGTCGTGCGGCGCATCAGCGACCGGGTCGCCGTCATGCGGCACGGGCGCATCGTCGAAACCGGCAGCACCGCCGAGATTTTCGACGCACCACAGCACGAATACACCCGCGAGCTGCTGGCGGCGATCCCCGCGACCGGCCGACTGGAAAGGACTGCCGTACATGGCTGATTCGACGCTGTTCCTCGGAGTGGAGCTCACCGGCACCGGTGTGCACCCCGCCTCCTGGCGGCGGGCGGACTCCCGGGCCGAGGACCTGTTCACCGGCGCCTACTGGGTGGACGCCGTCGGCACCGCCGAAAACGCCGGTGTCGACGCGGTTTTCCTGGCCGACGGGTTCGCGCTGCAACCGGGCGGCGCGGGCGTCACCCGCGGCCGGCTCGACGCGGTCGCCCTGGCCGCCCGGGTCGCGGCGCCCACCCACGCGATCGGGTTGCTGCCCCAGGCCCCGGTCACCCACACCGAACCGTTCCACCTGTCGAAGGCGATCGCGAGCCTGGACTTCGCCTCGCTCGGGCGCGCGGGCTGGGAGGTCACGGTCTCCGAGACGAACACCGAGGCGAAGTCGTTCGGGCGCAAGGACGTCCAGGACGCCGCGTCGCTGTGGCACGAGGCGGACGAGGCCGTCGAGGTGGTCGCCCGGCTGTGGGACAGCTGGGAGGACGACGCCGAGATCCGCGACGTGCCCACCGGCCGCTTCATCGATCGGGACCGGCTGCACTACATCGACTTCGCCGGGGACAACTTCTCGGTGAAGGGTCCCTCGATCACCCCGCGCTCGCCGCAGGGCCAGCCGGTCGTCGTGGTCCGCGCGGCCGACCCGGCGAGTACCGCGGTCGCGGTGCGGCGGGCCGACCTGATCCGGATCAGCGCCGCGACCCTCGAGCAAGCCCGCACCCGGCGGGCCGAACTGAGCGCGGCCCTGGCCGCCGCCGATCGCGACCCCGACAGCGTGCGCGTCCTGCTGGACCTGGACGTACACCTGGCCGACACGGTCGAGGCCGCCGCCGCCGAGGTGCTCGAGCTCGACCGCTGGGCGCCCCCGGCTACCGCACCGCGCGCGGGCGCGGCGCCGCTGCGCCACCTCGGCACCACCGCGGGCCTGCGCACCCTGCTCGACGAGATCGGCGCCGGCAGCGCCGACGGTGTCGTGCTGCGCCCCCTCGCGGCGCCGCCCGTGCTCGCCCGCCTCACCGAACTCGGCCGGAAACCACTGGCCGGCACCGCCTTCCGCCATCGCCTCGGCCTCCCCCGCCCGGTCAGCCGGTACGCGACCGCGCCGTCGAACTGAAGGACCTCCGCCATGACCGCGAAACCACGCAAGCAAGTCCACCTCGCCGCGCACTTCCCCGGCGTCAACAACACCACCGTCTGGGCCGACCCGGACTCCAAGAGCCAGATCGACTTCGCCTCGTTCGAGCACCTGGCCCGCACCGCCGAACGCGGGCTGTTCGACTTCTTCTTCCTGGCCGAGGGCCTGCGGCTGCGCGAGCACCGCGACCGTGTCCACGATTTGGACGTCGTCGGCCGCCCCGACACCTTCACCGTGCTCAACGCGCTCGCGGGTGTCACCGAGAAGCTCGGCCTGGCGGGCACCATCAACACCACGTTCAACGAACCCTTCGAGCTGGCCAAGCAATTCGCCTCGCTCGATCACCTCTCCGGCGGCCGGGCCGCCTGGAACGCGGTCACCTCCTCCGACGCGTTCACCGGCGAGAACTTCCGCCGCGGCGGCTATCTGGAGCACAGCCAGCGCTACCGCCGGGCCGCCGAGGTGGTCGAGGCCACCCGGGCGCTGTGGGACAGCTGGCCCGGCGACGCCCTGGTCGTGGATCGCGAGGCGGGCGTGTTCGCCCACGACGTCGCCGAAACCCAGATCCGCAGTTCGCAATTCGAGATCGACGGCACCTTCGTGCTGCCGCCGAGCCCGCAGGGCTATCCGGTGCAGCTGCAAGCCGGCGATTCCGACGACGGCCGGGAATTCGGCGCCGCCACCGCCGATGCCATCTTCACCGGCCACGGCACCCTGGAGGCGGGCCAGAAGTTCTACGCCGACATGAAGGGCCGACTCGCGAAATACGGCCGCACGCCGGACGAATTGAAGATCCTGCCCGCCGCCACCTTCGTGCTCGGCGACACCGAGGCCGACGCGCACGAGCGCGCCCGCCACATCCGGTTGCAGCAGGTCGGCCCGCAGACCGCGATCGCCTTCCTCGAACAGGTCTGGGGCCGTGACCTTTCCGGCTACGACCCGGACGGCCCGCTGCCCGAGGTCGAACCCGCCGACAACGTCAACATCACCCGCGGCCGGGTCCGGCACGCCAAGGATCCGCGCGCGGTGGCCGAGGCCTGGCGCGCCAAGGCCGAGGCCGAAAAGCTGAGCATCCGGCAGCTGATCATCGAGGTCACCGCCCGCCAGCAGTTCGTCGGCACACCCGCGCAGGTCGCCGCGCAGATCGACGAGTACGTCCAGGCCGACGCCGCGGACGGCTTCATCCTCGTCCCGCACCTCACCCCCGGCGGCCTCGACGAATTCGTCGACCGCGTCGTCCCGGAACTGCAGCAGCGCGGCAGCTTCCGCACCGAGTACACCGGCTCGACCCTGCGCGAGCATCTCGGCCTCCGGCATCCCCGCCAATCCCGTCACACCGTCCACGAAGGAGCTCGCGCGTCATGACCACCAGCACCGCCACCGAATTCGATACCGCCTGGACCCTGTGGCATCACGCCCGGGAAGACCAGCTGCGGGACCCGCTGGGCTTCCTGAGCCTGACCGCACTGCACTGGCTCACCGACCGGCCCGAACGGCTCGCCGACGTCCCGGGCACCTGGTGGGTGACCGACGACAAGGTCTTCATCACCGCCCAGCCCGGCGACCGGCTCGAGTTCCAGGGCGTGAACATCGCCGGCGTGCAGATCCTGACCCCGGCCGAAGGCGCGCCGGGACTCGAAGTGCGCCACGGTGATCGGGTCCTGGAAGTGATCCGGCGCACCGGTCAGCACGCGGTGCGCGTGCACGATCCGGCCGCACCGGCGCTGGTCACCTTCGAGGGCATCCCGGCCTACGAACCGGATCCGCGCTGGATCGTCGCCGGGCGCTACCGGCCGTTCGAGTCGCCCCGCACCATCACCACCGGTGCGGTCGTCGACGGCCTCGAACACCACCACACCGCCACCGGCACCATCGAATTCGCCATCGGCGCGGTGACCGAGCGGGTCCTGGCCTTCGGCAACGGCGACGACCTGCGGGTGCTGTTCACCGACGCGACCAGCGGCGTCACCACCTACCCGGCGGCCCGGGCGCTGGCCGTGGACGCGCCGGACCCCGACGGCACGGTGCGCCTGGACTTCAACCGGTCGGCGAACCTGCCCTGCGCCTTCACCGATTTCGCGACCTGCCCGATCGCGCCCGAGGAGAACCGGCTGCGGGTCGCCATCGAAGCCGGTGAGCAGCATCCCGGGCTCGGGCGGGGTGATCGGGCGTGAACGTCCCGCTATCGATCCTGGATCTGGCCCCGATCAGCGCCGGTTCCAGCGCGCAGCAGGCGCTGCGCAACACCGTCGATCTGGCCCGGCACGCCGAACAGTGGGGTTACCAGCGGTATTGGCTGGCCGAGCACCACTTCGTCGCGGTGGCCAGCTCGTCCTCGATCACCCTGCTCGGCCTGGTCGCCGCGGCCACCTCGCGGATCCGGGTCGGAACGGCCGCCGTGCAGGTCGGCCACCACACCTCGGCCTCGATCGTGGAGGCGTTCGGTACCGTCGACGCGCTCTACCCGGGCCGGCTCGACCTCGGGCTGGGGCGCTCGGGACACCGCAGGTCCCAGTTCGGCGCGGAGCCGTCGCATCCGAAGCGGGAGCGGCCGGTGGTCGACACCGCGACCGGACGCACCGAGGTGCGCGACGGCGTGGTGATCCCCCCGCCGTTCGACCACGGCCGGATCACCGATCGCTCGCGCTACCTCGCGGGACTGCACGCGCTGCACCAGGAGGGCGCGCAACCGCAGGACTACGCCGAGCAGGTGGACGACATCCGCGCGCTGCTGGCCGGTACCTACACCACGCCGGACGGGCATGCGCTGCACGCGGTTCCGGGTGAGGGCGCGCAGGTGGAGCTGTGGCTGTTCGGCAGCTCGGGCGGCGACAGCGCGCAGATCGCCGGGCGCCTGGGGCTGCCGTTCGCGGCGGCCTATCACGTCGCCCCGGGGACGGCGCTGGACGCGGTCGACTCCTACCGGGCGGCCTTCCGGCCCTCCGCGACGTTGTCCGAGCCCTACGTGGTGCTCTCGGCCGACGTGGTGGTGGCCGAAACCGACGCCGCCGCACAGCGGCTGGCCGCCACCTACGGGCACTGGGTGCACGGCATCCGGGCCGGCGGCGGCGCGCCCCCGTATCCCGACCCGGACGACACCGCTCCGCTCACCGCCGACCAGACCCGCCTGGTCGCCGACCGGACCGCGACCCAGTTCGTCGGCGCGCCCGCCACGGTGACCGAACGCCTGGCCGCCTTGCAGCGGGTCAGCGGAGCGGACGAACTGCTGATCACCAGCGTCACCCACGACCACGCCGACCGGCTGGAGTCGCATCGGCTGCTGGCCGAGGCGTGGGGCGCCCGCGCCGCGCGCGCGGCCTGACGCCGAATGCCCGGGCTCGCCGAGCCCGGGCATTTTGCGTTCAGCTGGGACTGTATCTGACGCCTTGAAAAGGCTGTACACATTCACAATTCTCGCTGTGCACGTTGCCGATCGAGACAAGTACATACATTTGTGCATGTAATATTCGACGCGTGACGACATCTTCCCTCCGGCGCTGGTCGATCGCGGTGCTGGTCATCGCCGCGCTGACCAGCGCCGCACCGGCCCAGGCCACCCCCGCGGGGGAACCGCGGTGGGCCGCACTGCACGACGGCCCGCAGCAGTATCCGGCGATCCACATCGACTGGGACGTCCCCGTCACGATGAGCGACGGCACGGTCCTGAAGGCCAACGTCTTCCGGCCCGCCGACGCCGGCGGGCCGATCAGCACCCCGCTGCCGACGATCCTGAATCTCACGCCCTACACCAAGCTGGTCTCGATGATCGCCCAGACGGCGCAGTCGATTCCCGTGGTCTCCGACGCGGTGACCGGCGTGCTGCGCGACTTCAGCCTGAACGGCACCCCGCTGGAAGGGCTGACCGACCAGACCCGCACCCTCGGCGGCGGTTTCGGGCGCGCCTTCGCGGCGGACGCGAACCTGATCCGCAGCGGGTACGTCCAGGTCGTCGTCGATGTCCGCGGCACCGGCTTCTCCCAGGGCGAATGGGAACCCTGGGGCCCCGCGGACCAGGCCGACACCCCCGAGGTGATCGCCTGGGCGGCGGCCCAGCCGTGGTCGGACGGCCAGGTCGGGATGACGGGCGCCTCCTACTCCGGCATCAACCAGGTGCAGGCCGCGGCCAAGCAACCACCCGCGCTCAAGGCCATCGTCCCCACCGTGCCCGGCAATGACCTGGTGCACGACATGATCGCGCCCGGCGGCGGCGCCATCGGCATCCTCGCGCCGTACCTGCTGGCGGTGAACCTGCTCAAGCTCACCCCGGACCTGGTGGCGCTGGCGCTGGGCCGGTTCGACACGCAGTGGCTGGCCGACCGCCTGCGCGACCCGATGTCGTTCCTGGACATCGCGATCGCGACGCTGGCCACCACCTCCTTCGACGCGATCCCGCCGGAACTGGCACAGGTGCTGGACCCGGCCAGCCCGATCCGGCAGGCCTGGCTCGGGCATCCGGATCGAATCACGGTGCCCACCTTGGTAATCGGCGGCTGGCACGACAACTTCGCCAACGGCGAACCTCGCATCTACCGCGACATCCCGCTACCGCCCGGGCAGAAGCAGCTGATCATGGGCAACAGCTACCACGTCAGCGCCGGGTTCGACATGCGCGGGCGCGACGGCGAACCGCCACGCATCGACGTGCTCACCCGCGCCTGGTTCGACAAGTGGCTCAAGGGCATCGACAACGGCATCGATCGCTACGGCCCGGTCACGATGTGGCAGCAGGGCGGCGGCTGGACCACCGCCGCGGAGTTCCCGCGGCCCGGCCACCCGCATCGCCGGATGTACCTGTCCGCGGCCGCGAGCGGCACCACGGCCACCAGCGTGCACGACGGAAGCCTCACCGCCGCAGCACCTTCGGAGAGCACCCGACTGACCGTCGCGCCCGGCCTTGCGAGCCTGTGCTCCGCCGACGCGGCCCAGGGCACCGCGGGCATCCTGGTGTTCACCGGCTGCGGCAAGGACGCGAGAGTGCAAGAGCTGCAAGGACTTACCTTCACCAGCGCGCCGGTGACCGAAGCCACCACCCTGTCCGGGCCGATCGCGGTGCGCCTGAACACCGTCCACGACGCCACCGACGGCTTCTGGACGGTGACCGTCAACGATGTCGCGCCGGACGGGCGTTCGACCACACTGAGCACCGGGCAGCTGGTGGCCTCGCTGCGCGCCCTGGACGAGAACCGCAGTGCCCGTTCGGACAACGGCGACTACACCGACCCGTACCCGCTCATGTCGCTGGCCCAGCGGCTCCCCGTGGAGCCCGGTCAGGCCACCCGGCTCGACCTCGGACTGGCGCCCACCGACGCCGTGCTGCGCCCCGGACACCGGCTGCGCGTGAACGTCTTCGCGAGCAATTACCCCAAGGGACTGCCGATCCGGCCGTTCCTGGACGCGACCGAGCTGAAACCGCAACACCTGCAACTCGATCCGGCGGAGCCGAGCTACGTCAACGTGCCGATCGCCGGGAACCCCGGCTGGTGACGGCGGTCAGGCGCTGAGCGGCGTCGCCTTGACGCCGTAACCGAGATTGGTGAGCACCTCGCTGGTCGCCTTGGCGAAGTTCAGCGTGATGAAGTGCAGGCACGGCGCGCCCTCGTCGATCAGACGCTGCCCCATCTCGGTGGCGATCTCGATACCGACCTCGCGCACGGCGGCCCGGTTCTCCTCCGGGCCGTCACCGGCTGCCCGGCGCAACCGCTCCAGCACCTGGCCGGGCAGCGGCCGCCCGCACAGCTCCTCGGCGCGCGCGACCGTGCGCAGCGAGGTGACCGGCATCAGCTCGGGAATGATCGGCTTCTCCGCCTCGACCGGATCGAACGCGGCCAGCCGATCGCGCAGCCGCAGATAGTGCTCGACGTCGAAGAACATCTGGGTGATCGAGTACTCCGCGCCCGCACGCAGTTTCGCGGCCAGGAACTCGGTGTCGTGATCCAGGCTCGGAGACCGGTGATGGCCCTGCGGGAACGAGGCCACACCGACGTGGAAATCACCCAGATCGCGCACGATGCGCACCAGCTCCTCGGCATAGGCGACGCCCTGCGGATGCCGCTGCCACTCGCCGAGCGGATCACCCGGCGGATCGCCGCGCAGCACCAGGATGTTCTTGATCCCCGAGTCGGCGTAAGCCCCGACCAGGGACCGCAACTCGGCGACGCTGTGCCCGACCGCGGTCAGGTGCGCCACCGGCAGCAGGATCGTCTCCTGCGCCAGCTGACCGGTCACCCGCACGGTGCGATCGCGAGTGGAACCGCCCGCACCGTAGGTCATGGACACGAAGGCCGGGTGCATGCGTTCGAACTCGCGCACCGCGCGCCACAGCCGGGCCTCGGCGGCGGCGTCGCGCGGCGGATTGAACTCCACCGAGAACGGCACCGCGCGGCCGCCGTGCGCCCGCAGGCTCTGGACGACCGAGGGGGTGCCGGAGACGACCGAACGGCCCCGTGAGTCATCGAAAGTCACCGGTCCAGTGTAGGTGGACCTGCACGTTCGGCCTATTTCCTCCCACATTGCGGGAAAAAGGGATAACCCGGGCGACGGTCGCTCGCGGGTGCGCGCGTATCCTTTTACTGGGCAGTACCCTCGCGGTGACCTGGTCGATATCACGCCTCGACCCCAGCCCGAAAACACCGACTTCCGCCGCGCCGGCACAGCGCGGCCCGTGATCCATTTTGGAGGATGCCCTGTCCGCCGGACCAGGTACCCCGACCCGAACCCTGCCCTCGGCGAACGGATCCGCCGCAGCGACCGGGGCGGGCTTCGTCACCGCGGTGGAAACGGCCCTCACCGAATTCTTCGCCGCCAAGCGCGGCACCGTCGAACCGCTGGGCGCCCCGTTCGTCGAAGCCGCCGAAGCGCTCGAGCAGTTCGTGCTGCGCGGCGGCAAGCGCACCCGCCCGTCCTTCGCCTGGACCGGCTGGCTGGGCGCGGGCGGCGACCCCGCCGGCCCGGAGGCCACCGCGGTGCTCAGCGCCTGCGCCGCACTCGAACTGGTGCAGGCCTGCGCGCTCATCCACGACGACATCATCGACTCCTCGCGCACCCGGCGCCGGTTCCCGACCGTGCACGTCGACTTCGAATCGCGGCACCGCGAGCGCGACTGGGCCGGCGACGCCGCGCACTTCGGCACCAGCGTCGCCATCCTGATCGGCGATCTGGCGCTGGCCTGGGCCGATGACATGGTGCACGCGTCCGGTTTGGACGCCGCCGCCCTCTCCCGCTTCGCCCCGATCTGGGGGCTGATGCGCACCGAGGTGCTGGGCGGGCAGCTGCTCGACATCAACGGCGAGGCCGGCGGTGACGACTCGGTCGAGGCGGCGCTGCGCATCAACCGCTACAAGACCGCCGCCTACACCGTGGAACGCCCGCTGCACCTGGGCGCCGCCCTCGCCGACGCCGACCCCGGGCTGTTCGCCGCCTACCGCGCCTTCGGCACCGATATCGGCATCGCCTTCCAGCTGCGCGACGACCTGCTCGGTGTCTTCGGCGACCCGGCCGTGACGGGCAAGCCCTCCGGCGACGACCTGCGCGAAGGCAAGCGCACCGTGCTGCTGGCCGAGGCCCTGCGCCGCGCCGACGCCACCGACCTGGCCGCCGCCAAGCTGCTGCGCACCAGCATCGGCACCGATCTGAGCGCCGACGAGGTGGAGCGGCTGCGCGCCGTGCTCACCGAACTCGGCGCCGTCGACGATGTGGAATCCCGCATCGCCGACTTGACCGAACGCGGCCTGGCCGCGATCGAAACATCCACCGCAACCACCACCGCGAAACAGTCATTGCGTGCGATGGCACTCGCCGCAACCAGGAGGACCGCATGAAAGCCGTTGTGGGACCAGCCGATCGAGTAATTACCGTCGGCTCGGGCCCCGCCCCGCGCACGACACCCAAGCGCCGCGGTAAGAGCTTCGTGCTCACCGAGCGCCGGATCATGATGGGCGCGGCGCTGCCGGCCCGTCGTGCCATCCGACTACCGAAGTCCTGCGCCGCCCCGGCCTCCGCCGACGAGTAGCGGCCTCTCCCGTCATCCCGGCACGTTCGGCCGGGATCCGGACGCCCACCACCACGGAACCGTCCGGGTCCCGGCTACAGCCATGCCGCGACGACGGCGGATCGCTGAGGAGATTTCGATGAAAACCGTTGCGGGACCGACCGATCGGGTCGTCGTGGTGGGTGCGGGCTTGTCCGGGCTCGCGGCGGCGCTGTACCTGACCGGAGCCGGGCGCACCGTCACCCTGCTCGAGCGCGCCGACCACGTCGGCGGGCGGGTCGGGGTGTATCGCGGGCCTGATTACGAGATCGACTCCGGCGCAACGGTTTTGACCCTGCCGGAACTGGTCGACGACGCGCTCGCGGCGGTCGGCCGCACCGCCGAGTCGTGCGGGCTGCGGATCCAGCAGCTGGCACCGAGCTATCACGCGCGCTTCGCCGACGGCGCCGACCTGCGGGTATACGCCGATGCCGAGACGATGGCCACCGAGGTCGCCCGGGTCTGCGGGCCGGACGAGGCGCGCCGCTACCGGCGGCTGCGGGACTGGCTGGCTCGGATCTACGCGGCCGAATTCACCGAGTTCATGGACACCAACTTCGATTCGCCGCTGGACATGGTGCGGCTGCCGCGCAAGCGGGCCGCGCTGCTGGAGCTGGTGCGGCTCGGCGGTTTCGGCCGCCTCGGCGCGCGGGTCGGGCGGTTCCTGCGGGATCCGCGGCTGGCCCGGCTGTTCACCTTCCAGGCGCTCTACGCCGGAATGCCGCCCAGCGCGGCGCTGGCGGTCTACGGCGCGATCCCGCACATGGACACCTCGCTCGGGGTGTACTTCCCCGAGGGCGGCATGCGCGCCGTCGCCGCGGCGATGGCCCGGGCGTTCACCGAGGCAGGCGGCACGCTGGAGCTGAACACCGAGGTGGTCGGCATCGACTACGCGGGCGGGCGGGCCAGGCGGGTCTGCCTCGCCGACGGCCGCGCCCTGGACTGCGACGCCGTCGTGCTGACCGCCGACCTCGGCTCGATCGAGCGCTTCGGCGTACCCCGCCGCCGGTGGCTGCGCGCCGCGCCGTCCGCGGTGGTCGCGCACGGCACGATTCCGGCCGAGGTAGCCGAGCGCTGGCCGGTGCAGGCACACCACACCATCGACTTCGGCGCGGCCTGGGATCAGACCTTCGCCGAGATCGCCGCCCGCCCGGGTCGCGGCCGGCTGATGAGCGATCCCTCGCTGCTGCTGACCCGGCCCGCGCTCACCGACCCCGGCCTCTACATCGCCCGCGCGGACGGCCGGCACGAGCCGTTCTCGCTGCTCGCGCCCTGCCCGAATCTGGCTGCCGCGGACCTCGATTGGGACCGGCTCGGACCGTCCTATCTGCGCGAGCTGCTGGACCTGCTGGAGCGGCGCGGGTACACCGGCATCGCCGCGCACTTCACCGTCGACCACCTCGACACACCGCGCACCTGGCAGGCGCAGGGCCTGCTGGCGGGCACGCCGTTCTCCGCCGCGCACCTGTTCCGGCAGACCGGTCCGTTCCGTTCGCGCAACCTTCCGCGCTCCAGCGACAACGTGGTTATCGCAGGTTGCGGCACCACGCCGGGCGTGGGCGTGCCCACCGTGCTGCTTTCGGGAAAACTAGCGGCAACCCGGATCACCGGCGCTGCCTGGCCCGCTCCGGATGAAACCGCACCTACCATGGCGCTAGGGTTCGCAGCGAAGCATTAAACTGATCGCCGACCTATTCGCTCGCGGTTGCGACCGCTGACCTTGCCGGGGGGACCGACACCACATGCCATCCCCGGACATGCGCGTCAGCATCGACACCCCGAGCATCCACACCAGCACCGGTCAGACCGTCGCGGCCCCGCGCCCCACGCGGTCCCGGATGCAGACCTACGCCGATTTCGTCCGCAGCCCCGAGGGGCACGCGGCCCTGATGGGTTTCGTCGGCGCCATCATGATCACCTTCGGCGGCTTCGGCGCGGGCAGCGTCCGCAAGGTCGACCCGCTGCTGGAGTCCTGGCACCTGTCCTGGCTGCGCTTCGGGCACGGGCTGGTGCTGTCGAGCATGTTCGTCTGGATCGGCGTGCTGCTCATGATCACCGCGTGGGTACGGCTGGGCCGCACCACCATCGGCACCGGCGACCGGCCCGGCGCCGAGGTCACGCTGAACGAGCTGCGCGCCATCGTCGGCATCTGGGTCTTCCCACTGCTGTTCGCGGCGCCCATGTTCAGCCGCGACGCCTACTCCTACCTGGCCCAGGGCGCGCTGCTGCGCGACGGCTTCGACCCCTACGCGGTCGGCCCGGTCGCCAATCCCGGTGTGCTGCTGGACAATGTGAGCCCGGTCTGGACCACCACCACCGCGCCCTACGGCCCGATCTTCCTGCTGCTCGCCCGCGGCATCACCGCCATCACCGGCGACAACGTCGTCGCGGGCACCATCGGACTGCGCCTGGTCATGCTGCCCGGGCTCGCGCTGATGATGTGGGCGGTGCCGTACATGACCAAGCACCTCGGCGGTAAGCCGACGGTCGCGCTGTGGCTGGCGGTGCTCAACCCACTGGTGCTGATCCACCTGATGGGCGGCGTGCACAACGAGATGCTGATGGTCGGCCTGATGTGCGCGGGCATCGCGCTGGTGCTGGAACGCCACCACGTGGCAGGCATCGTGGTGGTCGCCATCGGCGTCGCGATCAAGGCGACGGCGGGTATCGCGCTGCCCTTCCTGGTGTGGATCTGGATGCTGCACGAGAAGGAGAAGCGGGCCGCCGAACGCCTGGGCAAGGACGAGGACGACCCGGACCTCGTGGATTCGGACGCGGCCCGGCCCTCACCCGACATGCCGCACCCGGCGTTCGTCTTCGCCAAGATCGCGGGCCTGGGCCTGCTGGTCTTCGCGGCCGTCTTCGCCGCCGCCTCGCTGCTCGCCGGTGTCGGCATCGGCTGGCTGCAGGCGTTGCAGGGCTCCAACAAGATCGTCAACTGGCTCTCGCTGCCGACCATCCTGGCGCACATGGTCACCTGGGTGACCCCGCTGGACCGGGCGCCCGTGCTCGAGGTGACCCGCATGATGTGCGCGCTCGCGCTCGCGCTGGCGCTGCTGGTCACCTGGTGGCGGTTCCGGCACAGCGAACGCGAAGCCGTCCTGGGCATCATGATCGCGTTCGTGGCCATCGTCATCCTGTCCCCCGCGGCGCTGCCCTGGTACTACTCCTGGCCGCTGGCGCTGGCCGCCGGCTTCGCGCTGTCGACCACGACGCTGATGGTGCTGGTCGGCCTGTGCACCTGGCTGATGCTGGTCTTCCAGCCGGACGGTTCGATCGGGCTCTACAACGTCTGGCACGTCGCCGCCGCGACCTTCGCCGCCGTGGTGGCCGCGCTGTCGCTGCGCAAGGTGGACCCGCTGCGGTTGCGTGCCACCCCACCGCCCGCGGAAGATCCCGCCCCGCGGCCATGAGCCCGGGCCTCCTCGACACCGCCTACCAGGACTGCCGGCGGATCGCCGCCGCGCACGGGCGCACCTATTTCCTGGCCACCCGGCTGCTGGCGGCACCGCGCCGACCGGCCGTGCACGCGCTGTACGCGTTCGCCCGGCTGGTGGACGACCTCGTCGACGACGCCGGGCAGGTCACCGCCGACCACGGGGCCGCGGGGGAACTCGACCTGATCGAAAAGCGGCTGCGCACGGCCCTGGAGCAGGGCCCGGCCACGGTGTCGGATACGCCGGTGCTGTTCGCGCTGACCGACACGATCACGCGCTATGACATCGCGCCCCAGCACTTCTGGACGTTCCTGGATTCCATGCGCATGGACATCCCCGGCTCGGCGCACTACCGCGACCGCTACGCCGACCTGGCCGAACTACGCGAATACATGCGGGGTTCCGCGGCCGCGATCGGCCTGCAACTGCTGCCGGTGCTCGGCACCGTCGTTCCCCGCGCCGAGGCCGAACCGGCGGCCGCCGCTCTCGGCGAGGCCTTCCAGCTGACGAATTTCCTGCGCGATGTGGCCGAAGACCTGGATCGCGGGCGGGTCTACCTGCCCGCCGAGGATCTCACCGCGTTCGGCGTCGACCGCGAACTGCTCGCGCACTGCCGCCGCACCGGCCGGACCGATCAGCGGGTCCGGCGCGCGCTGGCGCATCTGATCGCGGTCAACCGCGACATCTATCGCCGCGCCGACCCCGGCATCGACCTGCTCGACCCGCGCGTGCGCCCCGCCATCCGCACCGCGAGCGTCCTCTACGCGGGGATACTCACCGAGATCGAACGCCGGGACTACGCCGTCTTCGAGAGCCGGGCCGTGGTCGGGGTGCCCAAGCGCCTGCGGGTCGCGGCGACCCAGCTCGTCCTGCGCTGATCAGAACGGGTCGGCGGCGGCCCGGCGGATGACCTCGCGGGCCAGCGGCCCGTGCAGGGCTTCGATGGGCTTACCGGGCAGGCTGTCGTCCTCGGTGAAGATCCATTCCAGGATCTCCTCGTCGGTGTACTTCGAGTCCCGCATCACGGTGATCAAGCCGGGCAGATGCTTGGTGACGCCGCCGTGCGGGTCGAAGAAGATCTCGGGAACACCGGCGACGCCGCCGCGCCGCAGCGCGATCAGTTCATGATCGCGCAGCATCTGGTGCACTCGGGTCACCGCGACGCCGAGCTTGTCGGCCACTTCGGGCAGTGGCAGCAGGGTCACCGACTCCGGAAGAACATCATCGCTGCAGGGAAAGGCACTCACCCCGATAACGGTAGCCGGTGCTCCCGAGCAGCTTGCGAGACACCCGGCAGTTGCCGAGAAACTGCTCGCGGCAGCCGCGGCTTCCCGCTCGAACACAGTTACCATCGTGGTGGCCGCACGGCGCGGACGATTGTTTTTGGAGGACATCACTTGATCGGGCAGATCCTGGAGGGGCGCTACCGGATTGACGCGCCGATCGCGCGGGGCGGGATGTCGACGGTCTTCCGCGGGGTGGATACCCGGCTGGACCGCCCGGTGGCGATCAAGGTGATGGATCCGAAGTTCGCGGGGGATCCGCAGTTCCTGTCGCGTTTCGAATTCGAGGCCCGCGCGGTCGCGAAACTCAAGCATCCGTCCCTGGTCGCGGTATACGACCAGGGCGTAGACGGCGATTACCCGTTCCTGATCATGGAACTGGTCGTCGGCGGGACCCTGCGGGAACTGCTGCGCGAACGCGGGCCGATGCCCCCGCACGCGGCGCGCGCGGTCGCCGAGCCGGTGCTCGAGGCGATCGGCGTCGCGCACGCGGCGGGGCTGGTGCACCGCGACATCAAGCCGGAGAACGTGCTGATCTCCGACGCCGGTGATGTCAAGATCGCCGATTTCGGTCTGGTCCGGGCCGTCGCGGCCGCCAACACCACCTCGGCGAGCGTGATCCTGGGTACCGCGGCGTATTTATCGCCGGAACAGGTCACCTCCGGGTCGGCCGACGCGCGCAGCGATGTCTACTCCTTCGGCGTGCTGATCTTCGAGCTGCTCACCGGGCGGGTGCCGTTCACCGGGGACACCTCGATCTCGGTGGCCTACCAGCGCATCGAGAAGGACGTGCCGCCGCCGAGCGAGTTCATCGCGGGCGTGCCGCCGGAGTTCGACGATCTGGTCGCCCGGGCCACCGCCCGCGATCCGCTGCATCGGTTCGCCGACGCGCGCGAGATGGCCGCCGAGCTGCGGGCCATCGCCGCCGATCTCGAGCTACCCCCGTATCGCGTGCCCGCGCCGCGGGAGTCGGCCGAGCACCTCAGTGCCGGATTCACCGCCGCCACCGATCTCGGTGGCCGCCAGGCCACCCCACCACCCGCGCCGCAGCCCCGGTACACGCCGGAACCGCAGCACCACACCAAGGTCGTCACCGCGGCGCGCTCGCGGGTGCCCGATTACGGGCCCGACAGCTACGACGACGGCTACGGCGCACCCGACAACGGCTACGACCGCACCGAGGTGCACGAGTACGCGCCGCCGCGCCGCGACGCCCAGCCCTACGGGGCCGGCCCGGTGAAGTCGCGGCGCACCGCCCTGGTGTGGGCCGCGATCGTGGTGGCCCTGACCCTGCTCGTCGGCATCGGCGGCTGGTGGCTCGGCGTCGGCCGGTACTCGCCGGTCCCGCCGGTCGCCGGCATGAACGTCGAGCAGGCGACCGCCGCGCTGCAGGACGCCGGATTCGACACCGAGACCAGGCAGAAGGCCTCCGACACGATTCCGGTCGGCGGCGTCGTCGGCACCGACCCCTCCGCCGGAGCCAAGGTGACCAAGGGGTCGCTGGTGTCGGTGCTGATCTCCAACGGCAAGCCGCGGGTGCCCGAGGTGGAACCCGGCGCCGAGGTCAAGAAGGTCAACCAGCTGATCCGCGACGCGGGCCTGCAACCCATCGACGCGGGCGAGGTCGGCAGCCCGCTGCCCAAGGGCAGCCTGGCGCGGGTCGAGCCCGGCCCCGGCACCGTTCTGCCGATGGGCGCGCAGGTGAAGGTCTACCGCAGCAACGGCGCCCCGCCGGTCAAGCTGCCCGACGTGCGCGGCAAGACCACCGAAGAGGCGACGACCGTGCTGACCAAGGCCGGCCTCAAGGTCAAGAACCAGCGCACCGAGTTCGACAAGTCGATCGAGGCCGGTCAGGTCATCGGGACCGATCCCGAGGCGGGCACCACGATCAACTCCGGTGAGTCGGTGACGTTGATCGTGTCCGACGCGGTGAAGATCCCGTTCCTGGTCGGCTCCAGCGTCGGCGACGCCCGCCAGAAGCTGGTCGCGCTCGGCTTCAAGGTGCAGGTGCAGTCGCTGACCGATTCCGACAGCTCGGTGGTCATCGGCCAGGCGCCCGGTGCGGGCAGCCGGGTCGAGCCGGGCAGCACGATCACCCTGACCGCGCTCCCCTGACAACGAAAGAAGCGGGGCACCTCGGTGCCCCGCTTCGTCGAATACTGGTGTCAGCGCAGCATTTCCGCGACCAAGAACGCGAGCTCCAGCGACTGCTGGGTGTTCAGGCGTGGGTCGCAGGCCGTCTCGTAGCGGTCGTTGAGATCCAGATCCGAGATGTCCTGCGCGCCACCGAGGCATTCGGTGACGTCCTCGCCGGTCAGCTCGATGTGCAGGCCGCCCGGGTGGGTGCCCAGCGCGTGGTGCACCTCGAAGAAGCCCTGCACCTCGTCGACGATGCGGTCGAAGTGGCGGGTCTTGAAACCGGTGGACGCCTCGTGGGTGTTGCCGTGCATCGGGTCGCACTGCCAGATCACCTGGTGGCCGGTGGCCTGTACCTTCTCGATGATCGGCGGCAGGGCGTCGCGCACCTTGCCGTTGCCCATCCGCGAGACGATGGTCAAGCGGCCCGGCTCGTTGTTCGGGTCCAGCCGCTCCACGTACTCCACCGCCTGCTCGGGGGTGGTGCTCGGGCCGATCTTCAGGCCGATCGGGTTCGCCAGCAGCTCCGCGAAGGCGATGTGCGCGCCGTCGA
Organism: Nocardia sp. NPDC050712; assembly: GCF_040654295.1. Lineage (NCBI taxonomy): Bacteria > Bacillati > Actinomycetota > Actinomycetes > Mycobacteriales > Nocardiaceae > Nocardia > Nocardia sp. NPDC050712. The sequence goes on from NZ_JBFAHT010000004.1 coordinate 128,793, forward strand.
GCTGGCGGGTGCGCTCACCGATCCACAGGAAGTGCGCGGACAGGTCGTAGAGGGTCGGCTCGCCGGTGGCCGGGTTCTCGCCCAGGCGCAGCATCGCGCGCTCGTAATCGAGCACCAGCGCCTCGTGGCTGGCGTAGATGCGCGCGGACTGCAGGCTCGGGTCGTTGACCCGGCAGGCGTTCATGAAGGCCAGGCCGCGGTCGATCTCCTCGGCCAGGGCCTCGTAGCGGGCACCGGCCGGGGACTGGGCGACGAAATCGCGGTTCCAGTCGTGCACCTTGTGCAGGTCGGCCATGCCGGCGCTGGTCAGCGCGCGCACCAGGTTCATCGCGGCGCTGGCGTTGGCGTAGGCGCGGACCAGGCGCGACGGGTCGTGCGCCCGCAGCTTCTGGTCGGCGACCAGCGAGTTGACCATGTCGCCGCGGTAGGAGGTCAGGCCGAGCGCGTCGGTGTCGGAGGACCGCGGCTTGGCGTACTGGCCGGCGATCCGCGCCACCTTCACCACCGGCAGGCTGGCGCCGTAGGTCAGCACCACCGCCATCTGCAGCAGGGTGCGGATATTGCCGCGGATGTGCGGCTCGGTGTTGTCGGCGAAGGTTTCCGCGCAGTCACCACCCTGCAGCAGGAACGCCTCACCGCGCGCCACCTCGGCCAGCCGCGCGCGCAGCTCCTCCACCTCGGCGGGCACACAGATCGGCGGCACGCTCTCCAGCACAGTGCGCATCTTCGCCGCCTGTTCCGGATCCCACGACGGCTGCTGTAGCGCGGGGCGGGCCAACGCGTCGTCCAGCCGCCTGCGCAGTTCCACGGGCAGCGGCGGGAGTTCCGGCAAGCGGTCGATGGGTACGTCGACGGTCCAGTTCACGAGATTCAGAATACGGACCCCTCGGGGGGTGGAGATACCCGGAGGTGGTGCTGGATCGACGCACCTTGGTGTGGGGAATCCGCACCTGGGTGGGGCTTGCGGCAAACGGCGGGCACATCCCGCATAGGGTTGGGGCCAACCGGCACAGGCCACTGTCGACGTGATCCAGGAGAGAGGCGATCTCGCTGAGGTATTTTTATGATTGCGAGTTCATCGAGGACGGCCAGACGATCGACCTGGTGTCGATCGGCGTCGTCTGCGAGGACGGCCGCGAATACTACGCGGTATCAACCGAATTCGATTCGGGGCGGGCCGGGCCGTGGGTGCGCAAGCATGTGTTGCCGCTGTTGCCGCCGCCCGCGTCGCCGCTGTGGCGCAGTCGTGCGCAGATTCGCGACGAGCTCTACAAGTTCCTGGTGCCGCGCTCTACTGTGCAGCCCGAGTTGTGGGCGTGGGTTTCGGCGTATGACCATGTGGCGCTGTGCCAGCTGTGGGGGTCGATGATCGATCTGCCGACCACGTTGCCGCGCTACACCAATGAGTTGCGTCAGCATTGGGAGGCGCATGGTCGCGTGGAGTTGCCGCCGATTCCGCCGGACGCGCACGATGCCCTCGCCGACGCGCGCCACAATCTGGCGAAGTTCGAGGCGATCGAGGCGGCTCGGCGCCGCTGAGCGAGTGCGTGGCGAGGCCCCGAGCCGGTTCCTGCTCGGGGCCTCGTGTTCAGACAGCCGCGGGTGATTCGAGGTCGGCCGGGTGTGGATCGGGGCGGGGCAGCAACAGCGCCGGCAGCAGGGCGGCGAGCGGCACCGCGCACAGGACGGTCAGCACGGCCTGCGGTCCGTGCCGATCGGCGAGTGCGCCGAGCAGCGGCACGAACAACCCGCCCGCGCTGACCGCGAGCCCGAGGGTCACGCCCGCGGCGGTGCCGGGCCGGGCGGGCAGATAGTCCTGGCCGAGTTTGACCACGACGGCGAACGGCAGATTCACGGCCACCCCGGCCAGCACCGCGAACGCCACCGCCGGCTCCGGGTCCGGCACCAGGCGGAGCGCGATCAGCACGGGAACCGCCGCGGCGCAACCGATCCGGATCGTGGGCAGCATCCCGATCCGATCCGCCAGCCGCCCGCCGGCCAGCGTGCCCAGCACGCCGCCGACCAGGAACGCGGTCAGCGCGACACCACCGAGGAAGGGCGTGGCGTCCAGCTGCACGATCCAGTACAGGGCGAGGAACGTGGTGATCCCGATCCCGACGACCGAACGAATAACCGCCACCGCGGTCAGCAGCAGGAACGGCGACCAGCGGTCCCGGCCCAGCGCCTCGGCCCCGATCTCCGGGTACACGCCCCGCCGCTGCTGATGCCGCCACAGGACGAAGGCCATCAGTACCGCGGGCGGGATGAACAGCGCCCCGGCCTCCGCACCCCACGCGAGGAGCGCGGGAGTGATCAGCGCCGGCGCCAGGAAGAAGCCGATGCTGCCGCCCGCGGCGAACAGGCTCATGGCACCGGCACTTCCGCCCGCCGCGCGGCGGGCGTCCCGTCCGGCGGCGGGGTGGAAGGCCGCCACGCCCACCCCCGAAATCAGCAGCAGTGCCCAGACCAGCGGGTACCCGGGTGCCGAACCCGCGAGACCGGCTCCGGTTCCGGCGATCAGCAACCCGGCGGGAGCCAGCCAGAGCAACCGCCGGCGATCGACCAGGATCCCCAGAAACGGCTGCGGCAGCGAGCTTCCCAGCGTCGCCGCCAGCGCGAGACCGGACGCGGCGGCATAGCTGTAGTCCCGCTCCAGCACGAAGAACGGGATGCTCGCGGGCACCAGCCCCTGATAGAAATCGCAGACCACATGCGCGGAAACCCAGTACCGCATACGTTTCCACGCCGACTCGACTTTCAGCATGGAGCCAGCGTAGGAAGCCGAGCGGGTTGCGGGCTTCCGATAAAATGCCAATCTATGTCGGAACTCCGCCACACCATTCCGGCACCGACCACGGTGCGGAGACTCGACCGGGGATCACACATCGCCCGCCACCGGCATACCGAGCATCAACTCGTCTACGCCAGCTCGGGCGCGGCCGAGGTCCGGACCGATAGCGGCCGCTGGATCGCGCCACCGGATCGAGCGATCTGGATTCCCGCCGGGTCCTGGCACGAGCATCAGTTCTACGGCCCCACCCGGTTCCACCTGGTCGCGTTCCCGTCCGAGCGGTCGCGGGACTGGGCTGTGCCGACAGTCGTCGCCACCACCCCGCTGATGCGCGAACTGGTGATCGCCTGCTCGGTGTCCCAGGAACTGCCCGCCGCGGAACACGAACGCATGCAACAGGTCCTGCTCGACCAGTTGCGCCGCAGCCCGCGGCAACAGTTACAGCTGCCCGCCGCCCGCGACGAACGGTTGCGGCAGGCCTGCGCACAGGTGGAACAGGATCTCTCCGTCACGTGGACCCTCGCCGAGCTGGCGCGCCGGGCCGGCGCCGGGGAACGCACCCTGACCAGACTGTTCCGCACCGAACTCGGCATGACCTACCCGCAGTGGCGTACGCAGCTGCGCCTGCACAACGCGGTCCGGTTGCTCGCGGAGGGGCTGCCGGTCACCACCGTCGCCCACCGCTGCGGCTGGGCCACGGCCAGCGCGTTCATCGACGTCTATCGAGCCACCCTCGGTCACACGCCGGGGCGCTCACACCCGCGGACCTGAACGCGCGGGCTCAGAGCAGGAAGGGGAAGACCGTCAGATCGTTGGCGGCGATTCCGGCACCGGCCGCCGCGCCGATTCCGGCGCCCGCACCCGCACCCGCCGTGCTGCCGAGCACCGCGCCGATGACGCCACCGGCGGCCGCGCCGATCAGGACGCCCGGCACCGCACCGACGCCCGCACCGGCACCCGCGCCGATCAGACCGCCGGCGACCGCGCCTACCCCGATGCCGACGACCGCGCCGCCCACACCGCCCAGCCCGGTGCCGAGCGCGGTGCCGATACCGGCGCCCACGGCGGCGCCGTTCTCCTGGGGCGTGTAATACCGGATCGGCTGCGCCGCAACCGGCTGCGCGACCTCGGCGATCGGCTCGCCGACCTCCGGCAGATAGTGCGCGAGCGCCTGAATGACCGGCGGCTGCCGCACTTCGCCGGCAACGGCGTCCAGAACGGGCACGGCCGGCGCGGGCTGCACGGTGCCCGTCGCGGCGACCGGCTGCGCCGACGCGGTGCCAGCCGCGCACACCAGCGTCATCGCCGAGGGCACCGCGACCGCGGCCATCGTCCGAAGCACGGTGGAACCCTCGGACACTCGTCTATGGCGGCCAGAAGTGGTCATCGGAACAGATTAATGAAGCCGACCGCCCGCGGAATCGAAGTATGCGCACCGTCACGAAACCGCGGGATCGTGCGCGAATATGCCTGCCATCACACCTCGGCGCCCCTACCCGCGAACGACGAAGGCCCCGAGTCGTTTCCGACTCGGGGCCTTACGTCTACCGGCCGATCAGTGGCCGGACTTGCCTTCGAGCGCCTTCTGCTGCGCCTTCGCCAGGGCGGCGAGCTGCTTGTGCTCCTCGGCCTCCTCGGCCTCGAAGTGCGCTTCGCTCTCCTGCCACGGATCCGGCCGCAGGAACGAACCGGTGCCCGGCTTGCCGGCGGCACCCAGCTTGTTCATCTTCTTGGGCACCTGCGCGCCCTGGTACTCCAGCGGGAGCGGGTGGCCGTGGTCGTCGACCGGGCCCAGCGGCTGGTGCACCTCGATGTACTCGCCGTGCGGCAGTCGCTTGATCACGCCGGTCTCGATGCCGTGCTCGAGCACCGCGCGGTCGCTGCGCTGCAGACCCAGGCAGAACCGGTAGGCGATGTAGTACGCCAGCGGCGGCACCACCAGCAGGCCGATGCGGCCGGCCCAGGTGGTCGCGTTCAGCGAGATGTCGAACTTCAACGCCAGGATGTCGTTGACGCAGGACAGGGTCAGCACCAGGTAGAACGCGATGGCCATGGAGCCGATCGCGGTCCGCACCGGCACGTCGCGCGGACGCTGCAGCAGGTTGTGCGCCGCGGTGTCGCCGGTGAGCCGCTTCTCGATCCACGGGTAGGCGATCAGCAGCGTGAACACCAGGCCCATGATCATCGCGACCCAGAACACGGCCGGAACCGTGTACCTGCCGAGGTAGAGCTCCCACGGTGGCATCAGACGCGCCATACCGTCGGTCCACATCATGTAGAAGTCGGGCTGTGAACCCGCCGAGACCTGGGATGGGTTGTACGGACCCAGGTTCCAGATCGGGTTGATCTGCAGCACACCGCCCATGATGCCGATGACGCCGAGGGTGAAGGCGAAGAACGCGCCCTGATCGGCGGCGAACACCGGGATGATGCGGGCGCCGACCACGTTGTTCTCGGTGCGGCCCGGTCCGGGGAACTGGGTGTGCTTCTGGTACCAGACCAGCGCCACGTGCGCGGCGATCAGCGCGAGGATGATGCCGGGCAGCAGCAGCACGTGCGCGATGAACAGGCGCGGGATGATGATGGTGCCGGGGAAATCGCCACCGAAGATCAGCCAGTGCATCCAGGTGCCGACGATCGGGATACCCATGGTGATACCGCCGAACGCGGCGCGCAGGCCGGTACCGGAGAGCAGATCGTCGGGCAGCGAGTAACCGAAGAAGCCTTCGAACATCGCCAGGATCAGCAGCAGCGAGCCGATCACCCAGTTCGCCTCACGCGGCTTGCGGAACGCGCCGGTGAAGAAGATGCGGAACAGGTGCACGATGATCGACGCCGCGAACAGCAGCGCGGCCCAGTGATGCACCTGGCGGACGAACAGGCCGCCACGCACCTCGAAGGAGATCTCCAGCGAGGTCTCGTAGGCGCGCGACATGGTGACGCCGCGCAGCGGCTGGTAGGCGCCGTTGTAGACGACCTCGCTCATCGACGGATCGAAGAACAGGGTCAGGTACACACCCGACAGCAGCAGGATGATGAAGCAGTACAGCGCGATCTCACCCAGCAGGAACGACCAGTGCGTCGGGAAGACCTTGTTGATCGACCGCTTCGCGAACGCCGCGGCGCGATACCGCTCGTCCATCTCGTTGGCTTGGGCTCCAGCAGCAGGACTCATGAACGACGCTCCCAGAAGGCCGGTCCGAGCGGCTCGATGAAGTCGCCGGCAGCGACCAGGTAGCCCTCGGAGTTGACGGTGATCGGCAGCTGCGGCAGCGCGCGAGCGGCAGGACCGAAGACCGGCTTGCCCCACTCGGTCGCCAGGAACTGCGACTGGTGGCAGGGGCACAGAATCCGGTTGGTCTGCTGCTCGAACAGCGAGGTGGGGCAGCCGAGATGGGTGCAGATCTTCGAGTAGGCGAAGTAGTCGCCGTAGTTGAAGCTCTCCTGGCCCTTGCGCTTGATCGCCTTCTCGGCGTCCGCGGTGCGCAGCCGGATCAGCATGACCGAGTTGCGGATACCGCGCAGCGACTGCAGCGTCGCGTGCTCGTCACCGCGCCACTTCTCTTTCCACGGGAACACCGTCTCCATGGAGCCCGCGTCCAGATCCTCCGGGCGCACCAGGACGATGTCCTCGGGGCGGCCGGTGTCGCGGCGGATGTAGATGGTCTCGCCCTCGTGGTCCGGGGTCCAGCCGGAGACCCACAGCGGCGACTTGTCGCCCTTGGCCCACGGGTTCTTGATCAGACCACCGGCGAAGACCAGCAGCGAACCGACGCCGAGGATGCCGAGACCGGCGCCCGCGGTTCGGGTGATCATCTTGCGGCGGGCCAGCGTGGAGGTTTCCAGCGAGTCGCTGAGCTGGGCCACCAGGGTGCGGCGCTCGACCTCGGGCGACGGCCCGTCGTGCCGGTCCTGGATGGACAGCTCGGCGGGGATGAACTTCTTGCGGATCAGCACCACCGCGACGCCGATGACCAGCACCGCGATACCGAAGGTGAGACCGACCAGCGGGGTGAACAGCGCGTAGGTGGAGTGACCCTCCTCGTTCTTGCCCTTGAATTCCCAAGGCCAGAACAGGAACACGCCCACCAGGGCGGCCGCGGAGATCGCGGAGACGGCGAACCAGAAGCTCACCTCGCGCTCGGCGCGCTTCTCGGCCCGGGTGCCCGGGATCGGGAAACGCTCGCGGCGGTAGGCGACGTCGACGCCGTCGCGCAGGGTGCCGAGCTTGACCAGCTCGTCCCGCGACATCGCGTCGAGTTCGGCCTCGGTGTAATCACGATTGACATCGAGCTCGTGCGTCACTGCCGCCAGCTCGTTGTCATGGCCCTCATCCGGCCGACCCATGTCGTTTGGCTCCTTGTCGGTCATGATCGGGATCCGATCCACATCGCGGCACCGACGATCGCGACGATGCCGATCACCCACGCGGCCAGACCCTCGGTCGCGGGACCGAAACCACCCAGGTCCCAGCCGCCGGGCGCGGATTCCTCGTCGGCGTTGCGGACGTAGGCGACGATGTCGCGCTTCTCCTCCGGCGTCAGCTGCCGGTCGGAGAACTTCGGCATGTTCTCGGGGCCGGTGAGCATCGCGGCGTAGATCTGCTGCTCGTTGGCCTCGTTCAACGGCGGCGCGTACTTACCGGAGGACAGCGCGCCGCCCCGGCCGGTGAAGTTGTGGCAGGAGGCGCAGTTCATCCGGAACAGCTCCGAACCGCGGGCGACGTCGGGGCCGCGCAGCGATTCCTGCGCGATCTCGCCGTTGGCGTCGCGCACGACGCTCGGGCCGCCGCCGTTGGCGGCGATGTAGGCCATCAGCGCGTCGGTCTGCGCGGCGTCGAACTTCTCCGGCTTGCGCGGGGCCTGAGCCTGGTTGGCGGCCAGCGGCATACGGCCGGTCGACACCTGGAAGTACACCGCCGCGTCGCCGACGCCGATGAGGCTCGGACCGCGGTCGTTGATGCCCTGCAGGTTGGCGCCGTGGCAGGTGATGCAGGACGTGTCGTAGAGCTGCTTGCCCTCGCGGATCAGCGCCGACTGGTCTTCGTGGGCCGTGGCGACCTGCGGCTCCGGCGTGAGGGCCGTGGCCAGGAAACCGGCTCCGACGAGACCGATCAGCAGCGCGAGTCCGCCAGCGATGCGCCTACGGAGCCGCCGCTGCTTACGGACCTTGGAAGCATTGCCATTCCCGGGGCTGGCGGGCTCTGGCGCTGACGGGGGAGATGAACTCATCTGTGTCCCTTTGGAGTAGACGGAACCGACGTGTACGAAGCTGGGGTCTCGCCCGCTCAGCGGACGAAGTAGATCGTGGCGAACAGCCCGATCCAGACGATGTCGACGAAGTGCCAGTAGTACGAGACCACGATCGCGGCGGTCGCCTGCGCGGGAGTGAACTTACTGACCTTGGTACGCAGCAGCAGGAACACGAACGCGATCAGGCCGCCGATCACGTGCAGGCCGTGGAAGCCGGTGGTCATGTAGAAGACCGAACCGTAGGCGCTGCTGGAGATCGAGGTGCCCTCGTGGACCAGGTGGTAGTACTCGTAGCCCTGACCGGCCACGAAGAACGCGCCCATCGCCAGGGTGATGACGTACCAGCGGCGCAGGCCGAACACGTCGCCGCGCTCGGCCGCGAACACGCCCATCTGGCAGGTGAACGAGGAAGCGACCAGCACCGCCGTGACCGGCACGGCGAGGGTCAGATTCAGCTCGGTCGGCTCCGGCGGCCAGTTGCCGTGTGCCTGCGCGCGCGCGACGAAATACATGGCGAACAGGCCGGCAAAGAACATCAGCTCGCTGGACAGCCAGATGATGGTACCGACGCTGACCATGTTGGGCCGGTTCAGCGAATGCACACGCTGAGTAATGGCCGATCCTGGGGTGCCTACTGCGGTCGTCACGCCGGTAAGTATGACTCGTCGTAGTACGACACAAGTACCCGGGTGCGAAACTTGTCGGTCCGTGTCGGAAAACGCACGGACAGAGCGGCTCTCACCCCGGCGTCGGCGTGTCTGTGTTTACGCAGGACGCGCGGGTGTTTGCGCAGGATGAACGCGCCAAGCATGACAGGCTGCGCTGAGGAATTGCTGAGATGGAGGTCTCTGTGGCTGGACTGTTTCGACGGCTGTTCGGACGGGCCGCACCGGCCGCGTTGGATCCGGACCGGTCGGATCTGGTGGTCGTCGTCGCGAGTTTCGATGACGCGGAGGCGTGTTCGGCGGCGCTGGGACGCGCGACCGGGTGGGTCCCGGAGGCGCCCGCGGTCCTGCGTCATCATCTGCGAATTCCCGCCGACCAGGTCGGGCGTGTCCGGGAGATCGCCGCGCAGGACGGATACCGGCCCGGGGTCACCGAGCCGACCGGCGACGACGACCTCGAAGCCCTGGTCCTGCAGCGGGTCCAGGTGCTCGACGCCCTGCATTGCGCACAGGAGAAATCCCGGATGGCCGGGCTCGCGCAGCGCCACGACGGCAGCGCCGACGGCTGGGACGCGCTGCAGCCCAGCGCCGAACCCGGGGAATAAGGGCTGGCCCGATAGGCTGCATCGGGACAGACTGGTGGGTGTACCAGTAATAGGAGTAAAGGACATGAGCGTGCGCAGCTGGCCACAGGTATTGGGGACCCTCGCCGATGGCGATGACCTGGCGGCCGACGACACGACCTGGGCGATGAACGAGATCATGTCCGACAACGCGACCTCGGCGCAGATCGCCGCGTTCGGTGTCGCGATGAAGATCAAGGGCCCGACGCCCGCCGAGCTCGGCGGCCTGGCCTCGGGGATGCTCTCGCACGCGCGCCTGGTGCACGTCGACGGTGACGCCGTCGACATCGTCGGCACCGGCGGGGACCGCTCCGGCTCGGTGAACATCTCCACCATGTCCTCGATCGTGGTCGCCGCGGCGGGTGTGCCCGTGGTCAAGCACGGCAACCGCGCCGCCTCGTCCAAGAGCGGCGGCGCCGACGTCCTCGAAGCGCTCGGCGTGAAGCTGAATCTCGGCCCCGAGGCCGTAGCCACCTGTGTGCGCGAGGCCGGCATCGGCTTCTGTTTCGCCCCGGTGTTTCATCCGGCCCTGCGCTTCGCGGGTGCGGCCCGTAAAGAAATAGGCATCCCCACCGTCTTCAACATCCTCGGCCCGCTGACCAACCCGGCGCAGCCGCGCGCGGGCCTGGTCGGCTGCGCCTTCGCCGACCTGATCCCGGTGATCGCCGGTGTCTTCGCCGAACGCGGCGCCAGCGCCCTGGTGGTGCGCGGCAACGACGGCCTGGACGAGATCACCACCTCCGACACCACCGCCGCCTGGATCGTCTCCGGCGGCAGCCTGCGCGAAACCGTCATCGACCCGACCCGCCTCGGCATCCCGCGCGTCCACCTGGATGCCCTGCGCGGCGGCGACGCCGAGACCAACGCGGGTATCGCCCGCGCGGTCTTCGCCGGCGAGGCCGGTCCGGTCCGCGACGCGGTGCTGGTCAACTCCGCCGCCGCGATCGTCGCCTACGACTGGTCACGCGGTGACGGCGATCCCGGCGCCGATATCCACGCGGCCCTCGCCGCCGGCCTCGAACGCGCCGCCGCCGCCATCGACACCGGGAAATCGGCCGCGCTGCTGGACAGCTGGGCCAAGCTCACCAACACCCTCGGCGAGAACTGAACTCGCACAGGTACTTCCAGGGGTTCGGCGCCTGCGCACGCCGGACGAGTTCCGAGCCCGGGGCTACTCCCCCAGCGAGAAACCGGCCTCTACATCGCGCTGGAGTAGGACTTGAAGGCGATGTGGGTGGTGGTGCGCAGGACGCCGGGGACCTTGTCGATGCCGGCGGTGACCACCTCGGCGATCTTCTCGTGGTCGCGGACGCGGACGATCGCGATCAGGTCGACGTCGCCGGCGCAGGAGTAGACCTCGGTGACGCCGGCGGTGTCGGCGACGGCCTGGGCGGTCTCGGGGATCCGGCCGTTTTCGGCGTGGATGAGCACGATCGCGTTAATCATGGTGGTCAGCCTAGTTGGCCGAGGTACTCCGCTCCCGCGAGTTCGGTACGCGCGGCCGCCTCGGCCTGCTCGGCCCACGTCAGCCAGCGCGCCGCCCCGAACAGCGGTTCCCAGTACCCCGCGGTACTGCGCACGATCCGCACCCCCGGGCGCGCCAGCCAGCGCACCACCAACCCGATCTCCTCGGGGGAACCGCCCAGCAGCGGCGGTCCATCGATCGAGGGGTCGGCCGGAACGGACTGTGGGCCTGCGCCGGACGAGTTGTCGGCCCCCCGGGAGCTGTCGCCGCCGGACGACAGCGGAACCAGTGCCCCAGCGGGTGGGCCCACCGCAACCCCTTCGGGAAGCACCGTCTCGGCCGACGCCACGAGGTACTCCACCACCGGCATGGGCGAGACCCCGCGCCCGGCATTGCCCGCGCCCGCGAGGCGCCCGTATCTGATGACCGAGAATTCCCAGCCGCCCGCGCCGTCGGGGTGTGCGGCGACCAGTTCGGGGACGCGGGCGATGGCGGCGAGGCGCTGGGTGCGGGCCAGCGCCCGCACCACGGCGACCGCGCGGTCGCGCAGCCGGGCGGCGGCTTCGAAATGCTCGGCGCGGGAGTAGGTTTCGAGCTGGTCGAGGATCGCGCGCAGCGTGGTGTCGGACCGGCCGGCGAACAGCTCGCGCACGGCCGTGGCGGCGGGCGCGTATTCCGTTGTATCCATGGGTATTTCGGAGAATCGCGCGGCGGGGCAGCCGCCGACCACCGCGGGCGGGCAGTCGTGCACCCCCGCCCGGGTCAGCCGGGTGGTGCAGGTGCGCAGGCCCGCGTGTTCGGCGACGGTCGCCGCGATGTCGGTGGCGTCGAGCCGGGAGTTGAACGGCCCCAGGGCATCCCGGTTCGGTGTGCGCACCACGGCGAACCGCGGGAACGGCTCGTCGGTCAGCGTCAGCCACCAGGCCTTCTTGGGAAACTTCGAGCGCCGGTTGTAGGGCGGCGCGTGCGCGACGAGCAGGCGCAGTTCCCGCACCCCGGCTTCGAGGCCGTGCGCGCAGACGACATGGTCGACGCGCGTCGCGAGCGCGACCATCTCCTTCATCCGCCCGCGCGTCTCCGAACCGGTGAAGTAGTTCCGTACGCGACGGCGCAGATTCACCGCGGTGCCTATATAGAGGACTTCGTCCGAAGGACCCCGGAACAGGTACACGCCGGGACTGGCCGGCAGATCGGTGGCGAACACCCGCTTGGCCCGCTGCCCGGTGCTGACATCGGGCAGATAGTCGAGCAACTCGGTAAGACTGTGCACGCCCTGGTTCCCGACCCGGCCGATCAGCGCGTGCAGCACGTCGACGGTGGCGCGGGCGTCGTCCAGCGCGCGGTGCGTGGGCCGGGTGCTCGCGCCGAGCACCTGCGCGAGCACCCCGAGCCGGACCGAGGGCGCCTCGTCGCGGGTGAGTACCCGGCGGGCCAGCTTCACCGTGCACAGCACCGGCGGATTCGGCCACGGGGTTTCGCAGCGGACGGCGGCGGCCTTGAGGAACGCGGTGTCGAACCGCGCGTTGTGCGCGACCAGCACCGCGCCCCTGGCGAATTCGAGGAACCCGGGCAGCACCTGCTCGATCCGCGGCGCGTCGTAGACCATGGCGTGCGTGATGCCGGTGATGTGCACGACCTGCGGCGGGATCTCGCGCCCCGGGTTGACCAGCGTCGCGAACTCGCCGAGCACCTCACCGCCGCGCACCCGGACCGCGCCGATCTCGGTGATGGCGTCGCCATCGGGGCTGGTCCCAGTGGTTTCCAGGTCGACGATCACGAAAGTTGTCTCGTAGAGCGGGGTATCGAGCTCATCGAAGGCCAGCTGCTTGGCGAGCGGGCGAGGCGATTCGGCGCTGGGCACGGCGTGCAGCGTAGAGGCAGGCACCGACAAGCTCGCCGATCCGCGAAAGCCCAGGACAATTGGTTGAGCCCACAACAAACGACACGGGGAAACTGCCGAATTCCGCGCGAGGATTTCGCTTTGATGCCCGCAATTTGATCTAGGTAATCAAAATGTGATGCAGGTCACATCCGACACCGGTCTAAATAAACGCCCCGGGCGTGTCGAGCTTCGCGAAAGTCTCGGCACGGCGTGTCACCGGAGTTTTGGTCATCTGACCGGTCCGGAGCTGCCGAGTAGGACCGCACTATCTTGGCTACCTGCGTTAACACGCCATACCGGGTCCCTATCGTGGCCGGTCCCAGCCCCGCGACGCGCCGGTGAACGAGCCGAGAACACAGAGATAAATGCTCGTGTTTATCGTTTCGTGATCCGTGTGAGATATCTCGCAGGCAAACCCCCGGGAAATTCCGACACGCCCCCAATTCCGACCGGTACGGCTTTACAAAGACCCGTGATGTGTTCGTAACCTTTTCGAGACCTCACGGAGTCCGCCGCATCGGAGCCGTTCACGGAAACGGTGCGGACGGTACGCAGTCCGCAGCACCAGACCGGGTGCCGCGTCGTGGGGCAGATTGGACGAAACGCATCATGGCGAACACCACCGTCAAGCGCGGGGCGCGGCGTGCCGTTGCCGCCGGAGCCGTCGGCGCTGCCACCATCGGCGCGATCCTCCTGCCCGCGGCCCCCGCGTCGGCACAGCCCGTCACCATCCCCGGAGTGGGCACCTTCGAGGTCCCGAACGAAATCCCGATCCCGGCGGGCATTCCCGGCCTCGAGGTGCCCAATCCCGCACCCGCGCCGTTCACCCCGCCCGCCCCGGTGAAGACCGCGGGCGAGATCGCCCTGGAGGCGGCCGAATCCAAGATCGGCGCACCGTACGTCTACGGCGCGGCGGGCCCGAGCTCCTTCGACTGCTCGGGTCTGGTCCAGTGGGCCTACCGCCAGGCCGGCATGGAGTTGCCGCGCACCAGCGGCGCCCAGCTCTCGGCCGGCAGCCCGGTCTCGATCGACGACCTGCAGCCCGGCGACGTGGTGTCGTTCTACGGCGGCGGCCACTCCGGCCTGTACGCGGGCAACGGCAACGTCGTGCACGCCTCCACCTCGGGTGTTCCGGTGAAGGTCGCCTCGATGTCGGAAATGCCGTTCGCCGGCGCGCGCCGGTACTGACCGGGCTGGGCGACAAGCACTTCCAAGTCGCCGGATCGCCATCGGGCGATCCGGCGACCTCGGCAAGATACCCGGCCGGGGTGTGACCAGTTCGTTCCCTACTGGACACGGACCCGGGCCGTTCCGTAACCTAATCGAGACCTAATCGCTCAAGGGAGAGAACGGGGCACCGCAGGCCGTGGCCGCATACAGAACACTCCGCACGAATCGTGTTGTGGGAGGGGTACTTGCGGCGGGAATCCTGGCCGCGACCGTCTGCATCGGACCGGCCGGAGCCGACCCGGTAGCGATGCCCGCCACCGCCGGTGAAGCGGTGCAGAAGATGATCGAGCTATCCCGCGAGTCCGAAAAGCTCAACGAGGAAGCGCTCAACGCGCAATCCGATCTCGACGCCAAGCTCGCCGTCCAGCGCGATGCCGATACCGCGCTCTCCGCCAAGCGCAGCACGCTCGACGCGGCCCGCGACGAGGTCCGCAAATTTCAGCCGGTGATCGACCGCACCGCCATCGCGACCTATCAGGGCGCGAAGACCAACCGCATGTTCGCGGTGCTGACCAGTGACTCGCCGCAGCAGCTGCTCGATCAGATGTCGGTGCTCGACGTGATGACCGCGCAGACCACCGATCAGCTCAAGCAATTCAAGAAGGCCACCGACGCCGCCTCGGCCGCCGAGAACGCCGCCCGCGCCGCCTCCGACGCCGCGCACGACGCCGCCGCCAAGTCCGACAAGGTGCGCGCCGACGTCGAACACAAGCGCACCGAGCTCGGCGGCGCCATCACCCAGGTGGTCGAGGCCTGGACCGGCCTGTCGACGAAAGACAAGGCCGCGTGGGCGGGTTCGCCCTTCCCGCCCGGCTTCGACCGCGACACCCTGCTCCAGGGCCTGGTCCCCGGCAGCGGCACCAGCGCGCTGGCCGCGGGCCTGACCCGGGTCGGCGACCCCTACGTCTGGGGCGCGACCGGGCCGAACCAGTTCGACTGCTCGGGCCTGGTGCAGTGGGCCTTCAAGCAGGTCGGCAAGACCGTGCCGCGCACCAGCTCGCAGCAGGCCAACTTCGGCACGCCGGTTTCCAAGGACGAATTGCTGCCCGGCGACGTGGTGTTCTTCTACCCCGAGATCTCCCATGTGGGCATCTACGCGGGCAACGGACTCATGCTGCACGCCTCCACCTTCGGCATTCCGGTCGCCGTGGCGCCGATGTCGTCCACGCCCTACCACTCCGCTCGGCGATACTGATTCGCTATGCAGCGATGGCGCCGGGTCCGACACTGGTGCGGCGCGCGGCGGCGTGGCCAGTTCGCGCTCACCTTCGCGATGGTGACCGTGCTGACCGGCGCCTGTGGCGCGCTGCTGGTCGCACCGAACTGGGTGCTGCCGAAAGTCTCGCCGGATCGGCTGGGTGCGGCGCGGGCCGTGGCCGCCGACGATCCGCGGCTGGCGGCGGTGCGCGCGACGATGGCACCGTTCGGCGAACTCACCGCCGTCCGGGTGGCCACCGGCAGCGGGCAGGAATCCCTGGTGGTCGGGCATGCCGGGCAGCGGGCCGAGATGGACGTGCTGGCCGCTGAACTCGCACCGGCGACCGACTCGATCACCGAGCTGTGGGGCGCCGGGTGGGCGCGCTCCGCGCTGGTGGTCGTCGCCTCGAACCCCTCGGAATTCGCCGCGCTGGTGCGCTCGGGCAACCTGCTCGCCTCCGAGGTCGCCGCCGCCGCGGTCGCCGACCCGTACCTGCCCGGAACCCGGCCGACCGGGCAGCGCGTGGTCTTCAGCCCCGACGCCGGGCGCCGCCTCACCCCCGCCGGCCTGCGCACCGTGCTGCGCCACGAGCTGACGCACCTGGCCGCCCGCGCCGACACCGTCGACGGCGCGCCGCAGTGGCTGCTCGAGGGTTTCGCCGAGTACGCCGCGCACCGCGGCGGCACCGAGCGCTTCGCCGAGATCGCCCCGACGCTGAACACCCGGCTGCGTACCGGCGCGACGCCGGTCGACCTGCCCGCCGACAGCTCCTTCACCGGTCCCGACGCCGCCGCGGCCTACGAACAGGCTTGGTCGGTCTGCGCTTTCGTCGCCGCGACCTACGGCGAACCCCGGCTGGTCCAGCTCTACCGCGGCCTCGCGGCGGGCAAGCAGACCCCCGAATCCGAGGATCGGATCCTGCGCGAGGTGCTCGGCGCGGACCGCGCGAGCGTCACCGCCGCCTGGCGCTCCTGGCTCGGCGCCGAATCCGCCTAGCCCGACGACGGGTTTTCGGCCCGGTGATCCGGACACAGTAGGTTGTTCGGTTATGGCCCGAACTCTGCTGGTTACCAATGATTTCCCGCCACGGCCGGGCGGTATCCAGTCCTATCTGCAGGCGCTGACCGGGCAGTTACCGCCCGACGACCTGGTCGTCTACGCCCCGCGCTGGAAGGGCGACAGCCATCTGAAGTTCGACGCCAAGCAGAAGTTCCAGGTGGTCCGCCATCCGACCACGCTCATGCTGCCCACCCCGCTGGTAGCGCGCCGCGCCGCACGCCTGCTGCGCACCGAGAAGTGCGACACCGTCTGGTTCGGCGCGGCCGCCCCGCTGGCGCTGCTGTCGCCGGTGCTGCGCCGGGCGGGCGCCGAGCGCATCCTGGCGAGCACGCACGGGCACGAGGTCGGCTGGTCGATGCTGCCGGGCGCCCGGCAGTCGCTGCGCGCGATCGGCGAGCACACCGATGTCGTCACCTATGTCAGCCGGTACACCCGTGGGCGTTTCGCGTCCGCGTTCGGCCCGAACGCGGCGCTGGAGTACTTGCCGCCGGGGGTGGACACCGAGGTGTTCCGGCCGGATCCGGCGGCGCGCGCGGAACTGCGCCAGCGCTACGGGCTCGGCGATCGGCCCACGATCCTGTGCCTGTCGCGCCTGGTGCCGCGCAAGGGTCAGGACGCGTTGATCGTGGCGATGCGCACGATCCGCGAGCAGATCGACGGCGCGGTGCTCGTGATCGCGGGCGGCGGGCCCTACGAGGACAAGCTGCGCGCCCTGGCGACCGCGCTCGGCGTGGAGAACGACGTCCTGTTCACCGGCCGTGTCCCCTCCGGTGAACTCGCCGCGCACCACACCCTGGCCGATGTCTTCGCCATGCCGTGCCGCACCCGCGGCGCCGGGCTGGACGTGGAGGGTCTGGGCATCGTCTACCTGGAAGCCTCCGCGTCCGGAGTTCCGGTGGTGGCGGGCAACTCCGGCGGCGCGCCGGAGACCGTGATCGAAGGCAAGACCGGTCGCGTCGTCAACGGCCGCGACACCGACGACATCGCCAAGGCCATCGTCGCTGTCCTCGCCGACCGCGATGCCGCCGCCCGGATGGGCGTCGAGGGCCGCGCCTGGGTGGAACAGCAGTGGCGCTGGGACAGCTTGGGCGCGCGCCTGCGGCACCTACTGCACTGAACCGGGCTGTGTCGTAATCCACTACGCTCACGGATGTGAGCAGTATTCAGGTCGCGGACCAGACATTTGTCGCCGCTTCGGGCGCCACGGTCGCCGAAATCCTCGGCGGGCCGACGAACTGGCGCCGGTGGTGGCCCGACCTCAGCCTGCAGGTCGGGGAGGACCGGGGCGAGAAGGGCATTCGCTGGATCGTGAGCGGCGCGCTGGAGGGCACCATGGAGGTGTGGCTGCAGGACATGCTGGACGGGGTGATCCTGCACTACTTCCTGCACGCCGAACCGCGCGACGCGGTCGCCGGAAAGCGGCTGGCGTCGGTGATCCGGGCCCGCCGGGTGGCGGGTAAGGAGATGGCCTTCGAGATCAAGGCGCGGCTGGAGGCGGGGCGTCCCGCGGGCGTGGCCCCGGCCTGCTGATGGCCGACCGGACAGAGAGGTCCATCCTCATCGAGGCGCCCGCACAGCGGGTGATGGCCGTCATCGCCGATCTGGAGTCCTACCCCGAATGGGTGTCGGCGGCGAAATCGGTGGAGGTGCTGGAGAAGGGGCCCGACGGCCGCGCTCGCACCGCCCGTTTCGTGCTCGACGCCGGCGTCGTCAAGGACACCTACGTGCTGGCCTACACCTGGCGCCCGGACGATCGCGCGGTCAGCTGGCGGCTGACCAGCGGTGATTTACAGAAGGCCCAGGACGGCACCTACGAGCTGCGCGACACACCCGAGGGCGGCACCGAGGTGATCTATCAGCTCACCGTCGATCTGAACATCCCGATGATCGGCATGTTCAAGCGCAAGGCCGAGAAGGTGATCACCGATACCGCCCTCAAGGAATTGAAGAAGCGGGTGGAAGGCTGACCGCCGTGACCCGGGTGGAGCTGTTCGTCGGCAAGGGCGGGGTCGGTAAGACGACCCTGGCGTGCGCCACCGCGATGTCCTACGCGCGTGCCGGGCAGCGGGTACTGATCGCCTCGCTGGATCAGGCGCATTCGCTCGGCGACGCGCTGGGCGTGCGGTTCGCGCACGATCCGGGCACGGTCACCGGAATCGCCCGGGTGGCACCGAATCTGGACGCCATCGAGGTGGATTCCCTTGCGCTGCTGGAAGATCGGTTCCACGACGTGGTGCGGATGCTGGCCACCGGCGGCAAGCACGAGCACGGCCTCGATCTGGCCGCGCTGGACCCGGCCGAGCTGACCGGCCTGCCCGGCGTGCAGGAACTGCTGATGCTGATCGAGCTGACGCAGTTCGCCGAGGAGGACGACTGGGACGTGCTGGTCGTGGACTGCCCGCCCTCGGCCGACATGCTGCGCATCGTCACCGCGCCCGACACTCTGCTCGGCTATTTGGAACGGATCTGGCCGCCGCACGCGCGCGCCCTGAGCGCCGCCGGCCTGGACCTGCGGCGCGCGGTGCTCGCCGCGACCGTGAACAAGATCGTCGCCGCCGTCACCGAGGTGCGTGACCTGCTGGCCGACCACGCGCGCACCGGCGCGAAACTGGTGACCGGCGCCGAACGGGTCGCCGTCGCCGAGACCGAGCGGGTGCGGTCCGCGGCCGCGCTGCTCGGGTTGCGCCTGGACGCGGTGCTCGTCAACAAGGTGCTGCCCGCGGTGCCGCCCGCCGACTCCGCGCACCCGGCGATCCACTGGTATCTGGCCCGCCGCGCCGAGCAGGTCCGGGTCGTCGAGGAGCTCTACGAGCGCTTCGACGGTGATGTCCGGGTGCTGATCGCCGAGCACAGCGGCGCCGAGCCGGTCGGCCTGGCCGCCCTGTCGGTGCTGTCCTACTCGGTGGACGCCGCGACGCCACCGGGCGACAATCTGCCGGAGGTTCGCACAAGTTCCGGTGAACCGGTGGTTCGATGGGAGTCGGGCACCGGCCTGCATTCGGTCTACACGTTGCGGATGCACCTGCCCGTCGTCGATCCGGCGACGCTGCGACTGGGACGAGTGGAGGACGATGTGATCGTGGGAGCGGACGGGGTCCGGCGCCGGGTGCGCCTGGCGCCGGTGTTGCGGCGGTGCACAGTCGACGGCGCCGAACTCGACGGAAAACACCTGGTACTGCGGTTCGTTCCGGATCCGGAGCTCTGGCCGCGATGACCGAGCAGCAGAAACCGGGTGCCGCGCACGACGCGCACGGTGACGGATTCGGGGAATTCGCCGAGGAATTGAAGCAGCTGGCCGAGGCCGTGCTGGAGCGGGTGGAGCCGGTGCTGCGGCGCACGGCCGCCGAGGGCCAGCCGCAGTGGTCGAGTTGTCACTGGTGCCCGGTGTGCGCGGCGGCGGCGCTGGTGCGCGGGGAACACCACGACGTGGTGGCCGCGGTCGCCGAGCACGGCACCGCGATCGTGACGGTGTTGCGCGAGGCGCTGGCCGGCATCCCGGTCGAGCCGGTGCTGCCGGACCCCGAAGACGCTCCCCCGCAGCAGGATTCGCCCGCGGACGAGGCGAGCCCGCCGCCGGCCGAGGAGCCGGAGCGGCGCGCGCCGGGGCGCAAGCGCTCCCGGTACATCAAAATTCCCGTGACGTTCAAGGCATGACGCGCAAGATTGCCGGTGCCCTTCCCCTGACGGTCGGAATCGACGTCGGCGGCACCAATATTCGCGCCTCGGTGGTGGACGCCGAGGGCCAGGTGCTCGACACCGTGGCGGCGCCGACCCCGCATTCCGCGCGCGCCCTGGAGGACGCCCTGGCCCGCTCGGTGCGCGAACTGTGCGCGCGCCATCCGATCGGCGCGGTCGGGCTGGCCGTGGCCGGGTTCATCACCAGCGACCGCACCACCGTCCGGTTCGCGCCGCATCTGCCGTGGAAGGACACACCGGTCGCCAAGCGGCTCACCGATCGCCTGGAACTGCCGGTCATCCTCGAGCACGACGCCAACGCCGCCGCCTGGGCCGAGTATCGCTTCGGCGCGGCCACCGGCGGCCACAACGTGGTGCTCATCGCGATCGGCACCGGCATCGGCGCGGCACTGCTGATCGAGGGCAAGCTGTATCGCGGCACGCACGGCGTCGCACCGGAACTGGGTCATCTGCAGGTCGTCCCGCAGGGCCGGGCCTGCCCGTGCGGCAAGCAGGGCTGCTGGGAACGGTATTGCAGCGGAACGGCATTGGCCGACACGGCGATTGAGCTGCTGGCCACCGATCCGGTCAGCTCCACGGTGCTGGCGCGCGAGGTCTACCGCGATCCGGGGTCGCTGACCGGGCGCCGGGTCGCGGGCGCAGCCCAGGACGGTGACCCGATCGCCGTCGCCGCGATGGCCGACTTCGCCCGCTGGCTGGGCCTGGGCCTGGCCTTCGTCGGCGACATCTTCGATCCGGATCTGATGGTGATCGCCGGCGGCGTGAGCTCCTCGGCCGGGCTCTTCCTCGACGAGGCCCGGGAGGAGTACGCCCGCGCCGTCACCGGTGCGGGCCATCGCCCGCTGGCCCGGATCCGCACCACGCAGCTGGGTGAGGCGGCCGGCATGATCGGCGCCGCCGAGCTGGCGCGCGCCGTGCTCGTCGACACCGAGCACCGTCCCTCCCGCGTAGGCTGATTTTCTCGCACATACATTCGAACAAGCCGCGGCGCTCACAGCCGCTGCTCCGAATGTGGTGAGATAGCCCTCTGCAGGTTGGATGTGATCTGCGACCACCGGTAAAGTCGGCAGCTGACGCAGGTGCCCGCAACTTATCCCGGTCCGGGGGAAGGACGTCATGTTCTACTGGCTGCTGAAATTCGTCCTGGTGGGGCCGTTCATCACCTTCTACAACCGCCCGACGGTAGAAGGTGCGGAGAACATCCCGTCGGACGGTCCGGCCATCCTCGCGGGTAACCATCTCTCCTTCGCGGACTGGCTTTTCGCGCCGCTGACCAGCAAGCGCCGCATCAATTACCTGGCCAAGGCCGAGTACTTCAACACCCCGGGCCTCAAGGGCGCTTTCCAGAAGTGGTTCTTCACCACCACCGGCCAGTACCCGATCGACCGCACCGGGGCCGACTCCGCCGAGGACGCGCTGAACGCCGCGCGCAAGCTGCTCGACGAGGGCCGCCTGGTCGGCCTGTACCCGGAGGGCACCCGCTCCCCCGACGGCCGCCTCTACAAGGGCAAGACGGGCCTGGCGCGGCTCGCGCTCGAGACCGGCGTTCCCGTCATCCCGGTCGCGGTCATCGGCACCGACAAGGTCAGCCCGCCCGGGCCGTTCCGCTGGAAGCGCCAGAAGGTCACCATCCGGTACGGCAAGGCGATCGATTTCTCGCGCTACGAGGGCATGGGCGGCAACCGCTTCGTCGAGCGCGCCGTCACCGACGAGGTCATGTACGACCTGATGCAGCTCACCGGTCAGGAATACGTCGACGTCTACGCGCACAGCCTGAAGAAGGGCGTGCCGAGCGATTCCCGCCCGGATGCCGCGCGCATCCCGGACACCGCCGCCGGCTGAGCCGGCCGCCGTTCGAACCGACGCGAAAGGCCCCGAATCCACCTGGATTCGGGGCCTTTCGCAGGTCAGTGGCGCCTCAGTCGAACGCGCACTTGGACCACAGTTCGAAGGGGCCGGAGACGTTGTAGACCCCGGTCGCGGTCTTGATCGCCTTGGATTCGGCTTCGGTGGTGGTGGAGCCCCAGTCCGAGCCCCAGCCGCCGTTCTGGCCGAAGGCCAGCGCGACGCAGCCGTTGCGGGACCAGATCGGGTTCGGGCAGCCGGTGCCGCAGTCCGAGAGCACCTGGCTGGTGGCCGATTCCTCGCTGATGGTCGAGCGCACCCAGACGACCTGGTTGGTGTCCTCCTTGTAGGTGGCCGCGATCCAGGTGTCCCGCTTGCTCGAGGTGCTCGAGGTCGGCGAGGGGGTGGTGGTCTCGAAGGTGGGCGACGGGCTCGACGACGAGGAGGACGTCGAGGTGGTGGTCGAGGCGGTGATATCGGGATCGTCCTTGTTGCTTCGGATCACCAGTACGCCGACCACGCCGACGATCGCGACGACACCGATCAGGACCGCGACGATGATCGCGGCCATCTTTCCGCCGCCACCGCCGCCCGACGGGCCACCCGGGCCGTACGGCGGCGGCTGGTAAGGCGGGCCCGGGGGCGGGTACTGGCCTTGCTGGTACTGCGGACCCGACTGATACTGCGGACCCGACTGGTACGGATCGCCCTGGTAGGGCTGGGTCGGCTGATAGGGCTGACCCGGTTGTTGCTCGCCGGGATATTGCCCGTGCGGGTATGACATTGCGTCCCCCGGTTCGTGTTTCGACATCAAGAGCGGCACTACACTATCTGTCCCTATATCTACTGGCGAGCCAGTGCCGTATCACCAGTATCGGACGCAAGTCGCTGCGACACATACCCTTCCGCTCGGCGGATGACCTCGGTCACACGCCAAGCGAACGGTAAGTCGGTTTTATGGTGCGGCGGCGAGGATGCCAGCATGTTCAAGAAATTGCTGGCCGCCGCGGGAGTGGGCGGCGCCGAGGTCGAGACCGAACTGTTCACCCCCGGTGTGCAGCCCGGCGGCGTCGCCGAAGGGGTGATCCGGTTGCGCGGCGGGAAGGTCGCTCAGGACATCGCCGAGATCGCGGTGGAGTTCGTGACCCGGGTCGAGCACGAGCACGACGACCACGAGGGCGTGCGCGAGCACGGCTTCGGGCGCACCTGGGTGCAGGGCCCGTTCCGGCTGGAGTCCGGCGGCTTCGCCGAATTCCGTTTCGGCGCGCGCGCACCGATGGAAACCCCCATCACCTTCTACAACGGGCGGGTGCTGCCCGGCACCTGGGTGGCCCTGCGCACCGTCGTCGACGTGCAGGGCGCGGTCGACGCCACCGACACCGACCCGATCGGCGTCGGCGCGCTGCCTGCCCAGCACGTGCTGCTGGAGGCGATCGAACGCCTGGGCTTCGGCTTGCGCAGTGCCGACGTGGAATTCGGGCGGATCTACCACAGCACCCAGACGCTGCCGTTCTATCAGGAGATCGAATTCGCCGGCTCGCATCGGTATCCGCAGCTGACCCAGCTCGAGGTCACCTTCGTGCCGAACGAGCAGGGCATGAGCGTGGTACTCGAGGCCGACAAGCGCGGCGGCGTGTTCTCGGAGAGCCGCGACGTCCTGGACGCACTGTGGGTCGACTATGCCGCGCTGGGCCAGCGGGATTGGGCCGGCGAACTGCACCACCGTCTGGCCGGCCTGGCCTCGCGCCGCTGATAGCGTGGGCACGACGCCGGCGGGATCCACGGTAGGGGTGGGTTCGGCGCCGGCGCGCGAGTGAGGTGAGCATGGTCCGCCGCGGTACCGGTGGTCGAGTAGTGCAACTGCCCAAGCGGACCTTGGCGGACGGGGGCGGGGTCCCACCGACGGGCAAGCTGGTGCGCGGCGCGAAGCTGGCGGGCGTCCCGGTGGCCTTCGCCGGGCGGCGGATGGCCGGTGTCGGCAAACGCGCCCTGGGCCGGTCGGTGGACGAGGTGGATCGCGAGATCCGGCAGCGCACCGCACAGCACCTGTTCGAGGTGCTCGGCGAATTGAAGGGCTGTGTCGCCAAGCTCGGGCAGTTGCTCGCGGTGTACGAGTTCGTGCTGCCGGACGAGGTGGCCGCGCCCTACCGGGAAGCGCTCGGGCGGCTCCAGGATTCGGCCCCGGCCATGCTGCCCGCCACCGTGCACGGCGTGCTGGCCACGCACATCGGCCCGGACTGGCGTTCGCGGTTCCGGGAGTTCGACGATCGGCGGCCCGCGGCGGCCTCGGTGGGCCAGGTGCATCGCGCGGTCTGGCACGACGGCCGCCCGGTCGCGGTCAAGGTGATGTATCCCGGCGCCCGCCAAGCGATCTACGACGACCTGCAAGCGCTGCGCCGGATCGGCCCGCTGTTCTCGGCGCTGCTGCCCGGCGCCGACACCAAGGCCGTCATCGAGGCGCTGTGCAGTTACATCCGCGAGGAACTGGACTACGCGCTGGAGGCCACCCACCAGCGCGCCTTCGCCGCGGCCTACGCCGACGACCCGGATTTCGTGGTGCCCCGGGTCCTGGCCCAGTACGGCGACGTGCTGATCACCGAGTGGCTGGAAGGCATCTCGCTGTCCCGCCTGATCGCGCCGGGCGCGGCGCCCGGCAGCCGGTTGCGAGCCGAGCGGGATCGCATCGGCCTGCTCATCCTGCGCTTCCTGCTCTCCGGCCCGGCCCGCGCCGGATTGCTCTACGGCGACCCGCATCCCGGCAACTTCCGGATCATGCCCGACGGCCGCCTGGGCGTCGTCGACTTCGGCGCCTGCGCACCCTGGCCGCCCGGCTACCTCGCCATGGCCAAGGACTTCGCGCCGGCGCTGCTGGCCTGCACGCCGGCCGAACTGGAAGCGGCCATCCGGCGCAACGGCTACATCGCGCCGGGCCGCGATCTCGACATCGAGACCGTGGTCGCCCGGCTCACCCCGGTGCGCGACGCGGTCATCGCCCCGACCATCGACCTCACCCCCGACTGGCTGCGCACCCACCTGCGCGCGGTGACCGATCTGCGCGTCACCAATGTCATCCGCCAGCTCACCATGCCCTCCCAGCACACCCCCGTGGCCCGCACCGCCCTCGGCGGTCTCGGCGTGCTCGGCCAGCTGCGCGCCGAACTCCCGCTGCGCGCGGAGTTCACGCGCTGGTTCCCGGAGATCGTCGACACCGTCGAACCGGACCGCCCGCCCCGCACCTGACCCCTCGGGAGGCACTGCGGCGGACCAGTATTCGCGCAGGTCAGCCGGGGTCGCAATGGGGCCGTTGGCGCACACCGAAGTTCGGGTGGCCGCAACCACTCCGGCTGTGGTTAAGTTTCGATCCATGAGCACGCCGCGCACTGTCTCCGCCGCCGAATTTCTACCTCGCGACACCGCGGATGTGGTTCGCACGGTGCGGGATTCGAGGGATCGTGCCGAGCAGCTGATGGTGCGCGGCGGTGAGCAGCTCGACGACGGGTTGTCCTTACCGGATCAGCGCACGGTCGTCTCGCTGCGGCGGATGAACTCGGTGCTCGACATCAACCTGGGTCGGCGCACCGTGCGGGTGCAGGCCGGCGCCAAACTGTCCGATATCGATCGGCGGCTCGGGGCGCACGGCCTCGGTCTGCCGATCGTCGGCGATCACCGCGACATCACCGCCGGCGGGTTCGCCTCGGTCGGCGGCGTGAGCAGCGCCTCGCACAAGTACGGCCTGTTCATCGATCAGATCGTGGATCTGGAATACGTGGATCCGGACGGGCGCATCGGCACCTGCGGCCGCCAGCACCACACCGAGCGGTTCCATCGGATCCTCGGCGCGGGCGGGCGCGCGGGCATCATCACCGCGCTCACCCTGGACGCCGTCGATATCGACAAGGACCACACCTGGCTCACCACCGACGCCGACCGGTTCCTGGATTTCGACTCCTTCATCGAACACGCGCACGCCGAGATCGTGCGGCCGGGCAACGCCGCGCTGCAGGTCGGGCGCTGGGTGGACACCGCGCCGCTGAAGGTCTCGCGGCCGGTCGGCACCGGGCAGGTGCAGCTGGGCACGGTGCGCTTCGGCCAGTGGTCCAGCCTCTACCCCGCCACCCCGACCCGGTCGCTGCGGGCTCGCCGGGAGGTCGGCACGCGCACCCGGAAGTCGTTGGGCGCCATCGCCTCCGCCGCCAGCGGCAAGGCCGGCATGCCGGTGCGCAACGCCGCGGCGGGCGCGCTCATGTTCGCCCCGAAGGTGCTGACCCTGCGCGACGCGGAGTATCTCGCCGACACCGTGATCAGCTCCTCCGAGCGCGGCGCGGCCTACCGCGTCGGCGTTTTCGCGCCGCTGGCCAACTACACCTCGGTCTTCTACCGGCTGCACGATCTGTTCGCCGGCCACCGGGAACGCACCGGCTGCTTCACCGTGATCTCGGCCATGACCTACGGGGTGCGCTCGAAATACCTGCAGGCCCAGGCGGCAACCCGGAATCTGCCCACCGACGACCACGCGCTGATCACCTTCACCTGTCGGCTGCGTCCCTCGGCGCTGCCCTCGGAGTTGTTGCGCGACATCGTCTCCGGAATCGATGAGATCTGCACCTCCGAACACGCCCTGAGATACGAGTCGGCGGATTAGACTCCACTCACGCCGCGATTAGTCGCCAAGGGGTTGCTCTTCCGCCCCTGACGGTCGCGAGCGAACTTCGGCACTGTCGGCGGGGTGTCGATGCGTTAGATCAGCGTTCCACTGAGGTGAAAGTTGCTGTTCCGATGCTCGAATTTCGCCCCGCTCCCCTGCCGTCGTTGCGCAAAAAGCTCGGCGCCGAGCTACTCCGCAGGTCCGACCGCGACCAGGAGTGTCCCGCCGATTCTCTCGGGGGCCTGCGGATCCTGGTCACCGACGCCTGCTCGGAGGTCGGCCGGGCCACCGCGGCCCGGCTCGCGGCCCGCGGCGCCCAACTCGTCCTCGTCGCGCCGCGCAGTGACCAGCTGGTCATCACGTGCGAGTCGATCGTCGCCGCCGGCGGGCTGGCCCGCTGGTACCGCTGCGACCTCTCCGCGCTCGGTGACGTCGACCAGCTGGTCCGCTGGACGCTCACCGAGTGCGGCACCGTCGACGTGCTGGTCAACAATGCCGGCCGCCCGCAGCGCCGGCCGCTCGCGCAATCCCTGGACCGCTTCCGCGACTATCAGCGCATGATGGCCGCCAACTACTTCGGCCCGCTGCGCCTGACGCTGGGCCTGCTGCCGGCGATGCTGCAATCGGGTTCCGGTCAGGTCGTCAACGTGGGTCCGTGGAACCGCGACACCGGCGCCGCACCGCACTTCGCCTCCTACGCCGCCGCCCAGGCCGCCTGGACGACCTTCGGCCGCTCCGCCGACGCCGAGTTGTCCGCGCACGGCATCCAGGTCAGCGCGGTCCAGTACCCCGCCACCGATGCGGTCGCACCCGGCACCCAGTTCGGCCACGAGTACGCCCTGGACCCCGTGGGCGCGGCCAGCGCCGTCGAGACGGTCATTCGCACCCACCCGGGCCGGATCGAGCCGCGCCTGGCCCGCACCCTGCGCAATCTCGCGGGCGTCGCCCCGCGCTCCACCAACCGTTTCCGCCAGGCCCTGGGCATCTGACCCGGAAACGGCGAAGCGCCCCACCGGAATCCGATGGGGCGCTTCGAAGCGAGTCAGCTCAGTGCTTTTCCGGGCCGAGGTAGTACTCGAAGACCAGACCACCCGCGGCGACGAGCACGGACGCCACGCCGATCGCGATCAGCCAGTACTGGAAGAACGCCAGGCCCAGCGCGGTCACCGAACCGGCGGCGGCCAGCGAGATGGGCCAGAAGCTACCGGGCGAGAAGAAGCCCAGATCGCCGGCGCCGTCCACGATCTCGGCATCCTCGTAGTCCTCGGGACGCAGGTCCAGACGACGGGCCACGAACCGGAAGTAGGTGCCGATGATCAGCGACAGGCCCGCGGTCAGCACGATCGCGGTGGTGCCCGCCCACTCGATGCCGGTCCGGGACTGCGCGGTGAAGAACCCGTAGATCACGCCGGTGATCACGAAGAACACAGTGAGCAGTTCGAAAATACGCGCTTCGATCTTCATGTCAGACCAATCCTCACTTGGCTTCGGTCGCGCTCTTGACCGTGCGGTCGGAGTTGAACGGCTGCGTCGACGTCGCAACCGGCGACTCGCCGATGGACGCGAGCGCTTCGGCGTTGGTCTTGCCCGCCTGGCGTGCCTCGATGTACTTGACGAACTTCTCCGGCGACACGGCGCGCACCTCGAAGTTCATCATCGAGTGGAAGGTGCCGCACATTTCCGCGCAGCGACCGACGAACGCGCCTTCCTTCTCGATCTTGGTGATCTGGAAGACGTTGTCCGACTGGTTTTCCTTCGGGTTCGGAATCACGTCGCGCTTGAACAGGAACTCCGGCACCCAGAAGGCGTGGATGACGTCCGCGGCGGCGAGCTGGAACTCGATGACCCGGTTGGTCGGCAGCACCAGGACCGGGATCTCCTGGGTGGAGCCGATCGTCTCGATCTTGTCGTAGTGCAGGTAGGACAGGATGTCGTTGGCCGGCTTGCCGTGGATCGGGCCCGGCTGCGGATGACCCTTGTCGTTCTTGAGCTCCTTGTAGCCCTCGAGCTGCTCCTGCGCGCGGGCCTCACGGCTGGTGTCGATGCCGTCGTACTTGAAGCCGTCCTTGAAGTCGACATCGCGGTAGCCGAACTTCCAGTTCCACTGGAAGGCGGTCACATCGACGGTGACGTCGGGATCGGCGACCTTCTCGTGCACGTAGTTCTGCACGACCACGGTGAAGTAGAACAGCACCGCGATGATGACGAACGGGATCGCCGTGTAGGTGAGCTCCAGCGGCACGTTGTAGCCGGTCTGGCGCGGGAACTCCGGGGAGTCCTTCTTCTTGCGGTGGAAGGCGACCGTCCAGAAGGTCAGACCCCACACCAGCACACCCATCGCGAGCGCGGCCAGGACCGACCAGGTCCACAGCTCCCGCATCCGGGTGGCCTGCGGCGTGACACCCGAGGGCCAGCCGAACCGCAGCCAAACATTGTCGATCGAGCAGCCCGAGACGAGCATCGCGGTGATCCCGAGGGACACCGCCAGCCCGGCCCGCCGAAGGAGCCGGCCCTGCCGACCCTTCACGGGTCGGGCCCCGATCTCTTCGCTCGCCTTGTGCGCCACGCTCACGCCTTCCTGGTCGCCACACATGTCCGACATCTGCGCCGTCGGGGTGCGATCTCCCGGCGGCACTTCCTAAGCACGTTTCAGGGCCTTCGCACGGCACGAACTTGCGCACACGCCAGCTGAGAAGGACCTGAGTACTACGCAGCGTAGACCAAACCGGCGCACAGTTTTGCGTCGGGTCGCGTTCGACACTCCGCCGATACCGAACCGCAAGTGCCCCATCGGTGCCCCCTGCGGCAAAAGCGCTGGACACAGGGTCGGTGCGACTCGTCAGCCGCAGGCGGACACAACATTTCGGTTCCCGGTACGGCATACTCGGGGACGAGATTCGTCCTGTGCGCCCCTCGCCCGAGGGCACAGCCAGCCAATGAGGAAACGAGGTCGCCGACGCCGTGTGTGGACTGCTCGGATTTCTGACATCTGATGCGGCAACCGACGATGCCGGGGGACGGCAGCCGACGGAGTCGGCGGGGTGGGCGAACACTGTGCAGCAGGTGTACGACGCCTTGCACTGTGTGCGGCACCGCGGCCCGGACGAACGTGGCACCTGGCACGACGACCACATCATCTTCGGGTTCAACCGCCTGTCGATCATCGACATCGAGCACTCGCACCAGCCGCTGCGCTGGGGTCCGCCGGAGAATCGGGAGCGCTACGCGCTCACCTTCAACGGCGAGATCTACAACTACATCGAGTTGCGCGCGGAACTGAGCAAGGCGCACGGCGCCGAGTTCCCCGACGATCAGATGTTCCTGACCGAGGGCGACAGCGAGACCATCGCGGCGGCCTTCCACTACTGGGGCCCCGACGCGGTGCGCAAGCTGCGGGGCATGTTCGCGTTCGCGATCTGGGACACCGAGACCCAGGATCTGTTCATCGCCCGCGACCCGTTCGGCATCAAGCCGCTGTTCCTGGCGACCGGCCCCGGCGGCACCGCGTTCGGCAGCGAGAAGAAGAGCCTGCTGCAACTGCTGCCCGCGCTCGGATTGAGCGATGAGCTGGATCCGCGGGCGCTCGAGCACTACACGGTGCTCCAGTACGTGCCGGAACCGGAGACCCTGCACAAGGACATCCGGCGGCTCGAGTCCGGCAGCTACGCCACCATCCGGGCGGGCCAGGCGCCGCGAATCAGCCGGTACTTCCACCCGAACTTCAAGGTGCGCCCGTTCGCGGCCGGGTCCGAGCAGGCGCGCTACCGCGAGATCGCCGAGGCGCTGGAGGATTCCGTCGCCAAGCACATGCGCGCGGATGTCACCGTCGGCTCGTTCCTGTCCGGCGGCATCGACTCCACCGCCATCGCGGCGCTGGCCATCCGGCACAACCCGAAGCTGATCACCTTCACCGCGGCGTTCGAACGCGAGGGCTACTCCGAGGCCGACGTGGCCGCCGAGAGCGCCGAGGCGATCGGCGCCCGCCACATCGTGCGCACCGTCTCGCCCGCCGAGTTCGCCGCCGCCATCCCCGAGATCGTCTGGTACCTCGACGATCCGGTGGCCGACCCGGCGCTGGTGCCGCTGTACTTCGTGGCCAAGGAGGCGCGCAAGCACGTCAAGGTGGTGCTCTCCGGTGAGGGCGCGGACGAGCTGTTCGGCGGCTACACCATCTACCGGGAGCCGCTGTCGCTCAAGCCGTTCGAATATCTGCCCCGGGGTGTGCGCAAGCTCGCCGGGCGGCTCTCGGACCGCATCCCCGACGGCACCCGCGGCAAGAGCCTGCTGCACCGCGGCTCGCTCACCCTGGAGGAGCGCTACTACGGCAACGCCCGCAGCTTCAGCGACGCCCAGCTGCGTTCGGTGCTGCGCGAATTCCGCCCGGAATGGACCCATCAGGACGTCACCGCCCCGATCTACGCGCAGTCGCGCGGCTGGGACCCGGTGGCGCGCATGCAGCACCTGGACCTGTTCACCTGGCTGCGCGGCGACATCCTGGTCAAGGCCGACAAGATGACCATGGCCAACTCGCTGGAACTGCGGGTGCCGTTCCTGGACTCCGCGGTCCGCGAGGTCGCCGAGCAGGTGCCCTTCGAGCAGAAGATCACCAAGGACACCACCAAATACGCACTGCGCCAGGCGCTCGAGGGCATCGTCCCCGGCCATGTCCTGCACCGCGCCAAGCTCGGCTTCCCGGTCCCGATGCGGCACTGGCTGCGCGGCACCGAGCTCTACGACTGGGCCCAGCAGACCATCGCCGACTCCCAGACCGATCACCTGCTGGACAAGGCCGCCATCAAGGGCATGCTCGACGACCACCGCGCCGGCCGCTCGGATCATAGCCGCCGGCTGTGGACCCTGCTGGTGTTCATGGTGTGGCACGGCATCTTCGTCGAGGATCGCATCAAGCCCGACATCCAGGAGCCGGTGTACCCGGTCTCGCTGTAGTCCCCGAACAGCGAAGTGCCCCCCGGCTTTCGAGCCGGGGGGCACTTTTCGCTCAGTTCGTCAGAGCAGCGGCTTGATCTCGTCCGCCGCCTCCGCGCCGTAGGCGCCGGTGAGGCGCTCCAGGGCGTCGTCCTTGTTCAGGGTCCACTCCTGGGTACCCATGGTCTCGAGGACCAGCACGGCGATCAGGGAGCCCAGCTGGGCGGAACGCTCCAGGCTCAGACCGGCGGTGTGGCCGGTCAGGAACCCGGCGCGGAACGCGTCGCCGACACCGGTCGGCTCCACCCGGCCGCGATCCGGGACCACGCCCACGTGCACCTCGGTGCCGTCGTGGTCCACGATCTTGACGCCCTGCGCGCCCAGGGTGGTCACCCGGATGCCGACCTTGGCCGCGACCTCTTCCTCGCTCAGCCCGGTCTTCTGCAGCAGCAGCGCCCACTCGTACTTGTTGGTGAAAAGGTAGGCGGCGCCCTCGATCAGGCGCACCGCCTGATCACCGTCGAGGCGGGCCAGCTGCTGCGACGGGTCGGCCGCGAACGGGATGCCCGCCTCGCGGCTCTCCTCGGTGTGTTTGAGCATGGCCTCGGGGTCGTTGGCGCCGACCAGCACCAGATCCAGCGCGTTGTTCTCGGCCAGATCGGTGATGGAGATGTCGCGGGCCTCGCTCATCGCACCCGGGTAGAACGAGGCGATCTGCGCCATGTCCTCGTCGGTAGTGCAGACGAAGCGCGCGGTGTGCGCCTTCTCCGAGACGAGCACGGTCGAGCAGTCGACGCCGTTGCCCTCGAGCCAGGCACGGTATTCGGCGAAATCCGCGCCGACCGCGCCCACGAGCAGCGGGCGCTGGTTCAGCAGGCCCATCGCGTAGGCGATGTTGCCGGCCACGCCACCGCGGCGCAGCTGCAAATCATCGACGAGGAAGCTCAGCGAGACGTGGTCGAGCTGATCGGCCAGCAGCGCATCGGCGAATCGCCCGGGAAAACGCATGAGATGGTCGGTCGCGATGGACGCGGACACGGCGATAGACACGAGCTAAAGGCCCTTCGAACGGTGGGTGGACGGCACAAGGTGAGGACGGGAAATTTCCCGTCCTCACCGTATCAATCTCAGCTCAGTTGAAGGAGTCGCCGCAGGCGCAAGAACCCGTGGCGTTCGGGTTGTCGATGGTGAAGCCCTGCTTCTCGATGGTGTCGACGAAGTCGATCGAGGCACCCTGCACGTACGGGGCGCTCATCCGGTCGATGGCCAGCTTGACGCCGTTGAAGTCGGCGACGAGATCGCCGTCGAGCGAGCGATCGTCGAAGAAGAGCTGGTAGCGCAGGCCGGCACAGCCGCCCGGCTGCACGGCGATGCGCAGCGCCAGATCGTCGCGGCCTTCCTGCTCCAGCAGCGCCTTCGCCTTGATCGCGGCGGCCTCGGTCAGGATCGCGCCGTGAGTTTCGGTTTCGGTCTCGTTCTGCACAGTCATGAACTCTCCTAAAGGGACAGCTGTGGTCAACCCGTGAACAGCGCACGGCTCGTGGTCCTCAACACCACTCAGCGGGCTGCTATTCCCTATCTTGCCACCACGGTACTCGGACAGAACATCCGCTCCGGGAGTTTCCGGGACCCGCGCGTTTCCGACTGCGTCCCGCATCGAATAGCCTGGTCGGTGTGAAATTGTTCCGTCGCGGCGAGTCCAGCAGCACCGACGCGACCGCCGACACACCGGCGGACGCGAACGGCAGCGTGGCCGCTGATACCCGCAACTCGTCCACCGTCACCCTGGGTAAAGGGCGTCCGACACCGAAACGTCGTGACGCACAAGGGAAACGGCGCGGCCCGGTCGCGCCCGCCCCGCTGACCTCCAAGGAGGCCCGGGCCCGCCGCAAGGCCACCCGCGGCACCAAGACGGACCGCAAGGCGGCCTCCGCCGAGCGCCGGCTGGCCGCGCAGGACCGCCGCGCGCGCATGCTCGCCGGTGAGGACAAGTACCTGCTGCCCCGCGATCAGGGCCCGGTCCGCGCCTACGTGCGTGACCTGGTCGACGCCCGGCGCAACCTGGTCGGACTGTTCATGCCGATGGCGCTGGTGCTGATCCTGTCCACCTTCGTGCTGCCCGCGTACCAGACAATTGTGACCTTGGTCATGCTGGTGATGATGCTCTTCATGATCATCGAGGGCGTCATCCTCGGACGCCTGATCAACAACCGGGTGCGCGAGCGATTCCCCGAGACCATCGACGGCGGCGCCAAGCTCGGCTGGTACGCCTTCGTGCGGGCCTCGCAGATCCGCAAGATGCGTGCCCCGAAGCCGCGCGTCAGCCCCGGCGACGCGATCTGAGCCTCGAACAGCGACAGGCCCTTCCGAACTTCGGAAGGGCCTGTTTTCGTTTATGGGGCTTGGCGGAGCCGCGCGGCGGCTCAGTGGTGATCCGCCGCACGACCGTTGAGCGCGATCAGGTCACACCGCAGGCGCTGCACATCGCGGTCCACGACATTCGACGAGCCGGCCAGCTCGCGGCCGCGGATCGCGAGGAAGCCGAACACCGCGAGCACGGCCAGGGTGAGGAGCACGGCGATCATGACAGCACCGCCCCACCGGAATAGGCGCGGATCGCGTTGAGTTCGTTCTGGACACGCTGTGCGTCGCGGTCCAGCTGCTCGGCTCCGGCCCGGTTGCGGCCGGAGGCGACGACCCCGAGGGCCAGGATGGCAATGGCGAGAATCAGAAAAGTAAGCATGGCAGTAATTTTGCGCTCGATGAATTCCCGCCGAAAGTGGCTGGACTGTCATTGTGCGCAAAGATTCAGCCAGGTACGCTGAGACCATGTTGTCGAAGGTCGCCGTGGTGCTCGCCACGCGGGTCGCCATGTTCGAATTCGGTGTCATCTGCGAGGTTTTCGGCCTGGACCGGACCGCCGATGGCATCCCGCCCTTCGACTTCAAGGTCTGCGGCGTCGAACCCGGCGTCGGCCTGCCCTCCTCCACCCCGGGCGTCACCATCACCCCCGCCTACGGTCTCGAGGAAGTAGCGAAGGCCGATCTCGTCGCCCTGCCGGCCTTCCCCGCCGCCGCCATGGACAATATCGATCCCGCCGTCATCGAGGCCGTGCGCAGCGCCCACGACGCGGGCGCGATCATCCTCACCGTCTGCTCCGGCGCCTTCCTCGCGGGCGCGGCCGGCCTGCTCGACGGCCGCAAATGCACCACGCACTGGCGCTACGTCGACGAACTCGCCCGGCGCTTCCCCGAGGCCACCGTCGACCCGGACGTCCTGTTCGTCGACGCGGGCAACCTGATCACCAGCGCCGGCACCGCCGCCGGCATCGACGCCTGCCTGCACCTGGTCCGGCGCGAGATCGGCAGCGCCGCCGCCAATTCCATCGCCCGCCGCATGGTCGTGCCGCCGCAGCGCGACGGCGGCCAGCGCCAGTTCATCGAACGCCCGGTCCCCGCCTGCACCACCGACAGCATGCGCAGCACCCTGCAGTGGCTCAACGAGAACCTCGACCACCCGCACACCATCGAGGACCTCGCCGCCCGCTCGATGATGTCCACCCGCACCTTCGCCCGCCGCTTCGCCGCCGAAACCGGCACCACCCCGGTCAAATGGCTGACCAACCAGCGCGTGCTCTACGCCAAGCATCTGCTCGAGGAAACCGACCACAGCCTCGAATACATCGCCACCCGCGCCGGTTTCGGCTCCGGAGCCCTCTTGCGTCACCACTTCCAGCGCCTCGTCGGCATCGCGCCCACCGAGTACCGCCGCCGCTTCGGCCCGGTCAGCACGGTCCCGGAGTAAATCGCCTGATACGGGACGTCACCGAGGACACTCCTCGGCGGTGTCCCGCTTCCCGTGGGTCGACACCCACGAAACGTTGTCCGACCGGGGTGCTGATCCGCGGCGCTCGCGGGCGGATCGGTGCAGGTGCGGTGGTTGGTAGCGTGCAGACGTGGACAAGGGTGACGGGAGTGCGCAGGGGCGGACATTGGTGCTCGGTGGGGCCCGGTCGGGGAAATCGGCTTTCGCGGAGACGCTGGCGGGAGCCGCGGGGGCGGTGCGGTATGTGGCGACGTCGGTGCCGGATCCGGCGGATCGGGATTTCGCCGAGCGGATCGCGGGCCATCGGGAGCGACGGCCGGCGGCGTGGCGGGTGGTCGAGAGTGTGGATCCGGCAGGGGTGCTGCGAGCGGATCCCGTTGCGGGGGCGACGTTGATCGATGACATCGGCACCTGGCTGACCGCTCGGATCGATGCGCGACAGGCGTGGGAGTCGCCGCGCGGCACGATCACGCCGGAGTGCGACGAGTTGGTCGCGGCGGTGGCGGACTACGCGCGTCGGCTGGTGATCGTGAGTCCGGAGGTCGGGATGGGCGTCATCCCCGCGACCCGGTCGGGGCGGCTGTTCCGCGACGAGATCGGCACGCTGAATCAGCGGCTCGCCGCGGTGTGTGACGAGGCGTTCCTCATCGTCGCGGGCCTCCCCCTGCGGCTCAAATAGCCAGCAGGCAAGATTGGGCGGCGAAGTCAGTGCGGCGATGGCCGCGCCCCGACCCGAGAGGCTCGACAGTGACACACGGATTCGGACCGGTTGCGCCCCCGGACGCGGAGATTCGAGCCGCGGCCGCACAGCGGCAGACGCAGCTGACGAAGCCCGGCGGGGCGCTCGGCCGGCTCGAAGAGCTGGGCAACTGGGTCGCGGCCTGCCAGGGTGTGTGCCCACCGAAGCAGTTCGAGCGCGCGCGGGTCGTGGTGTTCGCCGGGGATCACGGGGTGGCGCGGCACGGGGTCTCGGCCTACCCGAGTGAGGTGACCGCGCAGATGGTCGCCAACTTCCTCGGCGGCGGCGCGGCGGTGAACGCGCTCGCGGCGGTCGCCGGGGCGACGGTGCGGGTCGCCGACATCTCCGTCGACGCCGACACCGACCCGGCCGTCGGCAAGCACAAGGTGCGCCGCTCCAGCGGCTCCATCGACCGCGAGGACGCCCTCACCGCCGAGGAAGTCGAGGCCGCGCTCGCCGCCGGCAAGGCGATCGCCGACGAGGAAATCGACGCGGGCGCTGATCTTCTCATCGCCGGCGACATGGGCATCGGCAACACCACCCCCGCCACCGTGCTCATCGCCACCCTCACCGACAAGGAACCGGTCGCCGCCGTCGGCCGCGGCACCGGCGTCGACGACGAGGGCTGGGCCCGCAAGGTCGCCGCCATCCGCGACGGCATGCGCCGCGCCCGCCCGGTCGCCAAGGACCCGGTCGACCTGCTCCGCGTCGCCGCGGGCGCCGACTTCGCCGCCCTCACCGGCTTCCTCGCCCAGGCCGCCACCCGCCGCACCCCGGTCATCCTCGACGGCGTCGTGGTCACCGCCGCCGCCCTGGTCGCCGAGGACCTCGCCGCCGGCGCCGCCGCCTGGTGGCTGGCCGGCCACCGCTCCACCGAACCCGCCCATATCCTGGCACTGAATCACCTGCGCCTCGAACCGCTCATCGACCTGAACATGCGCCTCGGCGAAGGTTCCGGCGCTCTCACCGCCCTCCCCCTGCTCCGCGCCGCGGTCGCCGCCCTGGCCGAGATGTCGACCTTCGCGGAGGCGGGCGTCAGCACCGCCGATCCCGAAGCCGACGTCAGCACGCCCGAAGCGCCCCTCGACCTGAACAAGTCATGAACCTGCTGCACCGACTGCCCGAGATCGCAGTCCTCAGAGACCGCTGCCGCGCGGTGGCCGCCCTCGACGCGGTCCTCGCCCCCGACTGGGCGGACCGCTGCTTCTCCTTCGATTCCGCCTGGGACGACGGGCAGGAACTGGCCTCGATTCGCGACGGCTCCGGCAACGACTGGTTCATCGTCTTCACCGAAGCCGGTTGCTACGGCCGTGGTTTCGACCACGAGGCCCCGGCCACCGCGCACTTGTTCGACGCCGTGCCCGCGGCCTTCCGCCCCTTCGTCGACGAACCGGCCTTCGCCGACTTCGACGGTTCGCCACGGGCCACCGTGTGTTTCTGGCGCGAGCCGGGCGATGACGCCTGGGGCATCTCGGGCACGGACAGCGGCGCGGACGAACTGCTCGAGGTGCTGGTCGACGGCACTCCCGAGGCGTACCGGCGCTGGGCGGCCGACTATTACGAAGCCGAACTCGATCCCACCGCCGTGCGGCACGTCTTCGAACTGCGCCCACTGACCGCTGTCGTGCTGTCCGGCCTGAACCCGGACCCCGACCTGAACGCCCTGGGCCCGGACCTGGTCGGAATCGGTTATCCCCGTTGAGCATTCGCGCGGATATCGGGTCGGTCCGGGGCATACCGTGACCGGGATCCGGCTGGCGTTCTCCTGGTTGACCGTCCTGCCCGTGTGGGGCCCGGACGACGTCGACCGGCGGATGGCGGGACGCGCCATCGCGCTTGCGCCGCTGGTCGGAGCCGCGCTCGGCCTCGGCGCGGCCGGGCTGCTGTGGCTGCTGACGACCGCCGGGGCGAGTGCCCTGCTGAGCGGTTTCCTGGTCGTGGCGGCACTGGCGCTGATCACCCGGGGCATGCACCTGGACGGCCTGGCCGACACCTTCGACGGGCTCGGCAGCTACGGCCCGCCGGAGCGCGCCCGCCAGATCATGAAGAGCGGGGGCGCGGGCCCGTTCGGCGTGGCCGCGATCCTGTTCTCGGTGGGTGTGCAGGCGGTTTCGTTCGCGGCGCTGGCCGAGGCGCACCGCTGGTTCGCGGTCGGCCTCGCGGTGACGGTGGGCCGGGTCGTGGTGGTGCCGGCGTGCCGGCGGGGCCTGGCGGCGGCGCCGGACACCGGATTCGGCGCGCTGGTGGCCGCGACTCAGCGTATGTGGATCGGCGCGGGCTGGACGGCGCTCGCGGTGTTGCTGGCGCTGTTCGCGGTGCCGGGACGGCCGTGGCTGGGACCACTGGTGGTGCTGTGCGCGGCCGGTCTGTCGGCACTGCTGGTGCGGCACGCCGCGCGCCGATTCGGGGGCCTGTCGGGCGATGTGCTCGGTGCTGCGCTGGAGGTGTCGGTCGCCTGCGCCGCGGCCGGATTCTCGCTGCACGCATAGGGTTCGACCCTCGGCCATTGTGCTGCTGGCCACATATCCGGCCGCCACCATGTGTTTGCCCGTGATTTTCCGCCGCTGCCCTGCTGACCGTCTGGGTCGGGACTTAAGGTGTCAGCATGTCTTCCGAGCGCCTCTATTTCCGACAGCTGCTGTCCGGGCGGGATTACGCCGTGGGTGATCCGATCGCGACGCAGATGCGCAATTTCGCGTACCTGATCGGCGACCGGGAGACCGGCGACTGCGTGGTGGTCGATCCCGCCTACGCCGCCGCCGATCTCGCCGATATCGCCGAGGGTGACGGGCTGCGGCTCACCGGCGTGCTCGCGACGCATCACCATCCCGATCACGTCGGCGGCTCGATGATGGGCTTCACGCTGCGCGGGGTGCGCGAGCTGCTCGAAAAGACCAGCGTGCCAGTCCATGTCAACAACCAGGAGCTGTCCTGGGTGGCCAACGTCACCGGGATCGCGCCGAGCGAACTGACCGGCCACGAGCACGGCGACAAGATCACCGTCGGCGCCTTCGACATCGAGTTACTCCACACCCCGGGGCACACGCCGGGCAGCCAGTGCTTCCTGTTCGACGGCCGGCTCATCGCCGGCGACACGCTTTTCGTGGACGGCTGCGGCCGCACCGATTTCCCCGGCGGCGATTCCGACGAGATGTTCCGCAGCCTGCGCTACCTGGCCGGCCTGAAGAGCGATCCGGTGGTCTACCCCGGCCACTGGTATTCGCAGGAACCCAGCGCGGCGCTGTCCCACATCAAGGACAACAACTACGTCATGCGCCCGCAGACGCTGGATCAGTGGCAGATGCTGATGCCGGGCTGAAACACGAACGGGCCAGGCGCGAAAGCGCCTGGCCCGTCCGGGAGAAAGCTCAAGCCATCGGGTTCATCCACCCGTGGATATCGGCGAAGGTACCGCGCTGGATACCGGTCAGCGTGTCACGCAGCGCCATGGTGACCTCACCGGGCTGCCCGCCGCCGATGGTGAATTCACCCTCCGCGGAGTGCACCGACCCGACCGGCGTGATGACGGCGGCGGTGCCGCAGCCGAACGCCTCGGTGATCTCGCCGGATTCGGCGCCCTTGCGCCATTCCTCGACCGAGACCAGGCGCTCTTCGACCTTGAACCCGGAGTCGGCGGCCAGCGTCAGCAGCGAATCGCGGGTGATGCCGGGCAGCAGCGAGCCGGACAGCGACGGCGTCACCAGCCGCGCCTCCGAACCGGACCCGTAGACGAAGAACAGGTTGTTGGTGCCCATCTCCTCGACGTAGCGGCGCTCGACGGCGTCGAGCCAGACCACCTGGTCGCAGCCGTGCTCGGAGGCCTGCGCCTGGGCCAGCAGCGAGGCCGCGTAGTTGCCCGCGACCTTCGCCTCGCCGGTGCCGCCCGGAGCCGCGCGCACGTATTCGTTGGACAGCCACACCTTGACCGGCTTGACCCCGCCCTTGAAGTACGCGCCCGCCGGCGAGGCCAGCAGCAGGTACTTGTAGGCGTCGGCCGGCTTCACGCCGACACCGACCTCGGTCGCCAGCAGGAACGGGCGCAGGTACAGCGAATCCTCGCCGCCGGCGGCGGGCACCCAGCGCTCGTCGACCTCGAGTAGCTGGCGCACCGATTCGATGAACAGCTCCTCCGGCAGTTCGGCCATCGCCATGCGACGGGCCGAGCGCTGGAAACGGGCGGCGTTGGCGTCGATGCGGAAGCAGGAGACGCTGCCGTCGGCCTGCCGGTAGGCCTTCAGGCCCTCGAAGATGGCCTGACCGTAGTGGAACACCATGGTCGCCGGGTCCATCGTCAGCGGACCGTAGGGCTCGACGCGGGCGTCGCCCCACTGCCCGTCGGCGTAATCGATCGACACCATGTGGTCGGAGAAATACCGGCCGAACCCGGGAGCCGCCAGAATTTCCTGTACCCGCTGCGCCGGAACGGGCGCAGGATTAGGGATACGGGTGAACTGTGCGGCAACGGTCATGACGCAGATCCTAACTCTGTCCGATTTTCCCGGCACGTCCTGCTGGGCGCGCCGTACGAGCCGAGGTTCGCCTACTCGGTGTAGGTCCCGCAACCCGCCGCCGCGCACCTGGCATCCCGGGCAGCAACACCCGGCTCCGGCCCGGTCTTGCTGAGCAGATAGCCATGCTCGGCGGGTTACGCGGTGCGCGCCTCGACGAACGGCGGCTTGACGACCTCGCAGCGCAACCGGCGGCCGCGCACGTCGACCTCGACCTCGTCGCCGGGGGTCAGCCCGGCGTCGGTGTCGAGCAGGGCGAGCGCGATTCCGATCTTGAGCGACGGGGAGAACGTGCCCGAGGTGGTCTCGCCGACGGGCGCGCCGTCGCGCAGCACGGTCTGGCCTTGCCGCAGCACGCCGCGGTCCAGCGCCTTGAGCCCCATCAGCAGCCGGCGCGGCCCGTCGGCCTTCTCCTCGGCCAGCGCCTCCTTGCCCCAGAACTCCGGCTTCTTCCAGCCGACGGCCCAGCCCGCGCGGGCCTGCACCGGCGAGATCTCCAGGGACAGTTCGTGTCCGTGCAGCGGGTAACCCATCTCGGTGCGCAGCGTGTCGCGCGCGCCGAGACCGGCGGGCTGACCACCGGCGGCACGCACCTGCTCGGTCAGCGCGCGGAACAGCGCGGCGGCGTCGTCCCAGCGCGGCAGCAGTTCGTAGCCGTGCTCGCCGGTGTAGCCGGTGCGGCACACCCGAACGGGACGACCGCCCCACTCCGCGTCGGCGTAGGCCATGTACTCGAGTTCGGTGGGCAGGCCGAGCGCGGTCAGCACCTCG
Source organism: Nocardia sp. NPDC050712 (assembly GCF_040654295.1). Classification (NCBI taxonomy): domain Bacteria; kingdom Bacillati; phylum Actinomycetota; class Actinomycetes; order Mycobacteriales; family Nocardiaceae; genus Nocardia; species Nocardia sp. NPDC050712. The sequence goes on from NZ_JBFAHT010000004.1 coordinate 169,913, forward strand.
GCGGATTTCGGCCCCTGCACCGCGAATACCGCGTACTCGCGGTGCTCGTCGGTCACGGTGATGCCCGCCGGCGCCAGCTTCTGCAATTCGGCGACCACGGTCGCGGTGTTCGCGGCGTTCGGCACCAGGAAGATCTCGTCGTCACCGACGTAGTAGGCGATCAGATCGTCGATGACACCGCCGTCCGGCGTGCAGCACAGCGTGTACTGCGCCTTGCCCGGCCGGATCCGGCCCAGGTCGTTGGTCAGCGCCGAGTTCACGAAATCTCGCGCGCCCGCACCGCGCACCGTGGCCTTGCCCAGATGGCTGACATCGAACAGGCCGACGGTGCCGCGCACCGCCTGATGCTCGGCGACCGTTCCCGCGTAGGACACCGGCATCTCCCAGCCACCGAAGGGCGCGAAAGTCGCTCCGAGCTCGACGTGGACGGCGTGGATGGGGCCCTGCAGCAGGTTCGTATCGGTCACCTGGCGAGCTTAACCGGGCACCGCGGGCCGCGGCTGCGCACTGCCGGATCACCCTGCGCCGTCGGCCGTTCGCCGCACCGCGTGTCCGGTGTGCTCGCCGCGAACAAGATCGCACCGGACAGTAATCTGAGCCGCATGACCGCTGTCGCAGATCGCTCACTCGGACCGGAACTGACCCGCATCCAGACCATCAATCCCGACACCGACGTCCTGGTGATCGGGTTGACGTCCTCGGAGAACGGCCCGTCCATCGTTCCCGAGGACTTGTTCGGCGATGTGCTGACCGAGGAGGTCCGCGCGGAGCTGCTGGATCAGCTCGGCGCGGTCGGCGCGAAGGGCAAGGCCGAGGAGCTGACCCGGGTGCCCGCGCCGGCCGGCCTGGACGGCGTCTCCAGTGTGCTCGCGGTCGGTCTCGGCTCCGCCGAGAAGATCGACGAGGAGCAGGTGCGCAAGTCGGCCGGTGTCGCCGCGCGCTCGCTGTCGGGCACCGAGCTGGTGGCCACGACGCTGGGCGGCGTCGATCTCGGCGCGGCCGCGGAGGGCTTCTACCTCGGCGCCTACACCTTCACCCCGTTCAAGTCCGCCAAGTCCGCGCCCAAGCCCGACGAGCAGCCGGTGGCGCGCGTCGAATTCCTGGTCCCCGACGCGGATTACGGCGAGAACACGCTGCTGCGCGCCCAGCTGACGGCCGAAGCCGTCGCTACCGCACGGGATTTCGTGAACACCCCGCCCAGTCACCTCTACCCCGCCGAGTTCGCCGACCGCACCCGCCTGCTCGCCGAGGCGGCCGGGATCGAGGTCGAGGTACTCGACGAACATGCTTTGGCCGCAGGCGGTTTCGGCGGCATCCTCGGCGTCGGCAAGGGTTCCTCGCGCCCGCCGCGGCTGGTCCGCCTGACCTACTCCGGCGGCCCGAAGAAGGTCGCGCTGGTCGGCAAGGGCATCACCTTCGACACCGGCGGCATCTCCATCAAGCCCGCGCAGAACATGGAGAACATGACCTCGGACATGGCCGGCGCCGCCGCGGTCGTGGCCACTACGCTGCTGGCCGCGCGCCTGGGCGTGCCGATCACGGTGACCGCGACGGTGCCGATGGCCGAGAACATGCCCTCGGCCACCGCGCAGCGGCCCGGCGACGTGCTCACCCAGTACGGCGGCACCACCGTCGAGGTGATCAACACCGACGCCGAGGGCCGGCTCATCCTGGCCGACGCCATGGTCCGGGCCTGCGAGGACGACCCGCAGTACCTCATCGACGTGGCCACCCTCACCGGCGCGCAGATGGTCGCGCTGGGCACCCGCACCCCGGGCGTGATGGGCACCGAGGAGTTCCGCGACCGCGTCGCGTTCATCTCCCGCGCGGTCGGCGAGAACGGCTGGGCCATGCCGCTGCCCGCGGAACTGCGCGCCGACCTGAACTCCAAGATCGCCGATCTGGCCAACGTCGCGCCGCACCGCTGGGGCGGCATGCTCTCGGCCGGGCTGTTCCTCAAGGAGTTCGTGCCCGAGGGCGTGCAGTGGGCCCACGTCGACATCGCGGGTCCGGCCTACAACACCGGCGGGCCGTTCGGCTACGTCGGCAAGGGCGGCACGGGTGTCCCGGTGCGCACGCTGATCGCGGTCCTCGAGGACATCGCCGCGTCGGAATAGCAACACTGAGGTTCGAGGCCCACCCGGACAATTCCCGGGTGGGCCTCCGTCATAGGTCGCGCAGTTCCTGCTCGAAGGCGCGCTGCCGTTCGATCTTCTTGCGGGCGTCGTGATCGCGCATCCGCTGCGGGTATCCGGTCTTGGCGATGTCGTAGACCGGAATGTGCAGATCACCCGCCAGACGCGCGGCGCCGCGCTCGCCGACGATCCGGCGCGTCCATTCCCCGTCCGCGGCGATCAGCACGGCTGTGACATCGGTCACCGTTGTCTTCGGTTCGATGAAACCTTCGACCCCGACGTGGGTGCGAACCCACTCGCGCAGATAGCGCAGATCCTCCTTGGTCGAAGTCCCCGCACGTGACGAGGTGCCACCACCTCTGCCGGCGCTCTTGAACCGATCCAGCAAACCCATCAGCGCCGACCTCCTAGCGACACCGGAGAACCAATCCCCACCGGTACCCCCATCTTGCCAGCTCGGCGAGAATTAACCGGTTTCTTGGCTGCCCTGTGCTACACGCCACCCGTGCGAGTGCAAGGATGGATCGCGGTACAAGGAACCACCCCGATCCTCGGTGCCACCGGAACCTCGGTGACTTTCGGGCATTCGTCGCGACCTGCGACGGCGGCCTGCCGAAGATCAACTGTTGCAAAATCCGTCGAGCAGTCAGAGGAGTCAACGGACATGGCCTTCTCCGTCCAGATGCCGGCTCTTGGTGAGAGCGTCACCGAGGGAACGGTGACCAGGTGGCTGAAGCAGGAAGGAGACACGGTCGAGGTCGACGAGCCACTGCTCGAGGTCTCCACCGACAAGGTCGACACCGAGATCCCGTCCCCGGTAGCCGGTGTGCTGTCGAAAATCGTCGCCAATGAGGACGATGTGGTCGAGGTCGGTGGCGAGCTGGGAGTGATCAGCGATGCCGGCGAGGCAGCGGAATCCGCGCCCGCACCTGAGGCATCCGAGCCCGAGGCTTCAGCCCCCGAGCCGGAACCCGAACCTGAGCCCGAACCCGAGTCGAAGCCCGCCGCACAGGAATCCGCCCCCGCGGCTTCCGGCAACGGCAATGGCAACGGCGGCTCCGGGACCCCCGTGAAGATGCCCGAGCTGGGCGAATCCGTCACCGAGGGCACCGTCACCCGCTGGCTCAAAGCCGTCGGCGACGAGGTCGCCGTCGACGAGCCGCTGCTCGAGGTCTCCACCGACAAGGTCGACACCGAGATCCCGTCGCCCGTCGCGGGCACCCTGCTGGAGATCACCGCGCAGGAAGACGATGTCGTCGCGGTCGGTGGCCAGCTGGGCGTGATCGGCAGCGGTCAGCCCGCCGCCGAGGCTTCCGAGCCGAAGCCCGAGCCCAAGCCGCAGGCCAAGGCCGAGCCGAAGCCGGAACCCAAGCCGAAGCCCGAGCCCAAGCCGGAACCCAAGCCCGAGCCCGCCCCCGCGGCCAAGGCCCCAGCCCCCGCGCCGAAGGCTCCCGCCCCGCAGCCGCCGGCCCAGGCCCCGGCCGCGTCGTCCTCCTCGTCGGGCAACGGCGCGACCCCGTACGTCACCCCGCTGGTCCGCAAGCTGGCCGATGAGAACGGCGTCGACCTGTCGTCACTCACCGGTTCCGGTGTCGGCGGCCGCATCCGCAAGCAGGATGTGCTCGCCGCGGCCGAGGCCAAGAAGGCGCCGGCCGCCACCGCGACCGCCGCCCCGGCCGCACCCGCTGCCAAGGCGCCGTCCGCTCCCGCGGCCGCCGCCCGCCCGCAGCTGGCGCATCTGCGTGGCACCACGCAGAAGGCGAACCGGATCCGCCAGATCACGGCCACCAAGACCCGGGAATCGCTGCAGACCACCGCGCAGCTGACCCAGGTGCACGAGGCCGACGTCACCAAGATCGCGGCGCTGCGCACGCAGGCCAAGGCGGCGTTCAAGGAGCGCGAGGGCGTCAACCTGACGTTCCTGCCGTTCTTCGCCAAGGCCGTGGTCGAGGCGCTGGGTGTGCATCCGAACGTCAACGCGTCCTACGACGAGTCGTCCAAGGAGATCACCTACCACGCCGCGGTGCACCTCGGTATCGCCGTGGACACCGACAACGGCCTGCTGTCGCCGGTGATCCACAACGCCAGTGACCTGTCGCTGGCCGGCCTGGCTCGCGCCATCGCCGATATCGCGAACCGGGCGCGCAACGGTGGCCTCAAGCCGGACGAGCTGTCCGGTGGCACCTTCACCATCACGAATATCGGCAGCCAGGGCGCGCTGTTCGATACGCCGATCCTGGTTCCGCCGCAGGCGGGCATGCTCGGCACCGGCGCGATCGTCAAGCGCCCGGTCGTGGTGACCGACGAGACGGGCAGCGAATCCATCGGCGTCCGCTCGATGTGCTTCCTGCCGCTCACCTACGATCACCGTCTCATCGACGGCGCCGACGCTGGTCGCTTCATGACCACGATCCGGCACCGGCTCGAGGAAGCGGCGTTCGAGGCCGATCTCGGTCTGTAACTACCGATGAAGGTTGTGATCGCCGGGTCCTCCGGAGTGATCGGGACAGCGCTCGTCGCGGCCCTGCGCCGCGACGGGCACGAGGTGGCCCGGCTGGTACGCCGTCGGGCCGCCGCACCCGACGAATTCGCCTGGGACCCGGTCCGCGCGGAACTGGACGTGCGCGCCCTGCGCGGCGCGGATGCGGTCGTCAACCTGTGCGGCGCATCGATCGGCGGGCGGCGCTGGACCGGCAGCTACAAGCAGGAGCTGCGGGACAGCCGCCTCACCCCGACCGATGTGCTGGCTTCCGCGGTCGCCGCCGAAGGGGTGCCGGTGCTGGTCAACGCCAGCGGCGTGCACGTCTACGGCGGCGACACCGGTAACCGGGTGGTCGACGAATCCACCCCCGCCGGAACGGGTTTCCTCGCGGCGCTGTGCCGCGACTGGGAGGCCGCCACCGCTCCGGCGGCCGCGGCCGGCGCCCGCACCGTGCTGCTGCGCAGCGCTCCCGTGCTGACTCGGCACGGCGGCATCCTCGGCATGCTGCGGCCGCTGTACTCGATCGGCCTGGGCGGGCGGCTCGGCAACGGCCGCCAGTACACCCCGTGGATCTCCGGCGACGACGAGATCGGCGCGATCCTCTTCGCGCTCACCCACGACACCGTCTCCGGCCCGGTCAACCTCGTCGGCCCCGCCCCGGTGACGAACGCCGAATTCAACCGCGCCCTCGGCAAGGCCCTGCACCGGCCGGCCCCGTTCGTGGTTCCCGCCTTCGCCCTGCGCGCCCTGGTCGGCGAGTTCGCCGACGAGGCGATTCTGCGCGGCCCCCGCGCCATCCCCACCGCCCTGGAAACCGCGGGTTACCAGTTCCGCCACCCCACCATCGGCGCGGCGCTGGCCGCGATCACCGGCCGCGACAGCGCCGAGCGCTAGCCGAAATCGGGCAGCGTCAGCGATCCGTCCGCGGCGAGCGGGAACCCGGGATTGTGCGCGATTTCCCAGGCGTGGCCGTCCGGGTCGACGAACGCGCTCGAATAGAAGCCGATCTCGTTGACCGCCGCGGGTTTGGTGACGGTCCCGCCCGCGCGCACCACGACCGCCAGCAGGGCATCGACCTCCGCCTCGGATCGGACATTGTGCGCCAGGACGATCCCGCCGAACCCCGTGGCCGGCCCGGGCGCCAGGCCGCAGTCGGCGGCGAGCTTGTCACGGCTCCAGAGGACCAGACCGAGCCCGCCCGCCTGGAAGAAGACCGTCTCCTGGACTTCCTGCCCCTGCCAGCCCAGGGCCTCGTAGAAACGCTTGGCCCGGGCGAGATCGGCGGCGCCCAGCGTGACCAGGGTGATGCGCTGCTCCATGCGGCCACGGTACGCCGCGGACGCGGCTGTGATCTTGCGAACCGCAGCCGCACAGTCCCGCCCGGATCGGCGACAATCGGGAGGCCAGCCCACCCGGCGACCCTCCCCCGACGACCACGACCGAGGCGATGATGACCGACACCGAGCTACGTCCCGCCACCGTCATCCGCGATGCGCGCGCGGACGACCTGCTGGCGATCCTGGACATCCACAACGCGAATATCGCGGCGTCCACCGCCATCTGGGATACCGACCTCGTGGGGCTGGACGATCGGCAGGCCTGGTTCCGGGATCGCACCGCGGCGGGCATGCCCATCCTGGTCGCCGAGATCGACGGCGAGCTCGCCGGGTACGCCAGCTACGGGCAGTGGCGCCCCAAATCCGGGTACCGCTACTCGGTGGAGAACTCCGTCTACATCGCCGACCGGTTCCACCGCCGCGGCCTGGCCACCGCGCTGCTCACCGAGCTGATCGCGCGCGCCGCCACATCCGGCCGGGTGCATGCCATGATCGCCGCGATCGAGTCCTCCAACACCGGTTCCATCACCCTGCACGAGCGCTTCGGCTTCGTCACCGTCGGTCAGCTACCGGAAGTCGGCCACAAATTCGGCCGCTGGATGGACCTGACCCTGATGCAGCTCACCCTCCCGCTCGAGCCCCAGTAGTGCGATCGCACGTGTGCAGGCGCGAGCCGCGGTGTGCCGTTTCCCCGATGCCACAAGGCCCAGGGTCAAGCCACCGTTAATGCCGCAATCTCGTGCCCCGAAGCGAGCCGGGTCCCCTTCACTCGGCGACTCTCCTGGGCGTAGCGTCAGAGCGGTGAACGACACGCGCACCATTCGGTCCGCCAGATTCGACACGACCCCGATCGTGGTCGAGGATCTCGGGCTCATCGATTACCACAGTGCTTGGGACCTGCAGCGCACCATCGCCGCGGAACGCGCTGAGGGCACCGGAACCGACCGCCTGCTGCTGCTGGAGCACCCGTCGGTCTACACCGCGGGCCGCCGCACCCAACCCGAGGACATGCCGATCGACGGCAGCCCGGTGGTGCAGGTGGACCGCGGCGGCAAGATCACCTGGCACGGTCCCGGGCAGCTCGTCGGCTACCCGATCGTGCGGCTCGCCGAGCCGGTCGATGTCGTGCACTACGTGCGCCGCCTCGAGGAGGCGCTGATCTCGGTCGTCTCCGGTTTCGGTCTCACCTGCGGCCGGATCGAGGGCCGTTCGGGCGTGTGGCTGCCCGCCACCGAGGTGTGCACCGAGCGCAAGATCGCCGCGATCGGCGTGCGCGTGCAGCGTGGGGTTGCGCTGCACGGCATTTCGCTCAACTGCACCGCCATGGACGGCTTCGGCGCCATCATCCCGTGCGGCATCCGCGACGCCGGTGTCACCACGCTCTCGCGTGAACTCGGCCGCGAAGTCACCGTCGCCGAACTGAAGCCCGCGGTCGCCGCCGCCATCGTGCGCGCGCTCGACGGCGAGTTGCCAGTTACCGAGCACGATATTCCCCGTGTCGCCAATGCCACAGCCGCCGACACGGCCCGTCCGGCCGTTTCGGCCCAAGCGTAAGGTCGATCACGTGACCTCAGCTCAAGCCCCGGCAGGACGCAAACTGCTGCGGATCGAAGCGCGCAACTCGGAGACCCCGATCGAGCGCAAGCCCAAGTGGATTCGTACCCGCGCCACCATGGGCCCCGAGTACTCCGAACTCAAGGGCCTGGTCAAACGCGAAGGCCTGCACACCGTCTGCGAAGAGGCCGGCTGTCCCAACATCTTCGAATGCTGGGAAGACCGCGAAGCCACCTTCCTGATCGGCGGCGAGCAGTGCACCCGGCGCTGCGACTTCTGCCAGATCGACACCGGCAAACCCACCGCACTCGACCGGGACGAGCCCCGCCGCGTCGCCGAGAGCGTCCAGGCCATGGGCCTGCGCTACTCCACCATCACCGGCGTCGCCCGCGACGACCTGGAAGACGGCGGCGCCTGGCTCTACGCCGAAACCGTCCGCGCCATCAAGGCGCTGAACCCGGCCACCGGCGTCGAACTGCTCATCCCCGATTTCAACGCCGTCCCCGATCAGCTGGCCGAGGTCTTCTCCTCGCGCCCCGAGGTTCTGGCGCACAACCTGGAGACGGTGCCGCGCATCTTCAAGCGCATCCGCCCCGCCTTCCGCTACGAGCGCTCACTGGCCGTGCTGACCGCGGCGCGCGAGGCGGGCCTGGTCACCAAGTCCAACCTGATCCTCGGCATGGGCGAGACCCCGGAAGAGGTCACCCAGGCCATGCGCGACCTGCACGAAGCGGGCTGCGACATCCTCACCATCACCCAGTACCTGCGCCCGTCCCCCAGGCATCACCCGGTCGATCGCTGGGTCAAGCCGGAGGAGTTCGTGGAGCATTCGAAGATGGCCGAGGAGATCGGTTTCGCCGGCGTGATGGCCGGGCCGCTGGTCCGCTCCTCCTACCGCGCGGGCCGGTTGTACGCCCAGGCCATGGCCCATCACGGCCGCGAAATCCCGTCCGACATGGCGCATCTGGCCCAGGGTGGCACCGCCTCCCAGGAAGCCAGCTCCGTCCTGGCCCGGTTCGGCAGCTAGCCCGGACGTACCCCGCGCCTCCGGGCGCGGGGTTCCGCTCTCCGCTATGTACAGAAATCGCATCGACAACCCGATCGCCACCGGCCGCGTCCAATGGACCTCCGGCGGCCGCCGCCTCGGCGCACCCACCGGTGGCCTCTACCTCCCCACCGCCCTGCCCGGCATCGGCCCGAACATCCGCCTGCGCGCGGTGCTGCTCAGCATCTACCTCGAGCGCACCGGGCAGATCTCCGACGAGGGCGAACTGGTGCAGATCGGCTTCCTGGTCCCCACCCTCGCCGCCCCGCACCTCTACCCCGGCGCGGAATGGACCGTCTTCGAGGGCCCGCGGCCCGTCGCGGAGCTCTCGATCAAGGCAGTGCTGATCAAGACTTCGTGATCTCTCCCGGCACGGCAGCCGTGGCTTCGATCAGATCCCGCACCAGGTCGAAGTCCACGTCCGCGGCATTGCGAAACCGCAAGCAGGCCTTGCCCATATCGTGCCCGGCGAGCCGTTCCTCGAACGCTTCGCGCACATCGGCGCGCATGACGTACACCGCGATGTACTGCTTCTGACTCGCGAACCCGAATTCGATGTCCGCGCGCTCATACCCGGGCATCCCGTACCGCATGACCTCGCCGAATCCCGCCAGCTCGGCCCGGCACATCTCGACCAGCCGGGTCAGCACCGCCCGCCGCTCCTCGGGCAGCTCCGCGAGATACTCCTCGACTGTCGCCGCTTTGCTCTGCACCATGCCCGCAGATCCTAGCGAGGGGGTCCGACGGTCTAGAACAACCGGAACGCCGTCAGGAGCCAGTCCTTCGAGCGACCGCATTCCATGCGAGCCGCCAGCGCGAAGTGGCGAGGACCTCGTTGGTAGCGGGCACACAGCTCGGCGGTGGCCGGGTCGAGCATCGTCACCTCGACCCGCAGCAGCACCGCGGCACCCAGTGCGCGATGCGGAGCCGAGTTCTCGGTGACGATGGTGCGGATTCTGTGCAGCACAGCGTCGCTCGCGGACAGGTGCCGTAAAGGTCGTCGGCGATCGATGATTTCCAAGGCGAGTCGCAACGACTGCGACGCCACGTCCTGCACCGTGCCAGAAACCGGGGCAGGCGGATCGGCACGTCCGGCTGTCCGCTCGACTCGCCGCGGTACAGCCATCCGCGGCACGGCACGGCGTCTGTTCCGACTCTGTGAGGGTGAGCAGTGAAACCACTGCAACGGTGTGGAATTCGAGACATCAGACTCGGGCATGGCAAGTCCCACCTTCGCGCATCGCCTACGGATCAGATCGACAACCGCCTTCTGCACTTGTTCTGACGCACGGAGTTGCCGATCGGTTCCATCGCCCCCGGACATGCGACCGCCCGTCTGCTTGCCGGGATGGCGAGCAGACGGGCGGTCACACAGATCAGGCTCCGCGCGCGAAGTCGGACAGCAACGCCGGCACCGCCGCATCGAACCCGGCGACGTCCAGCATCCCCGCGTCCGACGGATCGGCGATCGTGAAATCCGTCGCGGTCATACCGACCACGACCAGCTTCGCGTCCGGGTTGACCTGCTCCCGGTACTGCCGCAGCGCCTGGTGCGGGTGGATCTCACCCGCCCACGTCTCGTTGTCGGTGTACACCGTGAACACGTCGACCTCGAGCTTGCGCTCCAACGCGTACCGCATCGGCAACGAGCAGTCGGTCCCGCCGAACGGCAGGCCGGCGGTGCGGCGCAGCACGTCGTCGAGCCGCTGCCGCGGCCCGATCGGCAGCGGCGTCAGCGCGCTGTCACGGTAGTTGTTGTGCTCGCCGGAGGTGAATCCGACGATCTCGTAGTCGGTTTCGGTGCTCGCGGTCACCATCGCCAGTGCGGCGGAGGCTTCCCGCGCCGTGATCGGCAGCCCGGAGATGCCCATCGTCATCGAGCCCGAGACGTCCAGCGCCAGCAGATGCCGCTTACCGGTCGGCTGGACCGCGTCGAACGCCGCGTAGAACGCCGCGTCGAGCGCGTCGACGATCGGACGCGAAGGCTCCCAGGTGCCCTCACCACGGGCACTGCGCCCGGAGGCGTAGGTCCGCAGCGCGACCAGTACCGACACCGGATGCACCCGCGACTTCCGCAGCCGCGCCGGATCGGTGAGTTGCGCTGCGACAGCACCGGTCCGAGCCCCGAGCGGCGACAGCAGCCCGAGCCGGGTCAGGCGCGGCAGCTGCCGCAGCAGTGCGGTCTGCGGAATTCCGTTGTCCAGCAGGGCTTCCCACACCGCCGCCTCGTTCAGCGCGGCATCGGGCAGCATCTCCCAGGACAGCCGGTACGCACGCACCAGCTCCGGAACCTCGGACACCGGCGCGGCCTGGGCCCGCTGGAATCCTTCGACGAACCGCAACCCGTCCAGCGACCCACCGCGACCACAGATCCAGTCGAACAACCGGATTCGCGCGTCCTCACCGGTCGCCGGATGCGACAGCCGCAGCAGATCGCGGTGCGACCAGCCTTCCCGCTGCCGATACTTCACGACCTGATAGGCCAGGTCATCGACCGGCTTCGTGGTGTACCAGGCGCCGACCGCTCGCCGCAGCCCGCGACCCCAGCCCCGGAACTGCTCGACGTAGCGAGCGAACAGAAACAGATGCGTACCGGTGCGTGCGACCAGCGGCAGCGCCGCGAGCGCGGTGCGCCGGCCGTCCTCGTCACCGAGGGATGCCGCGGCGGCGAGCGCGAACAGCGCCGGGTTCTGCTTCGGCGCCCGGCCGGAGGTGGAGATCTCGACGATCTCACGCACCAGATCAGCCGGCCGGTTGCGCGCGAAATCCATTACGACAGCGGCGTTTTCCTTCGCCAAATCCTGTGCCCGCACGTAGTAGGTGCCGCCGTCGACACCGAGAACCAGGAATCTGCGCAGCCGGACCTCGGGCGTCACCTCGAAGGTGAATCCGCCCGCGTTGTTGCGGACCTGCCGCGGGTCGGCCTGGGTGTGCTGCGCGGTCGCGCGGGCGTTGATGCCTGCCAGTGCGTCCATGTCGTCCTCGATTCCGGCCCTTGCGGGCATCACTTCGAGGGGGTACGCACGGTCGCGCCTAGAGACTCCCCCTCGTTCAATACAGTTGGAAGAGAAGGACGGTCGTGGGTTGCCGACCGGACCAGCGCCGGCTTGCGCCGCCGCTGTCAGGAGTTGAACCTGGGAACCGATAACCGATCAGCTCCGGCCCGTCCTTCTCGTCCGGGCAACCGAGGGCGAGCGGGCATGTGATTGCCGACCGAAACTGCTCTGCCAGTTGAGCTACGACGGCCTGAGCCATCGACGGGACTCGAACCCGCAACCCGTCCATTAAGAGTGGATAACCGATCGAACTCCGGCCCGCTCACCCTCGGTGTGCCTTACTGCCAGGAACTGTACGTCGCCCGGGAGGGGCCCCGCCACCCATTTATTTCGATCACCCATCTACCGCCGCCGCCATGCGGCAAGATGATCGGGTTTGACCGAACTGATTGGAGCACAATGCGTTTCGCCGCCCTTCTCGGGTCCTCCGCCGTCGTCGCCGCCGGCTTGATCCTCGCGACCCCGGCCCAGTCGATGGCCCAGCCGCAATCCAACTGCCACGCCTCCTACACCCCCTGCGTCCCCATCACCAGCGATGTCGACTGCAAGGGCGGCGGCGGCAACGGCCCCGTCTACACCGGCCGCGTCCAGGTCATCGGACCCGACGAATACGGCCTCGACAAGGACGGCGACGGAATCGCCTGCGAAAAGAGCTGATTCCGGCACCTCACCGCGCGGCAGAGCCCACCCGCTTTGCCGCCCGGTCCCGGACCCGGTTCAACGTCAGCCGCCACAGCGCGGTAGCGACATCGAGCGGAACCCGCGGTGTCACAGCACGTTTGGTCATCTCCCGCCGCGTCTTGCGCAGCACTTCCTTCGACGCCTTGTCCGGGTGCCCGGAGTCGAACGGCGGCTGCGGATCGTATTCGATCCCCAACTGCACCATCTGCGCCGCCTCTACCCCGGCGATCTCCCCCACCAGCCACAACCCGAGATCGATGCCCGCGGAAACCCCGGCGGCAGTGACGATCTTGCCGCTGCGCACGATCCGATCGTGTGGCCGCGACTCCACCCCGAACGCCGCCAGCGCCGACTGCGCCGACCAGTGCGTCGTCGCCGGGTGTCCCCGCAGAATGTCGGCCGCCGCCAGCACCAGCGCCCCACTGCACACCGAGGTCGTCCACTGCGTCCCCGCGTGCACCCGCCGTAACCACTCGATCAGCTCCTTGTTCGCCATCGCCTCGGTGGTCGCCGCCTCCGATCCCGGCACCAGCACCAGGTCCGGCGCCGGCGTCTCCGCGAACGTATGCGTCGCCCCCAGCACCAGCACCCCGCTGTCGGACACGATCGGCCCGACTTCATTGGACACGAACCGGATCTCACCGTCCGGCAGCCCGCGCAGCACCTCGTAGGGCCCGATGGCATCCAGCACGGTCAGCCCCGGATACAGCACGATTGCGATCTGAAATACCATGGTGCACTTCCTTTTTCATTGATCAGCGAACCGGGCGCGATATTCGCCCGGTGGTATCCCCAAGTGACGATGAAAGATTCGATACAGCGTGTCCGGACTCCCCAGCCCCACCGTCGAAGCCACCCGATCCATCGTCTGATCCGTGGTCTCCAGCAGCCGCCGTGCCGCCCCCACCCGGACCCGCTCCACATAGCGCGCCGGCGTGGTCCCGAGCTCGGCCGCGAACACCCGGGAGAAATGCCTGGTGCTCATCCCCGCCCGCATCGCGAGCGCCGCCAGCGACAAATCGCCCGCCAGGTTCTCCTCCATCCACACCTGCAGTGCCCGAAGCGAATTCCGCTGCGGGGCCTCGGCCGCCATCGGCGCGCTGAACTGGCTCTGCCCACCCGGCCGATGCAAATAGACCACCAGCCACCGCGCCACCTCCCGCGCCAGCGCGGCATCGTGATCGTCGGCCACCATCGCCAACGCCAGATCGATCCCCGCCGTCACCCCCGCCGACGTCCACACCGGCCCATCACGCACATAGATCCGATCCGGCTCCGTCGTCACCGCCGGAAACCGGCTCGCCAGCAACTCCCCACCGGCCCAGTGCGTAGTGGCCCGCCGCCCATCCAACAACCCGGCCTGCGCCAACAGATACGCCCCCGAACAAATCGAACCGACCCGCTCGGCCCACCCTGCGCCCCGCCGGATCCCCGCCACAAGCCCGTCCTCCCCACTCGCCGCCCACGCCGCCAGCCCACCCGCCACCAGCAGCGTGTGCACCGGCTCGCTCCAACTCCCCAGCGCATGCCGCGCCATCACCTCGACCCCGCATGCCGACCGCACCAGCCCCGCTGACGCCGAAGCCACCTCCACCCGATACCCCGGCCGCGCCCCCAGCAACGCCGCCGAACTGAACACATCCGCGGGCCCCGCCAGATCCAGCAACTGAAACCCGTCGAACACCACGATCAGCACCGTCCGCATGGGTTCAGCCTGCTGGAACGCGGTTTTGGCGTCAACGACACGACTACCGCAAATCCAGCCATCCCCCGATCTCCGGGGCGGAATCCGGGAACTTCCCGATCCGAATACCGGTACCGACTGCGAGACTGCCCGGGCACCATCCCTTCGACCAGAAGCGAGCCCATGCGTTTCCCCCGTTTGCTCACTGTCGCAGCACTTCTCGTCTTCGGTCTCAGTGCGGCGGCCCCGTCGGGCGCCGCCGCCGACGACTGGTCGCTGCCCGCACCCACCGGCCAGTTCCCGGTCGGCGTGCAGGAGTTCCACCTCGTCGACGATCGACCGGATATCTGGGCGCCGGAACAGAATCGCGAACTGATGGTGTCCGCGTGGTATCCCGCACTCGCGCCGATCGGCAGACCCGACCCCTACACCACGACGGCGGAGGCGGCCCTCGTCCTCGCCTCACAGCGAGTCACCGGCGTCACTCCGGACACGCTCAGCGAGCTTCGAACCCACGCCTACCTGGACGCCCCGCGACTGGGCAACCCGCTACCCACGGTGGTCCTGTCCCCCGGCTTCAACATGCCCCGTTTCACCCTCACCGGCCTCGCCGAAGAACTGGCCAGCCGCGGCTACCTCGTCCTCGGCATCGACCACACCTACGAATCCGCCGCGATCACTTTCCCTGGCGGCCGCATCACCGAATGCCTCGCCTGCACAAGCGATCCGAACCCGGCGATCTACTCACCGAACCGCGCCGCCGACGTCTCCTTCGTCCTGGACGAACTAATCGGCCGCCTCCCCATCGACCCGGCCCGCATCGCCATGGGCGGCCACTCCGCAGGCGGTTTCGCCGCCCCGTTCGCCCTCGCCCAGGACACCCGCCTCCGCGCCGGCTTCAACATGGACGGCACCTTCCCCGCCGCACCGACAGGCCGAGCCACCGACCAGCCGTTCCTCATGCTCGGCGCACCCCACCACGCCCCCGACGGCGAATACAGCGCCAAATGGTCCGCCGCCTACACCGCCTTCCACGGCTGGAAACGCTGGATAACCATCGACGGAACCAACCACGGCTCCTTCACCGACTTCGGCCCGATCGCCGACTACCTCGGCGTCGTCATCCCCGGCACCTCGATCGCCGGCGACCGGGCCATGCAGCTGACGCGTGCCTGCGTCGTCGCGTTCGTCGACCACCACCTGCGCGGCCTGCCCGCACCGATCCTCGACGGCCCCGACCCCGCCAACCCAGAACTCCACTTCGGCGGCTGACAGCCGCGGCCGAGTTGCCCGAGTGCACAATTGGTGGTCTAGGAGTGGATGTGACCCAGCCGCCGAGTTCGGCACCAGCGACGAGCGCGAACGTCAAGCAGGCGATCGCCGACGCGCGCTCGCTCGTGCAACGAGGGAAAGCTGTTGTCAGCGCTGCCGAACACCTGCGGGAAAGCATCCGGCATCAGCTCGATATCGCTACCGCCGAGGAAGTCGAGAGCCAGCTGCGAGGCCGAGACCTCGACGAGCTCCGGCCGCTGGCGGGCGGCACTCGCTTCGGAGCTCTGAGCAAAGCGGGCTTCCGCACTATCGCCGACGTCCGGCAGGCCGGACGCTACCGCCTCGCTCAGGTCCCCGGGGTCGGTCCGGCCACCGCCGAGCGGGTGGAGTCGGCAGCCCAGACGTATGCGGAGAAGCTGCGGGCGGCGACCCGGGTGCGGCTCGACGCGGAACGCCGGCCGCCTACCCAGACGCAGTTGCTTGCCTTGATCTCCGCCCTCGATCGGGCCACCGCCGCGGCGGCGACCCTCACCGATCCCGTTGCCGACCTCGATGACGCCGTCGCACCGCTCGCCGCCCGAGCACAACCCGCGGCGAGCAGATTTCGAATGTTGTTCGCGGGCAACGACAAGAAGGGCGCTGCCCGAAGCGCCGCTGTCCAGCTGCAGACCCTGCTCGCCGATCGGCGAACGGAAGCGCTGCGGTCCTCGATCGACAGTGCCGAGCGCGGCATAGATCCGGCGAGCTACGCCGTCGACCAGCTCTGGCGCGAGTATCAAGCCAACGCGGCGGCGGTGAACTCCCTGCTGGATTCGATATCCGGCGCCGAAGCAGCGGACGCCGAGGCGGCTCACGGATACATCGCGGACGAACTGCGCCAAGAGATCAGCGCGGTTCCATTGGACACTGGTCTGCTCACCGCCACACTGCGTAAATATCAGGTGTTCGGCGCACAGTATGCGCTGCACCAGGAGCGAACCATTCTCGGCGACGAGATGGGACTGGGAAAGACGGTGCAAGCCTTGGCCGTGTTCGCCCATATGACGGCCCGAGGGCACCGGCACTTCCTGGTGATCTGCCCTGCCAGCGTTCAAATCAACTGGCTCAACGAGATCGAGAAACATACCCGGCTGACCGCCCACAACCTGTACGGGCGAGACCGGGAGGCGAACGGGCAACGCTGGCTCCGGGACGGCGGGGTCGCGGTTACCACGTACGGCACGCTCGGCAGGCTGACATTTCTCACGGACGCGGAAATCGCCATGCTCGCAGTCGACGAGGCGCACTATGTGAAGAATCCGGCCACACAGCGCGCCCGCCAGGTGCGGCTGGCCGGCGAGCGATCACAGCGACTGCTTTTCCTCACGGGAACTCCCATGGAGAACCGGGTCGAGGAATTCCGGAACCTCGTCGGGTATCTACGGCCGGAGGTGGCGGCCCGGATCGACGCGAGCGACGCGGTGGCGGGTGCGCGCCATTTTCGCAAAGCGGTCGCGCCAGTCTATTTGCGGCGCAACCAAGAAGACGTCCTCACTGAACTGCCCGAGAAGATCGAAGTCGAGGATTGGGTGCAGCTCAGCTCGGCGGACCTGGATGAATACCGCGACGCCGTGGCCGCCGGCAACATGATGCGGATGCGGCGCGCCGCCTACGCCGCGAGCTCCTCGGCCAAGCTCGAACGCCTCGTCGAGATCGTCGAGGAGGCGTTCGAAGACGGCCGCAAAGTGATCGTGTTCTCCTTCTTCCTCGATGTCCTGGGAACCGTGGGCACGAGCCTCGGCGCCGCGGCGATCGGCCCGCTCACCGGCCGCGTCAGTCCACCGGAACGGCAGCGATTGATCGAGGAATTCACCGCCCGGCGGGAACCGGCCGCCTTGCTGAGCCAGATAGAAGCCGGCGGCGTGGGCTTGAATGTGCAGGCCGCATCGGTCGTGATCATCGCCGAACCACAATGGAAGCCGGCGACCGAGGACCAAGCCATCGCTCGCGCGCACCGCATGGGCCAGACCCGACCGGTCCAAGTCCATCGACTATTGGCCAAAGACAGTGTGGACGAGCGGATGCGGGAGATTCTCGAACACAAGCAACTACTGTTCGCGGAGTTCGCGCGAAAGAGCGACGCGAAACAGGCCGACCCGAATGCCGTAGACGGTTCGTTCCATCGGCCCGAAATCATCGACGACGAAGCCGTACCGGCCGAGCAGCGGGTACTGATCGCCGAACGGCATCGGCTCGGTTTGGATAGTTCAGACCGATGAACCGGCTGTAAACGGCGGCTCGCCTCGAGCCACCGGATCAGCAGTTGTTGTCGCGCAGCTTGCTTTCCAGCCCCCGAATGCGAAACTCCAGAATCGACTGCTGGTTGGAGTTGCTGGTGATCCGCAGCTGACGTTCCGCCCGGTCGAGCGCTTTCTGGAGGTCGGCGCAGGTGTCGGACTGAGCGGCGGGGGCGGCGGTCGCGGCGGGGAGTGCGAGGGTGAGAGCGGTGGCCGCGGCGAAGGCGCCGGCGAGGATGCGGGTTGCGGTGACAGACATGTGGTTCCTGACATTTCGAAGGGATTACCTACGATGATGTCGGTGGATCGGAACACCTTCCAGCCACCCTTGGGGTGCGAATTCGCAACCCCGCGCGGTCACCTCACCGAACTCACGACGGCCCCCACAACCATCATGGCCGCGAACAAGCCGAAGAATACCGAACTGAAACGCATCCAGTTGAGAGCCGGCCAGCGCTTGGGCTCCGCGCCGATGGCGCCCTGGTAGTACTTCAATCCGGGCGAACGGTAATAGACCGGGGTCTGCGCGCCGGGATAGACCGGCACCTCCGCGACCGCTTGCCCCATGTCTTCCCACCACACACGGTTCAAGGTCCAGCGAACCCAGGCCGAGGGTCTGCGGGTACGGACTTCGACGGTGTAGCGGCCGGGATGAGCGGGAATATGGGTCTCACCCCAGTGGGTATCCGGTATCTCGTTGCCGTTCACCAAGATTCGCGGCCCGGTCGAGGCGTAGGCGAAAGCGAGCACCCACGGCCGGTAGTACTGGGCGTCGACTCGGATTCCGGTCGGCCCGGGCGCTGGGCGGTAGGCCTCCAGCGGATCGGGCCGGTCGACCGGCGACATGCGCCACCGGTTGCGCGGACCGGGTTGTTGATCAATCGCCCCGCGATCGGGCCGCGACTCTTCCCCATGCTGTTTACGCACAGCGACTTCCTCCCATGTGCCGGCCGTCGAAGCAGACGCACTTCGGCGACCGGATCTGAACCTCGACTACGCGGGCTGCGGTTGCTGCTGCTGTTGCTCTTGCTGTTGCTTGGCCTGATCCTCCGCGATGCCGGTGAGGACCGCGGTCAGAGCATCCTTGTAAGGGCCTATATCTTTCAGCGCCGCAAGCATTTTGGTGATGAGCATCGATACTTTCACGGTGTCGCGAGCGAGCCGTGCCGCGGCGGCCGGTGCAACGTGCACCATGGCGGCACCGGCGGTCACGATCAATTCGAGGGTCCAGCCGATCAGTGCGCCGGCCAGACTGGCGAGCACGTCCTGGACCAGCGTGCGGAAAGCATCGATGACCTTCTGCACGATCTCCATGATTTTGCCCATGCTGGCGGCTACGCCACCGGCGCCGGAGATCTTGGCGATCAAGGTGTTCGCGGTGGCCTTGTAGGCATCGCCGGCGCCGCCGGTCCAAGTCGAGACATCCTTGGCCAGCCCTGTTTCCCAGCTCTTGGACGTTTCAACCAGTTTTTCGGCGATCTTCGTCCACGAATCCGCGTACGCCTGAACCATGTCGGGCGCTCCGGCCAGTTCGTCCAGCCACTCCCGCAGCGGCTCGACGTGCGTGAGCATCCAGTCGACGATTTGCTCCGCGACGAAGGCAAAGGGATCGACGATCGCGTCGGCGACGGTGACGCCGGTGGCGATACCGCCGGTGATGGCCGACAGGGTGTCGCCCTTGCTCAGGTCCGCGAAAACCTTCCAGCCATCACCGAATACCGTGCCGTCCATAAACCCCGGCACGCCGTCGTCGTTGCTGGCGAAACCTACTTCGTGGAGCCAGGAAACATCTTCCTGGAAGTAATTGTTGCGATAGTCAACCGCGAGTTCTCCGTCATCGTTCTTCAGCAGTTCGTTGTCAGGAGCTTCGCCGTCATTGTGCGCCATGCCTACTTGGTCCCCCCGGATTCACCGATCGTCTCGCGGAGTTCGCTCAACGCCTTGCCGAAGCTGCCATCCTTGTCCTCGAACGTGGTGGCAACCGTCTCGAGTTTGTCCGGCAGCGCGGCGACGTTCTCCGCGACGGTGCGGATCGCCGCCACGGTCGCCTCGAAGTTGTCGTCGAGTAGCCAGCTCACCACTGGTCGCGGAATCTTGCCGTAGCCGTCGTCGGCATTGCCGAGATAGGTGGCCGCCTCCAGTGCCGTATCCAGGTCCTGGATAACGGATTTGAGGTTCTCCGCATGCGCGCGGACCTCGTCGGGATCCACCGAAAGTGCTTCGTTGCCCATGATTACACCAGCCAGGACTTCTTGTTGAAGTAGTCGTCATCGTCGTCCGGCTCATCGGGGGTGACGATCTGATCGCGGTCGGGTTTACGCGTACGCGGCGGCGGAGTCGTTTCCGTCGGCCACCCGGGCGGCGACGCCGGCGGAGCCGGACTGGGAACCGGCGGCACGGGCGGAGCCGGGTCGGGCACCGGTGGCGGGGTGAACGGTTCCGGCTTTACCTCGTCGGGAAAGCGCTGAGTGAAGTTCTGGATGATCGCGGCGCCAACCGGGTCGTCGCCCACGGAATTATGGACAGCGTTGGCAACCTCGGTACGCAATCGCGCCTGGGCACCGCGCATGGTGGACATGATCTCGGCGGCAAGCGCCGAGGGGTCCGCACCACGCGCACTGCCCGACAGCTTGATCGAGGAGGGAACACCGTTGCTGTCGACCGTCACGGTCACCCGGCCGCTTCCGCTCGCCCCCGTCGCGGTCAGCGCGGCCATCCGCCCCTGCAACTCCTCGAACCGTTCAGCTCGGCGCTCCATTTCCGCCGCATACCGCGCCATGTCCTCCGCGGTGCGGCCCGGACCGAATCCGACCATGAACAACTCCCCTTCTTCGCAGTCTCGGCGATCGACGCCGTACACACCCTGTCGCCCGGGAACCGCCCGCGCAAATCGCGTCCTGAGGTTTGCAGAGTGGGTTCCTATCTCCTTCGACGCACTTGCGAACCGATCGGTTCCATCAATTCGACAACCCCCAGCAAGGCCCCGTTTCCCACGATCCGTGGACGTGACCCACATCACGGTGGGAAGCTCGATACAACGTGTCGACGCAAGGAATCAAGACCTATGGCGGACAAGGCGAACGGTCAGGCCGGGGGCAACGGCAGAGTGCCGAGTGTGGATCGGCCCGAGCGGATACGGAATGTGGTGCTGGTCGGGCACAGCGGGTCGGGGAAGACGACGCTGGTGGAGGCGATGGCGTTGACCGCGGGGGCGGTGAATCGGGCGGGGCGGGTGGAGGATGGGACGTCGCTGTCGGATTATGACGAGATCGAGCATCGGCAGCATCGGTCGGTGCAGTTGTCGGTGGTGCCGATGGCGTGGGCGGGCATGAAGGTCAATCTGGTGGATACGCCGGGGTATGCCGACTTCGTCGGGGAACTTCGGGCGGGGCTCAGGGCGGCGGATGCCGCCCTTTTTGTTTTGTCGGCCGCGGAGGGGCCGGAAGGGGTCAGTGGCACGACGCGGGCGCTGTGGGCGGAGTGTGCGGCGGTCGGGATGCCGCGGGCGATCGTGATCACCCATTTGGATACCGCGCGTGGGGATTTCGAGGAGATGGTGGCGACCTGCCAGGCGGTGCTCGGCGGTGGGTCCTCGGAAAACATTCTGCCGCTGCATCTTCCGGTGTATGGGCCGGGCAGCGCGGACGGGCATCGGCCGGTGACGGGGTTGATCGAACTGCTGCCGAATTGCGTGGTCGATTACGCCTCGGGCGCGGGGGTGCGGCACGAACCCGTCTCGGAGCAGCGGGAATTGCTGGCGGAGGCGCGGAATCGGCTGATCGAGGGAATCATCGCCGAGAGCGAGGACGAGTCGCTCATGGATCGGTATCTCGAGGGCGAGGACATCGAACTCGACACCCTGGTAGTCGATTTGGAGCGCGCGGTGGCGCGCGGCAGTTTTCATCCGGTGCTGTTCGGGGCGCCCGCGCCGGAGGGTGCGCGGCAAGGGCTCGGCACCGTGGAGTTACTGGATCTGATCACCGGCGGGTTCCCGACGCCGGCCGAGCACGTCGTCTCGGCAGCGCCACTGTCGGACGGCACGAAAACCCGCCCGCTGCCGTGCGATCCGGATGCCGCGCTCGCCGCCGAGGTGATCCGGACCGCCTCGGATCCCTATGTCGGGCGGGTCTCCCTGGTGCGCGTCTTCTCCGGCACGTTGCGCGCCGACGACACTGTGCACGTGTGCGGGCACGGCCTGGCCGAGCGTGGCCGCCCGGACCACGACGCCGACGAGCGGGTGGGCGGGGTGACCGCCCCGTTCGGCAAACAGCAACGCCCCCAGGGGCAGGTCATCGCGGGGGACATCGCCTATGTCACCAAGCTGAGTCACGCCGAAACCGGCGATACTCTCTCCGGCACCGGCACTCCCCTGCTCATCGATCCCTGGCCGATGCCGGATCCGCTGCTGCCCATCGCCATTCGCGCGCACGGCAAAACCGACGAGGACAAGCTCTCGCAGGGCCTGAGCAGATTGGCGGCCGAGGATCCGGCCGTTCGGGTCGAGCACAACGGTCACACCCATCAGCTGGTGCTGTGGTGCCTGGGTGAGGCGCACCGGGATGTCGCGCTGGAACGACTACGCACCCGTTTCGGTGTGCAGGTCGATGTGATCGAGCACCGGGTGGCGCTGCGAGAAACGTTCGCGGGCAAGGCGATCGCGAAGGGGCGGCATGTGAAACAGTCCGGCGGGCACGGGCAGTACGCGGTGTGTGAGATCGAGGTGGAGCCGCTGCCCGGTGGATCCGGGATCGAGTTCGTCGACAAGGTCGTGGGTGGTGTGGTGCCCCGGCAGTTCATCCCGTCCGTGGAGAAGGGTGTTCGCGCCCAGGCTTCGAAAGGCGTGGCGGCCGGTTATCCCCTGGTCGACATCCGCGTCACGCTCTTCGACGGCAAAGCGCACTCGGTCGACTCCTCCGACGCCGCCTTCCAGACCGCGGGCGCGCTCGCCCTGCGGGAGGCGGCGGGTCTCGCGGGCGTCGCGCTGCTGGAGCCGATCGCCGACGTCTGGGTGGTGGTCACCGACGAATATGTCGGGCCGGTGCTCAGCGATCTGTCCGGGCGGCGCGGGCGCGTCCTGGGCACCGAACCGCACGGCACCGGCCGCACCCGCATCCACGCCGACGTTCCCGAACTCGAACTCAGCCGCTACGCCATCGACCTGCGCTCGATCTCGCACGGCACCGGCGACTTCAGCCGCACCTACACCCGCCACGAACCCATGCCGTCCCAGCTCGCGGCGTCCGTCCGGGAGCGGACGAAGGCTGAGACACGGAGTTGATCCGCTGCCCAGTCCCGCGTACCCAGCCACTATCCTGAGAGCCATGGCACCAGGTAAGGGCGGCACGCCGTCGAAGGAAGCGAAGGCCGCGGCGAAAGCGGCCCGCAAGCAGGCCTCGAAAGAGCGTCGCCAGCAACTGTGGCAGGCGTTCCAGATGCAGCGCAAGGAAGACAAGCTGCTGCTGCCGCTGATGATCGGCGCGCTGGTCGGCCTCACCGTGGTCGCCCTGGTGATCGGTTTGCTCACGGGCCTGCAATGGTTCCTGCTGCCGCTGGGCATCCTGCTCGGCGTGCTGGCCGCGTTCATCATCTTCGGCCGCCGGGTTCAGAAGAACGTGTTCGCCAAGGCCGAGGGTCAAGCCGGCGCGGGCGCCTGGGTGCTGGACAACTTGCAGGGCAAGTGGCGCGTCAAGCAGGGCGTCGCCGCGACCACGCAGCTGGACGCGGTGCATCGGGTGATCGGCCTGCCGGGCGTCGTCCTGGTCGGCGAAGGTAACCCGCAGCGGTTGAAGGGCCTGATCGCGCAGGAGAAGAAGCGCACCGCGCGCCTCATCGGCGACACTCCGATCTACGACGTCATCATCGGCAACGACGAGGGCCAGGTCGCGCTGAAGGATCTGCAGCGCTGGCTGACCAAGCTGCCCCGCAACATCGACACCAAGCGGATCGACAACATCGAGGGCCGCCTGTCCGCGTTGAGCGCGCGCACCGGCCCGGCGCTGCCGAAGGGCCCGATGCCCGCCGGCGCCAAGATGCGGGGCGTGCAGCGCACGATCCGCCGCCGCTGAGTTCCTGATCTACGAAGGCCCGTGTCCGGTGGATGCGGGCCTTCGCGTTTATCGGGCGCGGGCCAGCGCCGTCCCCGTCGCCCGGTCGTGCATGCCGCGGCCGTCACCGTCGGTGAAGAGCGCCGGCACCACGAACACCAGCAGCACCTGGCGGGCCAGGGCGCGCACGAAACCGACACCGACCGGGGCATCCACCCGGATCACCCGGATCCGCAGGAAGTACTGGCCCGGCGTGTAGCCGAAAGCCGTCACCGCGAGCACTCCGATTACGAACCACACGCCCCAGGTGGGGGTGCTCAGCGCGTTGATCACGGCTTCCATCTCCGAGGGCGGCGTCTTACCGGCCGGGATGTTCATGTCCGACACGAGCTGCGCGCCGTTCGGGCGCACCAGCACCGCGGCCAGGCCGATCGACAGAATCCAGTCCACGAACAGTGCCGCGATCCGCCGGCCCATCCCGACCAGTGACCCCACTCCTTCGCGTGGCAGACCCAAATGCTCCCCCGGATACTCTGGGGTAGCCGGGTCGCCCGGTTCCGAGGAAGGTCCGGACAGCCAAGAGCCGGTCATGCGCGCCATGCCACCACAATAAGCCGACCCTCACGAGCGACCTGCAAGCAGTCACTTGCGGTGGTCAAGACCCCTCCGACACCGAACCGAACAGACCGGATGGCAGGATTAGCCTGCTGGTAGAGCCCGGGTGGCGTTCTTCACCCGTTCAGCCGCACGTGTAACACTGGCGAAACACAGCCTTGACTGCCGGGAAACTTCGCATCCATAGCGTCTGGTCGCGACGAACCCATGCAATCGACTCAGGCTGGGAACCGATCCGTAAGGAGAACAAGTGACGTTCAGCACGGCCGACGAGGTCATCAAGCACATCAAGGAAGAGGAAGTCGAATACGTCGACATCCGCTTCACCGATCTTCCCGGTGTGCAGCAGCACTTCTCCATCCCGGCCAAGGCGTTCACCGCCGATCTCGCCGAGGAAGGGCTCGCGTTCGACGGTTCCTCCGTCCGCGGCTTCCAGTCCATCGACGAGTCGGACATGCTGCTGCTCCCCGACTTCAGCACCGCGCGCATCGACCCCTTCCGGGCCGCCAAGACGCTGAACCTGAACTTCTTCGTGCACGACCCGCTGACCCGCGAGGCCTACTCCCGCGACCCGCGCAACATCGCGCGTAAGGCCGAGGAGTACCTGCGCTCGACCGGTATCGCCGACACCTGCTACTTCGGTGCCGAGGCGGAGTTCTACATCTTCGACTCGATCCGCTACGACTCGTCGATGAACGGCGCCTTCTACGAGATCGACTCGGTCTCGGGCTCCTGGAACACCGGTGTCGCTCGCAACTCGGACGGCTCCCCCAACCTGGGCTACAAGGTCCGCAACAAGGGTGGCTACTTCCCCGTCGCGCCGTACGACCACTACGTCGACCTGCGCGACAAGATCTCGACCAACCTGCAGAACGCGGGCTTCGAGCTGGAGCGCGGCCACCACGAGGTCGGCACCGCCGGTCAGGCCGAGATCAACTACAAGTTCAACACCCTGCTGGGCGCCGCTGACGACCTGCAGCTGTTCAAGTACATCGTGAAGAACACCGCGTGGCAGGAAGGCAAGTCTGTCACCTTCATGCCGAAGCCGCTCTTCGGCGACAACGGCTCGGGCATGCACGCCCACCAGTCGCTGTGGAAGGACGGCAAGCCGCTGTTCCACGACGAGGCCGGCTACGGTGGCCTGTCGGATCTGGCGCGGCACTACATCGGCGGCATCCTGCACCACGCCCCGTCGCTGCTGGCGTTCACCAACCCGACCGTCAACTCCTACCACCGTCTGGTGCCGGGCTACGAGGCCCCCATCAACCTGGTGTACTCGCAGCGCAACCGCTCGGCTGCCGTGCGTATCCCGATCACCGGCTCCAACCCGAAGGCCAAGCGCATCGAGTTCCGCGCGCCGGACTCCTCGGGCAACCCGTACCTGGCCTTCGCCGCCATGATGATGGCCGGCATCGACGGCATCAAGCGCAAGATCGAGCCGCTGGCCCCCGTCGACAAGGACCTCTACGAGCTCCCGCCGGAGGAGGCCAAGAACATCCCGCAGGCCCCCACCTCGCTGGCCTCGGTCATCGACAAGCTCGAGGAAGATCACGAGTACCTCACCGAGGGCGGCGTGTTCACCGAGGACCTGATCGAGACCTGGATCGACATCAAGCGCACCCAGGAGATCGCCCCGATCAACCTGCGTCCGCACCCGTACGAGTTCGAGCTCTACTACGACGTCTAAGTCGCAGGGCTGCTTCGCGGTTCGTCACCGGAGGCCCATCCGCATTGCGCGGGTGGGCCTTCGGGCGTTCCGGGCCGAAATCACTACCGAACCGGCATATTTCGATAGGGTGTACTTCTAGAGCGAAAGACCGGTCGAGTGGGCTAAACGCTCGAATCTCGTTGAACGGCAACGAGATCCCGGTGACCGGCTGGTCGGTTCCGGTGACCGGGGCTACGGCGGCGATAACGCGAGAAGCCCTGGCAGGCGGCCTGCCGGGCTCCTAACGTCCCCCGCCATGAAGATTTCCCTGATTTCTCTGCTAGCCGCGCCGCTGAGCGCCTTAGCACTGCTGTCCGCACCGACGGCCACGGCCGACGAAGAGGTGACGACACTCGCCAAGATCGAGCTGCAAGGCGCGGTCAATGTTCGTGACATCGGCGGGTACCGGACCTACGACGGCGCGAAAGTGAAGACCAAGAAGGCGATTCGCGCGGACTCGCTGGAAAAGCTCACGGCCTCCGACATTCAGGTCCTGGGCGGATACAACCTGAAGCAGGTGATCGACCTGCGGACGCAGGCCGAGATCCAGTTCAGTGGGCCGGACAAGCTGCCCAGCGGTGTGCCGCTGGTGGCGCGGCCGATCGACGACACCGGGCTGTTCACCAAGCTGCTGCAGGTGATCCAGTTGCGGGACCCGGTGAAGCAGGAGGAGATGCTGGGCGGCGGTAAGGCCGAGCAGATCATGGGCGGGGTGTACAAGAGCTTCCTCACCGATGCCTCGCGGGCCGCGTTCGGGCAGACCATCCGCGATCTCGCGAACACCGACCGTCCGACGCTCTACCACTGCACGGCGGGCAAGGATCGCACCGGCTGGCTCACCTACCTGACACTGCGGGCCGTCGGTGTCCCGGAACGCACTGCGCGCCAGGACTATCTGCTGTCCAACCAGTACCGCGCCGCCGCCGACGCGGCCCTGCGCCAGCAGGTGAAGCAAGCCGGGCTGATGCAGAATCCGGATCTGCTGATCCCGTTGCAGGAAGTCCGTGACGCGTACCTCGATACCGCAATCCGCGAAATGGAGGCCAAGTACGGCGATTTCGGTAAGTTCCTCAGCCAAGGGCTGGGGCTGGATGCCGGCACGATCCTGAAGTTGCGCCGCAACCTCGTCAGCTGACCTCTCCCGCAACCCAACTCGGCCCCTCCGACCCCTCGGGAGGGGCCGAGACCTGTTTATCCGAAGGTGACGATGAGCGCCAGCAGTAGCGCTGCCAGCAGCATCGCGTAGTAGCCCAGGCGGGCCCGGTGGGGCGACACCGGACGGCGGTGCGCGGGGGCACGATGCGACGCAATGCCCTCGCCGAGAACGATATTCAGTGCGGTTTCGGTGCGCGTCGCCCGGACGGCCACCGGCTTTCGCTCTACCAGCAGCGCCGTACCCGAGGGCAGTGACGGTGGCACCTGCACCGCCCAGGACTCCCCGAGCGCCAAGGCTTCGTCCGACTCGAAGCGATCACTCAGCAGCGACGACTCACTAACCTGCGGACTCGGCTCCTCGGCGAAATGCCCTGCGGCGGAGCACTCGTCCGGCACCGGCGAGCCTTCGGTTGGGGGCGATTCTGTCAACGGCGACTCGTCCGCAAGGCGGCCGGACAGTGCGCCCGCCTGCACCGGAGGCCGCCGATTCACACCGAACCGGGCTGTCGGGTACAGCCCGCGCGACAGGAAAGCCTCCACGCTGCGAGGTGCTGGCTGCGGTGGAGCGGCCACGGGCTGTGGCGGCCCGGCGGGTTGTGGCTCCTCCACGACAATCGCGAGTTCGGTAGTGGGCGGTTCGTCCAGCGATTCCGGGGCCGGCTCGGGCATTTTCGGCCATTCCCGCGGTGGGCTCGAAGTCGTCGGGGAAAGCGGCTGCGGCGTGACGGGATCGAGTGGATCCGCGGTGGCGGGTGCCTCCGTTTCGGGTTGCGATTTCTCCGGCGCTCGGGTCGCGGCGGGTCGGCTGTCCTCGAGCGGGGCCGGGTCCGACTGTTCGATGATCGGCGGGATCGCCGTGGTGGGTGAATCATCCCCGGTGGTCAGGTCTTCCGAGGGCCCCGGACTGTCCCAGGCGGTGCGGAGGGGCTGTTCTGCGGGGGGATGGTGGCCGGTTGCGGGGTGAGTGAGTGGCTGGGTGGTGGGTGTGGTGAAGGCGTCACGGACCGCGTCGACGAAATCGGTGCAGGTCGGGTAGCGGTCGGTGGGGTGTTTGGCCAGGGCCCGGGTCATGACCTGGTCGAGGGTGCTGGGGAGGTCGGGGCGCAGGGCGGCTACGGGCTGGGGTGGGTCGTGCAGGTGGCCCTTGATCATGGCGGCGGGGTTGGTGGCGGCGTGTGGGAGGGCGCCGGTGAGCATGCGGAAGAGGGTGCAGGCCAGGGAGTACTGGTCGGAGCGGTGGTCGAGGGGCAGGCCGCGGAGTTGTTCGGGGGCGGCGTAGGCGAGGGTGGCCAGGATGGTGCCGGGGCGGGTGGGGAGCGGCGAATCCGCGTGCAGGCGGGCGATGCCGAAGTCGGTGAGCAGGGCGGCTTCGGGGTGGGTGCGGGTGGGACGGGCCAGGAGGATGTTTGCCGGTTTCACGTCGCGGTGCAGGACGCCGGCGTGGTGGGCGTAGTCCAGGGCCGAGGCGGTGGTGCCGGCGAGGGCGATGACGCGGTCGGCGGGCAGGCTGCGCGGGGAGACGACGGTGGCGTCGCGGCCGTCGACGTACTGCATCGCCATCCACAGGCGGTCGTCCTCGACACCGCTGTCGTAGACCGCGACGATACCCGGATGGTGCAGGTGCGCAACGACTTCCGCTTCATCCGCGAAGCGGGCGCGGGTCTCCGGGTCGGCGGAGACGTCGGAGTTGAGCAGTTTCAGCGCGACGGGTCCGGCCATGGCGGGGTGCCGGGCGAGGTAGACGGCGCCCATGCCGCCGCGCCCGAGCGTGCCTTCGATGCGGTAGCCGGCGAAGACATCTCCCCTGTCCAGCATCAGACCTCCCGATCGTCTGCCGAATGATAGCCAGGGTCGGTGCGGGTACGGGCCGGTTCAGTAGCTGTTGCGGCGGACCACGGCGCCCAGGACGGTGAGATCGAGGTCACCGGAGGCCTCGGTCCAGCCCATGGCGCGCAGGTCGTCGGGGGCGGCGACGCCGAGCGCGTCGTGCAGGCCGTAGGCGACGGAGCGGGCGAATTCGACCAGCCCGCTCCAGGACAGCGGCCAGAACAGGATGCGATGCCAGTTGTCGATCTCGCG
The DNA here is from genome assembly GCF_040654295.1 of Nocardia sp. NPDC050712. Taxonomy (NCBI): domain Bacteria; kingdom Bacillati; phylum Actinomycetota; class Actinomycetes; order Mycobacteriales; family Nocardiaceae; genus Nocardia; species Nocardia sp. NPDC050712. The sequence continues at coordinate 199,036 of NZ_JBFAHT010000004.1, forward strand.
CCGCTGGATCGGCTCGTGCCAGCCCATATCGCGCAGGTGGTCGGCGGCGTCGAGCGAAATGGGCTGGGCCAGATACTGGTTGCCCGCCAGCTCGGCGGAGAGTTTGATGTCGTACTGGACGAACTGGACGTAGCGGTTGCCGGGGGCGGCGATGATCAGGGTGGCGCGAGACGGCAGTTCGGAGAGGCATTGCGCCAGTGCCTGCACGAATTCTTCCCAATCCGTGGTCACCGGCTCGCTCATTCTTCCCCCGGGTATCCGCACTGGCCCGATCATACGCCGACGTGCCTGAGACACCAGTCCCAATCGTGTTGGGAGAAAAGTCCGTTCGGGCTGGTCATACCCATCGGCAATCACCGCTGGCAGCGTCGGGCCCGGCGGTTTCCGGCCGCCCGTGCGGCGCGGCTGGTAAGACCAGAGCATGTATCCGGAACCGGGCCAGGTGCTGCATTTCTCCGAGGATTCCTCGATCGAGCACTTCGTCCCGCGCACGATCGAGGGCCGACCCGGGCCGTATGTCTGGGCAGTCGACGCGCACAACGCCCCGAGCTACTGGTTCCCGCGCGACTGTCCGCGCGCGATGGCCTGGACCACACCGGCCACCGCCTCACACGATCGCGCGCGGATCCTGGGCGGCCGCGACCGAGTCCACGCGATCGAGGACAGCTGGCTGACCGCGCTCCGCTCGGTGCGCTTGTTCGCCTACCGCCTGCCCGCCCCGCACTTCCGGCCGATCGGCGACCCCGAGCCGTTCGCCCTGGTGTCCGCCACGGCCGTCGCACCACTGGGCCCACCGGAACCCGTCGGCGATCTGCTCCGCCTGCACGAGCGGGCAGGCATCCAGCTCCGGCCGCTGCCCAGCCTCTGGCCGTTCTGGGACGCGGTCACCGCGAGTTCGCTCGGCTTCAGCGGCATCCGCCTGCGCCACGCCCGGCCGCGCGGCACGGAGTGATCTTGGTATCCCCTGGTTCCGGGGTCTGTACCGGGCGGGGGTGTACGAGCGATAGTCCTGGGGTGAGCGTGGTGGTACGGGTTCTGGCCGGAGTGGCCTTGGTGTTGGGGGTGCTGGCACCGGTGACGGTGGCGGAGCCGTTGGGGGTTGGCTTCCAGTGGCGGCAGACCTACATAGACGCGCCGGATGGGACGCGGCTGCACGCGGACATCCTGCGGCCCGAGGGCATCGCCGACGACGTCCGGACGCCGGTGATCCTGACTGTCAGCCCGTATCGCTCGCACACCGCGTTCATCAGCGCACCGCGCCTCGAGGGCGGGCCGTCGACCGACAATCTGCCGGTGGAGCCGGCCCTGCGCGCGGGGTACACCTACGTGATCGTGGACCTGCGCGGCTTCGGCGGCTCCAACGGCTGCCCGGATTACGGCGGGCCCGGCGAACGCGCGGACGTGGCCACCGCGGTCGAGTGGGTGGCGAGCCAGCCCTGGTCGACCGGCAAGGTCGGGATGGCGGGGGTGTCCTATGAGGCCTGGACCGGGCTGCTCGGATTGGCCGCGAAGCCGAAGGGGCTGGCCGCGGTGCTCGCATTCGAGCCGGTGGTCGATCCCTACTCCTACCTGTACATGCAGGGCGTGTCGTGGAAGTTCTCCGGAAAGCCGGTGACCGAGAACGGCATTCGGCCCGCCGACCAGGTCGGCGAGGAGCACCTGCTGATCGCCTCGACCCCGGGCCGCCCGGACGACTCCCCCGAGTACCAGGCCAACGCCCTGGACATGTCCGTGCGCTGCGGTGAGGAGTACCTGGCGCTGACCGCCGATCACAACGGCGACAACCCGGATTGGCGGGCCCGTGATCTCGTGGACGGCGTGCGGGGCAGCACGATTCCGCTGTTCCTCGGACAGGGCTTCCTCGACTACAACACCCGCGCCGACCGCGTCTTCGATCTGTGGAACGGCCTCGGTCCCGGCGATCACCGCGCCTGGTTCGGGCAGTGGGGCCACAGCGACTGCCGCGTCAAATGCGGCACACCGCAATTCGACGCCGAGATGATGGCGTTCTTCGACAAGCACGTGGCGGGCAAGGACGTGACCGTGCCCGGACCGCGCGTGACCGTCGGCCAGTTCGACGGCGGATGGCGCTCCGAAACCGCTTGGCCTCCCGTCGATTCCCGCAAGATCGCGGTCGATCTACGCACGGGCACCTACACCGATCGCGGCTTCGTTCCCGGCGCGGATCGCGAAATCTGGTCCATCTCACAGCCTTTGGCCCAGGCCACGCACCTGTCCGGAGTCGCCACCGCCGACCTGCGACTGAGCGGTCCAGCCTCGGCCACCGCCGCGGTGGAGCTCTACGACATCGGCCCCGACAACCGGGCCACCGTCATCACGCGGGGGATCGCCCCGGTCGCCGAGACCACGAACGTCCGGCTCCTCGGCCAGGATTGGCCGCTGGCCGCCGGGCATCGGCTCGGCGTGCGGATCACCGACGTGGTGGACGACGTGTGGTCGCACGCGCCGTCCAACGCTCAGGTCACCGTGCAGTCGGCTCGCCTGGACGTGCCACTGGTCCCGCAACGCCAACCCGACCTGACCGGCGGCGGCAGCGAGGCGCACGCGAAGTGGCGGGTCGAGAAGGTGATCACGCTGACGCCCGAGCTGGTGAGCAGTGCCTCGATCACGATGAACCTGCCCGGCGAAACCCGCTGACCGCCGAGCGCGGAGTCGTCGTCCGCGCCGCGGTGCTGAAGAATGCAGGGATGTTCATGACACAGCCCGCAACGGAAGCCCGATGAGCGGCGAGCCGGTGCCGCCGGTCGACGACGTGGTCGCCGAGCGGCTCGCCGTGGCCTTGCGGTGCGTCACCATCTCCGGTGATGCCGGCGAGCCGGTGAACAACGCGGGCATCTCCGCCGAGCCCGCGGACGCCGAATTCGCGAAGCTCGCCGAACATCTGGAGCACTCGTTCCCCCGCGTCCACGCCGAACTCGACCTGGAAACCCTCGGCCGCAGCCGCCTCTACCGCTGGCCGGGCACGGACCCCGACCAGGTCGCCGCCCTCCTGCTCGCCCACCAGGATGTGGTCCCGGTGGACGACGCGGACCGCTGGACGCACCCGCCGTTCGCGGGCGTGGTCGATCCGGAATTCATCTGGGGCCGCGGCGCGATCGACGACAAGAGCCGCGTGCTGGCGATCCTCGAGGCGGTGGAGGCGGCACTGGCCGCGGGCGTCCGGCCGAAGCGGACCATCTATCTGGCGTTCGGGCACGACGAGGAGGTGTTCGGCGACCGCGGCGCGGTACTGATGGCGCAGCGCCTGCGCGAGCGCGGCGTGCACGCCGACCTGCTGCTGGACGAGGGCGGCGTGATCACCCAGGGTGTCGCCGACGGCGTGGACGTGCCGGTGGCCACGATCATGGTGGGCGAGAAGGGCTATGCCACGGTCCGGCTGTCGGTGCGGGAAGTCGGCGGGCACTCCTCGATGCCGGGGCGTCAGACCGCGGTGGGCCGGCTGGCCCGCGCGGTGGCCCGCTTGCAGGACAGCCCGATGCCGACCCGCCTGATCCCGGTGATCGCCGACATGCTGAACCGCTTGCGGCACACCATGGCCGAGCCACGCCGCAGCCTGCTGAAGCTGGCCGGCAACGGTGTCGTCGCACCGCTGATCACCCGCATCATGGCCGCCACCCCGACGACCGAGGCGCTGGTGCGCACCACCACCGCGCCCACCGTCTTCCACGGCGGCGTGAAGGCGAACGTGCTGCCGCAGCGGGCCGAGGCGCTGGTGAATTTCCGGATCCTGCCCGGTGATTCGGTCGAGTCGGTGCTGGAACACTGCCGGAAGGTGGTGCGGGACAAGGGCATCGAGATCGAGGTCATCGGCGCGGCCTCCGAACCGTCGCCCGATCCGCGCGTCGGCCCCGCCTTCGACCTGATCGCCCGCACCGCGCAGTCCGTCGTCCCGGGCATCGCGGTGACCACCGGCCTGGTACCCGGCGCCACCGACTCCCGGCACTACGACGATCTGGCCGCCACCCGCTGCAATTTCGCGCCGATCGTGCTCACCCAGGCCGACATCGCCTCGATCCACGGTACCGACGAGCGCATCTCCCGGCTGAACTACGCCCGCCTGATCGAGTTCAACCGGCGGCTGCTCACCGAGCTCGCCGGCTGACCGGGCAATGGCACAACTGGCCCGATCGGTGCTGTGTCGAGCCACAGTTTCCCCGCCGATAGCCGACCCGGACCGCTAGTTTGATGACACGGGTGCTGGGCAGGCACCCCGCAGACATTCGTAAGGAGCGCACGTGACCCGCACCGAAGAAGGCAGTTTCGAGGGCGTCGGCAGCCGGATCGCCTGGCGCGCTTGGCTTCCCGACGGCGAGACGCGCGCGACGGTGGTGCTCGTGCACGGTGTCGCCGAGCACTCCGGGCGCTATGTCCACGTCGGGACGCGGCTGGCGGACGCCGGTTTCGCGGTGTACGCGCTGGATCACGTGGGGCACGGCAAGTCCGAGGGCGGCAAGGCGAACATCGGGACGCTGTCGGGTTCGGCCGACAATGTCGAGGCCATGCTCGAGCTCGCGGCGCGCGAACAGCCCGGCGTGCCGCGCTTCCTGCTCGGCCATTCGATGGGCAGCCTGATCGTGCTGTTCCGGGCCACCCGCGCGCCGTTGCAGGTGGACGGCATCGTGGTTTCCGCGCCGCCGCTCGACATTCCGGTCGGCAACCCGGTGCAGAAGCTGCTCGCCCCGGTACTGAGCCGGTTCACCCCGAATCTGGGTGTGCTGGGCTTGGATTCGGCGATGATCAGCCGCGATCCGGCCGTCATCGCGGCCTACGACAACGATCCGCTGGTGTACCGCGGCAAGCTTCCGGCCCGCACCGCCACCGAGATCCTGCACGGCAGCGAAATCGTGAAGAGCCGCCTGGACAAGCTGACCGCGCCCCTCCTGGTGCTGCACGGCAGCGCCGACGCCCTGGCCGCGCCGTCGAGTTCGGATCTGATCGAGCGCGGCGCCGGCTCGAAGGATCTCACCGTGCTGCGCTACGAGGGCCTCTACCACGAGGTATTCAACGAGCCCGAGCAGGACAAGGTGCTCGCGGATGTGGTCGAGTGGCTGCAGGCGCATATTACTCAGCAGTAGACTTCGGTCATGAACAACAAGGTCGCCTTCATCCGCGCCACTTGGCACAGCAATATCGTCGGCAAGGCCCTGGAGGGCTTCACCACCGAATACACCGACCTGGGCTTCGACCCGGCCGGTATCGACGTGTTCGAGGTGCCGGGCGCCTTCGAGATCCCGCTGCACGCCCAGCGCCTGGCCCGGTCCGGCCGCTACTCGGCGATCGTCGCCGCGGCCCTGGTGGTCGACGGCGGCATCTACCGGCACGATTTCGTCGCCCGCGCGGTGATCGACGGGCTGATGCGGGTCCAGCTCGACTCCGACGTCCCGGTGTTCTCGGTGGTGCTCACCCCGCACCATTTCCACGAGCACAGCGAGCACGTCAACTACTTCACCGAGCACTTCGTGACCAAGGGCGCCGAAGCCGCCCGCGCCCTGGCCAACACCGTGAACTCGTTGCGCAGCTTGCCCGTTGACTGACCCGGAGCCCGGCCGCCGCCGGATCACCGTCCTGGTGGCGCTGGCGCTGTTCAGCGCCGGGATGTGGGCGGCCTGGCTCGGCTGGGACACCGAGTACTACTACGTCGACGACGTCGCGCAGGGCCCGTACCGCCCGGTGCAAGTGATCGGTTGCGGCGCGGGCATCGTGCTCGCGAGCGTCGCGGCGTTCCTGTACCTGCGGCGGCCGACCACGATCCCGGCGGTGGCGGCGGCCGCGGTGCTGGGTTTCGCCGTGCCGTGGGCGACGCAGGCCTCGGCCGATTCCACCGGGCTGTGGGCCGTCGGCCTGCTGTTCCTGCTGATCGGCGGCGGCACCGGTTTGGTCGCGGTGCTGGCGGTGGTGCACCTGCTCCGCACCCTGCTGCTGGCCGCGCGCACGCGCCGCTAGCTAGGCGAACTTGGTCAGGCAGGCCTGCTCGCCGTCGAGCACGCCGTGCCGGAAGGCCTCCAGCCGCTGGTACCCGCTCTTGACGATCTTGCCGTCCACGTCGGCGGCCGCGATGCCGTCGGCCAGCAGGCCCGATACCGCCTCGTCCAGATCCTTGGCCGACAGCCGCGGATTACTTTCCGGCGCACTGAGTTTCGTGGTGAACGCCCCGCTCAGGCACACCGTGCGCAGGCCCGCGGTCTCCGCGCCGGTCAGGGTGAGTTTCCGATCCTGTTGCACGGCGAGCATATAGCGGGAGATGAAGACGATGAAGGCGTTGTAGTCGCCGTCCACGTCGGCGGACAGCACGTCCTCCTCGTTCGCCTTCTCGCCGCGCTCGGCCAGCGCCGCGACATTCGTGCCGATCTTGTTCGAACTCGGGCAGTACGAAACCGGTTCCGTGGTGGTGGTTTTCGGGCAGTCGCGCACCACGCCCTGATAGTCGAAGTCCGGCGCCTTCGTCACCGGAAACGCCTTGACCAGCGCCTGAGCGACGCTGTCCAGCGACTCCCTGTCGATCGGCAGTTGCCGCTGCTCCTCGTCGGCGACCTCGAAGCTGGTGGGCAGGTTGCCGCGCCGCTTGTTCAACTCGGACCGGTTGATCTGCTTGCACGCGGTCGCGCCGTCGGTGTAGCCGAGCTGCACCGCGGTCACCCGCTCGAAGGCCGAGCCGTGCTCGTTCTTCTTGTTGCTCGGATCGGTGTCGCGCACCGCGATGGTGGCGCCGAGCACGCCGTCGAGCCCGTCGGTCAGGTTCATCGTGAAATGCGGTGCGTCGCCCTCGGCCACATGGCGCAGGAAAACACCGGCCAGGCAGTCGGCCTGCTGCTCCTGCACCAGGGCGCTGGTGAAGAACCCGGTGATCTCGGCCTGCCCCTGGATGGCGTGCCCGTACTCGTGTGCCATCACCATGACCACGGCCAGCGGGTTGTACTTCTTCTCCAGCAGCGGGAACAACACGCCGCGGTCCCAGCCGATGGTGCGGTCCAGACCGCAGTAGGCGGCGTTGACCAGCTGATAGGTGGAGGCCTTGCAGAAGGTGATCGCGCTGTCCTTGGCGGCCCTGGCATCCCAGGAGAAGTATTTGCCGACCGGTTCGAAGGCGCCCGGAAAGGTCTTGGCGTACTCGGCTTTCCAGAACGCCTCGATGTCGGCGATCGCGTTCAGCGCGAGTTTGTCGACCGCTCCCCCATCGCCGTTCTGCGCGGTCAGCGCGGCGTCGGGGACGCCCTTGCGTGGCCCGCTCGGCCCCTCGGCCTGCACCGCACCGGCCAGTACCCACGGGTTGTTCGGATCCGCGATCACTGGTTGGGCGGCATCGTTTTTCGATAGCTCCGCGCAGCCGGACAGGGCGGCCCCCACCGCCAGCACCACCGCGAGCACCCCGAAGCGCCATCGTCCCATGTGAAATTCCTCCCCGGGTCCACCGCAGAGCAGGCCCGGGCCACCCGCCGAGCGTTCTCATCGTAATCGCCGGAACGCCAACGCGCGTATCACCTTTGCGGACGGATACGAAACCGGTCAGGGATTCATCCGCAGGCGGGCCAGCAGCGCGCGATGATCGGAGCCCGGAATCGACAGCGACCGGAGCTCTTCGGCCGTGCCGTCGGCGACGAGGATGTGGTCGATGCCGAGGACCGGGCCCCACCGTTTGCTGTCCGGCCAGGTCAGCATGGGCCCCGCGCCGACCAGATCGGCGGCGGAATCGAAGCGGCCCGCCACCAGCGCGCGGAAGGCCGCGTGGTCGCGGGTGGCGTTGAAATCCGCGCCGACGATCGCGGGACCCGTTTGCGCGTCCAGGATTTCGCGGATCCGCGGCATCTCCCAGCTCCACGCCGCGAAGTTCAGATTCGGCGGAATCGGGTGCAGGGCGAACACGGCGATGTCGCCGCGCTCCGGATGCCGCATGGTCGCGCCGAGATTGTTGATCTGGAAGCCCTCGAATCGCTGGGTGTCGCGCAGCGGATACCGGCTGTAGATGCCGGTGCCGCCCCCGCCGAGGCCGGGAACCAGGAACTGGTGTGGCAACTCCGCGCCGATCCCCGCGGCGGCGAACCGTTCGACGGCCTGCGGGGTCAGCTCGTCGACGGTCAGCAGGTCGACCTGTTCGGCGCGCACCGCGCGCAGCACCGCGTCCACGTCGGCCTCGCCGAACAGGATATTGGACTGCATCACAGTCACTTTCGGCCCCGCCGCCGCGTGCCCGTTCGGAACGAAGATCGGCAGCTGCGTCCACAGTGCCACCGCCACAACGACTCCCGCGACCGCCGCGCTGCGCCAGCCGCGCGCGATCAGCACCAGCACCAAGCCGACGAGCGCACCGGCCATCAGATACGAGGCCCCCGAAGCCGCCAGCGTCAACAGCTCCCACCGCCAGTTCCCCAGATGCAATACGACCCCGGTAACCCCCGCGAGCACAGCGAGCCACCCCACCCCGAGCAACGCCCGGTCCAACCATCTACGCATCACTGAACCCTAGGTGGCCCAGATGGACCGACTGTGCACCCCGTGTGCGGATTCGGTGCGGATCCGAGCTCAGGACGCCGTCGTGCGCGGCCCCGGCAGCACCGCGTAGCCCGGAGATTGTTGCAGGACAAGAAGATCCGCGTACGGGCGGGAGGGATCGTCGGCGAAGTGGGCGCGTTCCTCGGCGGTCCACTCGTCCCAGAAGGGTCCGAGCCCGGCCCCGTCCCGCTCCCGGCCGCGCTCCCAGGCCTCCTCGGGCGCGCACTCCATCCACAGCAGCTGCGCCAGGTGCGGCCGCACGCCGCGCCGCCCCGCGCCGACGCCGTCGAGCAGCACCACCGGCTCGGCCAGCAAGGCGCGCTCACCCCCGAATTCGCACTGCTGCCAGTCGTAGGCCCGATAGAACGCGGTGTGCCCCCAGCGGAACGGCCGCAGCACCTGCTCGCGCAACCGATCGGTCCACTGGAAGAACTCGCTGTGCGTCGCGAGGTCGTCCAATCTCAGCACCGGCGCGCCCCCGAGCACCTCGGCCAACTGCGCCGCGAACGTGCTCTTGCCCGACCCCGCATGCCCGTCCACCCCGACCAGCCGCACCGGCCCGCAGGACGGCGGTAGCGCCCGTAGCCTGCGCGCGAGCACACTCAGGTCATCGGTTTCCTTGGGTAGGAGGGGATCCATACCGGCCACTCTAGGTGGGCGGCTGCGGCCGACCGGCCCGCGACGCGGCCCAATCTCCCGGCGCACCGCTCAGTCGCCGCCGAAGACCCGCTCCACCACCGCTTTCGCGCGGCGGGTGATGCGCATGTAGTTGTCGAGGAATTCGGCGCCGTCGTCGTTGGGCCAGCCGGCGACGCGGGCCACGGCCGAGAGCAACCGGCCCGGGCCGGGGAGCTGATCGGTGGGCTTGCCGCGGACCAGGACCAGGGCGTTGCGGGCCTTGGTCGCCGTGAGCCAGGCATCGCGCAGCAGGGCGACGTCGGCCGGCTCCAGCAGCTTGGCTTCCTCGATCACATCGAGGCATTCCAGCGTGGAGGTGTTGTGCAGGCCTTGGATCTCGTGGGCGTGGCGCAGCTGCAGCAGCTGCACCGTCCATTCGATGTCGGCCAGGCCGCCGCGGCCGAGTTTGGTGTGGGTGGCCGGATTCGCGCCGCGCGGCAGCCGCTCGGAATCGACCCGGGCCTTGATGCGGCGGATCTCGCGGACCGCCTCCGGGGACACCCCGCCCGCGGGATAGCGGACCTTGTCGATGGTGCGCAGGAAGCGCACGCCCAGCGCCGCGTCACCGGCGACCTGGTGGGCGCGCAGCAGCGCCTGCATCTCCCACGGCTGGGCCCACTGCTCGTAGTAGGCGGCGTAGGCCGCCAGCGTGCGCACCAGGGCGCCGTTGCGGCCCTCCGGGCGCAGGCCCGCGTCGACTTGCAGCGGTGGGTCGGTACTCGGCGCGCCCAGCAGGCGCTGCACCTTCTCCGCCACCGAGATCGACCACTTCACCGCCAGGGTCTCGTCGACCCCCGGTCTGGGGTCGCAGACGAACAGCACGTCGGCGTCGGAGCCGTAACCGAGTTCCATGCCGCCGAGGCGGCCCATCCCGATGACCGCCATGTCGGCGGGCGCGGGCTCGCCCCGTTCGGCCTCACTGGCCCGGATGATCGCGGCGAGCGAGGCTTCCAGCGTCGCCACCCACACCGCGGACAGCGCCCGGCACACCTGCTGCACGTCGAGCATGCCGAGCAGATCGGCCGAGGCGACGCGGGCCAGTTCGTGCCTGCGCAGCGAACGGGCCGCCGCCACAGCGCGTTTCGGCTCGTCGTAGCGGGCGGCGGCGGTCAGGATGCCGCGCAGGACGTCGTCGGGCTGCGGACTGAGCAGCAGCGGGCCGCTCGGCCCGTCGGCGTACATCCGGATCGTGTCGGGCGCGTTGATCAGCAGGTCGGGCAGGTACTCCGAGGAGCCGAGCACGATCATGAGCCGCTGCGCGATCGCCCCTTCGTCGCGCAGTTCGCGCAGGAACCAGATCTGGTCGTCGAGGCCCTCGGAGACCCGGCGATAAGCGAGCAGGCCGGCGTCGGGATTCGGTGTCTCCCCGAGCCATTCGAGCAACGTCGGCAGCAGCAGGGCCTGGATCCGGCCCTTGCGCGACACCCCGCCGGTGAGCGCCTTCAGGTGACTGAGCGCGTGCTCCGGCGAGGTATAACCGAGCGCCTTGAGCTGGCGCACCGCCGCGTCCGGGCTCAGCCGCAGCGCGTCGGACTCCAGCCGGACCACCGAATCCAGCAGCGGGCGATAGAACAGCTTGGCGTGTAACCGCCGGACCCGCACCGCGTTCCGGCGAATCTCGGACGCGAGCACGCCGACGGCGTCCTGTCTGCCGTCGGGCCGGATGTGCGCCGCGCGCGCCAGCCACCGCATGCCCTCCTCGTCGTCGGCCGCGGGCAGGGTGTGCGTGCGCTTGAGCCGCTGCAACTGCAACCGATGTTCGAGCAGACGCAGAAATTCGTAGGAGGCAGTGAGATTCGCGGCGTCGTCGCGCCCGACGTAGCCGCCGGCCGCCAGCGCCGTCAGCGCCTCGACCGTGCCCTGCACGTGCAGCGTGTCGTCGACCCGGCCGTGCACCAATTGCAGGAGCTGGACCGCGAATTCGACGTCGCGCAGGCTGCCGTGCCCGAGTTTGAGCTCGCGCTCGCGCAGGTCCGCGGGCACCAGATCCTCCACCCGGCGGCGCATGGCCTGCACGTCGGTGACGAAATCCTCCCGCTCGCTGGCGGCCCAGACCATCGGCATCAGCGCGTCGCGGTAGTCCTGGCCCAGCTCCAGATCGCCGGTCATCGGCCGGTTCTTCAGCAGCGCCTGGAATTCCCAGGTCCGGGCCCAGCGCTTGTAGTAGGCGACATGCGAGTCCAGCGTCCGGACCAGCGCGCCCGCCTTGCCCTCCGGGCGCAGCGCGGCGTCGACCTCGAAGAAGGCCTGGCTGCCCACGCTCATCAGTTCCGCGGCCAGCCGGGTCGCGGTGGCGTCGGCCGGTTCGGCGACGAAGACCACGTCCACGTCGCTCACGTAGTTGAGTTCGCAGGCGCCGCTCTTGCCCATGGCGATCACGGCCAGACGCACCGGCACCGGGCGGTCCTTGCAGACCCGCGCCACCGCGACCGCGAGCGCCGCCGTCAGCGCGGCATCGGCCAGCGCCGTGAGATGTTTGCCCACCACCTGGTAGGGCAGGACCGGCTCGTTCTCCACCGTGGCCGCCAGATCCAGCGCCGCGAGAAGCATGAGCTGATCGCGATAGCGCCGGCGCAGCAGCGCCACCGTCTCCGGACCCGAGATCCCGGCTCTGTACAGCATCGGGCCGGCGTTCGGCCCCTCCTCCGGCACCGCCTGCACGGCGTCGAGCAGATCCGCGATCAACTCGTCCCGGTCGGGTAACTCGGTGCGCCGCAACGACGTCCACACCGCGGGCTCGGAAACCAGATGATCGCCGAACGCGCTCGACGACCCGATCAGCGCGAACAGCCTGCCGCGCAACGACGTATCGGCCCGCAGCGCCGAATCCAGTTCGGCCCAGCCCGCGCCCAGCGCCTCGCGCAACCGGACCAGCGTGCTCAGCGCCAGGTCGGCGTCGGGCGCCCGGGACAACGCCCACAGCACCGGGATGCTGTCGAGGTTGTCCCAGGCCAGCTCGCGCAGCGACTCGGCGGCGTTCGGCTCGAGCAACCCGAGCCGACCGACGCCGGGGACCGCTGAGCGCTGCGTTGGGGGCCGAACCATAGCTCCCAACCTAGTTGTCCGGACAACGCTTTCCGGCGCAGGGCACGGAAAGACACGCAAACGGTACTTTTCGGGCAGCAGCCGCTTTACAGGCCCAGATATTCCTTGAGCTCGAACGGCGTGACCTGGCTGCGGTAGTCGGCCCATTCCCGGCGCTTGTTGCGCAGGAAGAAGTCGAACACGTGCTCACCCAGCGTCTCGGCGACCAGCTCGGACCGCTCCATCGCCTGCAGCGCCTCGTCCAGGGTGCCCGGCAACTCCCGGAAGCCCATGGCGCGGCGCTCCGCGGAGGTCAGCGACCACACGTCGTCCTCGGCCTCGGGCGGCAGGGTGTAGCCCTTCTCGATGCCGCGCAGACCGGCCGCGAGCAGCACCGCGAAGGTCAGGTACGGGTTGCAGGCCGAATCGGGGCTGCGGATCTCGACGCGCCGCGAGGAGGACTTGTTCGGGGTGTACATCGGCACCCGGACCAGCGCGGAACGGTTCGACCGGCCCCAGGAGGCGGCCGTCGGGGCCTCGCCGCCGTGGATCAGGCGCTTGTAGGAGTTCACCCACTGGTTGGTGATCGCCGAGATCTCCGGCGCGTGCTCCAGGATGCCCGCGATGAACGCGCGCGCCGTGCCGGACAGGTTGTCCGGGTCGTCGGGATCGGCGAAGGCGTTCGCCTCGCCCTCGAACAGGCTCATGTGGGTGTGCATCGCCGAGCCCGGGTACTCCGCGAACGGCTTGGGCATGAAGGTGGCCCGCACGCCCTCGTCGATCGCCACCTCTTTGATCAGGTAGCGGAAGGTCATCACGTTGTCGGCCATGGACAGCGCGTCCGCGTAGCGCAGGTCGATCTCCTGCTGGCCCGGGGCGCCCTCGTGGTGGCTGAACTCCACCGAGATGCCCATGGACTCCAGCGCGTCGATGGCGTGGCGGCGGAAGTTCGGCGCCGAATCGTGCACGGCCTGGTCGAAGAAGCCGCCGCTGTCGGCCGGGACCGGCTTGGAGCCGTCCTGCGGGCTGTCCTTGAGCAGGAAGAATTCGATCTCGGGGTGCACGTAGCAGCTGAACCCGACATCGGCGGCCTTGTTCAGCTGACGCCGCAGCACGTGGCGCGGGTCGGCCCAGGACGGCGAGCCGTCGGGCATGGTGATGTCGCAGAACATGCGCGCGGAGTGCTGGTGGCCCTTGGAGGTGGCCCAAGGCAACACCTGGAAGGTGGAGGGGTCCGGCCGGGCGACCATGTCGGCCTCCGAGACGCGGGCGAAGCCCTCGATGGCCGAGCCGTCGAATCCGATGCCCTCCTCGAACGCGCCCTCCAGCTCGGCGGGAGCGATCGCGACGGACTTCAGATAACCCAAGACGTCGGTGAACCAGAGCCGCACGAAGCGGATGTCCCGCTCTTCGAGCGTCCGCAGCACGAATTCCTTCTGGCGATCCATGGTGGCGAGCGTAGGCACCTGGCGTTAAATCCGTGTTACGTAGCGGCTGAAGATTGCGAACAGTGCGTCCGCGCACCAGGGCGAGATCCGCTCGGCACCTCCGTGACGGCGGGATCTCGGGTGCGATCAGGGCAGCGGATTGGCCTCGAACAGTTGCCACATGCGGTTCATCATCTCGGTGCGCCGGGCACCGGTCGGCCAATAGTGGCTACCGCCGTGGTACACGCGCCAGAGCACTTCGGTGCCGGAATCACAGTCCCACCGCTTGGTGTCCTTGACGTCGGTGCCGCCGTCGTTCGCCTCGCCGACGCACTCGCGGTTCTCCCGCAGCCAGTACCACGCGTGGCCGGCGGCGACCGGCTCGACCACGGTGGCGTCAGCGGCCGAGGCGAAAACGCCCCAGGAGATGGCCCGGGCCGGATCGCAACCGAGCGGCGGCGGCGCGGGTGCGTACACCGCGCCCGAGGCGAAGAAGGCCGACTCCGCGCACCCCACCCGCGAGGCCATCTGCCCGCCGTTGGAGTGCCCGGCGAGGTGTATGCGTTTGGGATCAACGCACCATTCGGCCCGGACGGCCGCCACCACCTTCATGATGAAGGCGACATCCTCCGCGTCGGCGTACCAGGCCCAGGTCGCCGGGTCGGCGTCGCCTTCGTCTTTCCGGCCCTGCGGGGCGACCACGATGAACTTCTCCTGGGCGGCGAATTCGGCCCAGCCCGATTCACCCAGGTGCTTGCCCGGATTGCTGAAACCGCCGTGCAGCGCGACCACGAGCGGGGCGCGCCGCGGAAGGCCGGCGGGGACGTTGACGAGGTACTCCCGGCCGTCGATCGTGGCCGATCGGTTGCCGTCGGTCGGCGCCGTCGCGCAGGCGGCGGCCGGGTCGTCGACGGTTTCCGCCTCGGCGCTCGCGGGGCCGGCGGCAATCGCGAGCGCGAGGACCGCGACTACGAGGGCGGCTAGTCGGGTGCGGAAGGGCGACGCCACAGAAACTCCTTGTGTCCGAACGCTGTCCGCCACCACTCTGGCATGCCAGAGCATAAAGTTCTATGCGATAGTTCAGTCGGACGGGCCGCAGCTGAGGGTCGACCCCGGTTCGGTCAGGTTCGTCAGGTACGCGATGACCGCGCTGTCCAGGCATTCGTCACCGGCGACCAGGGCGGCGGTGTGGCGGGTGCCGTGGAAGGTGATCAGGGACGCGCCGAGCTGCTGGGCCAGGTCGACGCCGGCCTGATACGGGGTGGCGGGGTCCTCGGTGGTGGAAACGACGACCACCTTCGGCAGCCCCGGCACCGAGATCCGGTGCGGCTCGGAGCTGTTGGGCACCGGCCAGAACGCGCACAGTTCCAGGGCCGCCGCGCCGGTGCCGGTGCCGTCGTCGAGGAACGGGGCGGCCTTGCGGTAGTTGGCGTCCTGGCGGGACGCGATCGCCGGGTCGGTGATGCGCGGGTCGTCGACGCAGCGGATGGCGTTGAAGGCGTCCTGGGTGTTGGTGTAGGTGCCGTCGTCGTTGCGGCCGTCGTACATGTCGGCCAGTTGCAGCAGGGTGTCGCCGCGGCCCTGCGCCAGTTCGGTCAGGCCGGTGGACAGCCCGCGCCACAGCGAGTCGGAGTAGAGCGCCTGCTGCACGCCGGTGATGGCGTCGCCGTAGGACAGGCCGCGCGGGTCCTTCGTCCGGGCCGGCTTGTCCGGCAGCGGATTCACCAGATCCCGGAAACGCGCGACCGCCAGGGCGGGGTCGGTGCCGAGCGGGCAGTCGGGCTGCCGCACGCAGTCGGCGCTGAAGCCGTCGAAAGCCTTCTGGAATCCGGCGGCCTGGCGCAGCGACTCCTCGACCGGGTCCTGCGAGGAATCGATGGCGCCGTCGAGCACCAGGGCCCGCACCCGGTCGGGATACTTCTCGGCGTAGGCCGAACCCAGCTTGGTGCCGTAGGAGTAGCCCAGGTAGCTGAGCTTCGAATCGCCCAGCACCGCGCGGATGACGTCCATGTCCTGCACGACCTCACGGGTGCCGACGTGGGAGAGGAACTCGGTGCCGGTCCGTTCGACGCATTTGCCGACGTATTCCTTGTTCTCGGTCTCCTGGACCGCGATGCCCTCGGGCGTATTGCCCACCGGGCGCTCGGCCCGCTCGGCGTCGGTCTCCTGCGGATTCAGGCAGGTGATCGACGGCGTCGAGGACCCGACGCCGCGCGGATCGAACCCGACTCGGTCGAAGCGCTCGGCCAGCGCCGAGCCACCGGCCAGGCTCACGATCGACAAACCCGACACCCCGGGGCCACCCGGGTTCAGCAGCAACGACCCGATCTTCTTGCCCGACGCCGGAATCCGGGACAGGGCGAGCTGCGCGGTCGCGCCCTGCGGCTGCGCGTAGTCGACCGGCACGGTGAGCTTCGCGCACTCCGCGGACGGGGGCAGCCGCTCACCGGTGACCTCGGCGCACGA
Organism: Nocardia sp. NPDC050712; assembly: GCF_040654295.1. Classification (NCBI taxonomy): domain Bacteria; kingdom Bacillati; phylum Actinomycetota; class Actinomycetes; order Mycobacteriales; family Nocardiaceae; genus Nocardia; species Nocardia sp. NPDC050712. The sequence continues at coordinate 215,139 of NZ_JBFAHT010000004.1, forward strand.
CCCCCAGTCCACCGTCTGCCCGTAGAACTTGTCCAGCGCCGCCGGGGTCGGCGGCATCGGCGCGGTCGGGCGCGGCGGTTCACTGTCCTGCGCCGAGCAGCCCCCCGCGACCAACGCCAGCACCGCAACACCCAGCACGCCCCGTCGCAAGCCCATGGCCCCGATCCTGCCAGGACGCCGGTGTGACCGATCGCACCGGGGAGGACTCTTATTCGAGGTAGGGCGGCGGTGGCAAAATAGAGGGGTCAGAAGACCCGGGGACCCGATATGGGCCTCGAGGCGACACCCAACGAAGGGACGATGATGTCCGTATCCGATTCGGAAACCCCGGCCTACGGCGCGGCCCCGGCCGAACCGCAGAAGCGGCGCAAGACCCGCGTCACCCATCTGCAGCAGATGAAGGCCGACGGCGAGAAGTGGGCCATGCTCACCGCCTACGACTATTCCTCGGCCCGCCTCTTCGAAGAGGCCGGTATCCCGGTGCTGCTGGTCGGCGATTCCGCGGCCAACGTGGTGTACGGCTACGACACCACCGTGCCGATCACCGTCGACGAGCTGATCCCGCTGGTCCGCGGCGTGGTCCGGGGCGCGCCCAACGCCCTGGTGGTGGCCGACCTGCCGTTCGGCACCTACGAGTCCTCGCCGCAGCAGGCGCTGGCCACCGCCACCCGGTTCATGAAAGAGGGCCAGGCGCACGCGGTGAAGCTGGAGGGCGGCGAGCGCGTCGCCGAGCAGATCGCGCTGATCACCGCGGCCGGCATCCCCGTGATGGCGCACATCGGCTTCACCCCGCAGAGCGTCAACACCCTCGGCGGTTTCCGCGTGCAGGGCCGGGGCGACGCCGCCGAGCAGCTCATCCACGACGCCATCGCCGTGCAGGAGGCGGGCGCGTTCGCCGTGGTGATGGAGATGGTGCCGGCCGAGCTGGCCGGTCAGGTCACGCACAAGCTGACCATTCCGACCGTCGGCATCGGCGCCGGCGCGGATTGCGATGCCCAGGTGCTGGTCTGGCAGGACATGGCCGGCTACACCAGCGGCAAGACGGCCAAGTTCGTCAAGCGCTTCGCCGACATCGGCCCGGACCTGCGCAAGGCCGCCGCCGACTACGCCGACGAGGTCCGCCGGGGCACCTTCCCCGGCCCGGAGCACAGCTTCTGATTTCGGTGACGAGTGGGGCATGACCGCGGCGTTCGGCCCGGTCATGTCCCACTTTTCGTGGCTACCCCGGACGGGGATGGCAGACTCGGGGCGATGCTGTCGACACGAGTGACGAGGTTTGGAATGCCGCAGAGCCGTTGGATTTCCCGCAGTAGCTTGGTGGTGGCGGGGATGTTCGCCACGGTCGCACTGGCCGCGTGCACCACCACGGGCGATCCGAATCCCGCCGGGACGTCCGGGTCGGCCACCTCCTCCGCGCAGGGGTCGACGAGCGCGGCCGCGCCGACCACCACCCTGGAGATCTCCGACGCGAGCGCCGAGCAGCTCTGCGATCTGATCGAGCCGGAACTGTCGAGCTGGCGGGTGCAGGGGCCGACGCTGGGCAAGATCGGGCTGAACGCGCTGGTCCACCAGTGGGGTGTGCAGCAGGGCGGCATCAACGGCCATATCCTGCACGACAAGTCGATCATCGACACGACCACCACCAAGGCCTGCCCGGAGGTCCGCCAGCAGGCCATCCAGGCCCTGGAGCTCCCGAACCTCGCCGCGGGGATCGCCTTCTGATGACCCTGCGCACCTTCTACCCCGCGATCGAACCGATCGAGACCGGCCTGCTCGACGTCGGCGACGGCCAGCAGATGTACTGGGAGGTCAGCGGCAATCCCGACGGTAAGCCGGTGGTGTTCCTGCACGGCGGGCCCGGCGGCGGCACCGACCCGAGTTACCGGCGCTTCTTCGATCCGGCGGCCTATCGCATCGTGCTGCTCGATCAGCGCGGATGTGGCCGCAGCACACCGCATATCGCCGACGGCGCGAGCCTGGAGACCAACACCACGCCGCATCTGATCGCCGATATCGAGGCGCTGCGTACCCATTTGGGCATCGAGCGCTGGCAGGTGTTCGGCGGGTCCTGGGGCTCCACCCTGGCCCTGGCCTACGCCCAGCAGTATCCGGAGCGGGTCACCGAACTGGTACTGCGCGGCATCTTCCTGTTGCGGCGCAAGGAGATCGACTGGTACTACAACGGGGCCGCGGGCAACATGTACCCGGACCTGTGGGAGAAGTTTCTCGCCCCGGTGCCGCTCGACCAGCGCGACAGCGATCTGGTGGAGGTCTACCACCGGCTGCTGCACTCCCCCGACCCGGAGGTCGCCACGGCCGCGGCCGTCGCCTGGACCACCTGGGAGGGCGCGACCAGCACCCTGCTGCCGAACCCGGAGCGGGTGGCCGAATCCGGGGAACCCCGTTTCGCGCTCGCCTTCGCGCGCATCGAGAATCACTACTTCCGCCACGGCGGATTCCTCGAGGAGGGCCAGCTGCTGCGCGACCTCGCTAAGATCACCCACATCCCCGTGGTGATCGTGCAGGGCCGGCACGATGTCGTGTGCCCGCCGGTCAGCGCGTGGGATCTGCACCGCGCCTGGCCCGGTTCGGTGCTGCACATCGTCGACGACGCCGGGCACGCCTCCAACGAACCCGGCATCGTGCACCGATTGGTCGAGGCGACCGACGAATTCGCGAAAGTGAAGTGATCGCATGGCGGACAGCGCCGGTACGGCATTCATCGCGGCCCTAGCCGGCGATGTCGACCGGCTGCTGGCCGCCGAACCCGAAGTCCGTTCCGACGCCGACGATTCGGTGCATCAGATGCGGGTGGCGACCCGCCGGCTGCGCAGCGTGCTGCGTTCCTATCGGATGCTGCTGCAACGGGATCGGGCCGACGAGATCAGCCAGGAACTCAAGTGGCTGGCGGGCCTGCTCGGGGTGGCCCGCGACGCCGAGGTCCGCGCCGACCGCTTCGAGACGCTGCTGGCCGAGCACGCCGCCGCGGCGGTCGAGGTCACCGACATCGACACGGTCACCGGGAAACCCGCCGCCGAGGACGACGTCGCCGCGCCGCGCAACACCGTGCCCGTCACCGTCGGCGAACATCATGTCGCCGCGCCCATCACCACCGCCGAGGATGTCGAGCGGGTCACCGCGCGCCTGGTGGCCGCCGAACGCGCCCGCTACGACGGCGCGCACGCTCAGATCCTGGCCGCCCTGGACGACGACCGCTACCGCGCGCTGCGAAACACCCTGTCGGACTGGAAGTCCGGCCCGCCGCTGCGCCCTTCCCGCGCCGCCGTCCCCGCCCCTGATTTCTTCCGCGTCGTCCTGCAACGCGACCACGAACGCATCGAGGCCTTCATCCGCGCCGAGCCCAGCACCGACCCGGCCGAGCGTATCGAGATGCTGCACGACATCCGCAAGAGCGCCAAGCGCCTGCGCTACTCCTGCGAGGCCGCCGCCGAGATTCTCGGCGCCGAAGCCACCGATCTCGGACGCCACGCCAAACACCTGCAATCCGTGCTCGGCGACCACCGCGACGCCATCGAATCCTGCGAGGCGATCCATCTGCGCGCCGCCGAAGCCGAAGCCGCAGGCGAGAACCCGGCGCTCTACCATCTGCTGGCCGCGGCCGAGACCGACGCCGCGCATCATGAGCTGGAGCGCTACCCCGAGGCCGCCGAAGCGCTCACCTCGCACCGGCAGGCGCCGGGTCAGGCGGAGTAGGTGAACACGATCTTGCGGGTGGTGGGGTCCGCGGCGGTGAGCTGAACCCGCACGGTCGCGCCTTCCGGCGGCGCGCCGTTGCAGGGGCCGAGCACGGGCGGGTCGGCGATGAAGATCTCGGCGGCGCGGTTGCCGTTGGCCTCGCGGATGACCACCGCGTCGAAGGTGGCGCCGACGCGTTCGGAGAGCAGGGTGGATTCGGTCAGGTCGATGCAGGCGCGTTCGACCTTGCCCGCCAGCGCGTCCGAGCGGCGCAGCGCGGTGACGACCTCGGCGAGACCGTCGCGAACCCATTGCGGGACTTCGGTTCCCGCGCAGCGGGCCAGGCAGATCTCGGTGGCGTAGCGGTCGCCCAGACGGCGCAGCGGCGCGGTCACGTGCGCGTAGGGGGCCCCTATCGCACTGTGTTCCAACGAATCCGGCCGGCCTTCGGGATCGCCGTTGAGCACGGTGTACCCCGCGCCGCGCAACAGCCCGGTCGCCTCGGACATGAGCACCAGGGCCGCCGGAGTATTCGGGTCCAGCAGCGCCAGCATCTGTCCCACCTGCTGCTCGGCCGGCCAGTGCACGCCCAGCGCGGCCGCGGTGCGGCGCATCGCGGCGATGGCGGATTCAGCGGGCGGCGGCATCGTCCGCAACAGCGCGATGACCTGCCCGGAGTCGTCCCCGCGCAGCATGATTCGGGCCGCGACCATGCCGGTCAGCAGCGAGACCTGTTCGTTCCAGTCGTCGGCCGCGGTCCGCGGTTCGACCACGAGTTGCCAGTGCCCGTCGGTGCCGTCGTCGCGGATGATGCTCTGCGAGGGCAGCCGCAGCCCGATCGCGCCGCGCGCCAGCCCGGCTTCGATGCGCCGCTGACCGAATTCCGGCAGGGCAGCGATCGACGGGTGCAGGCGGCCCGCGTCGGCGTCGGCTTGCACGCCCGCGTAGTCCAGGCGCGCCCGGGAGCGGACCAGGGCCCGCTCGACCCGGAACTCCGAAGGCGCACCGGCGGAATCGCATTCGATGGTCCACAGCACGGCGGGCCGGGTCTGATCCGGCAGCAGGCTGGCCGAATCCTCCGACAGCTCCGGCGGGTGCAGCGGCACGGTGCCATCGGGTAAGTAGAAGGTTTGCCCCCGGGCCACCGATTCGCGCGCCAGCGCGCCGTCGGGGCGAATCACGGCGGCGACGTCGGCGATCGCGTAGTGCACGAGGAAGCCGGTCGCGGTGCGTTCCAGATGGACCGCCTGATCGAGATCCAGCGCGCCGGGCGGGTCGATCGTCACCAGGGCCAGATCGGTGCGATCGATCCGAAAGCCCGCGAACGCGTCGGACGCGTCGCGGGCTTCCGCGGTGGCCTCGGCGGGATACGCCGAGGCCAAACCGAATTCGGACCTGATGGCCCCGAAGTCCACCGGGGCCGACACGATCCGCTGGTGCAGTTCCACAGTGTGAGAGCCGCTCGCTACTACTGCAGCGCCAGCATCGTGCCGTTCAGCTCATTGAGCGGACCGAACACGGTAAAAGTGACCCGGCCGTTCGGCACAGCCGCCGACACCCCGGCCGCGGCGTCGAGCGCCTGACCGAACGATGCCGCCGACGGATGCGGCAAACCGGCAATCGCCAGACCGATATTGGACTGACTGACCCACTGGGTATCACCAGGGGTGAGGTCGACCTGCACCCCACCCGGCAACGGCGTCACCGCGACCGCATTCGCGGACCCGGCGCCCAGCACGGCGAAAACCGATGCGGCCCCGGCGATAAGCGCGCCGGCGACCAGTGAACGAACTACCCGCATATGTTTTGAGACCTGCTTCCTGCACTCGGAGAAGAAGAGCACCCGTCAGACCGCCCCGCCAACGGGTATTACCAACGGCGACCACTCTATGACGTCGATCACTCCAAAGGCCAGTTACCGACGAAACGCCGTGCCGGACCAGCCAAACCGGCCGCGGCTGTTAGGGTTCCCCGGCGATCCGCGCGGTGCTCGGTCCGTGCGGCTCGCAAAGTGTCCGTGTACGTCGACAATTGGGAGAAACGCAGTCATGTCAACGATCCTCTTCGACTACCTGATGCCGGTCCTCGGCCCGGATCAGGCCGCGTATTGGGCCTCGGTCTTTGTGATCAACCCGACCTGACCTCACGGTTTTCGTACACGCGGTGGCCGCCTTCCGTTCACCGGACGGAAGGCGGCTTTCGCGGGATGGGGCTAGCATCCCGCAACGTGATCAGAACTACCGCCGCCATCGCGGCCAGCTCCACCGTCTTCGCCGCCCTGCTGCTCGCCGGCTGCGGTGGCGAGGACACGGCGACTCCGGCCACCTCGTCGACCGCCGCCTCGGCCTCGGCCGCCTCGATCATCGACAGCGCCCGCGCCGGCACCTTCGTGGTCAGCTACAAGTCCGCCTTCCCCAAGCTCGCGACCGGCCGCTCCGATGCCCAGATCGCCGAGATCCTCACCGAGACCTGCAAGGACGTGAAGGCGGCCAAGTCCGAGGACGCCATCGTCGCCAACATCATCAAGCTGGCCAAGAACGGTTCGGCCGAGGCCTCCAAGGAGGAGGCGCAGTCGGTCTACCAGATGGCCAAGATCATGTGCGGCTAGTCCGGGTCCTTCGGCTCCGCCCCTTTGACCTCGGGGGTGCTCCGTTCCAGGAAGCGCAGCAGCTCCACCGGGAACGGCAGCACCAGCGTCGAATTCTTCTCCGCCGCAACCTGAACCACCGTTTCCAGCAACCGCAGTTGCAGCGAGGCGGGCGATTCCGCCATCCGCGCGCCCGCCTCGGCCAGCATCTGCGAGGCCTGCAACTCGCCCTCGGCCGAGATGACCCGGGCGCGGCGTTCCCGCTCGGCCTCGGCCTGGCGCGACATCGACCGCTTCAGCGATTCGGGCAGCGCCACATCCTTGATCTCCACCCGATCGATGTGCACGCCCCAACCCAGGGCCGGGCTGTCGATCAGGATCTCCAGACCCTTGTTCAACTCGGCGCGGTTGGACAGCAGGTCGTCCAGCTCGCTCTTGCCGATGATCGAGCGCAGTGAGGTCTGGGCCACCTGCCCGACGGCGAACAGATAGTTCTGCACCTCCACGACCGCGCACTGCGGATCGACCACCCGGAAGTACACCACCGCGTCCACCCGGACGGTGACGTTGTCGCGGGTGATGCCGTCCTGGGCCGGCACCGGCAGCGTGACGATCTGGGTCGAGACCTTGCGCATCTTGTCGACGAACGGAATCAGCAGGCGCAGACCGGGTTCCCGGACGCCGGCCACCTTGCCGAGGCGGAACACCACCCCGCGTTCGTACTGCGCGACCACGCGCGCGCCCAGGGCGGTGAGCACCGCGCCCGCGACCACCCCCACCCCGAAGATGCTGCCGACGATGCCGAGAATGTCCATAGCCGCTCCCTGCGCTCCCCCACTCCATCATGCACCCGCAAGGGTGGGCGGAGCGGGGAAACTCGGAGGCCGAGCGGGCGGACGAGTTGGCCTGTAAGCCGGATCCTGTCCCCGGCTCGCGCCGGGTGACGACCATCCATCTGGACACACCGTTGCCGGGTGCCTCGAGCGGCCCACCCGCAGGCTCGGGCGAGCAGCCCTCGAACGCCTGCGCAGTCGCACCGCGAGGTGCGACCTTCGACCTTGCTCCGGGCGGGGTTTACCTAGCCGCCCCGGTCGCCCGGGGCGCTGGTGCGCTCTTACCGCACCGTTTCACCCTTACCGGGGTTGCCCCCGGCGGTCTGTTTTCTGTGGCACTGTCCCGCGGGTCACCCCGGGTTGCCGTTAACAACCGCCCTGCTCTGTGGAGTCCGGACTTTCCTCGGCGCGGGGCGGCGGCACACGCGTGCCCGTTCCCTGCGCCGCGGTCGCCCGGCCAACTCGTCCGCGTGCCCAGCGTAGCCGGTGCGTTGCGGCGGACCCAACCACGCCGCGAATGCGGCAGCCGAACACAGTACGGTAATGGCCCATGGAACGTCTCGAGGTCAGTTTCCCGTCGGGTAACGAGCATTGCGCCGGCTGGCTGTATCCTCCCGCAGGCGTCCCCAAGCCCCGCCCACTCGTGGTCATGGGGCACGGTCTGGGGGGCACACGGGATATGGGTCTGGATCGCTACGCCCGGCGGTTCGCCGCGGCGGGCATGGCGGTGCTGGTATTCGACTACCGGCATTTCGGCGCCAGCGGCGGGGAGCCCCGGCAGGTGATCAATATTTCCAGACAGCGCACGGACTGGCGTAACGCCATCGCCTACGCGCGCACCCTGCGCGGCATCGACAAGACGCGAATCGCGTTGTGGGGCACCTCGTTCGGCGGCGGGCATGTGCTCTCGATCGCGCCCGAGGACGACTACCTGGCGGCCGTCGTCGCGCAGGTGCCGTTCACCAGCGGGTGGGCTTCCGGGCTGGCGAAGGGGCCGATCAGCCTGACCAAGGTCGCCACCCTGGCCACCACCGACGTGCTGCTCGCGCCGGTGCGGCGCAAGCCGATCCGGGTGAAGCTGGCCGGGCGCAAGCGGTCGGCGGCGTTGATGTCGGCCTCGGATGTGCCGGAGGGCTACGGCAGGCTCGCCGAGGAGAGCCTGACCTACGAGCCGAAAGTCGCGGCGCGCTTTGCCTTCTCGGCGCTGTTCGATTCGCCCGCGCGGCGGGTCAAGGGCTTGAAGGTGCCGGTGTTCTACGCCATCGCCGACCACGACTCGATCGCGCCGGCCAAGCCCACCCTGAAGGCGGCCGAACGCACGAAACACGCTGTGGTGAAACGGTATCCGGTGGGGCACTTCGACGTGTACTTCGACGACGTGTTCGAGCAGGCGGTCTACGACCAGACCGAGTTCCTGGTGTCGGTGCTGCGGCCCTGATCAGCGGGACGCGGCGTGCGGTATCGTCGATCGATATGAATTCTGTTCTCGCTCCGGGGAAGGCTCTTCCCCTTCCGCTGTGACGGCCGCGCGGGTTCGCACCCGCCCCGAACTGCGCCGCCAGCGCCGCCGCCGGGCACATGGCTGCTGGAACCACCTCCTGGCTGCCCCGCTGTGGCCCAAGCACGGCGTCAACCTGGGCACCTTGCTGCGCACCTGCGACGCGGTCGGAGCCTGCCTGGTGGTGCCCCGTAAGCCGTGGGTCCCCGATGCCCTGGATCATGGCAACACGCTGCGCACCCCCCAATGCGTGCACTGGGTCGACGGACGGGTGGACCGCTGGCTGCAACGCCAGCGCGCCGGCGGCTCGGCGATCGTCGGCGTCGAACTCACCGATGAGTCCATCCGCCTGGCCGACCTGCCGACCGCCCGCAAACGCACCGTGATGGTGCTCGGTCACGAGGCCGACGGGATCCCGCCGGAGGGATTGGAATACCTCGATCTCGCCGTCGAGATCCCGATGGTCGGCACCGGCCACAGCCTCAATGTCGCGGTGGCCGGTTCACTCGTCCTCTACAAATTGGCGGGCCTGATCTGAGTGGCTAGGCCGGCCAGGTGCCGGTCACCGACTGATACCCGGTGGCACTGGCGCGATTCAGGGCCGCGCGGACCAGCCCGAAGATCGCGCCCTGCAACGCGGCCGCGGCCAGCACCTCTTGCCAGCTGTGGTCTTTCGCGGTGGCGTCGGGCGCCTCGTCCTCGCCGGTCAGCGTTCCCCACACCTTGCTGAACACCGCGCCGGCGAGCAGACCGCCCAGCACGCTGATCAGCATCTCCAAGGGCTTGTACACGGTGCGCATCATCGCCTCCGCAGGATCAGCCAGACCAGCAGGGCCGCGGCGGCTCCCGCGGCGGCCAGGGCCGGGGTCGCCCGGCTCTTCTTGGCCGCCGGTGCGTTCGCCTCCGCCCGATCGACGAGATCGCGAGCCTTGGTGCGGACCCGGTCCACCGCGGCGGTGGCGGCGACGGCGGCCTGCACCGTGCCCTGGTCCGCCTTCTTCTTGACGCCTCCGGCGATCTCGTGCAACCGATCTATCTCGGAGGTCGATTTTCGTGGACTCATCTCTATCTCCCTTTCATTATCGGTACTTTCGCGGCGCCGGCGTCCGAGCGTTCTTTTGGGCTGTCGGAATCGTCGTCCGCCTCCTGCCGTGGCGGCAGGAACGGCTCCTGCTCGGGTGGCATGCCCTCTTCGATCCGGCGGCCGCGCGCCAGTTCCGCGTCGAACTCGGCGCCCAGCAGGACGGCGATATTCGAGATCCACAGCCAGACCAGGAAGACCGCGACACCGCCGAGCGAGCCGTAGGTCTTGTTGTAGGAGCCGAAATTGGCGACGTAGACCGCGAATCCGGCCGAGGCCGCGATCCAGACCAGCACGGCCAGCACGCTGCCCGGGCTCAGCCAGCGAAAGCCCGGCTGTTGCGCGTTCGGCGCCACCCAGTACAGCAGGGCGAAGGCCAGGCTGATCAGAATGGCCAGCACCGGCCACTTCACGATGTCCCAGGCCGTCACGCCGGCCGAGCCGACGCCGAGCCACTGGCCCGCCCGGTCCGCGATGCCGCCGGTGGCGACCACCCCGACCGCGCACACCGCGAGCAACACCACCATCAGCGCGGTCAGCCCGACGCGCACCGGCACCGTCTTCCAGATCGGGCGGCCCTCGTCGACGTCGTAGATCGCGTTCGACGCCCGCATGAATGCGCCGATGTAGCCCGACGCCGTCCACAGTGCGGTCAGCAGGCCGATGATGGCCAGCGGGCCCGCGATCTGTTGCGAGCCTTGCAGTTCCTTGATCGCGTCGACCAGCAGCGTGGTGGCACTACCGGCGCCGACGTCCTCGACGGTCTGGATCAGCGTCTGGGTCTGTGAGTCGCCCAGCAACCCCAGCAGGGCGGTGCAGACGATGATCGCGGGGAACAGCGACAGCATGGAGTAGTAGGTCAGCGCCGCGGCCCAGTCCATCAGATTGTCGTCCAGGAACTCGGCGCCGGTGCGCCGCAGCACGCCCCACCAGGACCGCCACTTCAGCTGCGTCGGACCCACCGACCAGTCTGTTTTGTGCTTGCCCTCGTGCCACCCGCCGCGCATCACGTCACCTTCCGATCGAAGGCCGCAATACCCCTGGCTACCAGGCCCAAACCCGCAGGGAGATCGCCCCTTTGACAGCCCGGCACGCATACGCGCCGCATGATCACGGCCCGTAAACGAGAGCACCGCCGCACCCGAGCGGGTACGGCGGTGCCTCGCGAATTCGCTTAGACCGGGCGGAAACCGGCGCCCGGGCCGCCCATGCTGTCGATCGCCGCGAGGATCTCACCGATCGGCGCGAAGTACGCCGGCGAGTGGATCGGGTTGGCGGCGGTGCTGCACGGGATATCGAAGCCGATACCCGCGAGACCGGTCAGACGGCCCAGGTTCAGGCCGACCAGGCGGTCGCCCACGGTGACCGGGCCGCCGGAATCGCCCGGCTTGGAGCAGGCCTGGTTCAGCGTGGTGATCTCATCCAGGTTGCCCCAGACCAGACCGCACCCCGGACCGCTGGTGCGGCCGTTGGAGCAGACCGTGCTGCCCGGCGCCGGGGGCGCGCCGATGCCGGCGACGGTGGTCGCGCCGACCGTGCGCACCGGCGTGACCCGCTGCTTGTCGAAGACCAGCACCGAGAAGTCCAGCCCCTCACCATCGTCGGAGTACGCGACGATGCCGACCGCGCCCGCGCGCAGCTGCGTCTCCGAGCCGACCAGCGACCCGGTGGGCGCGCAGTGCCCGGCGGTCAGGCCGACCAGGCGGCCCGCGTTGTCGTAGCCGATGGCCCCCAGTGAACACGCGTGATCGTTTTCGAAGACGAGCCCCGAGCTCGCGCCCAGCACCACACCCCCCGGATCGGCCTGTGCGGTACCTGCCAGGGCAGCACCCACACCCGCGATGACGGCAGCAATGGCCGCCACGCCTCTGAACTTCACGTAGAACTCTTTCTCTCGAAACACCAGCCGGCGCCCGGGATTCCCCCCGCACGCCGGCCACACCCTCACATCATGGAGTACCACCCCGACAAGGTTCTCCCCGCACTGTCTATCCGCCGGAAAATCTCACATCGCGAACCGTGAGCTACCAGGGATCGACCGCGGGGTGAATACTCGGCCACTACTCCGACTGTCGATCGGCGACGAGCAATGGCTCGTTACTTTTTGGGCGCGCCGAAGCTTCAGGCGAGGTAGGAGGTGTCGTTCACCAGGCGGACGGAAGAACCGCCGTCCGGGTAGAACTCGGCGACCGAGAGCGAGGCCAGATCCAGATGCAGCCGGTAGAGCAGGGACGGGCCGACACCCAGCGCGAGTTGCAGCAGGGTCTTGATCGGCGTGACGTGACTGACCACCACGACGTTCTCCCCCGGGTACGTCGCCACCAGATCGCGGCGCACCGCCTCGATCCGCTCGCGGACCGCGTCGAAGCTCTCGCCGCCCGGCGGGGTCACCGAGGTGTCGCCGAGCCAGCGCGCGTGCAGCTCCGGATCCTGTTGCGCGGCTTCGGGAAAGGTCAGGCCCTCCCAGTCGCCGAAATCGGTTTCGATGAGTCCGTCGAGGATGCGCACCGGCACGTCCAGCAGGGTGGCCGCCGCCTCGGCGGTCTCCCGGGCGCGGCCCAGCGGCGAGCTGACGATCGCGGCGATATTGCCCTTCGCCGCCAGCGTTTTCGCGGCGTGCGCGGCTTGGTCGCGACCGTGGGCGGTCAGCGGCGGGTTGCCGCGGCCCGAATACCGGCGCTGCACCGAGAGTTCCGTCTGACCGTGCCGCAGGAGCAGCAGGCGGGTCGGGCGGCCGATCGCGCCGGTCCAGCCGGGACTGGAGGTTTCGGGCGCGCTCTTCGTAGTCTTCTCCGCCGCAGCCGAATTCGAGCTCTCGGTCCAGGGCGCCGGGGCGGCCTCAGCGGCGCGCGGTTCCTCGCGCACGCGGTACTCCCCGATCGAATCACCGTGGCCCGCAGCGCGTGCCGCGTGCACCTCGTCGATCAGGGGCGCGTCGTCCATGGCCGCGTTCGCCAGGCTGTCGGCATGGGAATTCTCCGCGCGCGGAATCCACTGGAAGCTCACCCGATCGAACCCCGCCACCAGACGACGCGCGCGATCGGCGAGCGGAATCATCGAGGCGTGCTTGACCTTCCAGCGCCCCGACATCTGCTCCACCACCAGCTTGGAGTCCATCCGCACCTCGACGACGCGCGCGCCGAGCTCCGCCGCCGCCTCCAGCCCCGCGATCAACCCGCGATACTCCGCGACATTGTTCGTCGCGACGCCGATACTCTCGCGCCGCTCGGCCAGCACCGCCGCATGCGCGGCGTCGAAAACCACCGCGCCGTACCCGGCCGGCCCGGGATTGCCCCGCGACCCGCCGTCGGCCTCGATGACCACGCGTTCGATACTCACCCGACCTCCTCCGACACCACGCCCGCCGACTGCTACAGGCCGGATTCCTTGGTACGCACCATGATCGCGCTGCACTCCGGGCAGCGGACCACCGATTCCGGGGCCGCCTTGGCGATCCGGGCGATCTCGCCGCGATCCAGTTCGATCCGGCAGGCGCCGCACCGGCGGGCCTGCAGCAGCGCCGCGCCCACACCGTTCTTGGTGCGCTGCTTGTCGTAGACGTCGAGCAACTCGGCCGGGAACAGGCCGACCAGCTTCGTCCGGTCCTGATCGCAACGCCCCTGCGCCACATTCAGATCCGCGAGCGCCTCGTCGCGCAGCCGCTGCGCGTCGGACAGTTCCTGCTCGGTCTTGCTGAGCCGGGCGCCGGCGTGATCGTGATCGGCGGCCGAGGCCTCCCGGCGCTCCATCACCTCGAGCAACTCGTCCTCCAGCACCGAGCGGCGCCGCTCCAGGCTGCCGAGCTCGTGCTGCAGCTCCGAAAGCTGCTTGGCGCCAACGCTGCCCGAGGTCAGCATGCCCTTGTCCCGGTCCTCCCGCTTGCGGACGGCGTCGATCTCGCCCTCCAGCTTGCGGATATCCCGATCCAGATCGTCGATCTGGATCTCCACCGCCACCGCGGCGTCCTTGTGCTTGTTGCGCTCCGCCTCCAGCCGCGCCACCTCCTGCTGCTCGGGCAGCACGGTGCGCCGATGTGCGATCCGCGTCAGCTCGGCGTCGACAGCGGCGAGCTGGAGCAGCTTGGCCTGGACCGGTGGTTCGACATTCAACGCGGGGAAACTCCTGAACGCTATGGACGGGTAGGGGGCATCCGGCCGACCTCGGCCGCCGAACACCAAGGGTCCACGGTACCCCGGTGCATCGGGGCCGGCGGCCATTGCCCGGGCACCCGCGCCCGCGGCCCCGCGGCGGTCCCGCGCGAGATTGGCTCCGAGCCCGGTCAGCGGGCGGATTTGGGTCTACGATCAGCACGAGATCGAACTTCTAGGGGGTTACCGTGGCCGGCTCGTACCGCACCACGTGAGGGGACTGCCGTCCCGCCGTCCGGACCAGTGAAAAGACTGGAACCGAGACCGGGGGTGGTGCGTCATATAGTTACGGAGGGGAAGAATCAACACCTACGCCAGGAGAGACATGCGTACCTACGTCCTACGGACCGTGATCGCGGGAGCCGCTGTGGTGGGACTGGCCGCTGGGTGCGGTACGGGGAAGTCGGTGGAGGGGACCGCCACGCCGACGACCCGGGATATCGACAAAATCGAGGTGTGGAACCCCTGCACGCAGCTGAGCAATGAAGCATTGCAGAAAGCGCGAGTCGACCCGGCCACGAAGACTGTCACCACTGACGCGCAAGGGGGGGCATCGTGGCGCGTCTGTAAGTGGCAGGCGACCGAACTCCCCATCTTCGTGACAGTTTTTTCCACGAGTCATACGCAGGACGAGTCGCGCGCGAACCCGAAACTCACCAATTTTCGTGACGTCACAATCGGTCCGCGGAAATCTCTGACCTACCAAGAGAAGTCCGAACCAAGTGCCGACGGGTGCTACGCCAGCCTGCCAGCTGAACAAGGAATGATCGAGGTCCGAGTCGGTAAGCGACAGACGAAGCCGATCGCGGCCGACCCCTGTGACCTGGCAGTCGGTTACGCCAAGGATCTCGAACCGTATCTGCCAAAGTAACCGGCCGTAAACCGGAGCAACTGCTAAAGCACAGTCAATGGGAGGGAACCCGTGGGGGACACCGATCTCCAAAGCCAGAAGAACAGCTGGCAAACACTCAAAACGCAGGGCCTCGCGGGCGAGTTCAAGATGGACAGCGATCTCGGCGAAGCTTTGAGAAAACGCTGCGAGACATTTGTGAGCGCGCTCGAACTGCTAAAGGATGACGCCAAGGGGCTCGACCACCTCCTGGGATACGGCACCCTCCCCTCCGCCATCGCGTTGCAGGGGAAGTTCGAGAAGAAGGCATCTGGCGACGACTCGGCTGTGAAGCGTCTCGAACAGCACATCGAAGTCGTCTCCTTGATGCACGACGCCTACGCCGCGGCGATCGGCAAGATTACACAAGCCGACCAGTCTGCAGCGTTGGCAACAAAGCAGCAGACCGAAGAGGTTAAATAATGGTCTTCCAATTCGTCGCTGCCGCAGCTGCAATTGCAGGCCTCAGTGGACACCAACAATCCGATAAGCAGAATGACGATGAGCGGGGCGAACGATCCAAGGCCAACCAGGAATGGAGTGGCGACCGGAACATCATCAATAACGAGTACAGCAAGCTCACCGGCACCTACAACGTCCCTGACAACATCAAGGTGCTCATCGGCGATGCTAATGAAGCATTCAAAACGTGGGATCACGAGAAGATCTGGGACGCACTAAACAACGAAAAAGGCGTTAAGTCAACCGATATTAATGCTGGCGCCGACGGTTGGCGCAATCTGGTTACGAAGACAAACGATGCGGTCGCGACGTTCAAGCAGGGCATCGAAACAGATATCAACGAAAAATGGGCCGGCAAGGCAGCCAACGCCGCCATGGAAGGAACCAGGAACTACATCAAGGATACCGAAAAGTTGTCAGCGGCTTTTCAGCAGGTCGCCAACAGCATCGACCTCTTCCAGGGCTACATCGTCCAGGCCCAGCAGTCGGTAACCGAGCCGAAGGAAGTCTCGAAGATAGGCGAGATCGTCGGCCATATCCCCGGTAACGGTGTACTGAAGCTCGAACAGCATCGAGCCAATGAGGCCTCGGCGAATGCCCAAGACATCATGGAGTCGATCTACAAACCGGGCGCGCAAAAAGTAGACGGGCAGACCCCGTTGCTACCGGCCCCGGTCAGCACGGTCACTCAGAACGCGAATGCCCCGAGCCCCACCGGCGGTCCGACAGGTGGCCCCACGGGCGGACCCACCGGCGGCCCCACGGGTGGCCCGACCGGCGGCCCCACCGCCGGCCCGACAGGCGGACCCACCGGAGCCCCCACCACCCCCGCGAACACCGAGTCCCCTTCCACGACTCCTCAGTCGACGGGCACCCCGACTACCGGTGTCCCCACGACGGGCGTACCGACGACCGGCGCCCCCACCACCCCCGCGACCACCAACGTCCCGAGCTCGAACGTCCCCACCTCCACCGTCCCTCGAACGGGCACTCCAGGCTCGAAGCTGGGCACCGGCACCCCGAAAACGAATGTCCCGGCGACCGCTACTCCGGGCACTCCGCGAACCGTCTCCGGTGTTCCCGGCACCGCGAACACCGGTGCGAGTGGTGCCGGCGGCAAGGGCACGGGTACCGGGTCCGGGCGCAGCGGCATGCCGGGCATGGGCGGCATGGGCAACCGTGGCGGCAAAGGCGAGGACGACGACGAGCACAAGATCCCCGACTATCTGATCCAGGACCGCGAGACCGAGCTGCTCGGCATACAGCCGCGTGTGCTCCCCCCGGGCGGGGTCATCGGCGGCTGAGTCAGATCACTTCGGACAGGTTCGAGAACTACACATGAGTGAACTACGTTGGCAGCTGGACGGATTCGCGTTCGACGTGCTGCTGGAGGCGGTCGGGCGCGACCGCTGGCCTTATCCGCTGAGCTTCCAGGCCCCGTTCATGGAAAGCCACGACGACTGGGTGTACGCGCGCAAGCTCGCGGCTGAGCGCGTGCAGGGCCTCTTCGACGAGCGCCTGTACCGGGCGATGGTGGTTCTGCTGGAACCGCAGGTGCGCATCGAGATTCACGGCTTCCACGGCCCGAATCTCGCGCAGGTGGTGCGCATCCACGCGGGGATCGTCGACCGGGAGGCGGTGATGGCTGTGCAGCAGCCGGGCCCGGATCCGCAGCACGGCCGCGATGTCATTGTCACGATGGGCAGCGCGCATCTGCTGACCTCGGAGATCGTCGCGAAACTGCCGCGCAGCCAAGGGGGTTCGCATCCGCCGTTCGGCGCGCGCCGCTCGGATCTGGCGGAGACCGACTACACGGGGTATTCGATGCGTCCCTCCCCCGCCCAGCAGCTGAACCGTTTCTTCCGGCGGCCGCGCACCAGCCTCGGCGAGATCACGGTCTATCCGAGCATCGCCTACGACGCGCGGCCGACCCGGGACGGTCAGGCGTTGCACTGGCTGGACTATCCGGACGACGGCCGGTATCTGCTGGTGAACCACAACGAGAACGACTTGAGCGTCACCCCCGGCGCGACCGACGAACTGCTGCGCCAGTTGCAGTACCGCATCGAGGCGTGCCAGCGGTCCCGCACGCACGCCTGGTAGTTCGGATCAGTTGGGGGCGCGGGTCTTGATGGCGTCGTGGGAGATGTAGATGTCCCACTCGCCGGGGACGGCGATGACGGCGTTGCCGTAGGCGCTGCGGATGAACGGCTTGGTGTACCACTCGCCTTCGCGCATGTCGTCGAAGAAGTCCTTGTCGCTGCCGTTGAGGAAGATGTGGCGCTGGGTGGTGGGCTCGCCGTCGGTGCGCTGGCCGAAGAGGCGGCTGAGTTTGTAGCCGGAGTGGAAGCCGAGGGCGTTGACCCAGGGGTGCAGTTCGACGATGTTGGACTGCATCACCCACTGGTCGCCTTCGACCAGGTACTTCTCCTTCCGGTCCGGTTCGCCGTCCTGGCCGAAGATGGTGAGGTCGACGTCGAGCTGATGCTCTTGGCCCGGCACCTCTTTCACCACCGCGTGCGCGGCCTTGGTTTCTCCGGTCAATCCGAGGTAGGTCTGCATGAGGGTGGCGAACCACAGCAGCGTCACCGCGACCACCATCAGCGCCAGACCCGACGCGCCGCGACCGAGCAGGATTCGCATGCCACCGACGCGGCGCACCTTGACCAGCGCCGATACCAGCAGCGCCAGGCCGAGGAGCAGGAAAAGGATCATCGCGATCTGCAAGACCCCGAAGTCCACAGAGAAGTTCATGCGCTGGTTATACCCCCAACCGGCCGGTCGATTCGCCCGAAAGCGACATCTCGAACTACCCAGCGCCCCTTGATACTTCGGTCCGCTAACCAATTCGGGACGCGGTGCGGGTTTCGAGCCGGGCGCACGGGACATTCGACAGGCGTGTTCGACACTTTTAGCCTGGAGCGAGTAACCGTCGGCGAGGTCACCCTGCGGGTCCGGCACGGCGGGCGCGGGACCCCGCTGTTGCTGCTGCACGGCCACCCCCGCACGCACACCACCTGGCACCGGGTCGCCCCGCTGCTCGCCGAGCGGCACACCGTGATCTGCCCGGACCTGCGTGGCTACGGCGAATCCACCGTGCTGCCCAGCACTTCCGATCACGCGCCGTACGCCAAGCGCGCCTTGGCCGCCGACATGGCCGATCTGATGCGGCACCTGGGTCACGACCGATTCGCCGTCGCCGGCCACGACCGCGGCAGCTATGTCGCACTGCGCCTCGCCCTGGATCATCCCCGCGCGGTCGCCGCGCTGACGGTGATGGACTCGGTCCCCATCGCCGAGGCGCTGGCCCGTTGCGACGCCCGCTTCGCCGAAGCCTGGTACCACTGGTTCTTCTTCGCCCAGCCCGAGACGCCCGAGCGAGTGATCAACGCCGACCCGGATGCCTGGTATCGCAGCCCGGCGAACACCCCGGAGGCCATGGGCGCGGCCAACTTCGAGGACTTCCAACGCGCCGTGCACGACCCGGCGACGGTCTTCGCCATGCTCGAGGACTACCGCGCGGGCCTGACCGTCGACCGCGCCCACGACGAGGCCGACCGCGCCGCCGGTCACCGCGTCACCTGCCCGACCCAGGTGCTGTGGAGCACGAAGGACGACCTGGAATACCTCTATGGTGACGTGCTCTCGATCTGGCGCCCCTGGACCACTTCGCTACAGGGCGCGCCCATCCCGTCCGGCCATCACATGGCCGAGGAGGCGCCCGACGACGTCGCCCGCGCCCTGCTGAGCTTTCTTGCCGACAACTGGTCCACCCCGGTGTGACCAGCGCTCACTCTGCGGCGCCAACCGTCCACGGGTCGGTGCGCAGCGTGCTCACCCGGGTCTCCAACTCGGGCAGCGCCTTTCGGACGACGTCCTCCGCCTGGCCGCACCACGGGAATTCGGTGGCCCAGTGGGCGGCGTCGATCAGGGCCGGGCCGCCGGCGCGCAGGTGCTCGTCGGCCGGGTGATGCCGCAGGTCGGAGGTGACGTAGGCGTCGACGCCGCGGGCCGACACCTTGCCCAGATAGGAGTCGCCCGCGCCGCCGCACACCGCGACGGTCTGGATCAGCCGGTCCGGGTCACCGGCGGCGCGCACACCCCACACGGTCTGCGGCAGTCCGGCGCGGACGCGAGCGGTGAACTCGCGCAACGTCTCCGGCTCGGGCAGCGTGCCGACCCTGCCGATGCCGAGCCCGGAGGGCAGCGCGGCGCGCTCGGTCACGTGGTAGGCCGGTTCTTCGTACGGGTGCGCGGCGCGCAGCGCGGCCAGCACGGCGGCCCGGGCCGCGGGCGGCGCGATGACCTCGACGCGGTCCTCCTCCACCCGCTCCAGATCGCCGATCGACCCGATCGCGGGATTCGCGCCCACCATCGGCCGGAACTGCCCGAGTGTTGCGGCCCGCGCAGCGCATTCGTGGTAGGCGCCCTGGCCGCCGGCACCGGCGGCGAACAGCGCGGCCAGCACCTCATCGGTATGCGTGCGCGGTACCTGGATGACCCAGTTGTCGACGGCCGCCGTGGGTTTCGGATCCAGCGGGCCGGTCACGGTGAGGCCGATCGCCGCCGCGAGCGCATCCGAGACGCCGGGGTCGGCCGAATCCGCGTTGGTGTGCGCCGAGAACAGCGCGCACCCCGACCGGATGAGCCGGTGCAGCAGCGCGCCTTTCGGCGTATCGGCCGCCACCGAGTCGACCCCGCGCAGCAGCAGCGGATGGTGCACCACCAAAGCCTGTGCCCGCCAGTCGATCGCCTCCTCGACCACCCCCGCGGTGGCGTCCACCGCGAACAGCACCCGGGTCACCTCGTCCGCGGGATCGCCGCACACCAAGCCCACCGAATCCCAGGACTCGGCCAGTTTCGGCGGGTACGCCGTCTCCAGCACGCCGATGAGTTCCGCCAGCGTCGTCACCGTTCACCTCCGTCTGTTCGCCACTTCGTCGAGCTTGCACCGCGGGTCAGAGCGCGGCCGTGCGAATCGCCGCGACCAGCCGGTCGACCTCGGCGGCGCCGCGCACCGCCACCCGCAGATAATTCGGGCCCAGCCCCGGGAAGGTGTCGGCGCGACGGACCGCTATGCCCTGGTCCGCCAGGTGTTTCCGGAGCAGTTCACCATCGGGCGCGCGCAGCAGCAGGAACGGGCCGTGGGCGGGCGTGTGCACGTCCAGCCCGGCTGCGACGAGCCGTTCGATCATCGTATTACGGTCGCGGGCAATCGTTTCCGCGCGCTGCCCGGCCTCGGCCACCGCGTGCGGTTCGGCGGTGGCGCGGATCGCCTCCAGCTGGAGCGAACCCAGCGGCCAGTGCGCGCGACCGTGCTCGAGGCGCGCCAGCAGTTCGGGCGCGCCGAGGAAGTACCCGCAGCGCAGACCGGCCAGCGCCCAGGTCTTGGTGAGGCTGCGCAGCACCAGCACGTCGGGGGCGCGCAGGCGCGCGAGCGATTCCGGTTCGCCCGCGATCGCATCGCTGAACGCCTCGTCGACCAGCACGACGCGCCCCGGGCGGCGCAGCGCGTGGATCGCCGCGGCGGGATGCAGCACCGAGGTCGGATTGGTGGGATTGCCCAGCACCACCAGGTCGGCGGCGTCGGGAACGAGCGCCGGGTCCAGCCGGTAGGGCGGCCGCAGCAGTACCCGGTGCACCGGCACACCGGCCGTGCGCAAAGCCAGTTCCGGTTCGGTGAACGACGGATGCACCACCGCGGCCAGGCGCGCCGCCAGCTTCGGCAGCATCGCGAACCCCTCGGCGGCGCCGGCCAGCAGCAGCACCTCGTCCGGATCCCGGCCGTGCCGCGCGGCGACAGCCGCCCGAGCGGCCGCTTCCTCGGCGGCGCTCGGGTACCGGCCCAACCCGTCCAGGCGCTGGGCCAGGCGCGCCCGCAACCATTGCGGCGGCGCGCTGCCCTGCACGTTCACGGCGAAATCGAGCAGGCCCGGCATCGCGTCCACGTCACCGTGGTGGCGCAGCAGCGCGTGATCGACAGTGTCCTCGGGCACGAGAACACACCGTACTCACTCCTCCGGCAGCGGAATCAATTCGAGGTGCTCGGGAGCGGTGGCGCAGGCGCCGCGACCGGCCATCAAGCTCACTCTGTCCCCACGCGCGATCAGCCACTCACCACACACGCAGCGCAGGTAGCGAATCGAACGATGGGTGGACACCGTCATCGGTGACGGCCAAGAGCACGATGGGCAGGCGGGGGACATGGGTGCCAAGCCTGGGTAAGAGCCGCCCCTAATGCAATCATCGCGGCGGCGTGGCGTGGCGCGGACTACAGATCGCCCACCCGATGTGGCGCGGCCGTCCCGCCTACGGCCAGAATGGCGGTCGTGGGTGAGCTGCATATTTCGTTCGTCTGTACCGGGAACATCTGTCGTTCGCCGATGGCGGAGAAGATATTCGCGCACCATCTGCGCCGGGCCGGGCTGGACGACCGGGTGCGGGTGAGCAGCGCGGGCACCGGGTCCTGGCACGTGGGCGACGACGCCGACCCTCGCACCACCGAGACCCTGCGCCGTCACGGCTATCCCGTCGGCCATGTCGCGGCCGTGCTCGGGCCCGATCATCTCTCGGCCGACCTGCTGGTCGCGCTCGACCGCACGCACGACCGCGCCCTGGCCCACCTCGGCGTTCCCGCCGAGCAGCGCGCGCTGCTGCGCGGTTTCGATCCCGCTGCCGACGGCCTCGACGTGCCCGACCCGTACTACGGCGACAGCGCCGATTTCGAGCTGGTCCGCGACCAGATCGAGGCCGCCGTTCCGGGCCTGCTGGATTGGGTCCGCGCCGAACTCCCCGCCGGATCCCGCTGATGCGCAAACTCACCTTCCTGCTGCGCCCCAGCTGGGCGATCCTGGCCGTGATCGTGGTGGCCTTCGCCTACCTGTGCTTCACCGTGCTCGCGCCCTGGCAGCTCGGCAAGAACACCTCCACCGAGCACCGCAACCAGTTGATCGCCGATTCGGTGCGCGCCGACCCGGTCGATGTCGGCACCCTGCTCACCGCGCAGGACGAGCACACCGAGTGGCGGCGGGTGACCGCGGCGGGCAGCTATGTTCCCGATTCGACGGTGCTGGTGCGGCTGCGCCACCTCGACGGTGCGCCCGCCTACGCGGTCCTGGCCGCCTTCAAATTGACCGACGGGCACATCCTGCTCGTCGACCGCGGCATGATCGCCGGACTCAACGGCACCTCCGCGCCGCCCCAGATCCCCGCCGCCCCGGCCGGGGTGCAGCGGCTCGAGGGCCGGGTCCGCATGTCCGAGGGCATCACCCCGGGCAAGGATCCGCTCGCCCAGGACGGCTACCGCCAGGTCTATTCGATCGACACCGCGCAGGAAGCCACCGTGCTCTCCCAGCCCATCACCCCCATCCCCACCGGTGACCGCGGCGGCTACCTGCAGCTCTCCGAAAACCAGCCGGGCGCCTTCACCCCCACCCCGCTCCCCCAGCTGGACGCGGGCCCCTACCTCTCCTACGGCCTGCAATGGCTCGCGTTCGGCCTGATGGCGCCGCTCGGTCTCGGCTATTTCGTCTACGCCGAACTCCGGGAACGCCGCCGGGAGCGCGCGTCCGCCACCGAATCCGCCGCGCCGCCGGCCCAATCCACGGGCACACCACCCGCGTCCGATCCGGGCACACCGACCGGGCCCAGCACCGAATCGCGCCTCGCCGACCGCTACGGCCGCGGCTGACACCACCGATCCGAGCGTGGCCCTACCGTCTGGGCTGCTCGGGACGGAGAACCGCGAAAGCCGCCGCCGCGAGCGTGGCAGCCAGTTGGACCGCCTCCGAGAGCCGGACGGCACGGCGCAGGTCGGTGATCCGCGGCGGGGGCCCGTCCCCGAGGGTCGGACGGAGTTCGGTCCCGTAGCGGTACTGGGTACGGCCGCCGAGTTGGATGCCGAGCGCGCCCGCCATGGTGGATTCGGCGACGCCGGCGTTGGGGCTGGGGTGTTTGGCGGCGTCGCGACGCCAGGCGCGTAAGGCGTCGGCGGGGCGGCCGCCGACGAGCGGGGCCAGGGCCGCGGTGAGCACGCCGGTGACGCGGGCGGGCAGCAGGTTGGCGACGTCGTCGGTGCGGGCGGCGGCCCAGCCGAAGTTGCGGTAGCGCTCGTTGCGGTAGCCGATCATGGCGTCGAGGGTGTTGACGGCGCGGTAGCCGAGCAGCCCGGGCACACCGGCCAGGGCGCCCCACACCAGCGGGGCGACGGTGGCGTCGGAGGTGTTCTCGGCGAGGGATTCCAGTGCGGCACGGGCCAATCCGTCGGCGTCGAGCACCGAGGCGTCGCGTCCGCACAGCGACGGGAGCAGGGCGCGCGCGCCGTCGATATCGCCGGATTCGAGCAGGTCGGCCATCTGCCGCCCGGTCCGCGCGAGACTCCGCCCACCGAGCACCGTCCAGGTCGCCAGCGCGGTGGCCACGATCCCGCCGCGCCGCGCCGCATATCCGAGCCCGACTACGGCACCGACCGCGACAACCTCGTGCGCTACCCCGTTCAACCGCCGATCGGCATACGTCACCGACTCCAACGCGCTTGTCGCCGAACCGAAACCGGCGACCGGATGCCCGCGCCGTGGATCCCCCAGCGCACGATCCAGCGCGAACCCGAGCAGCAGCCCGGCCGCGGTGGCAGTTCCCGTACGCACCTGCCGAGGGTAGCGAAAACCCCGCCGCCGCTTCCTCCCCAGCCCCCACCGGGCCATACGATGCCCTTAGGACCAACCAGTTGGTTCTAATGACGCTTGCGACGGCCACCCGACCACGGGATGTCACACTCGACGGTCGCGTGTCGTCGTCTCGATAACGCGTACCCGACCGGCCCGCGGGCCGACCGACCGAAACGGCGAGGAACCAGTGAGCACCGAGGCATCGACTCCCGAACCGATCGACACCGCGCAGCTGGCGCGGCAGTTCGAGGAGCATCGCCCCTACCTGCGCCGGCTGGCCTACAGCACGCTGGGCAGCCTCACCGACGCCGACGACGTGGTGCAGGAGGCGTGGCTGCGGCTGCACCGCCAGCACGAATCGGGCAAGGCCGCCGAGATCGACAACCTGCGCGCCTGGCTCACCACCGTCACCGGCCGGCTCGCACTGGACTACCTCGGTTCGGCCCGCGCGCGCCGCGAACAGTACGTCGGCGAGTGGCTACCGGAGCCCGAGGTCACCTCCTGGGACGACCCCGCCGACCGCGTCACCCAGGACGAGCGCGTCACCACCGCCCTGCTGGTGGTGCTGGAGTCGCTGTCCCCCGCCGAGCGCACCGCGTTCGTGCTGCAGGACGTGTTCGGCATGACCGGCCCGGAGGTCGCCGAGGTCGTCGGCCGCACCCCGGCCGCGGTCCGCCAGCTGGCCTCGCGCGCCCGCAAGCACGTGGAGAGCGGCACGCCCCGCTTCCCCGCGTCCCCGGACGAGCAGGAGAAGGTGGTGTCGGCGTTCGCGCTGGCCTGGCGCTCCGGCGATCTGAGCGCGCTGCTGGGCGTGCTGGATTCGAAGGTCAGCCTCACCGCCGACGGCGGCGGCAAGGTGCCCGCCATCCGCAAGCCGGTGCACGGCGCGGAACTGGTGGCCAAGCTGCTGCTCGGCTGGTACCACGCGCCGTCGGCGCAGGGTGCGTGGGGCCGCGCGGTCCTGGTCAACGGACACCCGGGCCTGGTCGTCTTCGACGGCAGCCATACCGGGGTGTTCTCGTTCACCGTCGACGACGGCCGCATCGTCGCCATCGATGTGGTCCGCAACCCCGACAAGCTGCGCGATCTCCCGACCGAGGGCGACCCCACCTTCTACTTGCACGGCGAGTAGTCCCCGAAACCCTCTGACCCATCAGTGATTCGGATTATCCTCGGGCACTGCCGGCCGCATCCGCCGCCGACAGTGCCCGATGATCTTGGTTGATTCGACAGCCAGCGGACGGTTGTCTACCATCGCGGCGAATCATCAACCAACGATGGGGGATTCATGCCACAACAGCAGCCGGTGAGTCAGTCCGATTCGCCGGAGCAGTCGTATCGGCCGATCGAGGCCTTCTACGTCTGCGACAGCAAGACCGCCCTCCGGCTGAGCCGCGCCGCCGCGCTCCTCGCCTGGCGGCTGCCGCTGCGCTGGGGCATCCTCCTCGTCCTGCCCGTCTTCCTGCTGACCCGCGGCACGATCCAGCTGCTCGCCGAGGGCACCGGCACCGAGCCGCGCGCGATGCTGGGCACCTGCTCGCTGGTGCTGGCGCTCGAGGTGTTCGCCGTCTGCATCGGCACCGCGGTCCGGATGGTGCACCCCGGTGCGAACATCAAGGCCTACAGCTACTCCGGCGCCCGCATGTCGGCCCGCTACACCCCCGAGGCGATGGAACTGAGCCTGGTCACCCAGCCGCTCACGCATTCCTACGATGACATCAGGAAGATCATCGCGACCGACGACGTGGTGTACGTGCACGCCGCCGGCACCAACGGCTATGTGCTGCCGCGCGAACTCGTCCCCGACGAGGCGCTGGCCCTGCTGCAACGGCCGCGGTACGTCAGCGTGGCGACCCCGGTTCTGCATCACTGACCCCGAATTCGAAATCCGCCTCGGACGCGAAGTCCGCCAACGCCAGGACTCGGTGCAGCGGGTGCACGCCCGCCGCGAGGCCTGCCGACCGCCGCACCGCCGCGGCCGCGACCAACGCGGTGGCCTGGGATTGATTCCGTCCGCGCACCCACCGAGCCGGACCGGAGCGCGGGCGCGCCAGCACCAGCCACTGGTCGGTCCCCGGAAAATGCAGTCCGCGCGGCATTCTGGCCGCCCCCGGCAGCCAGGTCAGGGCCGCCAAGCCCGCCGTGGCCAAGCGGGAATCGACCGCGAAGTAGGTGCGCACCGGCACCTCGAGTTCCCGGGTAAGGGTGTGCTGGTCGGAGAAGTCGGCTCGATACATTCGCCGCGAGCCGTATTCGGGTAGCCGAAATACCTTGGGGCGGCTGAAATTCCGAACCAGCCCATCAGCGGTCGGGAAGCGCCGCCCGAGTAATCCGTAGGTCCAAGCGGTGGCCGCCGCGCCGTGCTCCTCCCCCGCACCGAGCAGCACCGCCAGGTCGATCGGACCGCTCGCCGGCGAATACACCGCCATCGCCAGCAGATTGGTCAGCCCGGGAGCCAGCCCGGCATCGACGATCACCGGCCGCGGCTGCTCCGTATCCCGCAGTCGCGCAACATACTCCGCGCTGGCCGTGACATCGACGAAGGCCGCGCCCACCGCTCCGGCGAGCGCGGCCAGACGGGGATCTTCGGCCCCGGACGCATTGACGACCACCTCGATGCCCGCCAGCGCATCCCGGTAGGACGCGAGCTCCGCCTCCCCCAAATCCACTACGCGATCGGCACGTTCGCGATCACGCCCGGCCACCAGCACGGTGTCCCCCGCGGCCCGCAACCGCGCGACCAGCGGCCGCCCGACCGCGCCGTACCCACCCAGCACCAGTACTCGCATGACTCCTCTTTCATTAGAGCATTACTCTAGCGAGAATTTCACTGGAGTAGCGCTCTAGTCAAGTACTCTCTGCGGCATGACAGGAAAAGGCGCCGGCACCCGCGCGGCCAAGACGACGGCCAACCGGGCCCGGATGCTGGCGGCGGCGCGGACGTTGTTCACCTCCCGCGGCTACACGGCGACCACGATGAAGGCCATCGCCGAGGAGGCGGGCATGGCCGTGCAGTCGCTCTACTTCACCTTCGCGACCAAACGCGCCATCCTGTCCGAACTCCTGGACAGCGCGATCGCCGGTGATACCGCACCGATCGCGACCATGGACCGGCCGTGGTTCGCCGCCGCGCTCGCGGCGGGGCCCGCCGAACAACTCCGGCTGCAAGTCGAGGCCGCCGCGACGATTTTCGGGCGCGTCAGCCCGCTGCTCGAGGTGATCCGGTCGGCCGCGGCGACCGATCCCGAACTCGCCGAACTCTGGCAGACCAACCTGACCCAGCGCCGGCTGGTGCAACTGCGCCTGGCCGAGGCGCTCGCGGAAAAGACCGCGCTGCGTGCCGGCTTCGACGCCGAGCACGCGGCCGATATCGGACTCGCGACGCTCGCGCCCGAGACCTATCACCTGCTCGTGCGCGAACGCGGCTGGACCGCCGCGCAATGGACGGACTGGGCGACCGACGCCCTGACCCGGCAACTGCTGCCGTAACCCTCAGCCGGCGTCCAGGACGCTGGCGGGCACGCCGTAGGGCAGGAAGCGCAGGCGCCGGCGATCGTCGGTGTTGTCCCGATGGGCGCGCAGGGCTTCGAGTTCACTCGGGAAGACCTGATCGACCCGGGCATTGCCCTCGTCGTCCAGGGTGTAGATGGCCCAGACGCCGCTACCGGTCTCGCCGGTGGTCGGCCCCTCGGGCTTCGGCGCGGCGGGGCGTTCCGGCTGGACGAACTGGCCGAGCAGGGATGTCAGCGTGTTGAGGCTGGTGCGATCGATGTACTGACTCGCCTGCCCCAGTTTGTCGCGGAACTCCACGCCCACCTCGCGCAGCACACGTTCGAATTCCTCCGGGTCGATCCCGAACGGGCCGTTGTTTGCCATCGCGGTGTGCTCCTGAATTCGAGGTAGGCGTCTGCCCTCAGTGTCCTCGCGCATCCCGGATTTCGCCACGTCCGATCAGACGGCGACCTCCTGCCCCAGCGGCGGGATCCGCAATTGCCCCGCGCGCCCGGCGTATTCGAAGGTGCGCGCCAGGTGATCGAGGGTCTCGCTGAAGTGCGCCCAGCCCTCGCCGTGCACCGGCACGATGACGGCCTCGCCGAGGTGCCCGGCGGCCTGCACGGCGGTGCGCGCGTTCAGCGTGACGTCGGTGTCGCCGAAGACCCCCGGATTGGCCGCGCCCACGAAGAGCACCGCGACATCGATGCGGCCGATCCGCGCGGCGATCTCGGCGACCAGGTCGACCGAGGCGTTGTCACCGGAGATGTACACCGTCGGCTCCCCGGCGGCCTGCAGGACGAATCCGGTGACGACGCCGCTCAGCGCCTCGCTGCCGGCGGGACCGTGCAGCGCGGGCACGGCGGTCACGGTCACCGCGCCGATGCTCACCGTCTCCCAATTCACCAGGCCGCGAACGCCGTTCAGGCGGGCGGCCGCGTCGGGAGTGGACAGCACGGTCTCGACGGTGGCCAGGAGTTCGCGCCCGGAGTCGTCGAGGTTGTCCGCGTGCTGGTCGTGCGACAGCAGGACCACGTCGATGGCCCCGACCTGCTCGACCGGCACCGCGGGCCCGGTGAGCTTGTGCAGGGTGACCGGGCCCGGGTAGTCCCGCGGCTGGTCGAAGGTGGGGTCGGTGAGCCAGGTCAGCCCGCCGTAGCGGAACCGCAGCGTGGGCCCGCCGATGTGCAGGGCGTGGAGGCTGGTGCGTTCGATCGTCTCGCTCATGAGAACGATCCTGCGCCGCGGCGGCACGGGCGACCAGTGGCCCGCGAGTCACCTTGCGCTAATATCGGGCCATGCATACCGTGGCCGTTCTCGCTTTCGACGGCATCAGCCCGTTCCACCTCTCGGTGCCGACGCTGGTCTTCGGCCGCATCGGCGCGGGCCGCAACAACGGCGACCCGGGCGGCCCCTACGAGGTCGAGGTGTGCGCCGAGCACCCCGGAACCCTGCGCACCCCGGCCGGTTTCGACATCCAGGTGCGGCACGGACTGGAGATCTTCGAGACCGCGGACACCATCGTCATTCCCAGCTGGATCAGCGGCACCGGCATCTCCCCCGAATTACACGCCGCGCTGCATCGCGCCCACGCCCGCGGCGCCCGCGTCGCCGGCCTCTGCCTCGGCGCCTGGGCGGTGGCGGCCAGCGGCCTGGCCGACGGCCGCGAACTCACCACCCACTGGTCCTCGGCCGACGCGCTGGCGCGCGCCTATCCCGCGGTGCGGGTTCGCGCCGACACGCTCTGGTCGGACCTGGGCGATGTCATCACCTCGGCGGGCGTGGCCGCCGCCCTGGACTGCTGCCTGCACCTGGTCCGGCACGATCTCGGCAGCCGTGCCGCCACCGATCTGGCCCGTGCCCTGGTCACCGCGCCGCACCGCAGCGGGTCCCAGGCCCAGTACATCCCGGTGGCCGTGCCCGACGCCGCCGACGACGACCCGATCGAGCGCGCGATGCTCTGGGCCCGAACCCATCTCGGCGACGCGATCGACCTGGACGGCTGGGCCGCCGTCGCCCTGATGTCGCGGCGCACCTTCACCCGGCACTTCCGCGAGCGCACCGGCACCAGCCCGCAGCAGTGGCTGCTGCTCCAGCGCGCCGACCGGGCCCGGCTGCTGCTGGAGACCACCGCCGACACCGTGGACCGCATCGCCACCGACACCGGCTTCGGCACCGCCGTCAGCCTGCGCCACCACTTCCACCGCATCCTGGGCACCAGCCCGGCCGCCCACCGCGCCCTGTTCCGCCGGGAAGACCGGGTGGGTTAGGTTGCAAAAATGATGATCGAGATCGGCGGAGTGGCGCCGGAGATTGACGAGACCGCCTGGCTGGCGCCGAACGCGACCGTGATCGGCCGGGTGCGCCTGGCCGCCGAGGTGAGCATTTGGTACAGCGCGGTGCTGCGCGGCGATCTGGAGGACATCAGCGTCGGAGCCAAGACCAACATCCAGGACGGTTGCGTGCTGCACGCCGACCCCGGCATGCCGCTCTCGGTCGGTGCGGGAGTTTCGGTGGGGCACAACGCGATTCTGCACGGCTGCACCATCGGCGACGACGTGCTGGTCGGCATGGGCGCGACCGTGCTCAACGGCGCGGTGATCGGCGCGGGCAGCCTGATCGCCGCCAACGCCCTGATCCCGGAGGGCGCGCAGATCCCGCCCGGCTCGCTGGTGGCCGGCGTGCCCGGCAAGGTGCGCCGCGAACTGACCGAACCCGAGCTGGATCGGATCCGCCTCAACTGTGCCGTCTACCTGCACAACACCGCCGCGCACCGGGACGCAAAGACAGTGTGAAGATTGGTGTGAGACAGCCCACACTGATCAAGCGTCCAGTAGGAACCGCTGATAACATTTTGCCTGCGTGCCCGGCGTCCCGGGGGCTCTTGCCGAGACGTTGAACCGTCCGCCCCGGGGACATATCCGGGCGAGGCGTGTGTATGGCAGGAGGTATCACGGTGGCGTACGGGGAACCGATGCACCGAGCGAAGACGCGAATGGCCGTCGGAGGGGGCGGTATGCGCAAACTCAGTGTCGCCGACATCGCGGCGCAACCCGGGGGCGTCGAGGCGCTCCAGCGGCGAGTGCACGAATTACGTTCCAGCGGTATCGATTTCGCGGCCAATGCGATCGAGCAGGAAATGGCCGCTTTCGACCTACCGCGCGGTTAGGGCCCTAGCGGACGCGGGATCGACGGGGCCGGTGAAATAATGAACGCTGCGCACCGGCACCGTCGCTGCGGCGCACTATCCGGCAACTGACTGGAGCCCCATGCCGAACGTCGCGTCCATCCTGCAGCGCATCCTGGAAAAGCCCGTCAGCGACGGCGAAAAACTACTGGAGAGCGCGCTGTCGGCCTTCCTGGACTTCGGCATCAAACGCACCAGCATGGGCGAGGTCGCGCGCCGTGCCGGCATCAGCCCCGCCACCCTCTACCGCCGCTTCGAATCGAAGAACGATCTGGTCGAGGCGGTCGGCGTGCGTGAGGCGCAGCGCTTCGTCGCCGAGATCGACAAGCGGGTCCAGGGCGTCGAGGGCGGGCCCGACGAGCAACTGGTGGAGATCTTCGTCGCCTTCATCGCCGCCATCGCGGGCAACGAACTGCTGCGCCGGTTACTGCGCACCGAACCCGACCTGATCCTGCCGCGCCTCACCACCGACGCCGGGCCCATCCTCGCCGTCGGCCGCACCTACCTGGCGGCCAAGCTGCGCGAATTACGGCCCGCCGACGGGGATTTCGACGCCGATCTGGTGGCCGAGGTGATGGCGCGGCTGGCCCACTCGCTCGCGCTGACCCCGGACGGTTTGATTCCGCTGACCGATCCGGCCGCCGGGCGCGAATTCGCCCGGCGCACCCTGCTTCCCATGGTGGGCGTGCGCGTCAGCGCCTGAGCGCTACTCCGCGAAGGCGAGGTCGACGCGCTCGTCGAGCGTCTGTTGCGCGTCGGCGTCGAGCGGGCGGCCGTCCACGAATTCGCCGACCAGCTCGATGATTCCGGCCGAGGCACGAGAACCCGGATCGGGCACCGGAAGCCGCGAGACGTACTGGGTGATCCAGCGCCGCCGGCCCGAATACAGCCGGTTGCCGCAGACCGCGTCGTAGAACCGCAGGCCGAGTCCCGAATTCGCCACTCCCATGAGCAGATACGCGATCCGTTCCGGTCCGATGTCGGCCAGGGAGATCCAGTAGCAGTCCCCGTTCACCACCGCGCCGGAGCGGTCGAAGGCGAAGCGAGGCCGCACACTGATATCGGGGAACACCAGCTTCGGCACCTGCCACAGATGCGGCCGCTGCGGCACCCAGATCTCGAACCACTCCCGCCCGCCGTCGATGACGTACTTGCGGCCCGCCAGCAGTGCGTGGTGACTCTGCAAATACTGTGCGGCGCCGGGGAACTCGCGTAGATCGACCGGAATCCGGCGCGGCTGGGTGGTGTCATAGGGATAGAGCACTCGGGTGTCTCGTGCCCGCGCGATCCGCCAGGGCTCCAGATCGTGGTGCGTGATCAGATCGAACAGCAACTCCGGCTCGGGGCACGGATCGGTGTGCGGCCAGCGATCGGAGATGAACACACGATCCGCGGTCGTCTTGATGCCCACCCGGATGCGGGCCACCTCACCGAAGGTCTTCCAGGTCGCCGCACCGACGCCGGTCAGCCAGTGGTCCAACGCGGGGCGCGACATTCGCCAGGCGCTGTCCTGCGGGTGGACCGAATCAGGTCTCACCGCAGCGACTTCGGCATCACCGCGCACCACCCGAATCGGGGTTCCGGCCGCACGGCGTGGTTCGAGGTCGCCCGTCGACAGGGTTCCCACCTCGATGGCGAAGGTGCGGCCACCGTGCTCGATCAGAGATCCGGATTCCTGGGTCAGAGCATCGAAAAGATCTAGCTCACTGAGGTTTTCGGACGTTTCTACCTGATAGGCGGAGGCGAAACGGCACTCGGTGGACGGCTCGGTCGCACGCATCGCGATGGTGATCGCGGGCAGGACCGCCGCGTCGAAGAGTTTGGTGTCCCCCAGGTCGTACAGTTCCACCGGCGCGAGGTCGCGGCGCAGGATCGCCCGGATGTTGGTGCCCGCCCGGGTGGTGAGAAAGCGGTTGGCGCACAGTAATCCGAGTACGCCGCCCGCGCGGAGTAGTCGGGGCGCGATCGCGACGAACGGGTGGGTCAGATCGATCCGGCCGGTCAGCCCGTACTGGCGGCTGAGCAGTTGCGCGGTGACGCCGCCGAGCTGCTGGGTGCGTACGTAGGGCGGGTTGGTGATGATCGCGTCGAAGCCGCCGTTCGGCAGCTCCGCCGCGGCGGCCAGGAAATCTCCGCTGTGCCAGCGTATTTCGGTACCGGCGCGGGAACGCGCCAGCGCCACCGCCGAGTCGTCGAGGTCGTATCCGGTCAGCTCCAGCCGCACGCCCGGCAGCCGGAGGGCCGCCTCCCGCCGCACGGCCAGCAGCAGCTCCCCGTCACCGCAGGCCGGATCCAGCACCCGCAGTACATCCCCGGGCGGCACGTGCGCCAGCAGCCGGGCCGCGAGGAAACGCGCCAGCACGGGCGGCGTGTAATGCCGCCCGTGCCGTTTGCGCTCCCGCGCCCCGCTCATGGCTGGGATTGTGCCCCAGGACCGCCCGGATTCACCCCGTATTGCCGCGGCTCGGCCGCCATCTTCTCCAACCGCGCGATTCGGTCCGCCATCGGCGGGTGCGTGGCGAACATCCGGCCCATCCGGCCGCCCGCGCCGCTACCCCCGAACGGGTTCGCGATCATCAGGTGCGCGCGCGAGGCGATCTTCGGTGCCGGCGGCAGCGGCGCGGCCGCGACACCGCGTTCGAGCTTGCGCAGTGCCGAGGCCAGCGCCAGCGGATCCCCGGTCAGGCGCGCGCCGTCGGCGTCGGCCTCGTACTCGCGGGTCCGCGAGACCATCATGCGCACCATGGTCGCCGCCAGCGGCCCGAGCAGCGAAACCAGCAGCATCGCCAGCGGATTGACCCGGCCGTCGCCGCGCATGCCGCCGGAGAACAGCGCCAGCTGCGAGAGACCGGAGACGATCGCGGCCAAGGTGCCCGCGATCGAGGAGGTGAGAATGTCGCGGCTGTAGACGTGCGACAGCTCGTGCCCGAGCACCGCCCGCAGTTCGCGCTCGTCGAGGATCTGCAAGATCCCCTGCGTCACGCACACCGCCGCGTGCTGCGGATTGCGCCCGGTCGCGAACGCGTTCGGCGCGCCGGTCGGGCTGACATAGAGCCGGGGCATGGGCTGGCCCGCCGAGGTCGCCAGATCCTGCACGATCCGGTAGATCTCCGGGGCCTCCTGCTGGCTGATCGGCTGGGCCCGCATGGCCCGCAGCGCCAGTTTGTCGCTGTTGAAATAGGCGTAGGCATTCATCCCGATCGCCAGCAGCACCGACAGCACCAGGATGGTGGGATTACGGAACAGCGCTCCGATGAACACGATCAGCGCCGACATACCGACCAGAAGGCCGAAGGTCTTCAACCCGTTGGCATTCACGTCTGCCTCGTCTCAGTTCGCGTCGAAGGGAAAACGCGCCTCGGCGCGCCCGTGCGTTCGCGGGCGCGCCGAGGCGGTCGACTCGATCAGCGGGTGTGCGTACCGGTGCCACGACCACGCGTGATCATGGCGCCGATCGCGGTCACGATCGCACCGACTACACCACCGCCTGCCACCTGCCCGAGCACCTGACCGAAGTCCAGGCCGCTGCTGGTCGCCGCCTGGATGATGGCACCGGTGATGCCACCGCCGACGGCGCCCAGGGCGCTGTTGCCCGCCATGCCGAGGTTGCTCTTGGCGCCGGCGAGGTTACCGCCGACCAGTCCCGCGAGAAGTCCCAGAATCCATTCCATCGCAATGCCCTCCTAATCGAGTGGGTGGTGCTTAACGGTTCGGATCCGAGTCGCTCTTGTCTTCCATGCTGCGCTGGTTGGCGCCGACCGCGTTGTTCTCGTAGGTGACGGTCATGTCCTCGCCGGGCTTGCCGTCGTGGAACGCGTGCCGCCCGGTGGTCATCGGCGGCTCGTGATCCCGATCCACCATGCGCGGCGCGACCGGAGGCTTGGGCGCCTCGTAGGCCGGGCGAGCGGTGGTCCAAGGCTGGGTCTTGGGCGCTTCCACCCGCGGACCCTTGTACTCGGGCCGCGGCGCGTTGTACTTCGGCGGCTCGGGCGCCCGCGTCGTGGCCGGCCGGACCGGTGCCACGGGACGAGCCGTGGGAGCCACCGGACGGGTCGGCGCCGGGCGAGTGACGCCGGCCGTGGTGGTCGGACGACGGCCCATCAGGCCGAGCAGCGCACCGGCGACCGCGGTGATCGCCAAACCGATCGGCACACCCCACCACCGGTTGATGCCGCCGCCGTCGTCGGACGAGGCGGCCTCGGTGTCCACGGACGGTGCGGACACATCGGGCACGTCAGGATTCACCGGCGGCACGGCCGGCGCTTCCACGTTCGGCGCCGCGGCCTTGAACCCGGGCAGGTTCGCGGCCAGATCCGGGGGCACGGTCACGGTGCCGTTGGCTTCGGACCATTGGATCTCGGTGCCGGCCGGGCCGGCGAACATGCCGGTCATCGTGCCGTTGACATCGGTCATGTCGGCGGTCGGATACCCGAACGGTCCGGCCACGCCACCGCTGGCGCGCCAGGCGTCGAGCACCTTGCCCTGCACGGCATGCGCGCCGTTCTCCGGGCTCCAGTAGATGGCCGCGCCGCCCTCCTGGGCGAAGTTGTTGAAGCGGCCGACACCGTCGCCGGTGCCGCTCTCATCGTTGGTCGGGAAGCCCAGCGAGCCCTCCGGCCCGCCCATCGCCTGGTACTTCGCCAGGATGTCGCCGTACATCACCTTCGCGCCGGTATCGGTCGAGTAGTAGATGTTGCACCCCTGGTAGCCGCGCATGGCGCCACCGGTGATCGAGGTGGCCGCGCCGGTGGGCTGACCACAGAAGGAGCCGGCGCCGCCGAAATCGGAGTAGCGGGCGTCGATCGCCTTCGTGGCGTCCGCCGAAACCTCCTGGGCCGCGGCGAACGGCGCCGCACCGAGCAGTGCGCCGGAACCGAGCAGCACCGCTGCGCCGAGCACGAGCCCACGGGCCCGCCACTGTTTACGATCACCGAGATCCGTTGTTGCCGAAGGGAACCGCACGAATTCTGACATCACCAAAACT
Source organism: Nocardia sp. NPDC050712 (assembly GCF_040654295.1). Lineage (NCBI taxonomy): Bacteria > Bacillati > Actinomycetota > Actinomycetes > Mycobacteriales > Nocardiaceae > Nocardia > Nocardia sp. NPDC050712. Next base: position 250,662 of record NZ_JBFAHT010000004.1, read on the forward strand.
CCTTTGACAGGGTTGGGGATTTGCCTTCTGGTCGGTCGTGCTGCGGGATCGTCAGTGACGCTGACGTCGATCCCGATTGGCGTCGTCACGGTCGGCCTCCTTCGCGGAGTCCGGATCCTGGACGAGTTCTTCACTCGGCAGGACGTCCGACGCCTTGCCGAGGATGCCGCCGATGGGATGCTTGCCGGTGCGACGCTCGATGAACTCCACGTCGCGCGGATCGCCGGAATCGCGAACCACGGCCTGCACTTCCCTTGCCGAGCCCTTGTCCTCGTGCACAACGGTGGTGACGGTCTCGTGTCCTTCCTCCACGACCCGCTCGACCGGCTTCTCCACGTACTTGTGCACCAGCACCGGCTTTTCGACGACAACCTCAACGATTCTTTCGACGACGGTCTCGACCGGCTTCTCGACGATCCGCTCGGCCAGGACGTCGAACTGCTTCTCGACGACCCGCTCGACCAGACGTGGGACCTGGACCATCTTCTCGAGCACCTTCTCGACCGGCCGCTCGATGGTCTTCTCCACGATCTTGGGCCGCTCGACGACCTTCTCGACGACCTTGTCGACCGGGCGCTCGACCACCTTGTCGATGATGTTCGGCTTCTCGACCATGCGCTCGACGACTCGGTCGACCGGGCGATCGATGGCCTTCTCGATGATGTTGGGCTGCTCCACCACCTTCTCCACCACGTGGTCGACGGTCTTGTTCACGACCTTCTCGACGACGTTGGGAGTGGTGACAACCTTCTCCACCACCTGATCGACCTGCCGGTTCACGACCTTCTCGACCACGTTCGGGCTGGTGACCACCTTCTCCACCACCTGATCGACCTTGCGATCGACCGTCTTCTCGATGATGTTGGGGGTTTCCACCACCCGTTCGACCACCTTGTCCACCGGACGATCGATGGTCTTCTCGA
>NZ_JBFAHT010000004.1:251680-253565 GCF_040654295.1 Nocardia sp. NPDC050712
ACGATGATGTTCGGCTTCTCCACCACCCGTTCGACCACCTTGTCCACCGGACGATCGATGGTCTTCTCGATGATGTTCGGCTTCTCCACCACCCGCTCGACCACCTTGTCCACCGGACGATCGATGGTCTTCTCGATGATGTTCGGCTTCTCCACCACCCGCTCCACGACCTTGTCCACCGGACGATCGATGGTCTTCTCGATGATGTTGGGCTGCTCGACCACCCGTTCCACCACCTGATCGACCTGACGGTTCACGGTCTTCTCCACCACGTTCGGGCTGGTGACCACCTTCTCCACCACCTGATCGACCTGACGGTTCACGGTCTTCTCGACGATGTTGGGTGTGGTGACGACCTTCTCCACGACGTGGTCGACCGGACGGTCGATGGTCTTCTCGATGATGTTCGGCTTCTCCACGATCCGCTCGACGACCTTGTCCACGGGACGGTCGATCGTCTTCTCGATGATGTTCGGCTTCTCCACCATCTTCTCGACGACCTTGTCCACGGGACGGTCGATGGTCTTCTCGATGATGTTGGGCTGCTCGACCACTCGCTCGACGATGCGGTCGACGACCTTGTCGATGGTGCGCTCGATGATGTTCGGCTTCTCCACCACCTTCTCGACGACCCGGTCCACCGGACGGTCGACGACCTTCTCCACCACGTTGAGCTTCTCGACGACCTTCTGCACCATGCGCTCGACGGGCCGGTCGATCACCTTCTCGATGATGTTGGGCTTCTCGACGACCCGCTCCACCACCTTGTCCACCGGGCGATCCACGGTCTTCTCGATGATGTGCGGCTTCTCCACCATGCGTTCCACCACCTTGTCGACCGGGCGCTCGACGACCTTCTCGATGATGTTCGGCTTCTCGATCACGCTCTCGACCACTCGGTCGACGACCTTCTCGACGGGACGCTGCACGATGTTCTCGACCACGACCTCGCGCGGCACCTCGACGGTCTTGATCACCGGCTTCTCGACCATCAGCTCGACGGTCCTGGTCACCGGCTTCTCCACCGTCTTGTAGACGATGCGCTCGACGGGCACCTCGATGATCTTCTCGACCACCTTCTCGACCGGCTTCTCCACCACCCGTTCGATGATCTTCTCGACCGGCTTCTCCACGATCCGCTCGACGAACTTCTGTACGGGTACCTCGACCACCTTGTCGACCACGTTGATCACGGGCTTCTCGACCCGGCGCTCGATGGTGACCGGCTTGCTGACGACGTTGTCCTTGATGTCGACGAGCAGCTTCTCCACCAGGCGCTGCACCTCGACCGGCTTGTTCTGCACCTGGTCGACAATGGTGACCACCAGCTTCTCGACGAGGCGCTGCACCTCGACGGGCTTGTTGGTGACCTTGTCGACGATGTTGACCACCGGCTGTTCGATCATCCGCTCGAGCTGGACCGGCTTGTCGATGACCTTGTCGGTCATCGAGACCTTCGGCTGCTCGATATTGCGAATGATCGAAACCGGCTTGGTCACCACCTGATCGGTGACCGTCACGACCGGCTTCTCGATCCGGCGGCCGACCGTCATGGGCTTGTCGATCACCTGATCGGTGACCGTGACGATGGGCTTCTCGATCCGGCGGCCGACGGTCATCGGCTTGTCGATCACCTGATCGGTCACCGTCACGTTGGGCTTCTCGATCCGGCGCGAGATCGAAACCGGCTTGTCCACCACCTGATCGGTGACGGTGACGACGGGCTTCTCGATCCGGCGGGTCGCGGTCATCGGCTTCTCGACGACCTGATCCTGCACGGAGACGCGCGGCTGCTCGGTGGTGCGGGTGACCTTGACCGGCTTCTCGATCACTTGATCGGTCACGGTGACCACGGGCTTCTCGATCCGGCGGGAGACGTTCACCG
>NZ_JBFAHT010000004.1:253664-1016996 GCF_040654295.1 Nocardia sp. NPDC050712
GGCTTGTCCACGACCTGATCGGTGACCGTCACGACCGGCCTCTCGATCCGGCGACCCACCGTCATCGGCTTGTCCACGACCTGATCGGTCACGGTGACGACCGGCTTCTCGATCCGGCGCGAGACATTCACCGGCTTGTCCACGACCTGATCGGTGACCGTCACGACCGGCCTCTCGATCCGGCGACCCACCGTCATCGGCTTGTCCACGACCTGATCGGTCACGGTCACCACCGGCTTCTCGATCCGGCGGGTCATCTTGACCGGCTTGTCCACCACCTGATCGGTGACCGTGACAACGGGCTTCTCGGTCGTACGCGTCATCTTGACCGGCTTGTCGATCACCTGATCGGTCACGGTGACAACGGGCTTCTCGGTCGTACGGGTTACCTTGACCGGCTTGTCGATCACCTGATCGGTCACCGTCACGATCGGCTTCTCCACCCGGCGGCTCACGGAGACGGGCTTGTCCACCACCTGATCGGTGACGGTGACGCGCGGCCGCTCGACCACGCGGCTGATCTTGACCGGCTTGTCGCGAACGTCGTCCGTCACCGTGACCACGGGCCGCTCGACCATGCGGCTGACCCGGGCCGGCTTGTCCACCACCTGATCCACGGTGTCCACGACCAACCGCTCGATCACTCGCTCCATCTTGACCGGCTTGTCGACGACCTTTTCGACGGGATGCTCGACCAGTCGTTCGACGGTGTAGGGGCGATCCACCACCTTGTCGACTACATGCAACGGTTCATTGAGTGGCTTACGGCGTTCGCTGTTGGCCATGATGCCTCCATTGATCAGTTGGTCCCGGCCTTTGCCCGCGTCCCCTTGTTGTGGGCAAATGAGAAATTGCTGAAAATCTGGTTCCGCACTCGGCCATTCAAACACAGAAGCCGACTTTGTCCAGGAAACGTTTTGGCTACCTTTCTGCATACTGACGTTGCATTTCGCATCTCCGAAGCACACAGGATGCCCTGTATCACGTGGGTCATAGGTGGGTTCCGGAATATGGGGCGTACACCAGTCAGTGTCGAACTTCGTGGAAATGCCGACACGAGCAGGGAGAATTAGTGAAATAAATACTCCGGAACCGCTTCCGAATCACAAATATGTAATTCGATTCAAAGGGAGGATAACCCTGCCCTAACGACCTGTCGATGAAATTACATCGGTGCAATTATCTGCAAAGAAATAAGGCCACAGGCGCATTTCTCGCAAATGGAGAAATCGGGCGATCGACGGCTCGAAACCTCAAGCCGGACAGCCGAAGCAGGGTTCCGGATCCAGTCCCGAACTGCTACGGTCGGTCTCGAAATAGAACTAGTTCCCGGCCCGCGCCGGGTCGACGCAAAGGGGTGGGCCCATGCCCGGCCACGATCAGACCGCCGACGCCACCACCCTGGCCCGGCTGCTCGACGACCGCTGGACCTGCCGGCAGTTCCGGCCCGACCCGGTCCCCCGCGCCACCATCGAAGCGCTGCTGCGCCTGGCCCAGCGCACCCCGTCCTGGTGCAACACCCAGCCCTGGCAGGTCACGGTGACCGAGGGCGCCGGCACCGACCGCTTCCGCAAGGAACTGCTCGAGCACATCCAGACCGCGGGCGCGGAACCCGATCTGCCCTTCCCGGCGCAGTACACGGGCGCCTACCGGGACCGGCGCAAGGCGTGCGGGCTACAGCTGTACGAGAGCGTGGGTGTGGTCAAGGGCGACCAGGCCGGCACGATGCGGCAGATGGTGCGCAACTTCGAACTCTTCGACGCACCCCACGTCGCGATCATCACCACCGAGGACGACCTGGGCGTCTACGGCGCCGTCGACTGCGGGCTCTACATCGGCAACTTCCTGCTGGGCGCGCAGGCGCTCGGACTCGGGGCCGCGCCCCAGGCGGCGCTGGCGACCTACGCGCCGTTCCTGCACAGCCACTTCGGGATCCCCGCGCAGCGCAAGGTGGTGGCGGGCATCTCGTTCGGCTACCCGGACCGCGAGCACGCCGTGAACGGCTTTCGCACCGCCCGCGCCGATCTCGACGAGGTCGTCAGCTGGCGCACCGACTGAGCGCCCTCACCCCGCCTGGGCGGAGAGCCCGGGGCCCGGCTCGGGCGTGACCTCGCGCGCGGTGAGTTCGCTTCCGCAGCAATCACATTCGAGCCGGATGTGGGCCTCGCCGGTGCAATCCCGGTGCCGGTAGTGCACCGGCGGCCCCTCCGGCGCCATGTAGGCGTCGCCCCAATCCCGGATGGCCATCAGGATCGGGTAGATGTCGTGGCCCTTGGGGGTGAGCCGGTACTCCTCGTAGACGCCGACCGCGGCCTTCTGCTTCACCAGGATGCCGTGCTCGAGCAGCCGGTCCAGCCGATCCTGCAGGCGCCCGCGGGAAATGCCGAGCGCGCTCTGGAAAGCGTTGAAGCGCCGGATACCCGAGAAGGAGTACTTCAGGATCAGCAGCGTCCACCGGTCACCGAAGATCACCAGCGGCCGTGTGATCGAGCACGGCTCCTCGGCAAGTTCTTCGTAGCGCACGCAGACGATGCTACCCAGACCGAGCGGCGGTGGCGGCACAAAAGGACTGGGCCCCGGGGTTTGCCCCGGGGGCCCAGTCCGTTACGTCACGTTACAGCGGAATGTTCTTGTGGTGGCTGGCCCGCGCGGGCGCGGCGGCCAATGCGGCGGCGATGATGCTGCGGGTCTTGGCCGGATCGATGACCTCGTCCACCACACCGATCGCGACCGCGCGGTCGACGCCGCCGGCGATCTGCTCGTGCTCGAGGGTCAGGCGCTCGTGCAGGGCCTCGCGCTCGTCCTCGGGCGCGGCGGCCAGCGCCTTCTTGTGCAGGATGCCGACCGCGGCCTTGGCGCCCATGACGGCCACCTCGGACCCGGGCCAGGCGTACACCGCGGTCGCGCCCAGCGAGCGGGCGTTCATGGCGATGTAGGCGCCGCCGTAGATCTTGCGGGTCACCAGGGTGACGCGCGGGACGCGGGCCTCGGCGAAGGCGTGCAGCAGCTTGGCGCCGCGGCGCACCACGCCCTCCCACTCCTGACCGACACCGGGCAGGTAACCCGGGACGTCGGTGACCACGATCAGCGGGATACCGAACGCGTCACACAGACGCACGAAACGCGCGGCCTTCTCGGCACTTTCGGAATTCAGGCAGCCGCCCATGCGCAGCGGGTTGTTGGCCAGCACGCCGACGGTGCGGCCGCCGAGCCGACCCAGACCGACCACCATGGAACGGGCATACCCGGCCTGGATCTCCTCGAAGGTGCTCTCGCCGTCGACGTTGTCGAGCAGCTCGTGGATCACCGGCTTCACGTCGTAGGCGCGCTTGGCCGACTCCGGCAGCATGGCCTTGAGGTCGATATCGCCGTGCGCGGCGGCGACCAGGTCGAACTCGCCCTGCTCGGCGAACATCGAGACCAGCCGGCGCGCCCGATGCATGGCATCGGTTTCGCTGTCGGCCACGATGTGGCAGACGCCGGACTTCTTGCCGTGGGTGACGGGACCGCCGAGGGTCTCCATGTCGACGTTCTCGCCGGTCACCGAGCGCACCACATCGGGACCGGTCACGAAGATCCGGCCCTCGGGCGCCATGATCACCAGATCGGTGAGCGCGGGACCGTAGGCGGCGCCGCCGGCGGCGAAGCCGAGCACCACCGAGAGCTGGGGCACCCGGCCGGACGCGCGGACCATGGCCTCGAAGACCAGGCCGACCGCGTGCAGGGCCTCCACGCCCTCGGCCAGACGGGCGCCGCCGGAATGCCAGATGCCGACGACGGGAACGCTGGAATCGATGGCGGTGTCGATCGCGTCGACGATGTGCTTGCACCCTTCCACGCCCATCGCGCCACCCATGACGGTCGCGTCCGAGCAGTAGGCCACGGTGCGCACACCGTCGACCTCACCGATCGCGGCGAGCACGCCGGACCGGTCGCGCGGGTGCAGCGGCAGCACGGTGCCGGGGTCGAAGAAACGCTGGAGCCGGCCCATCGGATCGCGGGGGTCGGTCGCGGTATCTGGTTGCAACGCGGGTGCCATGATCGTCATCGCGTTTGTCTCCTCGAATGAGAGTGCGCCGCTGCCGCGGCTGCTTATGGCGATCCCCGGTCAGGGTCGGACATGAGGTGCCCGACCCTGACCGGGGATCGTTGTATATGCAGTCGTGCCAGCCTGTGAAGTCAGGCCCCGGAGGCGGTAGCTTGCGTAACCATGTAGGGGCCCTGAGCAGGCTGAATCGGCGACAGCCTATGCGCGACCGAAGGTGAGCGCGACGTTGTGCCCACCGAAACCGAAGGAATTGTTGATCGCGTACTCGATCTCCTGGCGCCGGGCTTCCCCGTGCACCACATCGAGATCGATCTCCGGATCCTGGTTCTCCAGGTTCAGAGTCGGCGGCACGATGCCGTCGCGGATCGCGAGCACGGTGAGCACGGACTCGAGGGCGCCGACAGCGCCGATCGAATGGCCCAGCGCGGACTTCGGCGCGTAGACCGACGCGTGGTTGCCCACGGCCTTGCTGATCGCGTTCGCCTCGGCGGTGTCGCCGATCGGCGTCGCGGTGGCGTGCGCGTTGACGTGGGTGATGTCCTTCTTGGTCAGACCAGCGGTCTGCATCGCCCGGGTCATCGCGCGTGCCGCTCCGTCGCCCGAGGGATCGGGGGCGACGAGGTGGAAACCATCGGAGGTGATGCCCGCGCCGAGCAGGCGCGCGTGGATGGTGGCTCCACGTGCCTTGGCGTGCTCCTCGGTCTCGATGACCATGAGCGCACCGGCCTCACCGAATACGAACCCGTCACGATCCCGGTCGAAGGGACGCGAGGCGCCCTTCGGGTTGTCGTTGTTGGTGCTCATGGCACGCATCATGCTGAACGCCGCGATCGGAATCGAGTCGATGTAGCCCTCGACGCCACCGGTGACAACGATGTCCGCGTCACCCATGACGATCATCCGCCATGCGTTGGCGATGGCCTCGGAGCCGGACGAGCATGCCGAGACCGGAGTGACCACTCCTGCCCGGGCCTTCAGTTCGAGACCGACCACGGCCGACGGGCCGTTCGGCATGACCATCTGAACGGCCAGCGGCGAAATCTTGCGATAGCCACCGGTCTTCAGCTTGTCGACCGAATCGATGAGGGCATCGCCACCACCGAGTCCGGTACCGATAGCCACACCCAGCCGCTCCGGATCGACCTCCGGGGAGCCCGCGTTGCGCCAGACCTCGCGGCCCAGCACCATCGCGAGACGTTCGACATACGCCATGCGACGGATCTCGACCCGGTCGAGCAAGGTGTCCGGGTTGACCTTCAGGTGTCCGCCGATGCGGACCGGAAGGCCGTATTCCTCGACGAAGGAATCCTCGAGAACGTCGATGCCGCTCTCGCCGTTGAGGAGTCCCTTCCACGTCGCATCGACGTCGCCCGCGATCGACGTGGTCGCCGCCAGGCTAGTGACGACGACGTTGGGGAAATTCCCATTCAAGGTGGAAGGAGTGGTCACAGTGTCGGCCCTACTCGGAGTCGAACTTGGCCTTGAGCTCCGCGGCGGCTTCGCTGTTCTCCGCCTCGAGCTTCTGGATGTAGTTGACGGCGTCGCCAACGGTCTTCAGGCTGGCCAGATCCTCGTCCGGGATCTTCACGCCGTACTTGTCCTCGGTCTGCACGGCGATCTCCACCATGGACAGGGAGTCGATGTCCAGGTCGTCGACGAAAGACTTCTCGACGGTCACCTCGGAGGGTTCGATACCCGTAACCTCTTCGATGATCTTGCCGAGTTCCTCGACGATTTGTTCCTGGGTCAGAGCGGCCACTGGGTGGCTCCCTTCTTGTTTCCTATTGCAGGGTCTTGGTGTGTTTCGTATCGAGCGCGGCGATGGTTATCACCGACTCGGTCACAACTGCGCGCTCGCACGCAGTCGCCGGAGGAAAGCTAACCGGAGGTGGTGAACCCCGCCAACGCGGGGAGGTCTTCCGGAGTCTTCAGGGCCAGTGTGGGCGTGCCCTTCAGTTCCCGCTTCGCGATGCCGACCAGCGTGCCCGCCGGCGGCAACTCCCACACCGCGGAAACACCGGCGGCGCGGACGGTTCGGGTGCACAGATCCCACCGGACGGGCCGGGTGACCTGGGCCGCGAGTTTATCGATCGCGTCCTGGCCGGAGGTTACCGGCTTGCCGTCGAAATTGGAGAGCAGCGTCCGGACCGGCGCGTTGGGGACGATCTCGGCGATCGCCTTCGCCACCGCGTCCTGGGCCGGAGCCATGAACTCGGTGTGGAAAGCACCCGCGACGGGCAGGGCCCGCACACGCGCCTTCTCCGGCGGGTTGGCGGCCAGTTCGGCCAGTGCCTCGAGCCTGCCCGCGGCCACGATCTGCCCGGCCGCGTTGCGGTTGGCCGGAACCAGATCGAGTTCGGCGAGCCGGGCGAGCACGGTGGCCTCGTCGCCACCGAGCACCGCGGACATGCCGGTCGGCTCGAGCGCGCACGCCTTGGCCATCTCCGCACCACGGAGGGCGGCCAGGGCTACCGCGGCGTCGGAGGAGATGACTCCGGCGACCGCGGCGGCGGCGAGCTCGCCGACCGAATGTCCGGCGACGATGGTATCGGCCGGGATCACGTCCTGGTCGATACGGGAGAACGCCAGCAGCGCGGCGGCAACCACCAGCGGCTGGGTGACGGCAGTGTCGGTGATCTCCTCGGCCGTCGCGGTGGTGCCGAGACGGACCAGATCCAGGCCGGAGGCCATGGACCAGAGGGCAAGTCGATCGTTCGCGCCAGGAAGGTCGAGCCAAGGCGCGAGCATGCCGGGTGTCTGGGACCCCTGTCCAGGGGCGAACATCGCAATCACGCCTCTAAGAAAACACTGTGTGGTGCGTCTCGAGAGATGTCGACGCGAATGAAGGTTTGGAAGGGCTTTTGTGGGGGTCCCACAAAAGCCCTAGTGGGTTGTCCGGATCGACCGACTCCACGAATGCGTTACACGCCCTCGTGACCCACTGGTAGATGCGGGGTTTCTGGGGCTGAAGTAGACGGTTCGTTACGAGTTCGTGTCAAACGACCCACTGTTGCCGCGATCCGGAGCACATAGGCATCCCGCGGATTCATCGGATCGCGACCCGTGACCTCGCCGATCCGCTTGAGGCGATACCGCACCGTATTTGGATGGACGTACAGCTGACGGGCACACGTCTCGACCGCGCCACCGCAATCCAGATAGGCATCGAGCGTGTCCGCGAGCGACGATCCCGCTGCGGCCAACGGGACCACAAGATACTCGTTCAGCGCGTCGACCGCAGCCCGATCACCCAACAAGGCGCGTTCGGGCAACAACTCCGTGGCGTGCACCGGACGCGGCGCTCCGCGCCAGCCCACCACGGCCTCCATTCCGGCCAGCGCCTCGACCGCCGAGGCATGCGCGGCGCCGAGGGTGCGCATGGTCGGGCCGATGACGACCGGGCCGTCGGAGAAGACCTCACCGAGGAGATCGGTGAGAAAGGGCGTGGCGTAACCGTTCTCGCCGAGATGCCCGCTCACCACCATCACCAGCCGGGCGCCCTGCACCACGGCCAGCGCGGAACGCCCGTGCTTGGCCGCGATGGTGTGCACCGAGCCCACCATGCCCACGCCCTGATCACCCGGCGGCGTACCGACGAGCACCGTGGCCGCGGCGGCCGCGTCCCAGTTCAAGGTGGCGGCCCGCGAGAGCATGTCGGGGCCGGTGTCGCCGCGCACCACGGCGTCCACCACCAGGGCCTCCAGGCGGGTGTCCCACGCGCCGCGCGACTCCGCGGCGCTGGCGTACACCGAAGCGGCCGCGAAGCCGAGCTCTCGCCCGTATCGCAGCACCGCCTCGGTCAACGCCACCAGCTGGCGGTCGTTACGCGCCAGCGCGGGCAGCCACTGCTCGAAGAACTCCATGGCCACCCGGACCATGTCCACGGTCTGCCGCAGCGTCAGCCGCCGCGCCAGATCCTGCGGAATCACCTGGAAGGCATCGAGGGAGAACCGGATATCGCTATCCGGATCCTGTAGCCACTCCAGGAAGTTCACCACCGCGGTCTGCACCAGCATCTGGACGCCGGCCCGCTGGGCGGCGTCCAGATCGGCGAAGAACGGCAACCGATCCTGCATCGACCCGACCGCCTCGGTAGAGAGGCGTCCGGAGAACTGCTTCACACGTTTGAGCAGCGTGTCCGGGAGTGGGTCACGGGTTTGCCGGTTCGGGGAGAGCGCGCCCGTTGGCAGATACACCTCGTGCTCGGAAGAGCCCTCGGAGATCCTTCTCGGCCGCGGCGGTTTACGGTCCACGTTCCTAATAGTCCGCTACGCCAGATCTTCCGCGGAATCCACGGCCGGTTTCGGCGCGGCGTCGACATCGGCGATGCGGTACTTCGCGGCCGCCTCGACCACCTTGGCCGGGTCCAGCCGACCCGTGCGGGCCAAGCCGTCCAGGGCGGCGACCGCGATCGACTGTGCGTCGACGTTGAACACGCGACGCGCGGCCGGGCGGGTGTCGGAGAAGCCGAACCCGTCGGTGCCCAGGGTGGTGAAATCGCCCGGCACCCACTTGCGGACCTGGTCCGGCACCGCGCGCATCCAGTCGGTCGCGGCGATGTAGGGACCTTGGACGCGCGACAGCGCCTCGGTCACATACGGCTGCTCGATGTCGGCGCTCGGGTCACGCAACTGGGCGATCTCCTTGCCCAGCGCCTCCTTGCGCAGCTCACCCCACGAGGTCACCGACCAGACATCGGCCTGCACACCCCAGTCGGCGGCGAGCAGTTCCTGCGCGCGCAGACCGTCGGGCACCGTGACGCCCGAGACCAGGATCTGAGCCCGCACGTCACCCTCGCCACCACGCTTGTAGAGGTAGAGGCCCTTGAGCAGACCGGCGATGTCGAGGTCTTCCGGCTCCGACGGCTGCTGGTATGGCTCGTTGTAGAGGGTGATGTAGTAGAAAACGTCCTCGCCACCGAAGGTGTCGGTCTCGGGACGCTCCCGCAGCTCGGTGCCCGGCACCGCGTAGGGCAGGGCCTCGGGCTTGCCGCCGCCGTACATCCGGCGCAGGCCGTCGCGCACGATATGGGCCAGCTCGAAGGAGAAGGCCGGATCGTAGGTGACGACCGCCGGATTGGTGGACGCCAGCAGCAGCGAGTGGCCGTCGTTGTGCTGCAGGCCCTCACCGGTGAGCGTGGTTCGCCCGGCGGTAGCTCCGAGCACGAAACCGCGCGCCAGCTGATCGGTGGCGGCCCACAGGCCGTCGCCGGTGCGCTGGAACCCGAACATCGAATAGAAGATGTAGAGCGGGATCATCGGCTCGCCGTGGGTGGCGTAGGAGGTGCCCACCGCGGTGAACGACGCGGTCGAACCGGCCTCGTTGATGCCCTCGTGCAGAATCTGCCCGACGGTGCTCTCTTTGTAGGCAAGCATCAATTCCGCGTCCACGGAGGTATACAACTGCCCGTTGCGGTTGTAGATCTTCAACGAAGGGAACCACGAGTCCATACCGAAGGTCCGGGCCTCGTCGGGGATGATCGGCACGATCCGCTTGCCGATCTCCTTGTCCCGCAGCAGCTCCTTCATCAAGCGGACCAGCGCCATGGTGGTGGCGACGCTCTGCTTGCCCGAGCCCTTGCGCACCGACTTGTACGCCTCGTCGCCCGGGAGTTGCAGAGGCTTTGCCGAAGGCCGGCGTTCGGGCAGGAAGCCGCCCAGGGTCTTGCGCCGATCCAGCATGTACTGGATCTCCCGCGCCTCCATACCGGGGTGGTAGTACGGGGGCAGGTACGGATCCTTCTCCAGCTCGGCGTCCGAGATCGGGATGCGCTGCAGATCGCGGAAGTCCTTGAGGTCCTGCAACGTCAGCTTCTTCATCTGATGCGTGGCGTTGCGACCCTCGAAGTGCTTACCGAGGGTGTAGCCCTTGATGGTCTTGGCCAGGATCACCGTCGGCTGGCCCTTGTGCGCCATCGCCGCCGCGTAGGCCGCGTACACCTTGCGGTAGTCGTGGCCGCCGCGCTTGAGGTTCCAGATGCCGTCGTCGGACAGATCCTGCACCAGCGCCTTGGTGCGCGGGTCCCGACCGAAGAAGTGATCGCGGACGTAGGCGCCGTCGTTGGCCTTGTAGGTCTGGAAATCGCCGTCGGGCGTGGTGTTCATCAGATTCACCAGCGCGCCGTCGCGGTCCGCGCCCAGCAGGGCGTCCCACTCGCGGCCCCAGATCACCTTGATGACGTTCCAGCCGGCGCCGCGGAAGAACGACTCCAGCTCCTGGATGATCTTGCCGTTGCCGCGCACCGGGCCGTCGAGACGCTGCAGGTTGCAGTTGATGACGAAGGTCAGATTGTCCAGGCCCTCGTTGGCGGCCACCTGGATGAGGCCCCGCGACTCCGGCTCGTCCATCTCACCGTCGCCCAGGAACGCCCACACATGCTGATCGGTGGTGTCCTTGATGCCGCGATCGTTGAGGTAGTGGTTGAACCGGGCCTGATAGATGGCGTTCATCGGGCCCAGGCCCATGGACACCGTCGGGAACTCCCAGAAGTTGTTCAGCAGCCGCGGATGCGGGTACGACGGCAGGCCGTGGCCCGGACCGCCGTGGCTGTACTCCTGGCGGAAGCCGTCCATCTTGTCGGTGGACAGCCGGCCCTCCAGGAAGGCACGCGCGTAGATGCCCGGCGAGGCGTGACCCTGGATGTAGATGGAGTCACCGCCGCCGGAGTGATCCTTGCCGCGGAAGAAGTGGTTGAAGCCCACCTCGTACAGCGCGGCCGAGGACGCGTAGGTCGAGATGTGGCCGCCCACGCCGATACTGGGCCGCTGCGCGCGATGCACCATGATCGCGGCGTTCCAGCGGATCCAGGCGCGGAAGCGCCGCTCCACCTCCTCGTCGCCGGGGAACCACGGCTCGTTCTCGGTGGGGATGGTGTTGACATAGTCGGTGGACGTCAGCGACGGGATGGCGACACGACGTTCGCCGGCCCGTTCCAACATGCGAAGCATCAGGTAGCGCGCGCGCCCCGGGCCCTCCCGGTCGAGCATCTCATCGAACGACTCGAGCCATTCGCTGGTCTCCTCCGGGTCGATGTCCGGTAGGTAGGACGCCACCCCTTCGCGGATCACCCGAACCCGGGCCGCCGCCTGGTGCGCCTTGGGCGCGCCGTCGGCGGTGGCGGGGTCGGTATTCGGCGCAGCGGGTTGCGCTGCGGCGGAAGAGTGGATCAGGTCGGTCAAATCTGCTCCTCGTACAGGGGGTGGACAAGCTGGTTGGCGTCTGTATCCCCGAGCGGGTCGCTGTGGTGTGCGAACCACCCGTCTACGTAAGGTTCGGGCGCACCCTCCATCCTTGCCGAAGGCGCGTCCCAGGTCATCATGTCAGCAGGAAATCCAGTACGGTTTCCTCCGCAGCGGGTTACCCGGTAGTTTTCCGGCGCGAGCTTGTGCTGATCGATACCGCCCAGACACCCAAGAGCGGGGAGAGTGATGAAGCTGCTGGATCCACGCCGATTCGGACTGCTATGCGCGGCCACTGCCGTCGTCGCAGGCCTGACCGTCGCGGGCTGTGCGAATCGGGTTGACGGCGTGGCCAATCCGAACACCGCCGATCTGGCCGCGTATAAGACCGAGGCAGCGGCCTCCTCGGCCGCGGCGACGTCTTCCCGGCAGGCCGCCGCCCAGGCGCAGGCGGTCACCGAGAATTGCGCGCAGTTCCCTACGACGACCGGGGTCGGCGTCAAGGCCTACAACGATTTCGTGGACGCCCACGATTCGAACGCCCCCGACTACGCGGCCAAGCGCGACGGCGCCGCGCAGACCCTCGACGATGCCGCCAACAAAGTCGAAGCGGGCATGCACAGCATCGCCGGCGGCGCGCTGCCGGATGATCTTGGCGGTAAATTTTCGGCATACGTTTCCGCGGCGCGTCTGCTCGCCGAGGAGACCCGGAAAATGACCTACACCGCGCCCGTCGGCGGCCTCAACGAGGCAAGTAAGCAGGTCAACGACGCACGCACCGCGGTGCGCGACTCCTGCCCGAAACGGTGAAAACCGACCAAAAGCCCGAGATTCACCCGCGACATTCGGTAGTAATTCGGGCGATCGGCTTGCGCTCGGGGCGATAACCATGTTCGCTTGCAACTACTTATTGTCTCGGGAGTTGAGGAGGACACCACCGTGGTCGCCGCGGCGGACGCGCAGAACTACGCTCAGAAGCTTGGCATTACACACGGCATGGTTGTCCAGGAACTGGGATGGGACGAGGACACCGACGACGACCTGCGGGCCGACGTCGAGGAAGCCATCGGCAGTGAAATGGTCGACGACGACACCGATGAGGTGGTCGATACCGTTTTGCTCTGGTGGCGCGAAGGAGACGGCGATCTGGCCGACGAGCTGATGGAAGTCATCAGCCCGCTGGCCGACGACGGCGTCATCTGGGTCCTCACCCCCAAGACCGGAAAACCTGGCCATGTCGATCCGAGCGAGATCGCCGAAGCCGCGCCCACGGCGGGCCTGACGCAGACCTCTGCGATCAGCTTGGGTTCCTGGACAGGCAGTCGCCTGGTCCAGCCCAAGGCGCCAACCAAGCAGCGCTGAGTACAGGCAACGCTGACCCATTCGCTATGGTTTTCGCCGGGCGGTGCTACACCGCCCGGCGAAACTCGACACGATGGAGGACTCGCGGATGCCCCTGGAGGGACCCTTGGAGATCGGTGCGCTCGCACCCGATTTCACGCTGAAGGATCAGAACAACCAGGACGTCACGCTTTCGTCTTTCCGGGGCACGAAGAACGTGCTCATCGTGTTCTATCCGCTCGCCTTCACCGGCATCTGCCAGGGCGAGCTGTGCAAGGTGCGCGACGAGCTGCCCAAGTTCCAGAACGACGCCGCCGAGATCCTCGCGATCTCCGTCGGCCCGCCGCCCACCCACAAGATCTGGGCGGCCGAGCAGGGCTACGTCTTCCCGCTGCTCTCCGATTTCTGGCCGCACGGGGCCGTCGCCCAGTCCTACGGCGTCTTCAACGAGAAGTCCGGCTACCCCAACCGCGGCACCTTCGTCGTCGACAAGTCCGGTTACATCCGCTTCTCCGAAATGAACGGCCCCGGAGAGCCCCGTGACCAGGCGGCTTGGGAGAAAGCGCTCGCCGCGCTAGATTCATAAACCGCACCGTCGGTCCGCCGACGGAAGTACGGGCGTATAGCTCAGTGGTAGAGCTCTGGTTTTACACACCAGCGGTCGGGGGTTCGAAACCCTCTGCGCCCACCATCAGGTCGCCGTTCCGGCGACCGCCATGCCTGCTTTGCCCGGTTCGGGTGCAGGATGACACCTGTGACGAATCGTGTTCAGGAGTTGCTCGGGGTCGAGTTTCCCGTCGTTCAAGCGCCGATGACCTATATCGCCCGGGCCGAGTTGGCGGCGGCGGTGTCCGAGGGCGGTGGGCTCGGGATGATCGAGACGCTGACGCCCGAGGGGCGGGCGGATCTGCTGCGGGTGCGGGAACTGACCGATCGGCCGGTGGCGGCGAATCTGATGATTCAGGGGTGGAAGCGGGATCCCTCGATCGTCGAGGTGCTCGCGGCGGCCGGGGTGCGGCATGTGTTCACCTCGGCGGGCGATCCCGCGTTGTTCACCGATCGCCTGCACGACGCGGGGATGACCGTCGTGCACGTGGTGGGGTCGCTCAAGGGCGCGCTCAAGGCGGTCGACGCGGGCGTCGACGCGTTGGTGGTCGAGGGGGTCGAGGGCGGCGGGTTCAAATCGGCGCTCGGCGCCTCGACGATGGTGCTGCTGCCCTTGATCTCTCAGCGCGTCGAGCTGCCGCTCATCTGCGCCGGTGGCATCTGCGATGCGCGGTCCGGGGCGGCGGCCGTCGTCCTGGGGGCGGAGGGGGTGCAGATGGGCACGCGGATGCTGGCCAGTATCGAGGCCGCGGTGCACACCAACTTCAAAGACGCGATCGTCGCCGCCGACGACGACGGGACGGTGCTGCTCGATCTCCCGGGCAATCCGACCATGCGGGTGCTCCGGGTCGGGATGGCGGCCCGGGTGCGCGAAAACCCCGCCGACGCACGGCTGCTCGGCGGGATCACCGAGCTGTACTTCGCCGGGGACATGGAAGCCAGCGTCGCCAACACCGGCCAGGTCTCGGCGCGGATCACCGACCTGCAGCCTGTCGCGGACATCGTGCGGGACACGTGGGGCGAGATCGAAGCGGTGCTCGACGGGGCTCGGGCCCGGCTGGGCTGAGCCGCTGAGCCCATCACTCAGGCGGGCGCGCCACGCGGCCTGCGGTGCGGCCGTGCGGGTCCCGAGCCAGCGCGCCACCGGCCCGCGTCGTGCGACTGCCACAGCAGCGCCCAGACCACCAGAACGAGCACACCGTAGACCATGCCGAGCGGGCCGATGCGCGGAGCGAACACGCCGAGCAGCACCGCACCGAGTGCGCCGGGGATCGGATAGGCGATCGCGGTGCGTCGGCCCGATCCGCTGCGCAGCACACCGAGAGTGAGCACGGCGAAATACGCTGCGGCGCCGCCGCACAGCACCCAGCCGATACCGCTGCTGAGGTGGCCGTCCGCGTGCTCGACGCACATGCCGAGCCCTGCGGCGACGGTGGCGATCGCACCGGTGAGCGCGCAGTGGGTGGCCATGATGTGCTGCCACGGCACCCGCTCGGCGGGCTCCGCGCCGCTGATCAGCCGCGGCACCGGGCCGAACCCGAGCGTCAACTCCCACAGCCCGGCCAGGATCAGGAAACTGCCGAAGCCCACGGCGAGCACCGGGAAAGTCCAGGCCGCCACGCTCACCGCGGCGATCACCACGATGACGCCCTCACCGAGCACGATGATCACGAACAGGCCCAGCCGCTCACCGAGATGTTCCGGATCCGCGTGGATCGCTTCGAGTTTCGGCGCGTCGACGCCGGCGAACCGGGACGATCGGCGCAGACGCTGTCGCATGACGCGCCGGCCTCGGGCCAGCATGCGGTCGCCGCTGATGGCGAACATCAGGTACAGGTCGATGATCAGCCCGGCGGCCCAGAACCAGTATTTGCCGGGCTCCCCCACCCACAGCGAGACGACCCACGGCAGCACACCGGTTCCCATCTGCACGGTCGGCCAGTCCACCAGGATCCGCCCGTTGTGCCACACCTGCTTGATACCGACCCGCACCATCACATACACCGCCGCGAAGGTGGTGGCGTGGCGATCCGGTATCCCCGCCACCGCCGCCGCCATCACCCCCAGCCCCAGCATCGCCGAGAGGATGAGCCCGGTCTGGGTGTGGTCCCCGGCGATGTCCCCGTACACCGTGATGCACGCCCACGCCATCCAGAACGCCACGTAGAGCACCACATACAGCGCGATGTCGCCCGCCGCCGGCCCGCCGTGCAACAGGTGCGTCAGCTGCCCGATCCCGGCCACCGCGACCAGATCGAAGAACAACTCGATCCAGCTCGCATGCCGCCCGTGCACCGCCTGCGATTCCGTACTCCCGGCGATGACAGCCTCGCTCCCTGCACCATGAAAGAGCCCCTGACCAGCGCACCCTAGCCACGCCGCCGAGCCCGCAGCGACGCAACACGCGCCACTGCCCAGTCACGGTCCCGCGCCGCTGAGCGAGCGATTTCAGGACAGCAGGACCGTCGCGGTGGCGCGGCCGAAGATCTTGCGGTCCTGGTGGGTCGCGGTCATGGCGATTACCGCGGTGCGGGTGGCCGGGTCGAGGGATTTGACGCGGCCGGTGAAGACGACGTCGCTGGGGATGTCGGTGACGTAGACGGGGCTGGTGAAGCGGACGCTGTAGTGGCGCAGGGCGGTGGGGTCGCCGAGCCAGTCGGTGAGGTAGCCGGCGCCGAGGGACATGGTGAGCATGCCGTGGGCCACTACGCCGTGTTCGAGGCCGACGAGGTGGGCGGCGCGGGTGTGCCAGTGGATCGGGTTGGCGTCACCGGCGACACCCGCGTAGTTGACGAGGTCGCCCAGGGTGAGAGTGCGGGTGCGGGTGGGTATTTCGTCGCCGGGGGCGAGACCGGCGAGGGGGCGGGCGTGCGCGCCGATGCGGGGGTCGATCGGCGGGACGGGCAGGTCGTCCGCGAAGTGCCGGGTGATGTCCGGGGCGCGCGGCGAGAGATCGTGGCGCACGACGCCGGCGACCAGGGTGTTCAGTTCCGCGTTGGCTTCGGGCTCCGACCGCGCGATCAGGCTGGTGTCGCTGATCAGCACGATCTCGTCGTGCTGGTTGGTGATGGTGTTCCGCAGCACGATCAGATCGCCGCCGAACGCTTGGCGGAACGAGCGCAACCCGATGCAGCTGTAGAGCCGGTCGCCGACCAACGCCGGACGGTGCAACTCGAGCACCTGATCGGTCTGCACGCACGCGCCCAGGTTGTAGCCGGCCAGCAACCCGGCCAGCGCCCGCTGCACGACCCCGGCGAGCAGCGAGGTGAAGGTCGGCGAGCAGACCAGCGCCGGGTACCCGTAGTCGGCGGCCGCGGCCTCCTCCCAGTGGATCGGATGTGTGCCGCGCACCGCGGCGGCGTACTCACGCACCTTTTCCCGGCCCACCTCGTAGTAGTCGGTGAGACGGTAGGTTTCGCCGACTATCGAGCGAGCGTGCGCGGCCGGGTCGAATGCGCCGTCGATTTCGGGGTGCGCGGTTTCGGCGACATCCACGGTGGACTCCTGACAGGGTGAGCAACGGATGAGCAACCGGACGGATTCTGCCGGACCCGCGCGCTCGCGACGCCTTGGGCGCGCCGATGTTTCGAAGGCGTCCACCCGGCGGACCGCGAGCGATACATTGGAACCGGCCCGGCCAGGGGGATGGAGGCTCAGTGATGAAGCGCTCGTTCGGCAGGAAGCTCGTAGCGATCTGGATTGCGGCGGTGTTGCTGGCTGCGCTCGGCTGCGATTCCAGCAGCGGCGATCAGGCGTTCCGGTTCCAGGTCCAGGAGGGCCAGAACCTCAACTACCTGTTCCGCGATGGCGATACCGCGGCGCATCTGGTGCTGCGCTCGGGTCCGAATCCGCGGATCATCGTGGCGTTCCCCGCCGGGAACAGCGGCGTCGGAGCATGGTTCGAGCCGCTGGGGGCGCCGGCCGAGTGGGCGTTGGACGCGCCGCCGAAGGCGGTGGCGGACAAGGATTCCCAGGGCCGTCCGCGGACCGGCATCCAGTTCACCGTCTCGATCAAGACCCAGAACCTGGAGTTGCGCGAGACCGTGCTGTCCAACCTGCGGGTGCTGCGCGACTACAACCAGAAGGGTGTCGCACCCGCCGAAGTCCTGGTCCGGCCACAGTCTTCGGACAACCCGATCGTCTGGGAGCGCAATCGCCTGGACGGCGGCCCCGGCTATCGCCTGGAGATCGACGTGCTGAGCGGCACGTCGACGGCGGGCAAGTTCTTCACCGCGGGCCGGGACGGCATCCGGCTGCGCGTGACGGCCGCCACCGGCGACACTCCCCTGACCCCGCTGTCGGGCGACGCGCTGTTCAACGGCTCCGAAGCGGAAAACGACAGCGCGCGAAACACACTCACCTTCCTCAGCTATCGGGAGAAGTTCGTCGGCGGGTCCTGGCAGTACCTGACCTACTTCGGGCGCGACACCTTGATCTCGACCATGCTGCTGCTGCCGGTCCTGGCCCCGGAGGCGGCGGAGGCGGGAATCCACTCGGTGCTGGCCCGGCTCGGGCCGAACGGGGAAGTCGCGCACGAGGAGTCGCTGTCGGAGTACGCGCTGCTCGCCCGCGAGCAGGAGCACGCGCCGCCGGGCGACGCGCCGATCCTGGACTACACGATGGTCGACGAGAACTATCTGCTCGCGCCGGTGGCCGCCGCCTACCTGCTGGACGACCCGACGGGCACCCGGCGCGCCGCCGACTATCTGAACGGCGCGAACGGCGCGGCGCTGGTCCGCAATCTGCGACTCGTGGTCGCCAGTGCGGCGGCCTTCGCCGGGGAACCGCGCTACCAGAACCTGATCGGCCTGCTGGCGGGCCGCGATTCCGGCCAGTGGCGCGACAGCGATATCGGCATCGGCGGCGGCCGCTATCCGTATGACGTGAACGCCATCCTGGTGCCCGCCGCCCTGGAGGCCACCACCCGGCTCCTGGAGAGCGGGCGGCTCGACCGCTTCCTCACCGACGCGGATCGACTGGACCTGTCGGCGGCGGCCGCCCAGGCGAAGGTCTGGCGCGCGGAGGCGCCGCGCCTGTTCACCGTGACGCTCGACCCGCGGCAGGCGCAGGCGGCGGTCACCGGGTACGCGGCGCAAGTCGGTGTGCCGGCGGCCGAGGTCGGCACCGAACCCGTGGTCTTCCCGGCGGTTTCGCTCGCCGCCGACGGCAGGCCGATACCGATCGTGCACTCCGACGACGTCTTCGAGCTGCTGTTCGCCCGGCCCGCGCCCGCGGATCTGGACCGGCGGGTCGCCACTCTGATCCGCCCGTTCCCGCTCGGCCTCATGACGGGTGCCGGAATGGTGGTCGCCAACCCGGCTTTCGCCGATCCCGGGCTCCAGGCCCAGTTCACCACGCACGACTATCACGGCACGGTGGTGTGGTCCTGGCAGCAGGCCGCCTTCGCCGCCGGACTGGAACGCCAGCTGCGGCGCACCGATCTCCCCCAGCCGATCCGCGACCGGCTGGTCAGCGCGCAGCGCACCCTGTGGGACGCGATCGACGCCGCCCGGGCGATGCGGAACTCCGAGTTGTGGACCTGGAGTTTCGACGACAACGCCTTCCGGGTGGTGCCCTTCGGCGCCCGCACCGCCGACGTCACCGAATCGAACGCGGCGCAATTGTGGAGCAGTGTCTATCTCGCAGTGCGGCGCCCGCACTGACACGGCCCAGTGCCCGATGTCCTGAGCACAGGCGGGACGGGGTAGAAAAGGGGTGGGGCGCGGTTCGCGCGGCCAGCAACGACACCTGAAGGAGAGAAACTCTTCATGGCGACCTCTGAAGCGCGCGCACAGATCGGTGTGACCGGCCTCGCGGTGATGGGCAGCAACATCGCCCGCAACTTCGCCCGCAACGGCTACACCGTCGCGCTGCACAACCGCAGTGTCGGCAAGACCGACGCACTGCTGGACGCGCACGGCGGCGACGGTGATTTCGTGCGCACCGAGACCATCGAGGAGTTCGTCGGCGCCCTGGAGAAGCCGCGCCGCGTGCTGATCATGGTGAAGGCGGGCGAGGCCACCGACGCGGTGATCGAGGAGCTGGCCGCGGCGATGGAGCCGGGCGACATCATCATCGACGGCGGCAACGCGCTCTACACCGACACCATCCGCCGCGAGAAGGCCATGTCCGAGCGCGGCCTCAACTTCGTCGGCGCGGGCATCTCCGGTGGCGAGGAGGGCGCGCTGAACGGCCCCGCCATCATGCCGGGCGGCCCGAAGGAGTCCTACGACTCGCTGGGCCCGCTGCTGGAGTCGGTGGCCGCCGAGGTCGACGGCGTGCCGTGCTGCACCCACATCGGCCCGGACGGCTCCGGCCACTTCGTGAAGATGGTGCACAACGGCATCGAGTACGCCGATATGCAGCTGATCGGCGAGGCCTACCACCTGTTCCGGGACGCGCTCGGCTTCGACGCCAAGCAGATCGCGGACGTGTTCACCGACTGGAACTCCGGTGACCTGGAGAGCTACCTGATCGAGATCACCGCCGAGGTGCTCAATCAGGTCGACGCGAAGACCGGCAAGCCGCTGGTCGACGTGATCGTGGACGCCGCCGAGCAGAAGGGCACCGGCCGCTGGACCGTGAAGTCGGCCCTGGATCTGGGCGTGCCGGTGACCGGTATCGCCGAGGCCGTGTTCGCGCGCGCCCTGTCCGGTTCCCGCGCCCAGCGCAAGGCCGCGGTCGGCCTGGCGTCCGGCACGCTGGCCGAGAAGCCGACCGACGTCGCGCAGTTCACCGAGGACATCCGCCAGGCGCTCTACGCCTCGAAGATCGTGGCCTACGCGCAGGGCTTCGACCAGATCGCGGCCGGTAGCGCCGAGTACGACTGGAATCTGCAGCCGGGCGACCTGGCGACGATCTGGCGTGGCGGCTGCATCATCCGGGCCCGCTTCCTGAACCGCATCAAGGACGCCTACGCGGAGAACCCCGAGCTGCCCAGCCTGATCCTGGCCCCGTACTTCCGCGAGGCGATCGAGACGGCCATCGACAGCTGGCGGCGCGTGGTGTCCGCGGCCACCCTGCTGGGCATTCCGGTGCCGGCCTTCGGCTCGTCGCTGTCGTACTACGACGCGCTGCGCGCCGAGCGCCTCCCGGCCGCGCTGACCCAGGGCCAGCGTGACTTCTTCGGCGCGCACACCTACGAGCGTGTCGACGCCGAGGGCAAGTACCACACGCTGTGGAGCGGCGACCGCTCCGAAGTCCAGGCCTAGCCGGCCGTTGCGATGGCGGGGCCGCGCGGCCCCGCCATCGAGCCGCCAGCCGCCGTGTGTCGCGGATTCATCCGGTGTTACCCGCCGTGGCTACCCTCACGGGTACTCCTGAGGAGGCGGCATGGAATTCCGGCATCTCGTTTCGTTTCTGGCGATCGCCGAAGAACTGCATTTCGGCCGGGCCGCGCAGCGGCTGCATCTGACCCAGCCGAGTCTGAGCGCGCAGCTGCGCAAGCTGGAGGGTGCGCTCGAGGTGCTGCTGGTGGAACGCAATTCGCACGAAGTCCGGCTGACGCCGGCCGGGCGGGAGTTCGAACTTCAAGCCCGGCAGATCGTCGCGCAGCTGGAGCGCGCCGCGCAGGCGGCCAAAGCGACCGCGGCGGGGCGGGCGGGCACGCTGAGCGTCGGCTACAACCTGCCGGCGAGCCGGCATGTGCTGCCGGAGGCCTTGGCGCGCATGACCGAGCGCCACCCCGATATCGCGGTCTCGCTGTGGGAGAAGCGCACCGGGCCGCAGTTGACGGCGCTGGCGGCGGGCTCGCTCGATATCGCGCTCGTGTACGGGCATCCCAGCACCTCCGAGTTCCGCTATCAGCGACTGCTGGCGCGGGTGCCGCTGGTGGCGGTGGTGGGCCGGCGGCATCGGTGGGCCGAACGGGCGAGTGTGCCGTTCGCGGAGTTGCAGGGCCAGGAGTGCGTGCTGTTCGCGCGCGACCAGTGCCCGGCCATGTACGACTCCATTTTCCGTGCGGCGGCGCAGAATCGGATCTCGCTGACGGTCGCCCGGCATGCCGACGATCCGGGCGCGACCGCGCACATGGTGTCGGTGCGCCCGCTGGTCGGGTTCGCCTCCGCGGCCCGCGCCACGGCGATGGGGCTCGGCGTGCACGGCAACGGCCCGGTGGCGGTGCGACTCTCGAACCCGGTACCCACCCTGGATCTGTACGCGGTGTGGCGGGCCGAGCAGACCAATCCCGCGACGGCGCTGTTCCTGGACTGTCTGGCCTCACTTCAAACCCGAACGGACGAAGGCGTTCACGATGTGGCGCTGGAGCACCAGGTAGAGCAGTAGCACCGGCAGGCAGGCCAGGCTCGCCAGCGCCATCAGCGGCCCCCACTGGTCACCCTCGGTACCCATGAAGCTGCGCAACCCCAGTTGCAGGACGCTGTTGGATTGACGCAGAACCACTGCGGGCCAGAAGTATTCGTTCCAGGCGTTGATGAACAGCAGGATGCCCAGCGCCGCGAGTGCGGGCCGCAGGTTCGGCACCACCACGGTCCACAGGATCGACCACGAGGAGCGCCCGTCGATCTTGGCGGCGGCGATCAGCTCCTTGGGGAAGGCGGCCATGTGCTGGCGCAGCAGCAGCACTCCCAGCGCCGAGCACAGCGTCGGAAGCACCACGCCGATCAGCGAATTGATCAGCCCCAGCCGGGTGAGCAGGATGTAGTTGGGCAGCATGGTCACCTGGAACGGCACCAGCCAGGTACCGACGAAGGCCAGGTACAGCAGCTTTTGCAGGGGGAAGGTGTACATCGCGAAGGCATAGGACGCCAGCAGCGCGATGAGCAGCTGGCCCACCGCCGACAGCACCGCCACGAAGAAGGTATTCGCGATCAGCCCGGTGACATCGACCTTGTGCGCCGCGTCGGCGTAGTTGCCCAGTGACAGCGGCCACGGGATGGGCGCGAGTGAGGTGACGTCCTCGGGGCGGCGCAGGGCGGTGGCGAACAGCCAGTAGATCGGCAGCACGCACAGCAGCGAGGTGGCCGCGAGGAGCAGGTGGCTGCCCGCGGCACGGAGGCGGTCAATCATCGTGGAACGCCACCTTTTCCGAGATCCAGACCAGAATTCCGGCGATGACGCCGAAGCCGAGGAACAGCAGCACACCCGCCGCCGCGCTGAGCCCGGCGTCGAAACTGTGGAAGGCGTAGTCCCAGAGCAGGTAGTAGATATTGGTGGTGGCCTGCGCCGGACCGCCCTGGGTCATCGCGTCGATGAGCGGGAAGGTCAGTGTGGGACTGAGCAATACGGTGGTCAGCACGAGGAACATCAGGGTCGGGGTGAGCAGCGGCAAGGTGATCCACCGCCGGATCTGTCCCGGGCTGGCCCCGTCGACCCGGGCCGCCTCGTCGTAATCGCCACTGATACCGGCCAATCCGGCCCACACCACCAGCACCGCGAAGCCCAGCAGCTGCCACCCGGTGATCCCGATGATCACCGCGTGCGCCGTGCCCGCGTCGTACACCCAGTTGCGGTGCGACCCGAGCACCTGGTCCACGAACCCGCTGCCCGGGTGCAGCAGCCAGCGCCACACCGCCGCCGCCGCGACCGGGGCCACCAGGAACGGCGCGAAAACCAGTGCGTGATAGACGGTCCGGGCACGTCCGCGTACCCGGCGGCTGGCCAGTGCGAGCAACACCGGCAGCAGCACCGTGAACGGCAGCAGACCGGCGATGAGCGCGGCGGTCCGTCCCAGCGAGGCCCGGAACGCCGGAAGCTCCAGCAGGCGGGCGTAATTCGCCGCGCCCACCGAGGTCATCGGCGAGCTGGGCAGCAGGTTCCAGGAGTAGGTGGACAGCTGAAAGGCCTGAACCAGCGGCTGATACGTCCAGACGACAAGGAGGAACAGGGCGGGTGCGAGGTACAGATACGGCACACACCCGCGCCCGATGCGCCGCCATCGCGGCGACGACACCGCAGCGCCACTGGACACCGCAACCGCTTCGGGCCGCTCATCGATCACGAACACCGGTGCCCTCGCATGGTGCCCCGCGTAGCTCGAACAGCACGATGCCCCCGGAGGGAAGTCCTCGTCATCGGACCTCGACCCGGTCGATGGCTCGCAGGCGCGCCACCATCTCGTCCTCGGTGCGTTCATAGACCGCCGCGGCCGGGGTGGCTTCCACCGCGCTCACCACGAAATCCAGGCCCAGGACATCGATCCTGCTGTAGCCGAAGCCCTGCACGGCGCGGATCCGGCCGACCGGCGGCATCGCGTCGAAGCGGTAGGCCAGGGCCGGGCCGATCCACACCGGAATGCCGGCCAGCGTCCCGGCCGAGGTCATGTGGTTGTGCCCGCACAGGACCAGGCGCACATCGGTGCCGGCGATCACCTCGGCCAACCGGTCCGGCTGCTCGAGATTCAGCAATTCGGCGGCCGGCAGGCCCGACGGCAGTGGCGGATGGTGCAGGACCAGCAACGTCCCACGCGCGGCGGGCCGGCGCAGCTGCTCCCCCAGCCAGGTGAGCTGTCCGCCGTCCAGTACGCCCAGGTGCCGGCCGGGAACAGTGCTGTCCAGCACGATGATGCGCAAGCCGGAGACCTCGACGACCTGGTCGTGCGGCTGCTCCACCGGCACCGAACCCGGTGCATGATCCAGCAATTCGACCCCGAAGGCGGTGCGCTCGTCGTGATTGCCCATGACGTAGACCACCGCCGCCCCGAGCTCGGCCGCCACCGGCTCGACGGCCGCCCGCAACCTGCGATAGCCCGCCGGCGCGCCGCTGTCGGTGAGGTCGCCGGACAGCACCAGCGCATCGACCGGACCCGAGGCGCGCAGCCGGTCCAGCACGTGGGTCAGGTTCGCGTAGGTGTCCACCGTGTCGTAGAGCAGTTCCCCGGCGGGGCGGATGTGGGTGTCGGTGAGCTGCACGATCCGCAGATCCCGCATCGACGCGGACCTCATGTCGCGGGGAGGAGTTTCGCGCCCTCGGCGCGGGCGGCGGACAACGTCGACTGCGGGTCACTGCCCTGGAACACGATCGCCTCGACCGCGTCCATCATGCCGTCCCGGACTTGCAGATAGTTGTTGCCGGGCATGGCGACCCAGGGCTCCATCGCGGCCAGCTGTGCGACGTTCGGGGCCAGCAGCGGATTGGCCGCCGACCAGGCGCCGAGCGACGCCGCTTCGTTCAGCAGGCCGGTGCGCAGCGGCAGATAGCCGATGTTCTGCGAGATCTTCACGTAGGACTCCTCGCTGCTGAGAAACTTGATCAGCTCCCAGGCCGCGCGCTGCTTGGCCGGGTCGTTGGACAGGATGTGCAGGCCCGCACCCGAATTCGTGGATACCGCCGGCTTGTCGCCGAACCGCGGCATGACGGTCGAGCGCAGGTCCCACTTGTCCTTGGCCCCTGTGACAAATGTGCCTTGGACAGCGCTACTTTCGAGGATCATGCCGATCTCGCCGCGCGCGAACGACTCGTAACCCTGCTTCTGCGCCAGCTTGGGCATGCCGCCGGTGTTGACGAGATCCTGTGCCATCCGCGTGACTTCGACCGCGGGCGCGTCGGCATAGGTGAGCGTGCGCCGGTCCGCGGCGATGACCTGCCCGCCGTTGGACCGCACCAGCGACTGGAAGCACCAGTCCTTGGCCGCCTTGGTCAGGCAGTCGATGTAGACGCCGCCCTTACCGGTCTTGGCGTTGATGGCCCGCGCCGCCTCGCCGACCTGCTGCCAGGTGGCGGGCGGCTGGTTCGGGTCGAGTCCGGCCGCGGCGAACAGGCTGGCGTTGAAATACAGCACCGGCGTGGAGAAGACGAACGGCACGCCGTAGGTGTGCCCGTCGGCGTCGTCGAGGGTGCGGGCCCGCGGGTGGTAGGGCAGGCGCCCGTCGAAGTTGCGCTGCACCGCCTCCTTGCCGAACAGCGCGTCCAGCGGTTTGGCGCGCAGCTGCTGAATGGTGAAATCCAGGTCGCTGAAACCCAATTGGGCCACATCCGGCGGGGTGCCCGCGACCATTTGGTTCTGGATGCTGGAGACGGTGTCGGTGGCCGGGTTCGGGCTGTTGCCCTGCGGCTTCTGCGCGGTCACCTCGATGTTCGGGAACTTCTTGCCGAAGTCGGCGATCAGGGTGTTGAAGGTGTCGGTCCAGGCCCCGGCCAGGCCGTAGTTGTAGGACTCGAAGACGATCGAAACCTGCTGTCCCGGTGCCAGTTCCGGCACTCGATCGGCGGCGGAGGGGTCGCTGGCGGTGGTGCCGCCGAGGCCGCAGCTACTGACTGCGACGACGGTGGTGAACACCAGGCCCAGCAAGGGCAGGGCGCGTTTCACGGAGTTCTCCTCATCGGATGGTGGTGCGAAGGTCAGGGGACGAGCACGGCCGGCCGCGGCGCAACCGCGTCCTGCCAGGTCAGGCGCAACCCGGAGGCCGGGTCGAACAGGTGGATGTGCGCGGGGTCGACCCGGAAGGCGACGTCGTCGCCGGTCCGCACGCCCGCGGGCCGCGGCAGCCGCGCGCACAGCGTGTGCGCGCCCGCGACCACGTGCACGAGCTCCTCGCTGCCGAGGTTCTCGACCATGCGCACGCGCCCGCGCACCGCGCTGCCCGCGGCGTCGAGCCGCAGTCGCTCGGGGCGGATTCCGGCGAGGACGGCGGTGTCGCCGCCGGAATCCGCCGTGATGTCCAGGTCGGCGTCGATGCCGTCGGACAGCACCCGCAACCCGCCGTCGCGGGCGGTGACGACGGCGGGAAACAGGTTCATGGGCGGCGATCCGAGAAAGCCCGCGACGAAGGCGGTCCGGGGCCGGTCGTAGAGCTCCTCGGGGGTGCCGACCTGCTCGACCCGTCCCGCGTCGAGCAGCGCGATGCGGGTGGCCATGGTCATCGCCTCGACCTGATCGTGGGTCACGTACAGGAAGGTCGCGCCGAGCCGCCGGTGCAGCGCGATGAGTTCGGCGCGGGTGGCGCTGCGCAGTTTGGCGTCCAGGTTGGACAGCGGCTCGTCCATCAGGAAGGCGCCGGGATCGCGAACCATGGCCCGCGCCAGCGCGACTCGCTGCCGCTGCCCACCGGAGAGCGCCCCCGGCCGGCGCTCGAGCAGCGCCGAGAGCTCCAGGGTTCGCGCGACCTCGGCGACCCGTTCGGCGATGTGGGCGCGGGACCGCCGCCGGGCGCGCAGCGGGAACCCGATGTTCTTGGCCACCGTCAGGTGCGGGTACAGCGCGTAACTCTGGAACACCATCGCCAGGTCCCGGCGCTGCGGCGCCGCCTCGGTGATGTCGTTGCCGTCCAGCCGGATCCGGCCCGACGTCGGCTGTTCCAGGCCCGCGATCATGCGCAGCAGGGTGGATTTGCCGCAGCCGCTGGGGCCGAGCAGCACCATGAATTCGCCGTCGGCGATGTCGAGGCTCACCTCGCGCACCGCGTAGTCCGCGCCGTAGGTCTTCGATACCGTGTCGATGTGTAGCCGGGCCACCAGGGCTCCTCCGGTCGGGCTGAGCTCGTACACCGGAAGTCTGGCGTCGCGGCCACCCGCGGGGCCGCGGCGATAGGCGATTCCGATCGGGCGATCGACGCGCCCGGCGCACAGCGAACCGCCGCGGGGCCCGAGGCCACCGCGGCGGTTACCGGAGTGCCGCTACCGGCGCGCGCCCACCCACTGCGCGATTCGCCCGCCGAGGCCGGCGAGCCCACTGGGCGCGAGGTACATGACCGCGATGATCAGCAATCCGAAGACGGCGCCCGGCGCGGCCTGGTTGATGTCCTGGGCCAGGCTCGGCACGAACAGCACGAACAGGCCGCCCAGCAGCGGTCCCCACAGCGAGCCGAGGCCGCCGACCACCAGCCCGGCGAGCAGGGTGATCGAGAGTCCCACCGCGAACGAGTCCGGGGAGACGTAGGCGATCACCCAGGTGTAGACACAGCCCGCGACCCCGGCGAGCAGCGCGCTCCAGGCGAAGGCCAGGGTCTTGTAGTAGGCCGGGCGCACGCCCATCACCTCGGCGGCGGTCTCGTTGTCGCGAATCGCGTTGAGCGCCCGCCCGACCCGGGAACGCTGCACCCCGGTGACCACCAGGAGGCAGACCACCGCCGTGATCAGGCAGAGGAAGTACAGCCACTGATCCTCGGCGAGCCCGGACCACACCGGCGGGGCGGGCTTGTCGAGGGTGAGCCCCATCGAGCCCCCGGTGACCGATTCGAAGCGCTTGAGCAGCGGCACCACGAAGATCGCGATGGCCAGGGTGACCAGCGCCAGATACAACCCGCGCAGCCGCAGCGCGGGCACGCCGAGGGCGAGACCGAGCACGAAGCACACGGCCGCGGCGACCGGCAGCGTCGCCAGGTGCGGCACCGCCCAGCGATCCTGGAGGACCGCCGCGGTGTACGCGCCCACCGCGAGGAAGGCGCCGTGCCCGAGCGAGATCTGACCTGCTTGTCCGACAAGCAGATTCAGGCCCAGCAGGGCGATGGCGTAGACCAGCGCCATGCTCAGCTGGAAGGTGTGGAACGGCGAGAGCTGCAGTGGTGCGCAACAGGCCGCGAGGAACAGGACCGCGACCGCGATAGTTCTGCGATGCGCCAGAATTCGGGCGAGCAGTGATTTCGGCTGTGCGGCGGCTACTTCCGGTGCGTCCACCACGATGTCCTTGGTACTCATACTCGTTCCACCGCCGCGCTTCCGAAGAGACCCTGGGGCCGCAGCAGCAGCACGCCGAGGATGATGGCCAGTGGCACACCGATTTTGAGTTCGGTGCCGATGAAGTCGACATAGGCGCCGGTGAGCGTCTCCGCGACGCCGACGATCAGGCCGCCGGCGACCGCGCCGCCCGGGCTGTCGAACCCGCCGAGGGTGGCCGCCGCGAAGGCATAGATCAGCACGCCGCCCATCATGTTGGGTTCCAGGAACAGCAGCGGCGCGGACAGCACGCCGGAGACCGCGCCGACCAGGGCGGCCAGGCCCCAGCCGAGGGCGAGCACCACGCCCACCCGGATCCCGACCAGCCGCGCCGAGGCGGGATTGCACGCGACCGCGCGCATCGCCAGGCCGATCCGGGTGTAGCGGAACATCAGATAGAGCAGCGCCATGACCACCGCGACCACGGCGATCACCCCGATGCTGCCGTAGCCGGCACTGACGCCGCCCGCGCGTAATGACCCGTCCGGGAACGGATTCGGGAACGACTTGACCTGGAACGACCAGATCCACCCGGCCGCGGCGTTGATGAAGAAGAACAGTCCGACGGTGACGATGACCAGGGTCAGTTCCGCGCCGCCCTCCACCGGCCGGATCAGCACGCGCTCGATGAGCATGCCGCCGGCGAAGGAGACCGCCAGGGTGATCGGCAGCGCCAGCCAGAACGGCATACCGCTCTCGACGCACTGCCAGGCCAGGAACGCCGAGAACATGGCCAGCTCGCCCTGGGCGAAGTTCACGATCCCGGTGAACCGGTAGATCAGCACCAGCGCCAGCGCGAGACCCGCGTAAATCGCTCCGGCACTGAGACCTTCGATGAGTTGCTGTACGAATCCGCTCATGGTCACACCCGGTATCCGAGGTAGGACTGCACGACCTTCTCGTCGGACCGGATCTCGGCGGCCGTGCCGGACAGCACGATCCGGCCGGTCTCCAGCACGTGCGCGTGACTGGAGATGCCCAGCGCCAGATGCGCGTTCTGTTCGACGACGAGCACGGTGATTCGTTCCTGTTCGTTGATGGTGGCGATGAGCCCGAACAGCTCCTGGGTGACCAGGGGCGAAAGTCCCAGCGACGGTTCATCCAGCAGCAGCAGACGCGGACGCAGCATGAGCGCGCGGCCGATGGCGAGCATCTGCTGCTGACCGCCGGACAGACCGCCCGCGACATCGCGGCGCTTGTCCCGCAGCACCGGGAAGAAGTCGAAGACGCGGTTCAAGTCCGTTTCCACCCCGGCGCGATCGCGCCGCGGGTAGGCGCCGAGCCGCAGGTTCTCCTCGACGGTCAGCGGGCCGAACGTGCCGCGCCCCTCGGGCACGTGGGCGACGCCGCGGCGGGCGATGGCCTCGGGGTTGCGGCCCGCGATGTCGGCGTCGTCCAGCCGGATCCCGCCGCTGGTGCGCACCATGCCGCTCAGGGCGCGCAGCAGAGTCGTCTTCCCGGCGCCGTTGGGTCCGAGGATGGCGCAGATCTCGCCGCGGTCCACCGAAAAGCTCAGGCCGTGCAGCACTTTGGCCGCACCGTACCCGGCGTGCAGGTCGGTGATGGTGAGAAAAGGCTCGCTCATGCCGCGGTTCCCAGGTAGGCGGCGACAACCTCCGGGTGCTGCTGCACCTGCTCCGGTGTGCCCGCGGCGATGACGCGGCCGAAGTTCAGGCAGACGACGCGGTCGCACAGCCCCATCACGAAACCCATGTGGTGTTCGACCACGATCACGGTGAGGTCGAGTTCGGCGCGCAAAGCCCGTACCAGGGCGGCGAACTCGTCGACCTCGCCGTGGCTGAGCCCGTTCACCGGTTCGTCGAGCAGCAGCAGTGCCGGGTGGATGGCCAGGGCCCGCGCCAGCTCGATCCGCTTGAGGGTGCCGAAGGGCAGTCCGGCGGCCGGATGCTCGGCCACCCGCGCCAGATCGAGGCGCTCCAGCAGCGCGTCGGCCTCGGCGCGCAGCTTGCGCTCCTCCCCGCGCACCCGCGGCAGGTGCAGGCCCGCGGTCCCGAAACCGGCGCGCGCCCGATGATGCGCGCCGACGAGGACGTTGTCGCGCACCGACATCCGGCTGAACAGGCCCAGGTTCTGGAAGGTGCGGGCGATGCCGAGACCGGCCAGGGTGTCGGGCCGGGCCGTCAGCAGATCGGCGCCCTGGTAGCTGATCGTCCCGCTGTCGGGGGTGTAGCGCCGGGTGAGGCAGTTGAACAGGCTGGTCTTGCCCGCCCCGTTCGGGCCGATCAGCCCCACCAGTTCCCCTGATGCGACCTGGAATTCGACGTCGGTGAGGGCGGTGATGCCGCCGAAACTGAGCGTCAGCTGGGAAATTTCGAGCATATGTCCTCCGGCCCGCGTCGCGGAGGGCGGACAGCGGGCGAGCAGTGAAAACCGGCGGCGTGCTGGCGCGGGCGAATGGTCCTGCAAAGCGTAAAACCGCTGGTGAAGGACTACATCGGGCGTGGCGGACCAATTTCGCGGCGGCACTTTGTCCGCTGCGGACAGTCCGTCGTCCAGCTACCGTCCGGCATCACTCACTACAGCCGTCGGCCGCCATCGACATAGAGGGTCTGGCCGGTGACGAACGAGCTGTCCGCCGAGGTGAGGAACGCGACGACACCGGCGATGTCCTCGGGCCGGCCGACCCGGCGCAACGGCGTGATCGCCGCCGTCTTGGCCTGCAATTCCGCTGCGGTGACCCCGGTTCGGGCGGCGGTCTGCGCGGTCATCTCGGTGGCGATGAAACCGGGGGCGACCGCGTTCACGGTGATGCCGAACGGGCCGAGCTCGATGGCCAGGGTGCGGGTGAAGCCTTGGATACCCGCCTTGGCCGCGGCGTAGTTCGCCTGCCCGCGCGTGCCGAGCGCCGAGACACTGGAGGTGTTGACGATGCGGCCGTAGCGCTGCTCGACCATGTATTCCTGTGCGGCCCTGGCACAGAGGAACGCGCCGCGCAGGTGCACGCGCAGCACGGTGTCCCAGTCCTCGACCGACATCTTGAACAGCAGGTTGTCGCGCAGCACGCCGGCGTTGTTCACCAGGACGTTCGGCGCGCCCAGCTCGGCGGCGGTCCGCGCGAACGCGTCCTGCACCTGCTGTTCGTCGGTGATGTCGCACCCGAGGCCGAGCGCGGTGCCACCGGCGGCCGTGATCTGCGCCGCCGTCGCCCGGCTCGCGGCGTCGTCCAGGTCCAGCACCGCGACGGCGGCGCCGTCCGCGGCGAGCCGGGCCGCGGTGGCGGCCCCGATTCCGCGGGCCGCGCCCGTCACCACAGCGACCTTCAGCATGGGGATCTCCTTGTCAGACAATGGCGTTCACACCCGTCAGGGCGCGGCCGATGAGCAGCTTCTGAATCTGGCTGGTGCCCTCGTAGAGGGTGAGCACGCGGGCATCGCGCAGATACTTCGACACCGGGTACTCGTCGATGTAGCCGTAGCCGCCGAACACCTGGATCGCGTTGTTGGCGGCGCGCACCGCGGTCTCGCTGGCGTAGAGCTTGGCCATGGACGCCTCGGTGCCGAACGGCTGCCCGCGATCGATGAGATCGGCCACCCGCCAGGTCAGCAGCCGCGCCGCGTCGGTCTCGACGGCGATGTCGGCGAGCATCTGCTGCACGAGTTGATAGGAGGCGATCGGCTTGCCGAACTGCGTGCGCTCCCCCGCGTAGCGCACGGCGGCCTCCAGGCAGGCACGCGCGACGCCGACGCAGCCCGCCGCCACGCCCATCCGCCCTTTGTCCAAGGCGGACATGGCGATTCGGAAGCCGGAGCCTTCGGCGCCGAGGCGCGCGGTGTCCGGGATCCGGACCTGCTCGAAGCGCAACTCCGCCGTCGCCTGACCGCGCAGACCCAGCTTGCCGGTGATCTCCGTGCGGTGGAAGCCGGGGGCGTCGCCCGGAACCAGGAACGCGGTAATGCCTTTCGGTCCCGGGCCGCCGGTGCGGGCGAAGACGAGCGCGACGTCGGCGTGTGTTCCGTTGGTGATGAACATCTTCGAGCCGGACAGCACCCAGTCCGCACCCGCGCGTTCGGCTCTGGTCACCAGGCTCGCAGCGTCGGAGCCCGTGCCGGGTTCGGTCAAGCCGAAGCAGCCCAGGGTGCGGCCCGCGCACAGATCCGGCAGGAATTGCCGCTTCTGCTCCTCGGTGCCGTAGCTCGCGATGCTCTTGGCCACCAATCCCAGTGACACCGAGACGATGCCGCGCACCGCGCTGTCGCCGCGGCCGAGTTCCTCCAGCAGCAGGCAGTAGTCGAGCGCGTCACCGTCCGAGCCGCCGTAGGTTTCGGGCACCCCGATGCCCAGGAAGCCCATCGCCCCGAGCTTGCCGACGATGGCCGGGTCGACCGCCTCGGCCCGATCCCAAGCCGTGGCGTTCGGGACGACCTCTTTGTCCACCCAGGTGCGAGCCAGATCGCGCAGATCGCGATGGGTCTCGCTCAATTCGAGATTCATGCGGTACCTATCCTGAACCAAACAGCGTTAGGTTTACCGGCCGGACGCTATCCGAACAGCGTTAGGTAGACAAGGGGCCGGTGGTAGGTTCGACGGGCTGTCGAGGAGGTGAGGACATGGCACGACCCCGGGTACCGCTGCTGAGCCGCGAGCGCATCAGCGCCACCGCGCTCGCGCTGATCGACCGCGACGGGCTCGGCGAGTTGTCCATGCGCAAACTCGCCGCCGAGCTCGGCGTCCAGGCCGCCTCCCTCTACGGCCACTTCCCCACCAAGGACGACCTGCTCGACGACATCGCGCACACCATCATGAGCCGCGTCGACGCCTCGGCCTTCGAACACGAGACCTGGCGCACCGCGCTGGTGTCCTGGGCGCGCTCGTTCCGCGCCGCGCTGGCCCAGCACCCCAATTTCGTTCCCTACCTGGCCATCTCCGGCCCCGGTCGCCGCGACGAGGCACTGCGCGCCGCCAACGCGGTGCACGGCGGGCTGGTCCGGGCCGGGTGGCCGCCCCGGCAGGCCACCATGATCGGCGCCGCCGCCCGCTACCTGGTGCTGGGCTCCACCGTCGGCTCCTTCGCCCGCGGCTTCGTCGACGATGTCCAGGTCTACCGCGACCGCTACCCCCACCTCGACCAAGCCCACCTGCTGCGCGACAAAGCGGCGGAAATCGACTCCGACAGTTTCGAATTGGCGCTGGAAGCCTTCCTGGACGGGCTCGAGACCAAGTTCGACCGCCGTTCCCCGGCTACGGGGAACGGAACCAACGAGCCCTGAACTCAGCCGACGTCGCGACGCAGCCAGGTGATCTCCGCACCCAGCCCGTCTTCACCGAGCCGGAAGATCTCGAGGTCGTCGTCCCAGGCGGTGCCCAGGGCGCGGTCGATTTCGGCGGCGAGGTCGTAGCTGTTGTATTTGCCGAGTTCCTGGGCCGCTTGCAGCATCGCGCGCAGGCGCATCTCGCCCAGGGCCACATCGCCGTTGGCGGCGGTGGAGCCGTGCCAGAGGCCGAGGCCGGGCACGAAGCTGTAGCGCTCGCCGTCCACACCTTCGCTGGGTTCCTCGGTGACCTCGAAACGCAGCACCGGCCAGGATCGCAGGGACTGGGCTATGCGCGCGGCGGTACCGACCGGGCCGACCCAGTCGCTGGTCGCGCGGAGTTGACCGTCGGCGGGCTGGGCGGTCCAGCGCAGCTTCGCCGGGGAGCCCAGGGCCGAGGCCAGTGCCCATTCGATATGCGGGCACAACGCCGCGGGCGACGAGTGGATCCAGACCACACCCGCCGTCGCGTCCGCGAACTGACTTGATGCACGCACCACTAAAACCTCCAGCGTCGACGAGGACCGTCTTCCCCAACGACCCGTTTCGGCTGGCTGACAATTCGTAGCGACTGCGAGCAGTCGCTACGGTGCCTGAGTGTACTGGAGTGTCCGATGTTACGGGTGTTACTTCGCGGCCGCGTTGCCCATTCCCGCGTACCCGCACTGGACAGTGCAGCTCGAATTACCCCTGCGAGACTTCCGCAATCACCCCGTCGCTGAAAACCGGCCAGGCGGCCCGGGCCCAGTCACCGAAATTCTCGTCGGCGAGCGCGACGCACGCCACCTCGATTTCCGGATCAACCCACAAGAATGTGCCCGACTGGCCGAAATGTCCATACGTACGAGGCGAATTCGTTTGCCCCGTCCAGTGCGGGGTTTTCCCGTCCCGGATCTCGAAGCCCAGGCCCCAGTCGTTGGGCCGCTGCGAACCGTAGCCGGGCAGCACACCATTGCTTCCCGGAAATTGCACGGTGATCGATTCGGAATGCATCTCCGCAGAAAGCAATTGCGGATTCAGCAACTCCGCAGCGAAAAGCAGAAGATCATCGACAGTTGATCGTGCGCCGTGCCCGGCGGACCCGGTGAGTGCCGAGTTCTTCATACCCAGCGGCTCGAACACCGCGTCTCGGAGATATTCGTCGAAGGCGATACCGGTCTGTTCCGCGACGAACTGCGCGAGCACGTCGAATCCGGCACTGGAGTAAATCCTTTTCGCACCCGGCTTCGCCAGCACGGTGGTGGTGTCGAAGGCGATGCCCGAGGTGTGGGCGAGCAGATGCCGCACGGTGGTGCCGGGCGGGGCGGCGGCACTCTCGACCGGCTGGTCCAGCTCGATCGCGCCCTCCTCCACCGCGACCAGCACCGCGTAGGCAACCAGCGGCTTGGTCACCGAGGCCAGCGGGAACACCCGGTCGGTGTCGCCCGCGGAGCTCGTACCCGCGCGGGTGACGACGCCCGCGCCCGCATGCCGGACCGGCCAATCCTTGATCTGCTCGAGTGATCGCACGCAGCGAGCCTACGAGACCGCTGACCGGGCGGAGCACAGCTAGCCCGAATTCCGGGCCATCGCCACGCGGTACCGCCGGTACCATCGACTCACTATGAGTGTGCGACCCCCGATCCACGGCGATGTGGAGGCCGGATTCGGCCCCGTCGCCGATGCTTTCCGCCGCAATTTCGACCAGCACGGCGAGATCGGCGCGGCCGTCGCCGTGTACGCGGGTGACCGGCCGGTGGTCGACCTGTGGGCCGGGCATCGCGACCGCCGGCGCACCAAGGCGTGGGAGCGCGAGACCATCGTGCCGGTGTTCTCCTCGACCAAGGGCATGGCCGCGTTCGTGGTCGCGGCGGCGGTCTCGCGCGGGCTGCTCGATTACGAGGCGCCGGTGGCGCGGTATTGGCCGGAATTCGCGGCACAGGGCAAGGGCTCGATCACCGTGCGCCAGCTCATCGATCATCAGGGCGGGCTGAGCGGGCTGGATCAGGTCGTCAAGCTGGATCAGGTCGCCGACCTGGACGGGCTCGCGAAGATTCTGGCGGCGCAGCGACCCGCGTGGAAGCCCGGTACGCGGCACGGCTATCACGCCATCACCCTGGGCCTGTATCAGGGCGAGCTGGTGCGTCGCGTCGATCCGGCGCACCGCTCGCTGGGCCGGATCTTCGCCGAGGACATCGTCGAACCGCTCGGCCTGGATTTCTTCATCGGCCTGCCCGCCGAGGAACCGATCGAGCGGGTCGCCCAGCTGGCCGCGACCGGCGGCCTGGACATCCTGCGCTACGAGCGCGATCTGCCGCTCCGGATCGGCGCGGAGGTCTACGCCAAGCGCGGGCACGCCTATGCGGCGCTGACGAATCCGCGCACCGGCGCACCGGCGCGGGCCGCACGGCGGGAATTCCTGGAGGTCGAACTGCCCGCGTCCAACGGCGTCGGCAACGCGCGTGCGCTGGCCCGGGTCTACGGCGCGGCCGCCGCGAAGACCGGCGCGCTGCCCATCGACAATGCTGTGCTGGAACAGCTTTCGTCCGCCGACACTGCCGACGACGTGCCCGCCTACGACCTGGTACTGCACACCAAGAGCCGATACCACCTCGGATTCCGCAAGTCGCGCGGCACGTTCCGCTTCGGCACCGACAAACGCGCCTACGGCACAACGGGTCTCGGCGGTTCCTTCGGCTTCGCCGACCCCGCAACGGGTCTGGGCTTCGGCTACACCATGAACCGGCTCGGCATGGCCGTGCTGGACGACGTCCGCAGCCGCAACCTGCGCGAGGCGCTGCTGCGCTGCAATCCCTGAGCGCGCGGCACGCCGATCCGGGCGCGATGCGGGCCCGGATCGGCGGCGGGGCGCGATACTGACCGCGACCGTGGTCGCCGATCAGGAATCGAGGGAGTCCCGTGGCCGAACAGCCCGCCGACATCGACAGCTACATCGCCGGCTTCGAGGAGCCGGTGCGCGACATCCTCGCCGGCATCCGCCGCACCATCGCGCAGGCGCTGCCCGCGGCGTCCGAGGCGATCAGCTACCAGATCCCGACATTCAAGCTCGACGGCCACAATGTCGTGCACTTCGCCGGGTGGAAGGGGCACGTGAGCCTGTATCCGATTCCGGCGGGCGACGCGGCCTTCGAGGAGGCGATCGCCCCGTACCGGGCCGGCAAGGGCACCTTGAAATTCGAGCTCGGCGAGCCGGTGCCCTACGACCTGATCGCTCAGGTCGCGACCCGGCTCGCCGCGCGCAGCTAAATCACCAGTCGTTCTCGGTGTAGCGGATGATGCCGCGAATGTTCTTGCCGTCCAGCATGTCCTTGTAGCCCTGGTTGATCTCCTCCAGCGAGTACTGGCGGGTGACCATGTCGTCCAGGTTGAGCTGGCCGGCCTTGTACAGCGCCAGCAGGCGCGGGGCGTCCTGACGGGCGTTGCCGCCGCCGAAGATGCAGCCCTTGACCGTCTTCTGCAGCATGGACAGCAGGAAGCTGTTCATCTTGACGTCGCCGTCTTCCATCCGGCCCATGGAGGTGATGACCATGGTGCCGGCCTTGCCGGTGAGGATCAGGCCCTCTTCGACGTAGCGGCCTTCCATCTCACCCATGGTGAGGATGACCTTCTCCGCCATCCGGCCCTCGGTGATGTCGATCATCGGCATGATCGCCTCGGCCATGCTCGGGTAGGTGTGCGTGGCGCCGAACTTCTGCGCCTGCTCCAGCTTCCACGGGTTCGGGTCGATGGCGATGACCTTGGAGGCGCCGGAGAGCACCGCGCCCTGCAGCGCGCTCATGCCGACGCCGCCGATGCCGACGATCACCGCGGTCTCGCCGGGCTGCACCTGCGCCACATGGGTGGAGGAGCCGAAGCCGGTGGGAACGCCGCAGCCAACCAGGCAGGCGACCTCGAACGGGATGCTCGGATCGATCTTCACCACCGAGGTGTGGTGCACCGTCATGTACGGCGCGAAGGTGCCCAGCAGGCACATCGGGATGACGTTCTCGCCGCGCGCCTGGATCCGGTAGGTGCCGTCACTGATGGCCTGGCCCATCAGCAGGCCCGCGCCCAGATCGCACAGCGCCATGTTGCCCGACACACAGGACGGACAGCGACCGCAGGCGGGGATGAAGGACAGGATCACATGATCGCCGACCTCCAGGTCCGCCGGGCAGTTCGGGCCCAGCTTGGTGATCACACCCGCACCCTCGTGCCCGCCCATGACCGGGTAGCCCGGCATCGGGGTCGCACCGGTGACGATGTGGTGGTCGGAGTGGCACATGCCGGCGGTTTCCATCCGGATCTGCACCTCGCCGGAAACCGGGTCACCGACCTCGATCTCCTCAACCGACCAATCCTGGTCGATCCCCCACAGGATCGCGCCCTTCGTCTTCATTCCTGTCGACCTCTCGCGTGCACGTGTACTGATGTGACTGCACACACACTACGAGAAAAGTAGAACTCGTTCTAGTGCCGGGGTGGAATTTCCTGGGCAGCGCCTGGTGAAGTGGGCTTTCAAGCCCGGACGTCGTGCGCGTGATGGACGACATCGTGCAGGAAGTAGATCGCCAGTGACTCTACGGTGAAACCCGAGCCGTCGCCGCGCCGAACGGCGAATCCAAGATCGGCGGCCGGCACGGATTCGATGGCGTGGGCGACGGATTCGGCCGCCTCGGCCAGTTCGGCGGCCACCACGGCGGGGTCCTGCGCACCGTAATCGTCGGCGAGCGCCGTGACGTCCTGGTCCCAATCGGAGAACAGCGGCAGGCCCTCGGCGCTGCCGGTTTCGGCGTCGAAGCCGGGCACCCGCGGGTCCACCGCCGCGCGACGCGCGGCGATGTCGGTGCGGTAGGCGAAGATGCGGCACACGTCGCGGACGTGCGCGGCATATTCCAGTGCCGACCAGGTGCTCGCGTCCGGCCGGACGGCGGCGTCGTCCCGGGTCAGGGCACCGGCCAGGCGGGCCGCGTAGTCGCGGGTCAGCCGGGGCACCTGGGCGTAGGCCGTCGCGGGTGCGTCGAAACCGCACTCCGGACAGGTCTTTTCCAGCACCCAGGTCCAGTTCTTGTCATCGGGGACGATAGCCATGCGAAGCACCTTATGCGTGGCGGAATATCTCTGGCCAGAGATATTCCGCCACGCGTCGTCGAGATTCAGCCGACCAGGCGCCAGCCCTGCGCGCGTTCGCGTTCCCGCCAGAAGTCCTGGTAGCGGCCGGGCCGGTCGATCAATTCGGTGTGCGTGCCGCGCTGGACGATGCCGCCCGCACCCAGGACCAGGATCTGGTCCGCGGTGGCGACGGTGTGCAGCCGGTGTGCGACGACCAGCAGGGTGCGCTGCTCGGCCAGGGTGCGCAGCGCGGCCGCCACGGCCGCCTCGTTGTCCGGATCGAGCGCGGCGGTGGCCTCGTCGAGCAGCACGATCGGGGCCTGCTTGATCAACGCGCGGGCGATCGACACCCGTTGCCGCTCACCGCCGGACAGGCTGACACCGCCCTCGCCGACCCGGGTCTCCCAGCCGTCGGGAAGCCGGTCGACGATCTCGTCGACGCGGGCCAGCCGGGCCGCCTCGCGCACTTCCGCGGGGGTGGCATCGGGACGGCCGATGCGGATATTGGCCTCGATGGTGTCGTCGAAGAGGTAGACGTCCTGGAACACCATGGCCAGCTGGCCCATCAGGGCCTCGGTGGACAGCTCGCGCACATCCACCCCGCCGACCCGCACGGCGCCCGAATCGACCTCCCAGAACCTGGCGACCAGCCGCAGCAGCGTGGTCTTGCCCGCGCCGGAGGGGCCGACGATGGCCGTGAGGGTGCCCGGCCGGGCGTCGAAAGTGATGTCGCGCAGCACCGTTCGTCCGTCGTAACCGAAATCGACCTGATCGAAGGCGATCTCGCCGGGCGCTACCGGCCGGGTCCGCGTGCCCTCGGGCAGCGGCGGGACGTCCAGCACCTCGTCGATGCGATCGAGGTTCTCCGCGGCCATGCGCAGGGCCGCCGCGTGGTCGACCAGCTCGAGCAGCGGGCCGGCGAACCGGGTGATGAGCACCAGCAGCGCGATCAATTCGGCGGCGTCGAGCGAACCGCCCAGGGCCAGCGTCACACCCACGGCCAGCAGCGCGAGGAAGGCGGCCTGCACGGCGACCGAGAAGAGGAGCAGGGCCGACACCGCGTTGCGATTCATCGCACCGTAGGCCTGGCGTTGCCCGGTCAGGGCGTCGTCGAGCAGGCGGTTGCTCTCCCCGCGCCGCCCGAAGGCCCGCAGGATCGGCTGGTTCTGCGCGAATTCGACGATGCGCCCGGCGGATTCGACGGCGGTGCGATCGATCGCGCCGAAGCTGCGCGCGATGGCGGTCTGCGCCATGCCGTGGGTGGCGACCAGCACGATCCCCGCGACGAGCAGGGCGGCGCCCAGCCGCCAGTCGAAGGCGAACATGCCGACGGCGACGACCGCGGGCGTGATCGCGCCGCTGACCACCGGCTGCATCAGGTGGGCGGGCACCGCGCCGATGCTCATGGTGCCCTGGGACACCGAATGGGTCAGGCGCCCGGTGCGATCGGTGCCGAACCAGCCCAGCGGCAGCCGCGTCAACTGGTCGCCGATGCGGTGGTGCATGCCCAGCAGCAGGTCGTTGGCGATCTGCTGACCGTCCATCGCCTGGGCGTAGAACACCACGGCCGTGGCGGCGGTGGTCGCGGCGAGCACCGCCAGCCAGGCGAGCGCGGTGTCGCGGTCACCGGCCAGCAGCGCGCGCAGCACGGGCACCACCAGCAGGACACACAGACCCTGCAAGACCGAGAACGCCACGATCAGCCCGAGCCAGCGCCGGAAGCGCGGCCGGTCGGCGGGGTCTACGAGACGGAACAGCTTGCGAATCATCAGAATTCCTTTCCCGACTGGGTGCGCCACAGGCGCGCGTACATGCCGTCGGCGGCGAGCAGGGCCTCGTGCCTGCCGGATTCGAGCACCCGGCCGCGGGACAGGACCACGATGCGGTCCGCACCGCGGATGGTGTGCAGGCGGTGCGCGATCACCAGCAGGGTGCGGCCGGCGACCAGGCGCGACAGCGCGTCCTGCACGGCCGCTTCGGATTCCGGGTCGGCGAAGGCGGTGGCCTCGTCGAGGACCAGCACCGGAGTGTCGGCCAGAAGCGCGCGGGCGATCGAGACCCGTTGCGCCTCACCGCCGGACAGGTGCGCGTCCGCGCCGATCTCGCTGTCGTAGCCGCGCGGCAGCGCCAGGATGCGCTCGTGGATCTGGGCGGTGCGGGCCGCGGCGTGGATCTCCGCGAGCTCGGCCTCGGGGCGGCCGAGCGCGATGTTGTCGCGAATCGTGGTGCGCAGCAGAGAGGTTTCCTGGAAGACGAAACCCACGCGGCGATAGAGGTCGGCCTCGGCCAGCTCCCGGATGTCGACGCCGCCGATCCGGATCGCCCCCTCGGTCACGTCCCAGAACCGCGGCAGCAACCGCGCCAGCGTCGACTTGCCCGAGCCGGACGGGCCCACCAGCGCCGTGACGGTGCCCGGGGCCAGATGCAGATCGATGCCGTCCAAGACCTGGGTGCGACCGTCGTAAGAGAAACGGACACTGTCGAATTCGATGTCCGCACCGGCCGGGGTCCGGGGTGTGGCGTCGCGGCGCAACTCGGGTGTCGCCAGCAACTCGGCGATCCGGCCCGCCGCCTCGGCCGCGGCCTGCATGGCCATGGCGCCGAAACCCAGCGCCATGATCGGCCCGCCGAG
The DNA here is from genome assembly GCF_040654295.1 of Nocardia sp. NPDC050712. Lineage (NCBI taxonomy): Bacteria > Bacillati > Actinomycetota > Actinomycetes > Mycobacteriales > Nocardiaceae > Nocardia > Nocardia sp. NPDC050712. The sequence continues at coordinate 294,441 of NZ_JBFAHT010000004.1, forward strand.
CCCGACCGCGAGCATGACGAAGGCGATGACCTCCACCGGATCCGCACGTAGCCAGATCCCGCCGGCCAGCGCGACGAGCAGCAGCATCGGCGGCGCGATCAGCGTGTTCGCGATCGACTCGAGGCGGCGCATCGGCCCCTGCCACTCGCCGAAGAACCGGGCCAGGTCGTCGCCCGCGCGCCGGTAGCGGTCCTGGGCGCGCCCGGCCTGCCCGAACGCCTTCACCACCGCGATGCCGTCGACGAATTCGACGGCCGCGGCGTTGACCTTGTCGAATTCCGCGCTCAGTCGCTTCATCTGCGCGCCGCCGTCGCGCAACTCGAAGGCCGTGGCGGCGAACCACAATCCCAGCGGGACCAGGCAGATCAGCGCGAGCCGCCAGTCCAGGACGAACAGGTAGCCGATCGCCACCAGCGGGGTGACGAGCGCGGCCACCAGGTCGTTGAGCGCGTGCGCGACCGCGTGGTGGATCGCGCCGACGTCGTCGGCGAGTACCCGCTTCACCCGCCCGGAGCTGCGCTCGGTGAACCAGCCCAGCGCCACCCCGCCCAGCCGATCGGCCATGCGCCGCCGGATCCGCAAGCCGAGATCGGCGTCGGCGATGTGACTGATCGTGTAAGCGGCTGCGGTACAGAGGGTTCGGAGCACGAAGCCGCCGACGGCGATCGCGACCCAGGTCCACACCGCGGCCCGGTCCGCGCCGCCGAGGAGTTCGCGGGCGATCTCGACGACCGCGATGTAGGGCGCGAGTCCGGCCAGCGCGCCCACCAGTTGCAGCACGCCCGCCGCCGCGAGGCGACCGCGGACGGGCGCGAGCACCACCTTCAACCCGCCGGGTTTCGCTTTCGGCGGTTCTTCCTCGACCGTGACCGGATCCACCAGCGCAATACTCATCGGACTCCCCGCAAATTAGATCAGTGTTCTAATTTGCAGTGTAGCGAGGACTCCGACTGCGGTACAGAGGGTTCGGGTTACAGCGCCGCGGAGCGGATCAGCTCGAGGCGGGCCGACATGCCGTCGAGCATCCGTGCCAAGGCGTATCGGCACTGCTCGCGGTGCGCCACATCGCGCTCGGCGGGATCGCCGACGTAGCGGCGCACCATGCGCAGCATTTCCTGCGCACCCGGCCCGGCATCCGGATGCGCCGTCAGCAGGGCTTCCAGCCCGGCCATCCCCCGCTCCCCCGCGTCACTGGACCGCTGGTCACCGAGCGCGATCAACCCGAGGCAGGTGTTGAACGCCGTCGAGAACGCGATCGCGGCCTCCGCACCCCACCCCGCCTCGAGCATCCGCGACATCCCCGCGTCCAGCGACGGCAGCAACTGCTCGGTCTGCGGCCCGTTGCGCAGCAACCAGGTCGCGGTGCCCGGATACCGGGACAGATGCTCGATGACCTGCGACAGGATCCCGTGCAAGAGCGCACGCCAATCGGGTTCGTCCAGCCGCAACTCGAACTCGGCGAAGATCCGATCGATCACCGCCGCGCTCACCCGCTGCCGATCCCCCACATGGTGATAGATCACCGACAGCGACGTATCCAACCGCGCGGTCAGATCCCGCATACTCCACCCGTCGAGCCCCCGCTCCGCCGTCAACCCCAGTGCGGCCTCGACGATCACCCCCCGCGACAGACCGGTCTTGTACGCCCGCCGAGCACCCTTCGTCACAGCTCGACCCTAGCGAGCGCGGGCGGCTACTCCGCGCCGGCGGCCTCGTGCTCGCCCTCGCACCACTGCTCGGCCGGGACCAGAGCGCGGACCTCGGCGACGTGCTCGCCGCAGCCGTCCCATGTCGTCTTCCCGCAGCTGGCGCAGGTGACCGGATAACACATCAGTCGTCCTCCAAACGGTCGTCGGTGATCGCGAGCCAGCGTACCGGCGGGCGCTCAGGCGTCCGGATGGGAACCGGTTTCGTCGCGGCGCAGCCAGTCGCCGAGCAGGTCGACGAGCGGGTCGACGGCTTCCCGCTGAACCAGGGTTTCGTAGAGGCGGCGCGAGGCCACGGTGCGGGAGTCGTAGGGACCGAAGACCGCTTCACGGCCTTGCACGGCGATGGACGCGTGGGGCAGCGCCTCGGCGGTCCGGTCGGTCCAGCCGAGCACCTCGGCCAGTTTGTGGTGCCAGTGCAGCGCGTTGTCGCTCAGCGGCCCCTCGAGCTCGGAGCATTGCAGCAGCATGTCGCGGATCGGCGGGATCGCCGCGGGATGGGACCCGGCGGCGAGCAGCCGGTAGATCCGGTCGACCTTGCGGCGCGCGGCGCGATGCGCCCAGAGCCCGCTCAGCACGCCGAGCACCACGAAAACGACGGCGAAAAGGCCCAGATCGACCCACGGCCGCGGCCACGAGTCCGCGGCGAAACGGTCCAGCAGCCATTTGAGGCCGATGGCCAAGCCGAGCCAGAAAACGAATTGAACAGAAAAAGTACGTGCGGAAATCCGCATCGCCAACCCCCCGGTCGCGGTGGCGCGGTGTCCTCGCGCCTACGCCGACGATCCCACGGCCGGCCCGGCGGGACAAGGGATTTAGGTCCGGGGGTGGACCCGGCAATTGGTGTGCAGGTAGCGGGCCCGGCCGTCCTGGAAGTCGTAGATCGCGACGGTTTGCGGGTCCTCCAGCGGGTCCGCGGACGGCATGAGGAAGTGGGTCTGCGAGATCGGCAGGAGTTCGTAGCGGAGGTGATCGGGTTTGCCGAGGAACCGGGCGTGCATCGGATCGAGCGCGAGAGTCAGGAACAGGCGATCGGCTTCGGCGTGCACGACGTACTCGGTGCCGGGGCGGGCGTAGACGCCTTCGTAGCGGGCGAGTTCGAGGACCAGACCCGGGTCCGGCTTCGGCAGCGGCGGGAGTGCGGGCAGGCCGAGGTCGGCCAGGATTTCCTGGAAAACCTTCTGGTAGAAAGTTTCTCGCGGTCCACCGTTGGTGAGCAGGGCGATAGCGGTGCCGGATTCGGGCAGGATGCGCAGCCGGGCGTTCTGGCCGATGGTGCTCCCGTCGGTGGCGTAGACGGTGTGGCCGGACCAGTCGCAGATGATCAGGCCCAGCGCCCATTCCGGGCCGAACAGGTAGGGGTCCGGGACCGGGACCCGCGAGGTGGTCATCTCCCGGATGGCGGCCGGGGAGACGATCCGGACGCCGTTGGGCGCCACCCCGTCGTGCAAGAAGACGTGCGCCAGGGCGAGCAGATCGCGCATCGTGCCGGTGAAGTTCCCGCCGGGCCCGTAGCACCGGAGCAGGTAGGGCACCGGGGAAACGATCGGGCCCTCGTCGAGCGAGCGGAGCAGATGGCCGGTGGCCGCGCGAGCGGGGTCGACGTCTTCGTGCCAGGTGCTGGTGTCGGACAGGCCCATCGGGGTCAGGAGGCGGTCGCGCACGAGTTCGTCCCAGGGGCGGCCGTCCAGAACTTCCATCAGCCGGGCCAGCAGCGCATAGCCCAATGCCGTGCTGTAGCCGTGGGTTTCGCCCAGCGGGAAGACCTGGGGCGCGCCGGCCAGCTCGGCGACCATGCGGGCGTACACATCCGGCTCTTCGCCCGGGTCACCGAAGGCTTCCTCGATCCCGTGCGTGTGGTTCAGCAGCTGACGCGGGGTGACCCGCGCGCTCACCTCCGCGTCCGCCACCGAGAATTCGGGCAGGTGCTCCCGGATCGGATCGTCCAAGCCGATCCGGCCCGCGTCGACGAACTGCATGAAGGCCAGGGCGGTAAAGGTTTTGGTGATCGAGCCGAACTGATAGACGGTGCCGGTGGTCGCGGGCTCCCCGGTCGTCACGTCCTTGACGCCGGTGGCGAATTCGGTGATCTGCCCGTCGTGCAGCACGCCGAGCACCGCGCTGGGAATTCCGTACTCCGACAACAGCTCCCGGATACGGGTCGAGTCGAACTGCATGATGCTGTTTCCGATCGTCAGGCTTCGGTGAGGGCTTCGCGGACCCGGGTGATCAGCGCGGCGCGGTCGATCCCCGCGAAAGTCAGTGCCCGCGGCACCGTGCCGACCTCGCCCTGCAGGATTGCCAGCAGCAGATTCGCCGGGCGCAGTGCGCCTTTGGCGTAGGCGCCGGCCATCCGGTCGATCGTGAGCTTGCCGGTCGCGCCGATCGTGGGCGATTTGGCCGCGGCGGGGCTGGGGCCGGGCAGGTTCGCGGTCGAGACGCCGGCGACCGCGAGACTCTGCTCGAATTCGCGGTCCAGCGCGGCACGAATCGCCTGCGGGTCCAAGCCGGCGGCGGCCAGCAGGCGCTGCGGCTCGGTGCCGTCCTGAGCGGCGATCGCCAGCAGCAGATGCGGCGCTTCGATCGTCGTCGATCCGTCCCGGCACGCTTCTTCGCCGCCCCGCACGAGGACCGCGTGCAGATACTTGTCGAACTCATGGTTGCCGAACATCGTTCAGCGCCTCCTCAACCGGACACCGGCGGCGATCAGCCGCTTGGCGTGTTTCTTGTGCACCGCCTGGCGGGTGACGCCGAGCGCCTCGGCCACCTGGGGCCAGCCCCAGCCCGACCGCAACGCCTCCTCGACGGCGAGATCTTCCAGCCGATCGGCCAGGCGGCGCAACGCGACAGCGGCCGCGAGACGCCCGGCGGGATCGGTGGAGTCGGGGATTTCCAGGTCGGCCATGCAAGCAACCTTAGTTGACAATCTTCGAGTTAGTCAACCAAAGTTGCTAACCCGGAAAACGAAAAATCCGGCCCTGCTAGCCAGGGCCGGATTCGCCGCGAAGTGCGAGACCTACTGCATGACGCGATGCGCCCGCTCGAAGAGTTCGAGGGTGCACGCGTGCAGGAAGTCGCCGATCTGCTTGGGCGCCTTGCCCGCGAACGCGCGAGCGTAGGTGCCCTCCAGGACGATGCCGAGCTTGAAGCAGGCCAGCACGGTGTACCAATCGACGGCGCTCAGGTCGCGATCGGAGAATTTCCCATAGTGGGCGACCATCTCCGCCGGCGTGGGCAGCCCGCCCGCCGAACCGAGCTTGCCGGTCAGCGAGCCGATGACGCTGCCGGGTTCGGGCCGGGTCGCGATCTGCCAGCCGAGATCGAGCAGCGGGTCACCGATGGTGGACATCTCCCAATCGACCATGGCCGCGACCTGCGGCTTGTCGTATTCGAACATCATGTTGGCCAGATGGCAGTCACCGTGCAGGATGCCGGGCCGCCACGCCGACGGCCGGTTGCGCTCGAGCCAGTCGCCGACCTCGCGCACGCCCGGAATCTGCGGGCCGGGGTAGCCCTCGTTGGCCGAGTACGAGTCGAGCTCGCCCAGCCAGCGCGGCACCTGCCGCTCCAGGAAGCCCTCGGGCTTGCCGTAGTCGGCCAGGCCGAGCTTCTCGTAGTCGAGCATGCCGAGCTGGGCGATGGATTCCACCGCGGACAGGCCCATCTCGCGCCGGGCCGCCGGGTCGTCGGCGTATCGCTCGGGCAGTTCGTTCTGCGGGTTGAAGCCGGTGATCGGCTCCATCAGATAGAAGACGGCGCCGAGCACGGACTCGTCGGGACAGGCGGCGATGACCCGCGGCGCGCGGATCCCGGCGCCGTCGAGCGCGCCCAGCAGCCGGGCCTCGCGGCGGATCACCTCGTTGCTCTTGGCCCGCAGATGCTTCGGGCCGCGCCGCAGCACGTACTCGCGCCCGCCGCGCGCGAAGCGCAGCATGATGTTCTGGGTGCCGCCGCCCAGCTCACGCACCTCCTCGAACGCCCCGCCGGGCAGGCCCTGCTCGTCCATCCACTTCCCGACGACGGCGAAATCGACGACGTCAGGATCCACTCCGACCGGTTGCGCTTGCTGCATCCCCACATTGTGCACCACGGGTCCGCAGTAACTGAAGGCAAGTGACAACAGTTCGCACGCCCGGGCTCGGCGTAGGGTTTTGCACACCATGCGCACGCTGCTCATCGACAACTACGACTCGTTCACCTACAACCTTTATCAGCTGATCAGTGAGGTGAACGGGGTCGAACCGACCGTCGTGCGCAACGATGCCGCGGCGAGCGTGGCCGAGCTGGGGCTCGAAGCCTTCGACAATGTGGTCATCTCGCCCGGGCCGGGCCGGCCCGACGTGGCCCGCGATATCGGCATCTCCGCGGCGGTGCTCCGGGAGACGGCGTTGCCGCTGCTCGGAGTGTGCCTCGGACATCAGGGCATCGTTGTAGCCGCGGGCGGCACGGTCGGGCGCGCCCCCGCCGCCCGGCACGGATACCTGGATCAGGTGCACCACGATCAGCGGGATCTGTTCGCGGGGCTGCCGCAGGAATTCACGGTGGTGCGCTACCACTCGCTGTGCGCGCTGGAACCACTGCCCGCGGAGCTCGAGATCACCGCCACTACCTCCGATGGCGTCATCATGGGGATCCGGCACCGCACCCGGCCGCAGTGGGGCGTGCAGTTCCACCCCGAGTCGATCGCCGGGGACCACGGCGCCGCGCTGCTCCGCAACTTCGCCGAACTGACTGCCGCGCATCGGATTTCGCAGCCTCGCAGCTCGCGGTCCGCCGGCGTTCGAGCGGCCGGGGGTGGGACTGCGCTTCGTGCGGCCTGCGCCGAAACAACGGGGCCGTCGACCTCCGTCCTCGACGGAACGCCGCTCCCCGAACCCGGCTTGCTCACGCACACCGCCGCCCCCGAGATCGGCCCCGGCACCGTCCCCGGCGGGTGGCAGCCACTGCTGGACGACCCGCCCGAAAGCCCTTATCGACTAGGCGAACTCGGCCGGCCGTGGCAGGTACGCCATCAAGTCATCGAACGGGCGATCGACGCCGAGGCGGCGTTCCTGCGGCTCTACCGCGAGTCCGGCACGGCTTTCTGGCTCGACAGCGAGCATGTCGAACCGGGCCTGGACCGCTTCTCCTTCCTCGGCGATGCCAGCGGGCCGTACGCGGAGGTGGTGCGATACCGGGTCGGCGACGGGTCCGTCGTCGTCGAGACCGCGGACGGCGAACGGCGCACCGTACCCGGCGACGTGCTCACCCACCTGGCCCAGAAACTGCGTTGGCGCGAGGCCGAAATCCCGGACCTGCCCTTCGATTTCGCGTGCGGATACGTCGGATACCTGGGGTACGAGGTGAAAGCCGACTGCGGCGCGCACGCGGCGCACCGATCCGCGGTGCCGGACGCGCAGTGGATCTTCGCCGACCGGCTCGTCGTGGTCGACCACGTGACCGGCCAGACCCACCTGCTCGCCCTCACCGATCCCGGCTCCGAAGTCGCGCGCGACGCCACCGCGGATTGGCTACGCGATACCGCCGAGGCGCTGGAATCGCTGCCGACGTGGGCGAATCCACCCGAACTCGCGGTGGACTCCGACCTCGGCGCGGTCGAGGGTCTGCTCACCCGCGGCCGCGAGCAGTACCTCGCGGACATCGCGGCGTGCCTGGACAAGCTCCGGGCGGGCGAGTCCTACGAGATCTGCCTGACCGACAGTGTCACCGTCGCCGCGGACGACTCGGACGGCCTGGACTTCTACCGCACGCTGCGCCGCTGCAACCCCGCCCCGTACGCGGCCTACCTGCGCTTCGACGATCTCGAAATCGCTTGCTCCTCACCGGAACGCTTCCTCAAGATCGATCGGGCGCGCACGGTGGAGAGCAAGCCGATCAAGGGCACCGCACCGCGCGGCGCGACACCCGCCGAAGACGAGCGCCTGCGCCGCGAGCTGGCCGCCGACCCGAAAACGCGGGCGGAGAACCTGATGATCGTCGACCTGCTGCGCAACGATCTGGGCCGGGTCTGCCAGATCGGCAGCGTGCACGTCCCGAAGCTGATGGCCACCGAGACGTATACGACACTGCACCAACTGGTTTCGACCGTGCGCGGCACCCTGCGCGCCGACGTCGACGTGATCGACTGCGTCCGAGCGTGTTTCCCCGGCGGATCGATGACCGGCGCCCCGAAACTACGCACCATGGAGATCATCGACGAACTGGAAACCGAAGCGCGCGGTGTCTATTCGGGCACCATCGGCTTCCTCGGGCTCGGCGGCACGGCCGACCTGAACATCGTCATCCGCACCGCCGTCCGGCACGACGGCCACTGGCGCATCGGCGCGGGCGGCGCCATCGTGCTGGACTCCACCCCCGAGTCCGAGTACCACGAGGTACTCCTCAAAGCCGCCGCCACCTATCGCGCCCTGCACCGCGGAACCGGCGACGGTGGCCCCGCGGCCGATGCCGCCACCGGTTCCGGCCGATCATGAAACCAGTTCGGCCAGTGCCGAGAAGGGCCCCGGGAGGGCGGCCAGATGGTTCTTGATGCCGGTGGCGATGGGGTTGGGTGTGGCGGCGCGCAGCCGGTCGAGTTCGGTTTGCATGGTGCCGACCGTGTCGTCGTAATAGGACTCGACCAGGGCGGTGTCGTCGGGGTCGCCCGGCTGGGTCGACCAGTCCAGGGCGGGTAGGAAGCTCACGTCGACGGTGGCCGGCAGCGGCAGCTGCGGGACGATCGGGGCGACGCCGAAGGGCACGCCCACGGTGTAGGGAAAGACCTTCGCGCGGAACAGTTTGTCGAGTTGCAGCAGCTTGGCGCTGCGTTCGCCACGACTGAGCACGAAGATGGAATCGTGGCCGCCGTTGGCGACGGCCGGGATCACCGGGACGCCCATTTCCAGGGCGAGGCGGATGAAGCCCTTGCGGCCCGCGAAATCGATCTTGGCGCGATCGGTCCAGGGGCGGCAGGCTTCCCAGTCCCCACCCGGGTAGACCATGACCGCGCCGCCGTCCTTGATGCCCGCCGCGGCGGCGTCCCGATTGGCCGGGATGACGCCGAACTGCCGGATGGAGTCCCCGAAGATCGGCGTGTTCAGGATGACGTCGTGTGCCACCCCGAACGAGGGTTCGACCGGCCGGCGCTCCAGCATCGCCATGAAGGTGATCCATACCTCCGGCATCCAGTAGATCGACGAGTGGTTGCCGATCACCAGCGCGGGGCCCGACGTGGGCAGATTCTCGATGCCCGTGACGGTGGGCGTGAAGTAGTTCGTGTAGGCGCGAGCCGCGACGAACAGCGGGTGGTTCAGGTGATTCTGCTTGGTTTCGCTCATAGTGCCGTCCTTGATCGGTCACGATGCCGGAGAAACGGCGGCGGCCCACGACGACACGTAAAGCTGAATTGTCCCCGGTCACATCCCCATTGATATCTCCGACGGTCTCGCCTCGACGCGGACCCGAACGGCGTGCTGGTCGCGGCCTCTCGACCGTTCCCCGACACCTCCTCCTGCCCCTCCGACGTTACCAAGCCAAGCAATTGCTTGGTAGCGATTGTGCGATAGTCAACATCCCCGCCAATCCCCCGGCGACCCAGCCGATCCTGTGCGAGACCGGCCGCAGCGCCGAGTGAACGGGTCGGGGAATTCGGCGTGTCGGTGGGTCGTGGCAGTATTTCCAGCACGATGAAACTCAGCAAAGGCGCTAACACAGCGGTACCGACATCCCTACTGGCCGTGGTCGTTTCATGGCGGTCGGCCCATGTCGTCGACGCGCACGCCTTGCTGCTCACCGAGGCCGGCACGGTCCGCACGGACCGGGACCTGGTGTTCTACAACGCCCCCCGCCACATCTCCCAGGCCGTGATCCTCGATCAGGAACCGGAACCCGGGACGGCACGGCTGAGCGTGTCGCTGCCGCGCACCGAAGCCGAGATCGATCGCATCGTGCTCAGCGGCTCCCTGGACGACGGAACCTTCGGCGCCGTCGCCGGCCTGACCGTAACTGTGTTCGATGCCGACGGCCCGGTCGCGGAATACGAGATCGCCGACGCCGACGCGGTGTCCGCCATGATGTTCGGCGAGTTCTACCGGCGCGATGGGCGCTGGAAGTTTCGCGCTATCGGGCAGGGGTGGGAGCAGGGGCTGGCGGGGTTGATCGCCGAATTCGGGGTGGAGGTGGACGAACCCGACGCCGAGCCACGCCGCAACCCGGTAGCGCCCCGTGCCCAATCCGTCACACCCGAACCCGCCGCGATGCCGCCCGCTCCAGCCGAGCAGGTCGCATCCACCCGTCGCCTGCCCGTCAGCAGCCACACCCCTGAATTCGGCACGGGTTCCGACTCACCGCCTAGAGCCGGTGACGATTATCCCGTAGCGCCCGAGGGTCGCCCCACCATGGATCCGAGTGGCGGGCCCGCACCAGGCCGCACCGCACCGGGTTACGACTCGCCGCACAGCGTCGACCGGGGCGAGTACTCGACCGAACCCATCCCCGCGTTCGGCGAGAGTGGCGATCGCGCGCGGCGCCCGGTAGACCTCGGGCGGCGCACGGTGGACGCGCCCGAACCACCGCCCGCTCCCCCGGCGAATCCCGAACGGGCGGATTGGCATCTGGATCCGGAAAACCCGATTCGCCTGCGGTGGTGGGACGGCGCGGAGTGGACCTCCGCCTGGCGTGAGCCGGTCCCGTCGAATCCGCGGCACTGCGAACGGTGCGGAAATCCGCGGCGGCGCAAACTGTTCGGGCGGCTCGCGCCGTGCGCGCGGTGCGAGGTGGAGATCGAGGAATTTCTCACGCACTGGCACACCCAGGCCTGGCGGGTGCTCACCACCTCCGGGCCCAGCGGTCCCGAGTGGGATGCGCTGTGGGCCTCCCTGCGCTATCAGCGCATCCAGGAGGACGCGGGTCGTCTCGCGCTGCGGGACGCGGCCCTGAGTTATGTGGAACGCCTGGTGACTTTCGCCTTCGCCGACGGCGAGATCGCGCAGCCGGAGTTCGACGCGTTCGAGGACGCCATCGTCGAACTCGACCTGCGCGGCCCGCTCATCGACGATCTGCATCGGCGAATGGCCCGGGGCCGCTTGCTCTCCCGGCTGCGCGAGGGCGAACTCCCCGCGATCCGCACCCCCGGCCTGCATCTGGACCCCGAGGAGCGCGTGCACCTCGACCTCCCCGCCACCCACGTCCGGCAGCTCGCCCGCGGCCCAAGACTCAGCGAAGGGCGACTGATCGCGAGCAACAAGAAGCTGCGTTTCGTCGGCGCCGGCGCGGGCACCGAACTCCCGTGGAGCCGCGTCGTTTCCGTCGCCATCGAGGACAGCCTGGTCGTCCTGTCCGCCACGTCCGCACGCGGCGGCGCCAGCTTCGAAGTGGACGACCCCGACTACGTCGCGGCCGCCCTGGAGGGTGCCCTGCGCGTCGCCAAACGCCTGGTTCTCACACCGGGTCAACGTGATTCACGCAGCATCTCCCAGGAGGTGAAAGCCGAAGTGTGGCAACGCGACGGCGGCCGCTGCGTGGAATGCGGCAGCAGCCACTACCTGGAATTCGACCACGTCATCCCGCTGTCCCGCGGCGGCGCCACCAGCGCCTCCAACCTCCAAATCCTCTGCCGCGCCTGCAATCGCGTCAAAGGCGCCCGCATTTGATCAAGATCGTGAAGTTGCCGGCATAGCGCAGGTGACAGCGTGCGAGGAAGGGGTTGTGGCGGAGGCGATGTATGGGATGACGCACGTTGAGGGGTGTCGGCGCTGCGCCGTAACGTGCGTCCTACCGAACGGAGCTGTTGGGAGAGGGAGCGGAGCATGCGGGTAGCGGTGATCGGCGGAACCGGAGTGCTGGGGAGCGCCGTGGTGCGGGAGGCGACTGCGCGGGGGCACGAGGTGCGGGTGGTGAGCCGCACCGCGCCCGAGGAAGCGACGGTCGAGCATCGGGCCGCCGATCTGCGGACCGGCGCCGGGCTGGACGAGGCGCTGGCGGGGTGCGAGGCGGTGGTGAACGCCGCCAATGCCATGACCAAATCCAATGCCGTACTGGTGGACGGCGTCCGCATGCTGCTCGACGCCGAACAACGGGCGGGCGTGGGACACCACGTGGAGATCTCGATCGTGGGCTGTGATGTCGTACCCTTCGGCTACTACCGGACGAAGGTGGCCCAGGAGCAGGTCGTGACCGGCGGGCCGGTCCCGTGGACCCTGTTGCGCGCCACCCAGTTCCATCACCTGATCGCGGACTTCGTCGGGCTCGCGACCCGTTTCCACCTCGCACCACGCACCGCCGCGAAGACTCAGCCGATCGATGTCGACGTGGTCGCCGCCCGCATGGTCGAGGCGGTGGCGGCCGGCCCGTCCGGGCGCGTGCCCGATATCGGCGGACCCGAGGTCCTCACCTTCGCCGACGCGGCCCGCATCTACCGCGCGCACGCCGGACGCTCGGGAATACCGGTGCCCCTGCCGATTCCGGGTGCGATGGGCCGCGCCCTGCGCGCGGGCGGCCTCTGCGTGGGCCCGGACGGCGAGACCGGCGGCATCGGCTTCGCGGAGTGGCTGTCCCGCGGCGAGCGCTGACCGTCAGCCGGGAATCAACCCCGCATTGCGTCCCAGATCCGTCAGCATCGCATCGAACAGGATCTCCGGGTGCGACACCGGAATCGGATAGTTGCCGAACACCTCGAGGGTGACGTGCCCGTACAACCGGGCCCAGATCTGGATCATCAGATAGGTGACGCCGAGGTCGAGTTTCTCGGCGGGGAACTTCTGCCCGGACTCGGACAGCGTTGTCAGCAGCTCGGTTTGGAACTGCACGAGGTCCTCGCGCAGTTCCTCCGGGATGACATCGGTCGGCGGGGTGACGACGTCGTAGGTGGCCAGCAGTCGCCCGGCCGCGGCCAGGAAGATCCGGCCGAAGGGTTCGTCGAAGCGGCGCATCATCGTCGTCGCGCCGGTGCCGGGCGAGGCGAAGACCAGGGTGAATTCCCGGGTATGCGCCAGGGCCCAGCGCCGGAAACCCTTGCAGATGGCGAAGAACTGCTCCGCGCCGTCCTCGGGCAGCGTCGCGATCTCGTCGGACAGCTGCGCCGCCAGTTCGGCGCAGTAGTCCAGGCGCATCCGCTCGAGCAGGTCGTCGCGCGAGTTGTAGTGCCGGTACAGCGCCGGCGCGGTGATCCCGAGTTCGCGCGCGATCGCGCGCAGGGTCACCGCTTCGACGCCCTCCGAGGTGAGCAACATCCGCGCGACCCGGCGGATGTCCGCGTCACTCACCACGGGCGCGCGCCCTCGCGACTTGGCCTCACTCATTCCGCCACCTCATCACGAGAGCGCAGCACCACGCGAATGCGTGATCGGCCGGAGCCGCCGCGTCAGTTGTATTCGACCTGCCAGCTCTTGATGGCGTTGAGCCATCCCGAGCGCAGCCGGACCGGCTCGGAGACCTGCTTGATATTCGGCATCACGTCGGCGAGGACGTTGAACATCAGGTCGATCTCCAGGCGGGCCAGGTTGGCGCCGACGCAGAAGTGGGTACCGGTGCCGCCGAAGCCGACATGCGGGTTCGGGTTGCGCAGCACGTTGAACTCGTAGGGGTTCTCGAAGTGGCGCTCGTCGAAGTTGGCGGCGCTGTAGAACATGCCGACGCGCTGGCCCTTCTTCAGGTCGTGGCCGCCGAGCACGGTGTCCTGCATGATGGTGCGCTGGAAGGCGATGACCGGGGTGGCCCAGCGCACGATCTCGTCCGGCGCGGTGCGCGGGCGCTCGGCCTGGTAGAGCTCCCACTGCTCGGGGAAGTCGACGAAGGCCTTCATGCCGTGCGTGATGGCGTTGCGGGTGGTCTCGTTGCCGGCAACCGCGAGCAGGATGACGAACCAGGCGAATTCGTCGGAGGCCAGGGATTCGCCCTCGACGTCGGCGTTGAGCAGCGTGGACATGATGTCCTCGGCGCCGCCCAGGTCGACCGGGCACTTGCGCTTCTCTTCGGCCAGGTTCCAGGAGTAGCCCATGACCTCGGCGGTGGCGACCTTGTGGTCACCTTCGAAGGAGGGATCGTCGTAGGAGATCATCTCGTTGGTCCACTTGAAGATCTTGCCGCGATCCTCCTGCGGGATGCCGATCAGCTCGGCGATGGCCTGCAGCGGCAGCTCGCAGGCGATCTGCTCGACGAAGTCGCCGCCGCCGGTCTTCTTGGCCTCGTGCACGATCCGCTCGGCCCGCTCGCGCAGGGTGTCGCGTAGCGACTCGACCGCGCGCGGGGTGAAGCCCTTGGAGATGATGCGGCGCAGCTTGGTGTGGCGCGGCGGGTCCTGGTTCAGCAGCAGGAAGCGCTGGACCTCGATCTCCTCGCGCAGGATGTCGCCGTAGAAGCGGATGACCGCGGTGTTCTCCTCCGAGGAGTAGACCTCGGGGGTCTTGGAGATCTCCTTGATGTCCTCGAGCTGGGTGACCGCCCAGTAGCCGTCGTCCTGGAATCCACTGCCGGCCTGGGGAACCCAGTGCACCGGCGCGGTGCGGCGCGCCTCGGCGAACTCCTCGACCGGCAGGCGCTGGGCGAGCAGGTCGGGGTCGGTGAAGTCGAATCCTGCGGGGACGGATGTGGTCACGGCTATCTCCTACCGGTCCGGGCTGCGGACCTCACAACGTTGTGTAGAACACGTTCCAGTGAGGAGATGAAACCACACGGCGATGCCGTGTGAACAGTGTTTAGTAAAACCTGTTTAGTTTTACCCGGTCAGGCGGCCACGAGCGCGTTCATGATGGTGCCCGCGCTGGTCGCGATCACTCCGCCGACCATGGCGCCGGCGATCATCTTCGGCGACGTCATCGCGCCACCGGTCCATTTCTCCCAGGCGAACTTTCCGCCCGCGAAGATGATCGCGAGGATGCCGGACAGGATGGCGAACCAGGTCAGCCAGCGGACCATCGTCATGATCTTGTCCGCCAGCGGGGGCGTCTCCGGGGTCGGATTCCCGATCTGCGCAAGCAGGGTCTCACCTATCGCCGTCAGCATGCTCACCACCAACTCCTCATCGCGGCCAAACCTCCATCATCGCCAGGAATACCCACTGCCGCCAAGAGATCACATGCCAGTCCCATTGACAGATCGATTGCGCCGCAGGGGAGGTCAGCCGATTCGTAATCGGGGAGGACCTGCGTTCGGCTGCGGAAGCGGATACCATCGTCGTGAAACCCTGTCGGCACGAGCGGAATGAGCAGCACTGGCGATGATCCTGGTCACCGCGTTCGACACCCTGGCACAGATCGGCAACCCCGCCCCCGAGGCGCCGCCGATCGCTGACAAGTTCCAGCAGATGGTCAGCTACTTCACCTGGTTCGTGCTGCTGGCCGGCATCGTCGCGATCATTTTCGCGGGCGGCAAGTTCGCCTGGGAGAAGTGGACCGGCGGCGGTCTGGAATCCCCGAAGATGGTGGCCGGAGCCATGATCGGCGGCGTCATCGCGACCAGCGCCGGCACCATCATGAACGCGCTGATCGCCTAGGCGTTCGGCGCTGCCCGGTAGCCGGATTCGATCTGCTGGCGCAGGCTTTTCTCGGTGTGCCGGATGGCCGGTCCGATGAACGCCTGGATCAGCCGATCCAGCGCGCGACCGGCCAGGCCGCCGGGCACCTTGTAGTCACACACCACATTGATCTTGGTGGTGTCCGCACCGAGTTCCTCGAAGTGCCAGCGCATCCGGCCCTCGATGCCCTTGACCGCCCGCAGCGCGATCACCGAGTTCTCTTCCCACTCCACGACATCGCCGCGCACGTGCAAGGTCATCGGCCCGAGGTTGATCGCGGTGTCGAACACCGCGCCCACCCCTCGGGTCTGCTCGCCCACCGGCGTGAAGTGTTTGACCCCGAACATCCAGCGCGGCACATTGCGGTAGTCGTCGATGAACGCGAACGAGTACTCGCGCGGCGCGTTTCCGATGGCGGCGTGCTCGACATGACCCATTGCTGATCCCCTTCCCGAGGCCACTCCGATGGTATTGGCTCTGTAGGTAATGCCGCGGCGCGTGTGATCGAAACGGTCAGCGATCGGCGAGCCAGCTGCCGTGGAAGCCGAACGGAACCCGTTGCGGCAGATGGATGGACGCCACCGGTGTCCGCAGGTCGTCGGCGTCCAGGATCACCAGATCGCTGCGGTCGGTGGCCGCGTCGTGGACGTAGGTCATGAGATAGCCCGCACCGCCCGGGTTTTCGTCGGCCGCCGCGAAGACCGCCTCGGCCGGGCTGCGGCCGGGACCGAACTCGTGCGCGGTCGCGGCGCCGGTGGCCAGGTCGTAGCGCAGCAGCGCGCCGCCGTTGTCCCTGCCGGACACGGTGACATGGCCGCGGCGCGCGGGCAGGCCGGTCAGCCGATCGTCGATACGCGGGAATTCCGCTGCGCGGTCGTCGATCTGGCGTTCCTCGACGGTGCCCGCGGCGAGGTCGAGAGTCCAGCGCCAGAGCGCGGCCTCGTCGTCGAAGGCCCCGCCGGCCCGCCACAGCTCCGGATAGCGCATGACCTCCAGCACGATTCGGCCCGGTTCGTCGTAGGCGTTCAGGGTGTGGAACACGTAGCAGGGATCGATGTCGAACCAGCGGATCTCGCCGTGCGGGTCGGCCCGGCGGAGCACGCCGAGGCGGGCCGGATAGTCGTCGCGCCACCCGAAGGCCATGCCCGCACCGGAACTCGCCGTCTCCGCGTCGAAAACCACCGGCAGATCCATGAATACGACGTGCTCGGCGGTGAGGTTGAAGTCGTGGTGCATGGTCGGGGCGGGCACCTCGATCGGGCGGCTCACCACGAGGTTCCCGTCCGCGTCGGCGCGGTGATAGGTCAGGAACGGCTCCCCCATCACCTCGTAGCCGAAGAAATGCAGTTCACCGGTGGCCGGGCAGGTCTTCGGATGCGCGGTCATCGCGGTGGTCAGTCTGCCGTCGAAGTCGTGCGGGCCCAGAGTGTCCAGCTCGCAGGTGATCTCGTACGGGAAAGAGGATTCGACCAGTGCGAGCGTGCGGCCCGCGTGCCGGATGACGTGCGTATTCGCCACGCCCGCGGTGCGATCGCGCCCGTCCGGGCCGTAGCCGCGGACGCCATCGGTGAAGGTGGAGGTGCGTACCCAGCGATTCCGGTAGGAGACCGCGCGACCGTTCTCCAGGCGCACGCCGTGCACCATCCCGTCGCCGAGGAACCAGTGCTTGGAGTCGGCGGCCTGCGGATTCGGGCCGTTGCGCAGGTACCAGCCGGTGAGCTCGGCCGGAATCCGGCCGGTGACGGGCAGGTCGAAGGCGGTGAGTTCGTCGGCGACCGGGGCATAGTTGCCGGTCAGATGTGGGACAGCCATGGTGGGCAACCGTTCTGGATCAGGCGGAGGCGCCGAGCGCCGCGGCTCGGGCCTGGACATGGGCGACGTAGCGCAGGGTGAACACGACCGGGATCACGAACACGGCGACCATGGCCGCGAACCGCGGGCCCGGTGCATGGGCCAGGACGGTCAGCGCGACGGCGCCGATCCCGAAGCACGCCGTCCAGACCGAGGTGAGGACGTAGTTCAGCCGGATGAACAGCGGCTCCTCCCAGACCTCCTCCGGCGCACTCTGTTTCGCGATCGCCAGGGTGAACGGGACGCCGATGGCCAGCGAGACGCCGGCGATGAGCGCGAGCATGCTGTGCGACATCGCGGGCACGTAGGCGTGCAGCGCCGTGTGCGGATCGAGGAAGGCGAGCACGGCGATCGCGGCGAAGAACAGCGCCGCGCCGATCTCGATGACCAGGGCCGCCGGCCGGCTCCCGGCCCGCACCCGGATAGCGAGTTCGAGCACCGCCAGGAGGAGCGCGGTCAGCGCGGCCCACTGCCAGTACGCGCTGGGGACCGCCGCGAAGACGATCCAGGGGGCGAAGGTACGCAGGTAAGACATGTCCGGGGTTCTCCTCGACATTCCAGTTTTGACATGTCGAATGTAGAGACTCTGTTCTCGACCTGTCAATAGTGGAAGGTATGCTGCTGCCATGAGTCTTCGATACGCCGCGCTCGGCATGCTCGCCGAGGGCCCCGCCAGCGGCTACGACCTGCTGCAGCGGTTCAAGGGCTCGCTGTCCAACGTCTGGCCCGCGACCCAGAGCCAGATCTATACCGAACTGACCAAACTCGCCGACGCGGGCCTGATCGCGGTCTCGGACGAGGGGCCGCGCGGGCGCAAGGAGTACACGCTCACCGCCGACGGGCGCGCGGATCTGCGGCGCTGGCTCATCGACACCCAGCCGAAGCCGGTGGCGCGCAACGAAATGCTGCTGCGCGTGTTCTTCCTGGGCGTGCTCGAGCGCGAGCAGGCCCGCGAATACCTGCGCAGCATCGAGAACCGAATGACCAAGGCGGGCGCCGGACTCGCGGAGCTGGAAGCCGCGATCGACTGGGACGACGACGACTTCTCCGTCTACGGCCACATGGCCCTGGAATGGGGCAAGCGGTTCTACGCGATGAACCAGGAATGGGCGCAATGGGCCCTCACCCGAATGCCCACCACAGAGCGCTGAAGGTTTGCCTCCGAGCCGTAGGGGTAGCTCACAAGTGGTGGTGCAGACCGGTCGCCACCGCTCCGCAACCTTCGAACGGAGGACGTAATGGCTGCTACGCCACGAGGTTTCGCGGCAATGGACCCTGAGCAGCAACGCAAAATCGCCAGCCAGGGTGGCAAAGCCAGCAGCGGCAGCTTCGACAACGATCCGAAGCGTGCGAGTGAAGCGGGCAAGAAGGGCGCCGCGGCGCAGCCCGTCGAGGCCAAACGCCTGGGCGGCACGCACAGCCACCGCAACCGCTGACCGAAAAACCACTGGGAAGAGCGAGGCCACCGGCCTCGCTCTTCCGTGCTGTCGGCCGACGACTCCCTCATCTCAGCTCTGCCACGCTATCTTTGGAACGAATTCCCTCTCCGTGAAAGGGGCAGTAGGGTGATAGCTCACGACCTATTGATTGATCATGTATTCCAGGGGGGATCATGTCTGATCTGAATGTCGACCCCGAGGCCGTCGCCACCTATGCCGCAGCGGCCGCCGAAGTCTCCGGGCTGCTGGGCACCACGGCCAGCAATACCGATACCGCCGCCGGCGCGGACCTGTCCGGCCTCGGCCTGCTCGGCGCCGATTTCGCGGCGGCCTGGACCGGCGCGGCGCAATCACACGCCGACACGGTGCGCACCGCCGCCGCCTTGATCGACGCGCACGCCACCTTGATCAGTGCCTTCGCCGACCGCGTGCAGGGAATCGACGCGGCCGCCGCCGCGGCGCTGGCCCGGCTCACCGACCAGGAGGGCTGAGTCATGCCGCCTGCCACCAGCTCCGACCATGCCACCGTGCAGGCGCTGATCGCACCGCTACTACAGCTGCGGGACGCGGTCGGCGACGGCACCGAGCCGAGCGCGGAGACGACCGCGGCCCTGGCCGCCGCCGCGTCGGCCGCCGAATCCACCGAATCCCCCGTGCGCACCGGCATTTACCAGCTGGAGTCGACCGACAGCGCCGAAGTCGTCCTGCCCACCGTGAAGAAGACCGGTTCCCAGGTGTCGCACCTGGGCTCGAGCAGCACGGCGCTGCGCACCCTGCTCACCAAGGCCTACAGCACCCGCTCGACGGCGGCGAGCAAGCTGGACAATCTGATCGCCGAATTCCGGCGGCGCGCCAATCCGATGGCGAAATCCGCGCAGTCGCAGGCCGATGTCGACAAGATCATCCGGCTGGCCCGGGATTACATCGCCGACGGCATCAGCGTGGTCGACACCGCCCGTGACGAGATGTCCACGCTGCAACGACAGGCCAACGCGCTCACCAACACCAGCGCCGAAGACAGTTCGACCTTGCAGCAGTACCTGTCGCAGAGCGGGATCGGCGGCGACGATTTCGACGACGGCCAGAACGACGACGACGTCTCCGACGCGCAGACCGCACTGCAGAAGGCGCTGATCAGCGCCGGTGTCACGCTGGGCAAAGAGGTGATCAGCGCCGGCGTCACCCTCGGCACCGAGATCATCGACGCGCTGGTCTCGCTGGGCACCGAAGCCATCGACAAGGCGGCGGGCCTGGGCGAGAAGGTGATCGACCAGGCCGCGACCACCGCGCAGCAGGCGATCCTGCCCGACACCTCCACCACCGGGACCACCGGCACCGCTCCGAATACCGGCGCCGCCAACCCGAATACCGGCAACGGCACCGGCACCGGCCCGTTCGGCGTGGGCGCCAACAACGGCGGCACGGGCACCCAGAAGCCCACCGAGTCCTCGCCGTCGGCACAGGCCAAGCCGACCACCCAGGACCCGGTCCCGGATTCGTCAGCGCCCGCGCCCGCCGCGCCCCGGATCCCCAACCCCGCGCCCGCCGCGCCGCCGAACGGCATGGTGGTCCCACCCGTCGTCAAGCCGAACGACCAAGGCCAGGACCAGGAGCGACCCAAGCCGCGGGCGGGGCAACTCGGCGTCACCCCGCAGCACTCGTGAGGTGAGGCTGGATGGCCCGCCGACTCACCCGCCGCAAGAAACGCCCGCCCGCACCACCGGCCGACCCGGCCGCCACCGCGGATAACCCGTTCGTCCTACCCGGCCTGCCCGCCTTCCCGGGGCTGAAGCGGCCGGGTGCGGCGTCGTCCAAGCGCGCCAAGAAACGCAAGCGCCACCCGGTCCCGGATTACGAGGAGCCCTGGGACTCGGCGAAATTCGCCGATCAGTGGAACCACTCCACGCCCCCGCCGGTACTGCCGCCGGCCGACGGCGCGGCGGTCTGGGCCGGTGAATGGGCGGACTGGGTCAGCGATCCCGCGCACCGCGCACCGGAATCCGAGGGGCCCGAAGAGGATTCGGATCCGCCCGAGGACGAACCACGCCACACCGAGCCCGAATGGGATCTCCCCGACTACGACAGCACCACCGACTACAGCGACAACGGCACCGCCGCCCGCGCGGCCTTCCGGGACCGTTCCGGAGGCCGCGGCATCCTGCGCGCGCCCGTCGACCGGACCCGTGGCGCGCAGGTCGAACGCGGTGGCACGTCGAATACGGTGCGCATCGTCGCCGTGCTGCTGGTGTGGGCGGTGGTGGTCGCCGTGGTGGCGCTGGTGATCACGTCCAACCGGCGCGACAAGCAGCCTGTCGCGGCACCCAGCGCCTCGGCCACCCCCGCGCCGACGTCCACCGTCGCGACCTCCCCCTGGGGCCATGCCACCCCCGGCTGCACCAAGACCCGCACTCCGGGTGCGGCGGTGGGCGCCGAACCCGGCTCCACCGCCAGCGCGGTCGATGCCATCTTCGGCTTCGAGTGGGCGTACTACGTCGACCGCAGCGCCGCCAAGGCCCGCTCCTACACCACCCCCGACGCGAAACTGCCTGCCGTGGAACTGATTCAGAAGGGCATCGATCAGCAGCCGCGCGGCACCAGGTACTGCGTGTACCTGACCCAGGCGGACCGGGACGGCAATGTGTGGAATGTCGAACTGCACGAGAAGTGGCCCGGCGACGGCGAGCCGCAGAAGTACGGCCAGACCATCGCCACCGCCCGGGTCGGCGACCGGACGCTGATCACCGCCATCACCGCGAAGTGAGCGCCTTGCGCCGTTGCTCGGCGCGATGGGCGAGCGTGCGGACGATCCGCTGCCAAGCCGGGGACGCCTCCGAGATCCGGGAGACGACCAGCCGCACCCCTTCGTCGTTGTTCTTGTACTTGATCTCCCAGGCGTCCAGATCCTCGATCAGCCGATCCAGGCGCGGGTCATCCGGAGCCCAGTCGACCGCCGCGTCACAGGCCAGATAGAGCCGGATCGTCTCGGGATCGGCCAGCCCGGCGAGCTTGTCCCGGATCCGGCGCGGCAGGGAATCCGGGTCCAGCGCCTGCGCCAGGATCCAGGCGTCCCGCTCGAGCTGCACCCGCTGCTCCCCGACCCCGAGCTCACGCATCCGATCCAGGAGGGCGACCACCTCGGGCGGCAAAACCAGCCTTTCGCCGCTCTCCAGTGCGGCGATCCGGCGCCGGTGCTCGGTCAACTGATCGACCTTGCCGCGCAGCTCGGCGTCGATCGTCGCGATGGCCGCGGCGAATTCGTCCGGTCGCGCCCGCAGCAGCGCATCGATCCGGGACAGCGGGACACCGGCGTCGGCCAGGGTTCTGATCCGGATGAGGTCGACCGCGGCCTGGGCGCTGTAGCGGCGGTAGCCCGAGGCGTCGCGTTCGGGCTCGGGCAGCAGGCCGACCTGGTGATAGTGGCGCACAGTGCGCACCGTCACCCCCGCGGCGTTCGCGAGCTGCCCGATCGTCAACACCGCGCCGAGTCTAGGGGCGCGGCACCCGGTCCACGACATCGCGGATCGCCTGGACCACCACGTCGGGGCGGTCGAAGCAGAGGCGGTGATGGAACGTGTCGGTGACGCGGCGCTGTTCGCCGTGCGACACCGTGCGCACCAGGGCCGCGTCCATGCGCGTCTTCGCCTCGTTGATCTCCCCGGTGCCCACGCCGACCACGGTGAGCGCCACCACGGGGACGTCGGGCAGGCCCGGGCCCGCGCGCAGCTCGGCGGCGAGGTCGATCAGGTGGCCGCGCTCGGCGATACCCACCCGCAGCCAGGCGTCGCTGTCCTTGGCCTCGATCAGCGGCTGCCGGATTTCCGCCGGATAGTCCGCGAGCAGTTCGGTATTCATCTCGTGCACCATCGAGCGCAGGGGTTCGAGTTGCTCCGGATCCGGGGCCATCCGCTCGGCCTCGGCCAGACCCGCCGCGGGCGGCATGAAGTCGTCCCAGGCGTGGTGGAAACCGTCCAGCCAGACCAGGCCCGCCACCTGCTCGGGGTACAGCTGCGCGAACCGATACGCGTAGGCGGCGCCGAGCGAATGCGCCGCGAAAACGTAAGGGCCGGTGAGGTGCTGTGCGCGCAGGACCGCGAGCAGTTCTTCGGCGACCGCCGCCGCCGTGCGCGGCAACGGCAGCGCATCGCTGTAGCCCGTGCCCCCGCGGTCGTACAGCACCGCGGTGGCGAACCGCGAGACCTCCTGGTGCACACCGAAATAGTCCAGCCCGATCGCACTCGCGCCCGGCAGGAACACGACGGTGGGTCCCTCGCCCGCGCGATGCACGAAAATGCGCCGCCCGTCGATCTCCTGAAATCCGCCGATCGGCGGAACCAACTGTCCGGTGTCATCGATGCTCTGTGTCATGGGACAAGCCTCCAACCCTGACGCTGCGTCAGGGTCAAACGCCGAGCTATACGGCCTGCCATCGCCGCACAAGGCGGTGGCAGGCGTCTACCAGCTCGGGTGGTTGCACCTCGGTGAGGTCGGCGTCGAAGGTGGCCAGGATTCCCGCGATACCAGCCCAGGACCAGGCTCCGAGGGTGAGGCGGCAATGCCGGGCGTCGAGGTGCTCCACGACCGATCCACCGGGCGCCCAGCGGGCCACCGTCTCCGCCGCCAGCTGTAGGCGTGCGCTTCCTGTGCATTCCCAGGTCGCCGGGACATCGCCGCGTTCGTGGCTGGTCATGACGAAGTGAGCCACGTCGCCGCCAGGAAGGTCGCGGCGGGTGAACGGGGTGCCGGGCGGTGTGTGCAGGTGCAAGCGATCGACGCGGTGCACCCGCCAATCGCTGGTCGCGAGGTCGTAGGCGACCAGGTACCAGCGTCCGGCCCAGACGACCAGGTGATGCGGCTCGATGCGGTGCGGCGGGGTGAAATCGGCGTCACGCGGGTCCAGCCGTGTGCCGTCGGGGCGCAGTGATTCGACGATGAGCACCTGCTGTCGGCGGACCGCACTACCCACGGTTTTCAGCGCACCCGGGGCGATCGGCGGCGCCGGGAACTCCCAGTAGTTCTGCAACCGGGTCAGCCGCAGTGCCTCCATCTCCGCCCGCAACCTCGGCGGCAGCACCTGTTCGAGGGCGTCCAGGGCGCGGGCCGCGTCCTGGCCCAGACCGAAGACCGTGCCCGGGGCGGTCTGCAACGCGACGGCGACGGCCAGCGCCTGCTCCTCGTCGAACCGCAAGGGCGGCAGGGTGTTTCCAGCACCCAGTTCGTAGCCGCCGTCCGGCCCGTGGATGGTGGCGACCGGATAGTCGAGTTGCCGCAGGGTCTCGATGTCGCGCCGGACGGTGCGTTCGCTGACATCGAGCCGGGCGGCCAGCTCGCTCAGCGACCAGCGTCGGCGGGTGCCGAGCAGTGACAGCAGGCGCAGGGCTCGGCGCGAGGTATCGGCCATCGACACATCATGTCCGGTAGTGGCCATTCGATGTCCACTACCGGTGGCATCGTCACGTCCCAGAGGTTGTTCGACAGCTGGCGAAGGAGCCGAAACAGTATGCGCATCATCATCATTGGCGGTGGGATCGGCGGATTGGCATTGGCGGCCGGGCTGCGCCGCTACGCGTTCGACGTGACGGTCTTCGAGCGCGATACCGATCTCGCCGCGACCGGCGGGTACCACATCACGCTCGACGGGCGGGCGCAGTCCGCGCTGCGGGAACTCGTCTCGCCGGAGATCTTCGAACGGCTGCTGGGGTCGGCATCGGCTCTGCGCCTGCGGGATCCGGACGCGCTGTGGGATCGGCGCGGGCGACTGCTCGGCCATGGGCCGTACCTCGGCGACAGCGCGAGCGTGGACATCGACCGCGTCACCCTGCGGACCCTGCTCGCCGAAGCAGTCGGCGCCGATCTGCGCCCAGGACGGACCGTCACCGGGATCGGACGCGACGAAGACGGATCGCCACTGGTGATGTTCGCCGACGCCGCACCGGTTCGGTGCGACCTGCTGGTAGGCGCGGACGGCACCCATTCGCTGGTAGCCCGCCACCTGGCCGGTGTCCCCACCAACGCGCCCGCCGGCATCATCGGCTTCTCGGGCCGGACCCGCGTCGACGACCTCGGCCCTGCCGAGCGCGCCCGGCTCGGACCGCGATCCGGGTTGGCGATCGGCCCCCGAGGCGCCGCCCTCTACATCGGTTACCTCGACCCGGTAGGCAATGCCGTCCTCGACACCCCCGCGTTACGGCAAGCGGTCACCACCGGCCCCACCTACATCTGGGGAGCCATGTTCCCCGACTCCGGCGACACCATGCGCGACGCTCGCGGCGCAGCCCTGCAATCCGCACTGCTGGCCAGATTTCGCCGCGAAGGCTGGTCACCCAAATCCCTCGAAGTCCTCGCCCGCGCCGACCCGAACACCGTGGCCGCCTTCCGCTTCCACGCCGCCTCCACCCACGCCCCCGACCTCGCCCCCTGGCCCGCCGGCCCCATCACCGCCCTCGGCGACGCCGTCCACGCCACCCCACCCACCGCCGGCATGGGCGCCGGCGCCGCCCTCCGCGACGCCGCCGCCCTCCTCACCCACCTCCACCCCGTCGCCGCCGGCACCACCACCCTCACCGTCGCCATCAGCCACTACGAGGCCGAGATGCGCCTCCGCGGGAGTGAAGTCCTGACCCAGGCCATGAAGACCGTCCGCTGGATCCTGGCCACCAACACCCCGTTCGGAGCGGTCGCTACCCCGCTCCTTGCCGCCGCCCACCGGCTGAGGTACCGCACTGACAAGACTC
Source organism: Nocardia sp. NPDC050712 (assembly GCF_040654295.1). Classification (NCBI taxonomy): domain Bacteria; kingdom Bacillati; phylum Actinomycetota; class Actinomycetes; order Mycobacteriales; family Nocardiaceae; genus Nocardia; species Nocardia sp. NPDC050712. Next base: position 319,657 of record NZ_JBFAHT010000004.1, read on the forward strand.
GGTCTCGGCCGCGCACAGCACGCCCCTGATCACTCACCAGTTCTTGATCACTGTTCCTGACCCGACTCGTGTCGGGACAACACCAGCGAGTGCCAAACCGCGCGAATCACAATAACTTTGAGGCTGCAGCCCAGGAACTCGACCCGAAATACACGCTTCCGAGTACCCATTGGCGTCGTCGCCAGTTGAGTTTCCAGGCAATTCGCTCCGCCGACGGCGATCACATCGCAAGGCGGTCAGCGCACGCTCTATCTTGACTATATTCCGGCTGACGAAGACACTTCGGTCGAATCAGTTCGAAGTCACCTCCACCGCAGCACACAGCAACACAGTGGAGTTCGGTTCCTGGCTATGACCAGACCATGGATTCATCAGCGAGACAACATCGTCACTGCCGTCATTGAGATTCAGTCTTTCCGGCGCTGTTCTTGCCATTCTTCGTACTCGGTGCCCGACAGGTCATCCCAGAACTTGCGGTTCTCCTCGGTGCGCGGTTCAGGGTTGCGCGGCGGCAAGCTGGCCTTATCAGCGTTCCACGCATCGAACTGCGCGAGAATCGCGGCGCGCTCCTCTTCACTCATCTCCGGGTGGCCAGTGTCCTCGCCCGGTGCATGAAAGATCTTTCCTGCAATCTCTTCCGGCATTGTCAGTGCTCCTATACTTCAGCCATCTGGATAACGGTTCGCCCGTTGCCGTCCACATATCGGCGCAGCACCTTGAATGGCGTATCTGTCTTGAATAGAACCTCCGCCTCATCCGGATGTAGCGAGTAGGGGGAGACGTCTTTTCCGGTTTTCGACATGATCTGAAATTCGACTGGTCCGGAGAATCTGTTGGGGTCCTTGGATGTCGAGGTGAACGACTTCTCCGTGACAGTTGCGCCCTCTACGTACTTGTCCAGCACCTCTTGTGGGAGCTCGGTTCGACGTGTCACCGGCCCAGCGTGGTTAGGCAGCTTGTCAAGCGCTTCATTGATCGACTCGACGCGAAACTTGTGGCCATCTGACAAATCTTTTCCTGACCTTATTGCAGTGTTCAGTTCATTGGCCCCGGAACCGGTGTAGTCCCGCAGCATGTCCAGATCCTTTTGAGACAGATTCGCCTTCGGGACGGTAGGCGTTTCAACCTTCTTAGGCTCGTGCTTCAGCTGGTTGATACGCGCCATCTCGGCTTGGTTCTCAGCAATTTTCTGTTCAGTCTTCACCGCTTTCGTAGCCGCGCTGCGCGATTTCCATGCCTCGATGGACAGACGGATCGGACGCGCGTAACGCGCCGCGATCGCCGCCGCACCTGCCACACCGACCGCTACGCTCACACCGAACGTGATCCAACTCGACGCAATCGAGAGCGCGGCGTTGATCGCCAACTCCATCAGCAGCGCATCCCGGCAAGCTATCAGTTGCACCATCATCTCGGCACGTAGCTCGTCGAGCGAAACCCGGTGTGCGCGACACGCTGCCGCCAGTTCGCCAAACACCGCAGTAGTCGATACTGCCGATGCCTTCAGCGAACGGAGATCTTCATCGATGGCTGCTGACTCGGCGGCGGTCACCGACTGGAACGCGGCGGCGACAGCCTCGAGGACATCCGGCAACATCCGCACACCGTCGGAGTTTTTAATTCGATCCCACGCGTCCGCGGTGTTGCTGAGTTTGGTCGTGTCACCGTCTGGAATGGTGATACCGATTTTCTCCGCTAGCTGGATAGTGTCAGCGACGAGCGAGTCTGGGTCGCCGGACAAGCCGTTGCCGGGACCGCCCGCAGACGGCAGTGGAATACGGGAACGGACGTTCGGAGATGCTGGATCAGCAGGCCTTTCCGGCTCAGCACCAACCTTGCCGGCTGCCTCCCATTCAGCGAGTGCGTGGTTGTAGCCGAGGGTGATCATGACCTTGGCGTAGTGATGCGCTGCATTAGCGGCCATTCGAGCCATCAACAGCGCGTCACCGGCGATGCTGTCGTAGGAATCAGCAAAGACGCGCGCCTCATCATACGAGCCGCACATTTTCGCGCCTTCATGCAGCGTGGGCCATTCGGCGTCGACTGCGTTGAACCAGGCGACTGCCGCGTCGTTGATCTTGACGGCGCTCTCGTAATAGATCGCGACGTTCACATCCACAATGGTCAACTGCCGCTGCTCCCGCGCCCCAAAATACGCAGATTCGTGTTGCCGACTTCAACGTAGGCCGTATGCGCAGCGGCCGCAGCAGCGCGCATCTCCCCGATCCCGTCACGTACCGCCGCACCCGCCTTGGCCCAGTCGGCGTGCGCCTCGGCGTGTGCGTCGGCGGCCTTCCCCGACCAAGCCGCTTGGACGGTCGCGATGCGTTCCTCGATCTCGGCCAGCGATGTGGTCAAGAATGACTCCAGCCCACTGATTTTCGTGGTGACGTCATCTAGGTGCGCAAGATCCACCTGATACTCGTCCATGCTGTTGCTCCTATCCCAATTCGGCGCTCAGGGGAGCGACAGAGACCCGAATTCACCAGCGCGGCTCTGGTCGACTTCAGGCAGCTTGGCAGCCACTACACCAAGGAGCTGGGCCATATCCGCCAACGCCTCGAGCACCTCTACAGCACCTTGGCGCGTCTCCTGCCACCCTTCCCAGTATCTGGTCGCAGCGGCACCCTTCCATGACGACATCAGCGCGGATACTTCGGCATCGGCAGATCGGATCCCGCTGACAAGGGTTTGCGCAGTCTCCTGCACATACCGTCCCGCATCACTGACATGCTCCGGTACCACCGCGAACTGCACACTGGTCATCACCGGCCACCACCTTCTCTGCACGATCTTGCGAACCGATCCGTACGACCCTTTGACGCATCAGGATCACAAACAGTTCCATACCTGCTCAAAGTGACGGTGTACAGCCATCGCTGGCGCTGCGTCTGAACCAAACGCGAAACCCGCCAATCTATTACTCGACGCATGTAATGCGGGATCGAAAAGTAATTTCTTCTCGAATTTCCGCTGTTCAGCGGGTGTTTGTGGGGCGGGTGGGGCTCGAACCCACGACCAATGGATTATGAGTCCACGGCTCTAACCGACTGAGCTACCGCCCCGTGCCGCGTGTGGCGCGGCGTGGGGGATGCTACCGGGCGGGGGTGGTGGGAGACCACTCGGATGTGGGAGTGGCGTTAGGGTGGGGTGGTAGTCCGGGAGACGGCGGTGGAGGTCGGGATGGCCAATCTGTTCGCGAAGGTACTGAAGGTGCATCAGTGGGTGTACGAGAACAGTGGGGGGCTGGTGGGGCATCGGCTGCTGTTCGGGAATCCGACGTTGCTGCTGCGGACCACGGGGCGCAAGACGGGGCAGGTGCGGGTCTCGGCGCTGACCTACGGCCGGGATGGGGACGCGTATCTGGTGACGGCGTCCAATGGCGGGTCGCCGCGGCCGCCGGGGTGGCTGGCGAACGTGAAAGCCAAGCCGGAGTGTGAGATTCAGGTGGGGCGGAAGCGGGTGGCGGCGGTCGCTCGGGCGACCTATCCCGATGATGCCGACTACGCACGACGGTGGGCGGTAGTCGACAAGGTCAATCAGGGTCGGTACAGCGCTTATCAGAAGTTGACCAAACGGCCTATTGCGGTAGTTGTGCTCACCCCGGTGAGCTGAGTTCTAGTCGTCGTCGCCCCAGTCCCTGGTGTTCACCGGTTCTTTGCTGTCCCAATAACTTCGGACTTTCGGTGGTCTGCTGGCGAACTGGACCACAGCGAATACGAGGACGAGGACGCCGATGACGACCCCCACGACGATCAGAGTTTGCACGCAGGCACCCTAGCGTTCAACCAGGGCGCCTGCTCGGTGTGAAACGTGGATCACATCAGTTGGCGAGAAGTGTCCGTCCGACGGCGGCGCGGCCGTCGATCGCCGCGTGCGCGTCGGCAGCCTTTTCAAGTGGAAATGTCTGTCCGATAACGACTTCCACTTCGCCACCGGCGACCGCCGCGAGGGCCCGGCTGGACAGCGCGCGCCAGTCGGTTTCGGCGCTGGTGATGTCGAAAAGCCCGATCACTTCGATTCCCCGCTCGGCCAGGGCGTCGTGGTCCACGGCGGCGAAATCACCTGCGGCGGAGCCGTATCCGAGGAAGCGACCACCGTCGGCCAGCGCGGCGGTGGCGGCCGCGCCCAATTCGCCTCCGGCGCCGTCCAATACGACGTCCACCCCCGCGCCGCCGGCGGCTTCGCGCGCCTTGTCGGCCCAGCCGGGCTCGGAGTAGTCGACGACGACTTCCGCGCCGAGCCGGGACGCCAACTCCAGCTTGGCCCGACCGCGCGCGGCCGCGATCACGTGCGCGCCCGCGGCCCGGGCGAATTGGGTGAGCAGCGTGCCGAGTCCGCCGCCGGCGGCGGTGATCAGCACCCACTCCCCCGGGCGCAGGGCGACCCGGTCCATGACGGCGAGCGAGGTCTTGCCGTCGTGGGTCAGCGCGACGGCCTGCTGGAAGGACAGGGCGTCGGGCACCTCGGCCAGGGTGTCGACCTTGGCCAGCGCCTTCTCCGCGTATCCGCCGATGGGCAGCCCGCCGCCGACACCGCTGGCGGCGGTCTGCGCGCCGACCCGCTTGCCCAGCCAGGACTGCTCGACCTCGGGGCCGACCGCGCTGATCACGCCGGCGATCGCGCCGCCGGGCACATACGGCGGCTGCACCTTGAAGTACTCGGTGCCCCAGCCGCTTCGGAGCCGGGTGTCGAGGAACATGACGTCGGCCGCGGCCACCTCGACGAGCACCTCGCCGGGCCCGGGGATCGGATCCGCCACCTCGCGAATCTCGAGCACCTCTGGTCCACCGAATTCCGTAACCTGCACTGCCCGCATCATCTGCTCCTTGCGTCTTGGGTCCCCTTACCTTTCAACCCAAACCATGGTTGAGGTCAAACGACCGGTGGGTCGATCCGCTCACAGCGAAACTGGATCTCAGAGAATCCTTAGTAAGCACACATTCAGCAATCAGAAAAATGCGGATTCAAGTGATGGTTGACACTGATTGCAGCCATATGGCTAATGAATTTCCGTTCCATTGCGATACCTCGGCATACTTCTAGCAAACCTTCTGCATATCGCCTTGGAGTGAAATCTTGCGTAAGTTCTCGCGCCTCGCGCTGTCCCTGGCCGCCGCCGTAGCCGTCACCGCGGGCGCCCTCGGCACCACCGCCACCGCCCTGGCCGCGCCCACCACCGTGACCGCGGTCACGCCGCTGACCGCCGCCGAACAGGCCGAACTGATTCAGCTTTCGGATCTGTCGACCCTGCGCGATCTGCACGACGGCGAGCAGCGCATGGAGCGGATCGCCGAGATCTACATCGGCCACCACGACCGCGCCGGCATCTTCGCGGTCTTCTATCGCAACATCCTGCGCGACGCGAACCCGCTCCTGGACGCGGGCGACTTCGACGACCCCACCTGGGCGCGCAACGTCAGCGCCGCGTTCTTCCACCGCTACCTGACCAACCTGCACGGCCACCTCACCGGCGGCCCGGTCACCCCGCAGTGGCAGCGCTACTACGCGATGGCCGCCGACCCGGCGGTGTCCGCGGGCCGGGTGGCCGGTACCGGGCTCGACGCGCACCTGCTCATCGACTTCCCGGCCGCGATCGCCGAGACCCACACCACGGTCGCCAACACCCGGGACTTCTTCGCCATCGGCGACTCACTGATCGGCACGACCGACCACATCACCGACGAGCTGGAGACGCTCTACGGCGCGAAACTCGCCGACTTCTTCCACCTGTACTTCGTCGGCTCAGCCGCCGACCTGGTCATCGGTCAGCACCAGACCACCTACGTGCTGTTCCAGGGCATTCGCGGCACCAGCCTGGCCTCGGGCATCGCCATGGAAGACCCGATCACCGCGGGACCGGCCGAACTCTCGATGCAGGCGCTGTACGTCACCGCCGAGACCGTGTTCGACGGCTTGGCGGCGCTCGGCCAGATCTGACCGATCAGGAACTGCCGCCACCGCAGCTGCTACTGCTGCCGCCACCGCAGCTACTGCTACTGCCGCCCGAGCAGCTACTGCTGCTGCTACCGCCGCTACAGCTGCTGCTACTGCCACCGGAGCAGCCACTGTTGCCGCCCGAGCAACTCGAGCCGCCGCCGCACCCACTACCCGAATTCCAGTCGTGGGAGTCGCTGCCACCGGCCACCCACGGCGAGTAACCGCCGCCGTGCTGACGGCGCCGCGGGTCGAAGGGCGGCCGCGGTGACCGGTTGACGGACTTCACGATGGCGACGACCACCGCGACGACAATCCCGATCATCGCGAGAAACACGAAAAGCACGAGCAACAGCGCGACAATACTCATGGCCGAATGCTAACGGCACCGCAGGATTCGGGGAATGCGTCGGCGCACGGAAAACGATTAGAGTGAATCGTGGTGATTCTGCGTTACCGAAACCGCTCCCGCCGGGTCGATCTGCGCGAGGTCGACAAGGCCGTCGCGGCGCTGGAACTGCCCGAGGCGATCTTCAAGACCTGCCCCTGGCAGCCGCGGGAGCTGGTGGAAACCGGGCTGCGCCAGTGGTTGCGGTGCTGTGGCGCGGCGATGCGCGACGATCAGGTGATCGGCATGCCCTCGCACGCGGTGGACGAGGCCTGGCACGGGCTGATCCTGTGCACGCAGCGCTACGCGGCGTTCTGTGACGCGGCCTACGGCCGGTTCCTGCACCATTTCCCGGACGGGGACAATTTCGCGGCCAAGCCGGCGCGGCAGGGCACCGCGCACGGCTCGATGTCGGATCAGCTGGGCCGCACCGTGGTCGCCTGGTCGATGGTGGCCGCGGCCGGGGAGGACTGCGTGCTCTGGAATCTGGACAGCAAGGTGGGTGTCGAGCACCCGTGGGGCATCGGCGCCGGGCGAGTCGCGGCCATCGAGGCCGAACTCGCCCGGTCGCCCAGGGTCTAGGTCAGCTTCACCCGCGCGGCGAAGAACCGCACCGCCGCGGGCGCGAACCGGTTGAGCTGCAACTGCAACCGCGCCTCGGGGGTCACCGGCACGATGGCGCGGTTGTCCTCGACGGCCCGCACGATCTGCGCGGCCACCTTGTCCGGGGTGTAGCGGCGCATCCGGTAGAGCTTGTCGTACTGCTCCTGCTTGCGCTTCTCCTCCTCGGCGCTGACGCCCGAGAACTTGGTGGTGGCAACGATATTGGTGTGCACGATGCCGGGGCAGACGGTGTGCACCGAGATGCCGCGCCCGGACAGCTCAGCCCGCAGGCAGTCGGAGAACATGTAGACCGCCGACTTGCTGGTGGAGTAGGCGCTGAAGCCCTGCTGCGGGCTGTAGGCGGCCATGCTGGACAGGTTCACGATGTGCCCGCCGAGGCCGTGCTCGGCCATCGCCGCGCCGAAGGCACGGCAGCCGTTGACGACTCCGCCGAGGTTGATCCGCATGACGCGGTCGAATTCCGCGGACGGGGTGTCGAAGAACCCGCCCGCCTGGCCGATGCCCGCGTTGTTGATCAGGATGTCGGGCACGCCGTAGGCCGCGATGACCTCCTGCGCGTGCGCCTGCACCGCGGCCTCGTCGGCGACGTCGAGCTGGAAAGCATGGGCCACACCGTTTTCGGCGGCGATCAGCTCGGCGGTCTCCTTCGCGGCGTCCAGATTGATGTCGGACAGCACGATCTCGGCGCCGCGGCGGGCGAAGGCCAGCGCCGTCTCCCGGCCGATGCCGCTGCCGCCGCCGGTGATCACCAGCAGCTGGTCCTCGAACGGCTTTCTGGTGCGCCCGATTTCGGCCCGGCGCAGGCCCCGGGACAGGGTGCCGCCGTTGAGCCCGTCGATCAGCTCCGTGGTGGCGGTGGCCAGCAGCTCGGGGTGCGAGAACGGCATCCAGTGCCCGGCGGGCACGTCGCGGCGCCATAGTCGCTGGGTCCACTTGCGCTCGTCGTCGTAGCCGGCGGGCCGCACCGCGACGTCGCGCCCGGCCACGATGAGCTGCACCGGCACCTCGGTGCGGCGCTCGCGCGGCGACAGCATGCGCTGCACGATATTGGCGCGGTAGATGAGCAGGCCGTCCACGCTGTCACGCCGGAAGGTCGGGCCCAGCTTCACATTCGAGGGCGCGGTCTCGTTCATCAGCGAGACCACCCGCTGCCACCGCTCCTCGGTGCCGAGCAGGTTGAACGCGGCGCGCGGCAGGCCCGGGGTCATGAAGAAGAAGGTGTACGCCGAGGACATCAGCTGGGTGAAGGGCTGCCACACGTTGCGCGGGGTGGGCCGGGACAGCCGGTCGCGCATCCACTTGCCGACGTGGTCGAGGTTCGGGCCCGAGACCGAGGTGAACGAGGCGACGCGGGCCTTGGCCTGCGGTTCGCACACCGCCTCCCAGACCTGCACCGAGCCCCAGTCGTGGGCGAGCACATGCACCGGGCGATCCGGGCTGACGGCGTCGGCGACGGCGTAGAAGTCGGCGGCGAGCGCGTCCAGGCGGTAGTCGGCGGTGCGCTGGGTGCGGGTGGAGCGGCCGTGCCCGCGGGTGTCGTAGGCCACCACGTGGAAACGCTTGGCCAGCAACGGGACCACGGAATCCCAGAGATGGTGGGTATCGGGCCAGCCGTGCACGAGCACGATGGTCTCGGCGGCCGGATCGCCGTATTCGTATACGGCCAGCTCGAATTCGCCGGAGCGCACGACCCGTTCGGTCGCGATCGAGTCGATATCGGTCGTCGTCATCGACAGTTCTCCTATTTTCGGGTCAGAGGTCGAGCACGAGACGGCCACCGGCACAGCGTGATACGCAGATCAGCATGGCTCCGGCGTCGTGTTCGGCGGGGGTCAGCACGGTTTCGCGGTGCTCCGGCTCGCCGGCCAGCACCCGCACCTTGCAGGTGCGGCAGAAACCCTGGCGGCAGGAGTACGGGCGGTCCGGGCGCTGCTCGAGAATGGCGTCGAGCGCGGACTTGTCCGCGGGCACCTCGACAACCTCTCCGGTGGAGGCGAATTCGACCTCGAACGGCTTGCCGTTCACGATCGGGGGCGGCGAGAAACGCTCGGAGTGCAGTTCCACCCCGGGCATCGCGCGCACCGCGGTGGCGATGGTCGTGATCATCGGCACCGGACCGCAGCAGTAGACTGCGGTGTCGGTGCTGATGCCGGGCAGCAGCGCGGCCGCACCCGGCAGGCCGTGCTCGTCGTCGGTGCGCACGGTGACCCGGTCGCCGAAGCTCTCGATCTCGTCGAGGAAGGGAATCGTGTCGCGGCTGCGCCCGGTGTAGACCATGGACCAGTCCAGCCCGAGCCGCACGGCCAGTCGCACCATCGGCAGGATCGGCGTGATGCCGATGCCGCCCGCGACGAAATGCAAACGGGTAGCGGGTGATCCGTGGCCGGGCACAGCGAACGGGAAGGCGTTGCGCGGGCCGCGCACCGCCAGCGGCGTGCCGACCGGCAGTTCGTCGTGCACCTCGTTCGACCCGCCGCCGCCATCGGGGATGCGGCGCACCGCGACCCGGTAGGTGCTGGAGTCGGCGGGATCACCGCACAGCGAGTACTGCCGCAGCCGACCCGAGGGCAGCTCCAGGTCCAGGTGGGCGCCGGGCCGCCACGGCGGCAGCTCACGCCCGTCCGGCGCGCGCAGCAGCAGGCTGACCACGTCCTGGTCGTGCGCCTCGATCCGGCGCTCGGTGACCACCAGCGCCAGCCGGTGGTCGACGGAACGCGGGACCAGATCCTTGCGGTTGACGATCGCGGTCCAGCGCATCCGGGTCGTAGCGACCACATCGAGGACCTTGATCGCCCGGTCCTGCTTCGGCTTACCGAACAGGTCCGCCGGCAGCTGCTCCGGAACGGGCCACATCGTCACGACGCGACGGCCTGTGCCGCAGGGGATTTGGCGAGGTAGGCGACGGCCTGCGCGGTGGACCCGACCGAGCCGGGGTTGTAATTGGGCTTGAAGGTCGACAGCGCGCTGATCAGCAACGAGGGCACGCCGGGCAGGGCGCCGCGCCACATCGAGCCGAACACCTTGGTGATCAGGCGCGGGTACCCGTAATCGGGCAGCTCCGGATCCTGGTGCACCATGAACTTGGTGCCGCGCACGACCAGGGTGAGGAAGATCGGGAAGGTCAGCGTCATCAGCGCCGCGCGCCGGACATAGCCCGCGCCGAAGTAGACCGCCACGTCGTGGGCGACATGCCGGTGCTCGACCTCTTCGGCGCCGTGCCAGCGGAACAGGTCGGCCATGCGGGGTTCGGCGCCGAACTTCTCCAGGTCGGCATTGAGGATCCAGTCGCCCAGGTAGGCGAAGAAGTGCTCCAGACAGGCGATGAACGCGAGCCGCTCGACCAGGACCTGACGCTGGGCGACGTCGTCACCGGGGCGCGGGCCGAGGGTCTTGCGGAAGAGGTATTCGGCTTGGCGCAGGTAGCGGTCGGGATTGATGCCGTTGGCCGCGAGCACCTCGTGCAGCACCTTGTCGTGCGTTTCGGCGTGCATGGATTCCTGGCCGATGAAGCCGAGCATCGCCTCGCGCAGCTTCTCGTCCTTCACGAACGGGAGCGCCTCGGCGTAGGCGGCGCAGAACATCCGCTCGCCTTCGGGCAGCAGCAGATTCAGCGCGTTGATCAGGTGCGAGCCGATGGGCTCGGCCGGCATCCAGTGCAGCGGGGTGTCGGCCCAGTCGAACTGCACATTGCGGGCATGCAAAGCGACTTCACCCGGATCGAATTCCGGTCGCCGTTCCCACCAGCGAAGTAGCTTCATCGATACTCCCTCGATCCTGACGAACACACTGCGGCCCGGACCATGCCGCAACGCTGCGCACCTTGCTGTGGTCCCGATCATACACATATGTAGGACTGCGAGTAACACACATAGCGCCGACCACATCGACGACCAGATTCGGGCAATCGAACACACATTCGACTTCATCGTCGAAAAGCCCCAATAGCCCTCGCTACCTTGATATTTCCTGCCACCATGGAGTCGTTCCGGCCCGCAACGGCCATGAAACTAGAACACGTTTCAGTAGGCTTCGGCTATGGAACGACTCACCGGACTGGACGCCAGCTTCTTATATCTCGAGACCGCGACCCAGCATCTGCACGTGTGCGCGCTGCTGATCCTGGACCCCGCGACCGGCGGCTACTCGTTCGAGGAGTTCAAGGCCGAACTCGGCCGGCGAATACCCCTGATCCCCACGATGCGGCGACGGCTGCACGAGGTGCCGTTCAATCTCGACCATCCGGCCTGGGCCGACGACCCGGACTTCGACCTCGACTACCACGTGCGCCGCGTCGGCATCCCCGGCCGGGGCGGGCGGCGCGAACTCGCCGAACTCATCGCCGACATCGCCAGCCGGCCGATGGACCGCGACCGCCCGCTGTGGGAGATGACGGTCGCCGAGGGTCTCGACGACGGCAAGGTGGCGGTGATCTCGAAATACCATCACGCCGCGGTCGACGGCATCACCGGCACGAACATGATGATGCACCTGTGCGATATGGAACCCGGCGGCAAGCAGAGCCCGGCCGTCGAGGAGCGCAAGGTCGACTCCGCGCCGAACGAACTGCGGCTGCTGGCCGAGGCCGTGGTCCGGTTCCCCGGTAAGGCGGGCATCGTCGGGATGGTGCCGAAAACCCTCGGGCTGGTCGCCGGTTTCGCGAACCGGCGGCGAAACAACGAGGCGGGCATGGCTTTACCGCTGACCGCGCCGCGCACCCCGTTCAACATGGCCATCACACCGCACCGGTCGATCGCCTTCACCGAAGCCGACCTGGACGCGGTCAAGCAGATCAAGGTCGCCTTCGACGTGAAGATCAACGACGTGGTGCTCACCGTCGTCGGCGGCATCCTGCGCGAGTATCTGGACAAACGCGGTGAGTTGCCGGACCGTTCGCTGATCGCCTCGGTGCCGGTGTCGGTGCACGAGCAGTCCCGGCATACCGCGGGCATCAACAAGGTGTCCTCGCTGTTCTCCGAGCTCGGCACCGACATCGCCGACCCGGTGCAGCGCTTGCGCACGGTGGCCGCGGCCAATCAGAGCGCCAAGGACGAGCACGACCTGGTCGGCGCCGACTTTCTGCAGGACTGGTCGAAGTACGCCCCGCCCAACACCTTTCAACTCGCCGCGCGGGTGTACTCGTCGCTGAAGCTGGCCGAGCACCATCCGGTGGTGCACAACCTGGTGGTCTCCAACGTGCCCGGCCCGCCGATGCCGCTGTACTTCCTCGGGGTGAAGGTCGAGGGCATGTATCCGTTCGGCCCGGTGTTCCACGGTGCGGGACTGACGATCACCGTGCTGTCCAACAACGGCAATCTCGACTTCGGCTTCATCGCCTGCAAGGAACTGGTGCCCGACATCGCGGCACTGGCCGACGCCGTTCCCGGCGTAATCGACGAATTGCTCAGCGCTGCACGCGCTTCGGGCTGACCGCCGACCGGGCGGCCACCTCCTCGCAGGCCTGCGCCAGCACCGGCACGAACTTGTCGGCCGCGAAGGCGCAGGCCGTGTGCCCCGCCTTCACCAGATGAATACTGGCGCCCGGGATCATGGTCGCCATCTCCAGCTGCCGGTACACCGGAATCGCCTTGTCCCTGGTGGTGATCACCACCGCGGTGGGCGCGGTGAGCTCGGAAAGCCAGGCGCCGCTGTCGAATCGGCCGACCGCCGCGATCACCTGCGCGATGGCCCAGCCGCTGGTGCTGCGCAGCTCGGTCATCGCCCAGCGCTGCATGCCGCCCTTGGTCCAGGTGTGCTCGGGCACGTCCGGCAGGCGCCGGAGCAACTGGCGCGCGCGGCGTAGCGAATACGGGCCGACCGCGTCGGCGAACGTGCCCCAGGCCAGGTGGAAGGCGCGCTCGCGCCACTTCTCCTGGAAGCGATAGGGCGTGGCGCACAGGACGAGTCCGCGCACCCGCTCCGGATGCCGGTGTGCGGCAAGCTGAGCCACCACCCCGCCCAGGGAGTAGCCGACACAGATCGGGTCGCGGATGTCGAGCGCGTCGGCCACGGCGAGCACGTCGTCGGCGCAATCCTCGACGGTGAAGCGCTCGGATTGGATGCCGCGGCCGTGCCAGCGCTGATCGAACAGCACGACCCGGAAGGTTCGCGCCAGCACCTGGAGCGCCGGGAACCAGGTGAGATAGGCCGTGGAGGCGGTGCCGTGCAACAGGATCAGCGTGGGCGCGCCCGCGGGGCCGGGGATGTCGACCACGTAGGTGCGGCCACGGCCCGGCAGATCCACCAGTTGCCCGCCGGGCACCTCGGCGATATCGGGAACACCGGCTCGGCCGAACTTTCGCATCGGCACGGCCGCGGCATTTCGATCGGGGTCCATCGTCGGCCTCCTAGAACACGTTCTACTCGATGATGCCACAGCGGACGATCCGGCGCGCCCGCGGCGAATTCGCCGAAGAAGCCTGGATTTCGCTGCAACCGTCCCAGTGAGCGGTAACCGATCCGCGAGGAAATACACGAAGATTCTGTAACGTGTCTCACCGAAACAGCTGCGATAAACGGAGGTAACCCGCATGGGTCGATTGACCGGCAAGGTGGCACTGATCAGCGGCGGCGCGCGGGGCATGGGCGCCGCGCATGCCCGGGCGATGGTGGCCGAGGACGCGCGGGTGGTGCTCGGCGACATCCTCGACGACGAAGGCGCCGCGCTGGCCAAGGAACTCGGCGACAACGCCGCCTACGTCTCGCTCGACGTGCGCGAGAAGCAGCCGTGGATGGACGCCGTCGCGGAGGCGGTGCAGCGGTTCGGCGCACTGAACGTGCTGGTCAACAATGCCGGCATCGTCAACGGGAACCTGCTCCCCGACTTCGAGCTGGCCGATTGGCAGCGCATCATCGACATCAATCTCACCGGCACCTTCCTGGGCATGCAGGCCGCGACGCCGGCCATGATCGCGGCCGGCGGCGGCTCGATCATCAACGTCTCCTCGGTGGAGGGCCTGCGCGGCAGCCCCGGCCTGCACGGCTACACCGCGACGAAATTCGCGGTGCGCGGGCTGACCAAGTCGACGGCACTCGAATTGGCGCCGCACAAGATTCGCGTCAACTCGGTGCATCCGGGTTTGATCACCACGCCGATGACCGAGGGCATCCCCGCCGACTTCTTGCAGATCCCGCTGGGGCGCGCGGCCGATCCGTCGGAGGTGTCCAACCTGATCACCTATCTGGCCAGCGACGAGTCGTCCTACTCCACCGGCGCCGAGTTCGTCATCGACGGCGGGCTCACGGTCGGGATCCCGCACAAGACGTTCTAGGCGGGCATCAGCCGCACGAGCAGCAGCACCACCGCGGGCAGGGCCAGGCAGGCCAGGCAAGCCAGCCCGTGCGTCCAGCGGTGCTCGACGAGGACGCCGACGAACTCGCGCAGCGCCGCGCTCGGCAGATAGTAGAAGGCGGTGCGCGAGCCGACGGCCTCGGCGTCCAGGCCCAGCCGGCGGGCCAGGATGGCGGTGCGCAGGATGTGGAAGTTGCTGGTGACCAGCACCATCGGGCCGGCCAGGCCGCGCGCCGCCAGCAGATCCCGGGTGTACTCCAGGTTCTCCCGGGTGGTGGTCGAGCGATCCTCCAGCAGCAGCGCGTCGGCCGGGACACCCCGCTCGGTGAGGTAGCGCGCCATCGCCGCGGCCTCGGACACGGCCTCGTCGGAGCCCTTGCCGCCGCTGGTCACCAGCAGCGGATGCCGGCCCGCGGCCACCTCGGCGCGGTAGACATCCAGCGCCTTGTCGAGCCGGCCCGCCAGCAGCGGCGGCACCCGGTCACCGGCCAGCCCGGACCCGTGCACCACGATCGCCGACATACCCGGGTGATAGGCCGCGCGCCCGTAGACGAAGGAGTACAGCAGGAACGCGACCAGCAGAAAGCTCAGATAACTCACGGCCACCAGGACCGAGATGACGGCGAACGCGAACCACTCGCTGCCGGTCGCCACCGCCACGATCAGCAGCGCGTAGGGCAACAGCAGCGCGACGCCGAGCCCGAACGAGAGCAGGTTCGCCACCCGCGGCCCCTCCCGCCGCACCACCTGCACGCCGTTGACGATCAGCAAACCCGCCAGCACCAGGACCAGCAGCGGCGAGAGCACGATCAGCACACCCGCCAGCAGACCCAGCGCGGTCTCACTGTCGTCGGCGGCCAGCCCCACCCAGACGAAGACGAGCCCGAGCAACAGGAAAACGCCGTTCCCGAGCCGCCGCCGATCACCCCGGAAACGCAGCGCGAACACACCCAGCAGCAGCACTCCGATCAGCAGCAAGATCACACCGTGACGGTAGCCGAATCGGGCCGCAGCAAACCCGCGGCGCGTGGCTGGTAGTTGTAGCACCTGGATCCAGTCCGGCCCGCGCCGCAGGATGGTTGCTATGACCACGCTCGCGACCCATCCCGCACGACGCACCGAGTTGACCGCGTTCCTGCGCAGCCGGCGGGCCCGGATCCGGCCCGGGGAGGTGGGGATCACGCCCGGGATACGGCGGCGCACACCGGGTTTGCGGCGCGAGGAAGTCGCCATGATCGCCGGGGTCAGCGTCACCTGGTACACCTGGCTGGAGCAAGGACGCGAGATCAATGCCAGTGCGCAGGTACTCGACGCGGTGGCGCGGGCGTTGCGGCTGGATACGGCCGAGCGGGCGCATCTGTACGAGTTGGTCGGGCCCGGGGCCGGGGGTGAGGTCGGAGAATCGACGCCGACCGCCGAGACGCTGGCGGTGCTGGCCGCGCTCGATCCCAATCCGGCCTGTGTCTACAACGGGAAGTTCGATCTGCTGGCCTGCAACGCGACCTATCGCGCGCTCTTCCCGGAATTGGCCGAGGCGACCGGCGCGGAGCGTAATGCGCTGTGGCAGTTGCTCGGTCGCGATCACGAAGGCGGCCCGTTCGGGAACCGTCATCTGCTGCCGCGGATGGTGGCCATTCTGCGGGTAAACTATGTGCGCCACCTCGGGGAGCCGGACTGGGCCGAATTCCTCGACCGGCTGTGCGCGGCGAGCGGCGATTTCGCGGCGCTCTGGGCGGATCATCAGGTGGCCGAGCCGCTTCCGGAGATCACCTCGTTCCATCGGCCGCCGATGGGCACGATCGATATGCGGCCCGCGAGCTTCGGCGTCACCGACCAGCCGGAGAGCCGGCTGATGGTCTATCTCCCGGTCGGCGCGTCGGATGTCGGCAAACTCGACGCGATCCGGCGCGACGGCCTGGCCTGAGTCAGGCGGAGGTGACCAGCGCGACGGCCAGCACCAGCATGATGACGGCGATGACGGAGTCCAGGACGCGCCAGGCGGCGGGGCGTTCGAAGAACGGGCCCAGGCGGCGGGCGCCGTAGCCGAGGGCGCTGAACCAGACGACGCTGCCGAGCATCGCGCCCGCGCCCAGGAACCATTTGTCCGGCGAGGTGTAGGTGTTGGCGAAGGAACCCAGGAGCAGCACGGTGTCCAGGTAGACGTGCGGGTTCAGCCAGGTCAGCGCCAGGCAGGTGAGGACGGTGGCGCCCAGGGCCACCGACGCGCCCGCGGCCTCGGTGATCAGGGCCGAGGAGGCGAAGACCCGCTTGGCGGCCAGGAGCGCGTAGCCGAGCAGGAACGCGGCGCCCAGATAGCGCACGACGGTCAGCAGGCCGGGCATGGATTCGACCAGCACCCCGAAACCGCCGACGCCCGCCGCGATCAGCACCGCGTCGGAGAGCGCGCACACCGCGACGACCGGCAGGATGTGCTGCCCGCGCACGCCTTGGCGCAGCACGAACGCGTTCTGCGCGCCGATCGCCACGATCAGCGACAGACCGAACCCCAATCCCGAGAGGGCGGCGGTGGCCGCGGAAGTAACCGTCACCCGATCGACGATATGGTCCCAGCTAACCCCAGACCAGCTAAAGATTCTGAAGTATCATTACGATATCTTAATGGACCTCCAGCTCGATCAGCTCCGCGCGCTCGACGCCGCGATCACCGAGGGCACCTTCGAGGCCGCCGCGCGACGCCTGTCGGTCACCCCGTCCGCGGTCAGCCAGCGCATCAAGGCCCTGGAGTACGCGGCGGGCCGCATCCTGGTGCAGCGCACCAAACCGGTGCGGCCCACCGAATCCGGGACGGCGGTGCTGCGCCTGGCCCGGCAGGTCGCGCTGCTGGCCGGGGACACCGCCCGCGAACTCGGCGACGCCGAGCAACCCGCCGAGCGCCCGGTGCCGGTGCCGATCGCGGTCAACTCCGATTCGCTCGAGACCTGGGTGATGCCCGCGCTGCGCGCTGCCGGGCCCGGCGTCTGCTTCGACCTGCACCGCGAGGACGAGGACCACACCACCGAGTTGCTGCGCGACGGCACGGTGATGGCGGCGATCACCACCACCGCCCGGCCAGTGCAGGGCTGCACGGTGACCAAGCTGGGCGAGATGCGCTACCGGCCGCTGGCGACACCCGAGTTCGCGCGGACCTGGTTCGGGCCCGGCGCCAAGGGGTACGCGCACGCCCCGGTCGTGATGTTCGACCGTAAGGACGACCTGCAGGATCGCCAGATCCGCCGCCGCACAAAGAAACCCGTCGACCCGCCGCGGCACTACGTCCCGTCCTCGGGCGGGTTCGGCGCGGCGGTCCGGCTGGGCCTGGGGTGGGGCATGCTTCCCGACCTGCAAACCGACGCGGAGCGCGCCGCGGGCGGGCTGCTGTGCCTCGACGGCGACGACTACATCGATCGCCCGCTGTATTGGCAGCAGTGGCGGTTGGACTCCCCCGCGCTCAGCGCCGTCGCCGCCGCGATCGCCTCGGCGGCCGCCGAGGCGCTGCGCTGACCTGCGATCATGGTCTGATGGCAACCGCAATCTATCTGGTCACCGGCATCCAGGCTTCCGGAAAGTCCACGGTGGCACAGGCTTTGGCCGAGCGCCTGCCACGGTCGGCGCATGTGCGCGGGGACGTCTTCCGCCGCTTCGTGGTCGGCGGGCGAGTGGAGATGAGCCCCGATCCGGACCCGGAAGCGCTCGAGCAGCTGCGCCTGCGGCACCGACTGGCCGCGCAGGCCGCCGACGAGTACGCGGCGGCGGGTTTCACCGCCGTCCTGCAGGACAACATCTTCGGCGACATGCTGCCCTGGACGATCGAGCAGATTCGCACGCGCCCACTGTATGTCGTGGTGCTGGCCCCGCAGCCGGCCGCGGTCGCGGCCCGGGAGGCCGCCCGGGGCAAGAGCGCCTACGGCGCGTTCACCGTCGAGGATCTCGACACCGGGCTCCGCGAAACCACGCCCCGCCTGGGACTTTGGCTGGACACCACGGATCTCACCGTGGCCGAGACCGTCGAGCAGATCCTGGCCCGGGCCCAGCCGCACTCCTGAAAGCGAACGGCCCGGCACCCCTGGGGTACCGGGCCGAATCACGGTGTCGCTCAAGCGGTCTTGGGCAGCTCCGAGGTCGGGATGAACCGGGCCCACGGGCGCAGTTCTTCCTGGCTGGCCCGGTGCTCATCGCACAGGAGCAAGTAGCCACGGCGGACGTAGGCGGGATCCAGTCGCTGTTTGAAGGTCAGGTTGTCGCGGCGCCAGCAGTCACCGCACGCGATCTTGTTCATCTCGGCCTCCCTTACACCTGAGGTGGTTGCCCAGGAGTTCCCGATCTTCCCGGTATCGAAGCCCGCGGAAACGAATATCGGCCGAATCGTTACCTCGCCTCAAATCCCGGGACGAAAGCTGTTCGCGGCGCGCGGGTTTCATTCCTCGCCGGATGACACGGCCCGGGGGCGTCCGGGCCGTCTCGACCGGCGAGGAATGCGCTGCACCCCGAGTTCCGGTGCGGTATCGCGGGACTCGGGGTGCGCGGCGGCTATCGATCTGGAATGCGGCGCTGAGTGTCGGCGCATCGCATCTACCTCGTTTCTCGGTAGTAGGACCAGGCGGTCTAGGTGTAGAGCCTGGCGATGAACGCGGTCAGGTTCTCCCGGACCCGCGCGATCTTGTCTTCCTCGGGCATGTCCTCGCGATAGCGACGACCCGCACTCGGGCTGCGCTTGTTGCGCGCGTAGAGCGAGCAGGCCAGATCGGTGCACATGTAGGTGCCGATCGTGTTGCCTTTGCGCCCGGAATCCCCCGCCTTGGCGGCGGTCAGCAGCGAGACGCCGCTACCGGTGTGCGTGGTCTTGCAGATCGAGCACATCTGGGCGCGGCCGGAACCGCCGGTCTCGTGCCGCAACGCGACGCCGACCAGGCCGTCGTCCTGCGGGAAGACGAGGTAGCTGCGGCCGGGGTAGGACGGGTCGCTCCAGCCGAAGAAGTCCAGGTCGTCCCACGGTGGGGCATCCAGATCCTTCGGGACCGGCAGGCGTTTGGCGTCGCCTTTGGAACAGTTCACGAACGACGATCTGATCTCGCGTTCGGTGACGGGTTGCATGACTGGCACTCCTTCTCGATAGGGGTGAACAAAGCGGAAGCGACGGTACGGGCCAACAGTTAGCTGAGCAAACTATTTTTGGCCACCCCGGGCGGGGTCGGCGTCGGTAGGGTTGGAACACCACCAGTTAAGGGGGCGTGATGCTCGAAGTCGCAGATTTGGTGCGGCGGTTCGGGGACAACATCGCCGTCGACGGCGTCACCTTCACCGTGCCGGCCGGCGCGCTGACCGGCTTCGTCGGCGGTAACGGCGCGGGCAAGACCACGACTATGCGCATGATCATGGGCGTGCTCGCCATCCACGGCGGCACGGTGCGCTGGGACGGGCGGGCGGTCAGCACCGCCGATCGGCGGGCCTTCGGGTACATGCCCGAGGAACGCGGGTTGTATCCCAAGCAGCCGGTGCTCGATCAGCTGGTCTACCTGGCCCGGTTGCGCGGTCTGGCCGCGCCCGCCGCCCGGCAGCGGGCCGCCGCGCTGCTGGACCGCTTCCAGCTCGGTGAACGCGGCAAGGACAAGCTCGAGGCGCTGTCGCTGGGCAATCAGCAGCGGGTACAGATCGCGGCGGCGGTGATCGCCGAGCCGAAAGCGCTGATTCTGGACGAACCGTTCTCCGGTCTGGATCCGCTCGCGGTCGACTCGATGGCCGACCTGCTGCGGGAATACACCGCCCAGGGCGTGCCCGTCCTGTTCTCCTCGCACCAGCTCGATCTGGTCGAGCGCCTCTGCGATCAACTGGTGATCCTCGCGCGCGGCAAGGTGGTCGGGCACGGCTCCGCCGACGAGCTGCGCGCCGGCGGCCGGACCCGCTACCGGCTGGCGCTGGACGGAGATCCCGCCTGGCTCGACGACTTCGGGGGCGTGCGCGTCATCGAGACGAACGGGCGGGGCACCCTGCTCGAACTCGACGGCGTGAGCACCGACGACCTGCTGGCCGAGGCGCTGCGGCGCGGATCGGTACGGGAACTGGCCGCGGTGCGGCCGACGGTGTCCGAGATCTACCGGGAGGTGACGGCATGAGCTCCGAACCGGCCACCGGCGGGCTGTGGCGGATCGTGGCGCAGCGCGAGATCGTGGTGAAGCTGCGCGACCGGAACTTCTTGGTGTCCACCGTGATCACCATCGTGGTGATCGTCGCGACGCTGGCGATCAGCGGTTTCATGAGCAACCGCACCGAGCAGGTCGAGGTCGCGACCAGCGGCGCCGGCACCGGTCAGGTCATCGAAGTCGCCAACACGCTGGCCGCGGGCAAGAAGGTCGAGTTCACGGCGCGGCCCGAGGCCGACACCGCGGCGGTGGAGCGAGCCGTGCTCGACGACCAGGCCGACGCCGGGCTGGTGCCTGCCGATTCCGGCTGGCGGCTGATCGGGCGCGCCGCCGAGAACGACGACGCCAAGACCTACCTGACCGCCGCCGCCCAGCAGATCGCTCTGCAGCGCAACGCGGCCGCCGCCGGCACCTCGATGGACCAGCTCACCAGCGGCGCCACCGTCGGCTACGACCTGCTCGACTCCACCGGCATCGATCCCGGGCTGGCCAAGATCGCCTCGTTCATCTTCGCGTTCCTGTTCTACATGGCCTCGACCATGTTCGGCATGACCATCGCGCAGAGCGTGCTGGAGGAGAAACAGAACCGGATCGTGGAGATCCTCGCGAGCGCTATCCCGCTGCGGCAGTTGCTGATCGGCAAGGTCGTCGGCAACGCCATCATGGCCTTCGCGCAGCTCGCCCTGTTCGTCACGGCCGGGTTGATCGGCCTGTCCGCCATCGGCAAGGGCGATCAGATCACCCAGATCGGCAGCGCCGCGGGCTGGTTCATCGTGTTCTTCCTCGTCGGCTTCCTCGCCCTGGCCAGTCTGTGGGCGGTGGCGGGCGCGCTCTCGACCCGCGCGGAGGACCTGCAATCGACCGCCATGCCGGTGTCGATGTTCATCATGCTCGTGCTGTTCGCGGGAATCTTCCTGTCCGGCACCGCCTTGACGGTCGCCAGCTACATCCCGATCGTCTCCATCGTCGGCATGCCCGGCCGCCTGGCCGCCGGTACCGCCGCCTGGTGGGAGCCGTTCGTCGCGTTGGCTCTGATGTCGGTCGCCAGCTACGCCATCGTGCTGGTCGCGGAGAAGATCTACCGCCGCGGCCTGATGCAGACCCAGGGCCGGTTGACCATCCGGCAGGCCTTGGAGGTCGAGGACTAGCGGTACTCGGGGTTCTCGAAGTCGAAGCGGGAGCCCGCATCCCAGGCCGAGCGCTGATTGCCGTAGGCCGGGATGCCGCCGTTGTCCTTGAGCATGCGGGCCAGGTGCAGCAGGTTCCACGTCATGAACGTGGTGTTGCGGTTGGTGAAGTCGTTGTCCGGACCGCCGGAGCCGGGATCCAGGTAGGACGGGCCGGGGCCCGCCTCGCCGATCCACCCGGCGTCGGCCTGCGGCGGGATGGTGTAGCCGAGGTGCTGCAAGCTGTAGAGGATATTCATCGCGCAGTGCTTGATGCCGTCCTCGTTGCCGGTGATCAGGCAGCCGCCGACCCGGCCGTAGTAGGCGTATTGGCCCTGGGCGTTGAGGACTCCGGAGTTCCCGTAGAGCCGTTCGATCACGCGCTTCGTGACAGAGCTGTTGTCGCCCAGCCAGATCGGGCCGGCCAGCACGAGGATGTCGGCGTCCATCACCCGGCTCTGCAACTCCGGCCATACGTCGGTGGCCCACCCGTGCTCGGTCATATCGGGGTAGACGCCGGTGGCGATGTCGTAGTCGATCGCCCGGAACCGGTCGACCCGCACGCCGTTCTGCGCCATGATGTGCGCGCTCGCGTCGATCAGGCCCTGGGTATTGCTCGGCTCCGGTGACCGTTTCAGCGTGCAGTTGATGAACAGTGCCCGCAGGTCGTCGTACGTGCTCATAGCTCCCCAGTGCTCGCGGCGGATCGGGTGTGCCCGGCCCCGCGACGGAGCCGGGCACGTCCGGAATAGCTAGTGGGCGCCGGCCATTTCGCCGCGCAGGATGGCATCGGCGGTGTTCTCCGGCCATTCCAGACCGGCATCGAGCTTGGCCAGGGTGTCCGCGGCGGGCTCCTCGCTCAGGCAGCGCTCGATCTGGCTGATGGTACCGGCCGACGGCCCGCCGTTCTTGGCGACATCGGCTTGGGTCCAGCCCTTTTCGCGGCGCCGCGCCTTGACCTTGTCGGCGAGGGCTTCGATGTCGAGGCGATCGCCGGCGCTCGCAACAGGGTCCGGCGCCGCGGCGGCGGGTGCCTTGGCGGCGGGTGCTTCGGCCTTGGGCGCGGGCGCCTTCGCGGCCTGCTTCGGCGGGGCGGCTAGCTGCTGCTGCGGGCGCGCCGCGGCCGGTGCCGCTTCCGCCGTCGAGCGCACCTTGTCCGGAGCCATGAGACCCGCCGTGATGAGCCTCGACCGCTTCCGCCTACCCATTTTCGCCATACACACACCCCTCCTGTGGACTGGCTCCGTCTGGAGCACAGGGAAGATTGCCATGCGATCGCTCAAAAACCCGACAGGAGCATCGTTTCGGCGCGCCGCTGGCCGCCGTCAGCGCGGAATTCGCACCATTCGCGCCGTCTGTACCGATATCACCCGATCAGAAGAGTAGCCCCTCCTGCCGACTGTCTGTCGCGAAAGTGACTGGCCCGCACAGCGTGACTCGCTGAAGGTTTGCTTAGCCCCCTAGTTCGACGGCGTGTCATCGCCGGGGATCCGTGCCACGCCTTGAATAATCCGTGCAATGACATCGCAGGCGGTGTGCCGCAGGTCCGTACTGACCTGGGCCGTCGCGCTGCCGCTCGCGGCCGGACTCCCGGCCCGCGCCACTGCCGCCGAAACGTCTATGCGCTACACCATGACCGCGTTCACCACCGGCAGCGAACACGACCTCTACGTCTACGAATCGTCGGACGCGACCGCCTTCGAGCTGGTGCGCGGCCGGGCCTACCGGCCGCCCACCGGGGTGATGCGCGATCCCAGCGTCTTTCGGCACGGGGACGGCGCCTACTACCTCGCCTACACACCTTCTGGCAGCGGCAACAGCATCGGCTTCGCGCGCAGCACCGATCGCGTCTCGTGGACCCATCTCTACGACTATCCGATGCCGGTGCCGCGCATCGAAGCCTGCTGGGCCCCGGAATGGTTCGTCGACGTGGACGGCCGCGTCAGCGTGCTCGTGTCGCTGGGTGACGGGTGCCGGTTCACCCCGTACCTGATCACGGCCACCGACGCGGCCCTGCGGTCCTGGACCGCGCCCGCGCCGCTGGCCGGACTGGTGCCCGCGCCGCTGGACCTCCTCGCGATCGGCTACATCGACACCACCCTGGTGCGCGTCGAGGACCGCTACTACGCGTTCGTGAAGAACGAGTCGACCAAGTTCATCGAACTGGCGGTCGCCTCGAACCCGTTGGGCCCCTACACCTTCCTCGGCGTCGGCGACTGGGCCGGTTGGGGTGCGCCCCGGGAAGGACAGTCACTCGTCCCGCTGCCCGAGGGCGGCTGGCGCGTCTATTTCGACGCCTACACCGAAGGCAAGTACTTCTACAGCGACAGTCACGACCAGTTCCGCACCTGGACCGCGCCCACCGAGCTCCCGGGTCTGTCCGGAACCATCCGTCACGCCACCGTTTTCCCGGAAGGCAGCAGCTGATGAGGGCACCACACGCACCCGGCACCGTTCTGCGCTGGACCGAGTTGCCGCGAGACCTCTGGCCGGTGCACGCGCTGGCCGCCTATCGCGTCTTCTATCGCGGTACCGACTACGCCGGCCGGCCGCAGATCGTCACGGCGTCGGTGTTCGTGCCGAAAGGCACCGCGCCCGCGGACGGGTGGCCGGTGATCGGGTACGCGCACGGCACCACCGGGCTCGGGACCGCCGCGGCGCCCTCGCGCACCGGGTTCCTGCGGCTGGAGCGGGACCACATCGACGGCTGGCTGGCGGGCGGAAATGTCGTGGCCGCCACCGACTACGAGGGGCTCGCGGCCCCCGGCCCGCACCCGTACTTCAACGGCGAGGCCGTCGCCGACGACGTGGTGGACGCGGTCCGGGCCGCGCGCGGGCTGAATCATCCGGTCAGTTCGCGCTGGATGGTCGTCGGGTTCTCGCAGGGCGGGCATGCCGCGCTGCATGTCTCGCTGATGGCCACCGGGTACGCGCCGGAACTGGACTTCCGCGGCGGCGTCGCGCTCTGCCCGCCGGTGTACCTCTCGGAGTTGATCGGCCAGCTGACCAGCAACCCGAAAGCACAGCTGAGCCCGATCGTGCCGCTGCTGCTGGCCGGCCTGACCACCAGCCACCCGGCGTTCGACCCGGGCGCGCTGCTGTCCGGGCCCGGCCGCGAATTGATCGACCGCGCCAAGGAACTGACCTTCGTCGAGATGATGCGGGCCTGCGCGGGGGTGACCAACGCCGCCGCCGGGGTGGTCGACCTGACCGCCGAGCCGATCGTGCAGACCGTGCTGACCGCGGCCACCGTCCCCGTCGCCCGGCTGGACCGCCCGATGTTCCTGGCCGGCGCGGAAATGGATCTGATCGTGCCGGAGGCCCTGGTCGACCGCTACGCCGCCGCCACCGCCGGCTCGGGCACCGCGGTGCACTACGTGCGCTGCGCCGATTCCGACCACGCGCAGGTGCTCGATCACGCCCGCCACGACGCGGTCGACTGGGCGCGTACCCAGCTCACCGAGGACGCGATCAGCGAACCCGCCTACCGCGGCTTCCACGCCCTGGACGCCACCCACGACGGCTACCTGCGCCGCGACGATTTCGAGGCGTTCGCGCTGCGTCTGGTCCAGGCGCTGCGCCAGTCCCCCGGCACGCCCGCCGCCCGGTCGGTCCGCAACGGCTATCTGAACCTGTGGCGCGGCCTGTCCACGGCCGACACCAACGGCGACGGCCGGGTCAGCGCCGCGGAGTACCGGGAGTGGGTGCAGCGCCTCACCGCCGCCGACTTCGACCAGTTGCTCCGCCCGCTGGCGGAATCCGTTCTCACCCTGGTCGATACGAACGGCGACGGCGTGCTGAGCCGCGCGGAATTCGGCGCGCTGTGCTCGGCCTGCCGCATTCCGGTGCCGCTCGCGGATCGCGAATTCGACCTGCTCGACACCGACGGCAGCGAGAGCATCGACGTCGACGAGATCGTGGTCGGGTTGCGCGAGTACTGCCGGGGCGCGGACGCACCCGGGCAGTGGCTGTTCGGGCGGTTCTGAGCCGGCTCAGGTCCCGGCGCGGCCGGTGGTGGGCCGGCGCTGGTAACTGCGCGCCACGATCGCCGAGCGCAGGTACCACAGGCCCGAGGCCTGCGTCGCGTCCAGACCGGTCAGCTGGCTGACGCGCTTGAGCCGGTAGTCGATCGTGTTGGTGTGCACGTGCATCGCCCGCGCGGTGCGCTGCCGGTTCAGGTTGTTCGCGATGTGGGACTCCAAGGTCTCCAGCAGGTCCGGGTGTTCCTCGAGCGGGTCGAGCAGGTTGCGCAGATAGTCCAGCGCGGGGCCGGGCCGGGTGAGCTGGTATTCCAGGGCCAGCTCGTCGAAGCGGTAGAGCTTGGGCGGGGACTTCAGGCGCGAGACCATGTCCAGGACCTGGTGCGCGCGATCGGCGGCCTCGGGCACGTCGGCCGCGGGCGCGAGGACGACACCGGCCGTGATCGGCACCCGGGCCGCGCGGGCGAGATCGGCGACGAACTCGTCGAGTTCGTCGGCACCGAGCAGTGTCGCCGGCAGCAGCACGGTGCCGCCGTCGACGCTGAGCAGCGACAGCACGGCCTGGCCGAAATGGGTCGCCAGGGCGGCCTGCACCCGCCGTAACTTGCGGCGCGCCACCACCTCCCGGTTCAGCGCCGGGTTCTCCTCGTCCGGGTGGATGCCCAGCGCCACCGCGAACACCTGGTATTCGTCGGCGATATCGATGCCGCACTCGCGCGCCATCGTCGAGTTCGCGTGCCCGCTCAGCAGCGCCGAGGTCAGCGTGTGCGCCGCGGTGTGATGCTCGCTGACGACGGTGCGCAGCTCCCGCACGTAGGCGCGCGCCACGGTGGAGGTGATGGTGTCCAGGACCTCCATCAACCGGCGGGTGAGGATCTTCAGGCTGTCGAAATCCTCGGCGGTGGCGTCGGTCAGGATGAGGTCGAGACCGAGCTTGATCCCCTCGTGCACCGCGTGATGGATGGTGTCGATCGGAATGCCCTCGCGCGCCCAGGCCGCCGCGGTGTGGCCCAGCTGCTGGGTCTTGCCCGGGATGTCGGAGCCGTCGAGCATGCTCACCGCCAGCTCCAGGCAGACCCGGGTAATGGTGGTCACGTCCCCGTTCAGCGCCTCCCCGGGCAGGGTCCGGCACGGGACCACCGTCTCCAGGAAGTGCCCGACCATCTGCTTGGACAGCGTCCGGACATCTTTCAGCGACGTGGTGACAGGTTGACCGGACATCGTCAGGTCCGACGGATAAGAACTGCTGACCGACACAGTGACTCCCTTCCCCGCGGCCCGAGGCAGCGGAGCTGCCCCACGCTAGCGCCGGTGCCCCGGCAATCCGAGGGCTCCGGCCGAACCTCGTGCGACACAACAACGCGCGCGGCCCGCGTTGTGATACCTCACGAAATGCGCTCCCCAGAGCGAATGGCTATCCCGCACCTCATAGGGTCTTGCTCCAGAAAGTGCGGGCCAGACCGGAGGGAAGCGCGTGCGTCCACCAGCAGACGATGATCATGCCCGCCACGACGCGCTGCTCCGCGACCGGCTCGGCCTCGCATTGGCCCTGGTCGAGGCGGTCGAAGCCGATCTCGGCGGCGCGGCCGGCCTGCGTTCCCTGGAAACCCTCGCCACCCGCTGCGCCGCCGGCGGCGTCCCCGCCGAAACCGTGCACCGCATGGTCGACGACGGCGTGCTGGACGCGGTCGGCGCCGCCGGCGACAACCCGCATCCGGTGACCAGAGTGGCCGGACTGCTACACAACACCGTCGCCCGCGCCTATTCGCGCTGACCCGGCGACGGTAGAAGTCCGGTTGTTGCCCGGGGCCCGGTGAAAGGGGTTGGCCCCGGCTTGGATTCGTGCAGAATGCGGGGTAGCGATGCGAGATCGATCAGCGGAAGCGGGTGTTCGGGCGGTGCGGACGGAAGAGGATCGGAATCGGGGCGGGGTGGCCGGGGCGGCGGCGGTCGGCGTGGCGGCACTGGGCCTCGGCGAGGCGATCGCCGCGGCCCGGGGCGGGTCACTGATCGACACCATCGGGCGGGCGCTGATCGACACGGTGCCGATTCCGGTGGTGGAGGCGACCGTCGTGATTTCCGGGCGGCACGACAAGGCCGCCACCCGAGCGGGCGTGGGTGCCGGTGCGGTGGCGGCTACGGCCGCGATCAGCGCGTTGCCGCCACGGCTGCGCTTGCCCGGCGTGGTCGCGGCCGGCGCGGCCACCGCGGCGCTGGCGACCCGCCAGTCCACGCGCTCGGCGTCGGCGATGCTGGGCGCGGCGGCGGCCTCCGGGGTGCTCGCGGCCGGGCTGCGCAGGCGGCCGCGCGGTGTGCTCGGCACGCTGGGGTGGACGCTGGCGGGCGCCGGACTGTTCGCGGCCGCGCACACCTTGCAGCGGGATCTGGATCGCAAGCAGGACGGTGTGATTCGCCGGCTCGGCGCGATGGGCGCGCCCGGCACCGTGCCCGAGGACGGGCTCGAAGGCGAGGCGGGGCTGTCGGCGCTGGTGACGCCCGAGCACAAGATGTATGTCGCCGATGTGAGTCTGCGGGCGCCGCGGATCGATCCGAATCGGTGGCGGTTGTCGGTCAAAGGCATGGTGGCGCACACGCTCCGGCTCTCACTGGCCGATCTGGCGGCCGACGCGGTGGAATTCGACGCGGTGCTGGTGTGCGTGCACAACCGGGCCGGAGAGGGCCGGGCCGGTAACGCGCGCTGGCTCGGGGTGCCGCTGGTGCGCCTGCTCGAACACGCCATCCCGGACGACAACGCCACCCACCTGGTGACGCGGGCGGTCGACGGTTACACCATCTCGCTGCCGCTGGACGCGCTGCGTTCCGGCGAGTTGCCCGGCTACCTGGTGGTCGGCATGAACGGCCAACCCCTCTCCCCCGCACACGGTTTCCCCGCCCGCGTCTTCGTGCCCGGCCTCTACGGCCAGTACACCGGCGCCAAATGGCTGAGCGAGCTGGAACTCACCGACGACAGTCACTCCGACTACTGGGTGAAGCGCGGCTGGACCCGGGAGCTGCTGCGCGTGCACCCGCAC
The DNA here is from genome assembly GCF_040654295.1 of Nocardia sp. NPDC050712. Classification (NCBI taxonomy): domain Bacteria; kingdom Bacillati; phylum Actinomycetota; class Actinomycetes; order Mycobacteriales; family Nocardiaceae; genus Nocardia; species Nocardia sp. NPDC050712. The sequence goes on from NZ_JBFAHT010000004.1 coordinate 348,209, forward strand.
GCCCGCATCGACAGCACCCTGCCCGGTCGCGAGATCGCGGGCACCACCTCGGTCACCGGCGTCGCCTGGGCGCCGCCGCACGGCGTGGACGCGGTGGAAATCCGGGTGGGGCAAGAGGATTGGCAGCCGGTCGAGCTCGGTACCGAGTTGTCCCCGTCGTCCTGGCGGCGCTGGCGCACCACCTTGAAGCTGCCCGCGGGCGCGCACACGATCCAGGTGCGCGCGATCAGCCGGTCGGGTCAGACCCAGGACGCGGTCGATCGCCCGCCGTTCCCGGTGGGGCCGACCGGTCTGCACACGGTGACGGTCGACGTCTGAGCCGTTAGAAGCGCCCGCCGCGGCTGATGCGCCGCGAACCCGAGGAGCCACCGTAGGACCCCGCGCTCCAGCCGCCGGAGCGACGGGAACCGCCCGCCCCGCGGAGCATGTCCTCGAGCAGGATTCCGCCGAGTACCGCACCGCTGCCGCCGAATCCGCCGCCGAACGGGCCGCGGCCGTAGGAACCGCTGTGCTGGGTCTGGCTCGATTCCCAGGCCTGCACGCTGGATTGCGCTTCCTGGAGCGCGCGGCCCGCGAGATCGGCGGCGGACTGGGCGTTGCGCAGGGCCTCGGCCGGTTCGGCGGTGCTGAGTTGTTGTGCCGCATCGAGTTTGCGCTGCGCCTCCGACAGGCGGGTGCGAGCGTCCGCGTCGACGCCGCCGCGGCGAGTGCCGATGTAGTCGGCGGCCTGCTGCACGCGCGAGCGGGCGTCGGTGAGCGCCTGACCGAGGCGGCGGGCCAGGTCCTCGGCGGCGAGTTTGCGGTCGGTGGCGGCGGCGATCGCCTGGTCCAGGGTGCCGTCGGCGGCGACGGCGGCGTGGAAGGAGCCGAGCGGGTCGGCGTCGCCGGTGGCCTCGGCGTGGGCCAGGGCCTGCTGCGCGACGGTGCTCGCGGCGGCCAGTTCGGGGCCGCCGTGCGGAGCCAGGCCGGCGGCGTCGGCGAGATCCTTGCGCAATTCGGCCAGCGCGGCGGGCAATCCGGCGCGGGCCTGCTCGATGTCGGTGGACGCGTTGTCGACCGCGTCCAGCAGCGTGCGCGCCTGCCCGACCGCCGCCTCGGCCGACCGGATCGCGGGGACCGCCGCGCCCTGCTTGCCGACCGGCTGTACCAGCGCGTCGCGGCCGATGTCGATGTTGTGCTCGGCGAAGGCGATGCGCTCGCGGGCCATGCCGACGTTGTCCCGGATCGGGGCCAGCACGCTCGCCGGGTGCGCCGCGGTGAGCTCGGCGAGTGCGGCTTCGGACGCGGGCAGCCGTCCGGTCAGGTCGACGAGGTTCTGGGTGAGGGTGTCCAGCCGGCTCGGCGCGTTGATCAGCAGACTGCGCATCTGGTCGAATTCGGTGACGCGGGCGTCGAGCTCCTTGTCCGCGCGCCCGACGGTGCTGAGCAGTTCGAGCAGCAGGGTGCGCTGCTCGTCGGGCGTCTCGGGGATCTCGTCGTCGAGTTGCTGACGGATCGAGAAGGCTTTGGAGGCGGCGGCTTTCGCGTTCTCCAGCGCACTGGTGAACGGGCTGACCGCGGTGGCGCCGAACTCGCCGGTGGCGATCTCCAATTCCTCGTGCGAGGTGCGGACCGCGTTGTCGATGTCCACCAGCGCTTCCCGGGACCGCGCGTGCAGCGTGTCCAGCGGCAGGGCAGCGAGGGCGGTGGTGTCGCCGAGATCTAGTTTGCGGGCGGCGTCGAGGTGCGCGCGGCCGAGGTCGCCGCGGCGCTTGCGCCGCCACAACCAGTACCCGCCGAACCCGAGGAGGCCGAGCCCGACCAGCCCCCACAGCACCAGCGCCGTACGCCCACCGCCGGTGCCGCCGCCGCTCATCGCCGAGCCGAGCCCGTCGGCCGTCGCGATACCCGCGGCTGCCCACTGACCGTTGTGCAGGTCGGGTTCGACCTCGCCGGTCAGCAGATCCTCGAGTTCACCGTCACTCACGCCGTTCGGCAGGTCGCCGTAGAACCAGTAGTCGCGCGACTGCGTCGCGACCGCCAGCAGCAGATCCCTGCGCCCGAAACCGGATTCGCTCGCGGTGCGCTGCGCCCAGGATTCCGCGCCGAGCCCGCTGAAATCGGGCACGTAGGTGACCCACAGCCGCACCTGATGGTCGGTGTAGAGCCGCTCGACCGCCGCCCGGACCCGGTCCAGCTGCCCCGGACCGAGCGCTTGCGCGTCATCGATCACGTAGGAATCCAGCCGGCCCGGCGGCGCCGCCGACACCGGCGCGCTCAGCAGCGCGACCCCCGCCAGCACGATGCCGGCGAGGAGTGAAGCAGACCAGCGGGCGAGGCGGCTCCATGGCAGCTGCATACCTTGAATCTAACTGGATAGGCTGCGGTAATGATGACGATCGACCGTCCGTACACCGGCCACGTGTCGCCGGGCGGCAATCCACAGCAGCGCGACCTCCCCGACGCCCGCATCACCAAGATCTCCGTCGGCGGCATGGACAACAACTGTTATCTGGTGCAGTGCGTGACCGGCCCGGCCCTGCTGATCGACGCCGCCAACGAGCCCGAGCGCCTCCTGGAGCTGATCGAGCAGGAAGTCCCCGGCAAGGTCGCGCTGATCGTCACCACGCATCAGCATCCCGATCACTGGTGGGGCCTGAAGGACGTCGCCGCCGCCCTGAACGTCCCGACCGCCGCACACGAACTCGATGCCGAACCCCTGCCGATCCAGCCCGACCGCCTGCTGGCCGACGGCGACACCCTCGAAATCGGCGAGCTGCGCCTGCGGATCGCGCACCTGCGCGGCCACACCCCCGGCTCCGTCGCCCTGGCCCTCACCGACGAATCCGGCCGGACCCACCTCTTCACCGGCGACTCGCTGTTTCCCGGCGGCCTCGGCAAGACCAAATCCCCCACCGACTTCGACACCCTCTACACCGACGTCACCACCAAACTCTTCGACGTCTACCCCGACGACACCATCGTCTACCCCGGTCACGGCGACGACACCACCCTCGGCGCCGAACGCCCGCAGCTCGGCGAGTGGCGCGCCCGCGGTTGGTGACAGTTTGTCAGTGGGACCTGACCGAGGACGTTTGCCACGGTCATGTCCCACTTCCCGACCGCACTCCCGGCGGCGTCGTACGGGCGCGGTGTGGCGCTTGTGGGGGCGGTGTCGGTGGATGCTGGCAGACTTGGTCTGGTGAGTTCGCCAACCTTGCATCCCGGAGCCGACGCGGCTTCCAGTCCCGGCGTGCCACGAGGGTTCTGGGCCGGGCTAGTCCGGTGGGCACGCCGGTTGGTGCTCGGGACCGTGCTGATGGGGCTGGTGCTGGTGGGTGGCACCGGTTTACGGGTCTGGCAGGTCGCGCGGATCGAGGATTACCGCAAGGCCGACGCCATCGTGGTGCTCGGGGCCGCGCAGTACTCCGGGACGCCGTCCTCGGTGTTCGAGGCGCGGCTGGATCAGGCCGCGAAACTGTTCAAGCTCGGCGTCGCGCCGCGGGTGATCACCGTGGGCGGCAAACAGCAGGGTGACCTGTACACCGAAGCCGCCTCCGGCAAGAACTACCTCGAAACCCTCGGCGTGCCCGGCGAGAACATCCTGGCCGTGGAAACCGGCTCGGACACGCTGCGCAGTGTCGAGGCCGTCGCCGACGCGATGCACGAGCGCGAGCTGTCCTCGGCCGTATTGGTCAGCGACCCTTGGCATTCCCTGCGCACCCGCACCATGGCGCGGGACGCCGGCCTGGACGCCTGGACAGCGCCGACGCGCACCGGGCCCGCCGTCTACACCCGCGAATCCCAGGCGCACGGCATCGCCCGCGAGACCGGCGCGCTGCTCTGGTATCAGCTCACGCATTTCTCCGCCGACTTCAAATACACAGCGGGGCAGTGATATTCGATGACATATACCGCACACGACCAGGAGCGGATGGTGGCCGAGCAGGCCAAGACCGCCGCCCTGGGCCCCTCCGAACGCGAGACCGGGCATCGCACCGAGTTCGCCCGCGACCGCGCCCGCGTCCTGCACTCGGCCGCCCTGCGCCGGCTCGCCGACAAGACCCAGGTGATGGGCCCGCGCGACGGTGACACCCCGCGCACCCGGCTCACCCATTCGATCGAGGTCGCCCAGATCGGCCGCGCCATCGCCGAGGGTCTGGGCTGCGATCCCGACCTGGTGGATTCGGCCGGGCTCGCGCACGACATCGGCCACCCGCCCTACGGCCACAACGGGGAGAAGGCTCTCGACCAATTCGCCGACCGGCACGGCGGTTTCGAAGGCAACGCGCAGAACCTGCGCATCCTCACCCGCCTCGAACCCAAGGTGCTCGCGCCCGACGGCACCAGCGCCGGCCTGAACCTGACGCGCGCCGCGCTGGACTCGGCGCTCAAGTATCCCTGGGCCAGAACGGGTCCCGGCACCAAGTACGGCGCTTACGCGATCGACGTGGACCGCCTGGCCTGGGTCCGCTCGGGCGCGCCCGAGCGCACGCAGAGCCTGGAATGCCAGGTCATGGACTGGTCCGACGACGTCGCCTACTCCGTGCACGACGTCGAGGACGGCGTGATCGCGGGCCGGATCGACCTACGCGCCCTAGCCGATTCCGCGGTGCAGACCGAACTGGCTCGCGTCGGGCACCAGCGCCATCCCACGCTCTCGGTCGACGACCTGGTCGCCGCCGCCCATCGCCTCTCCGATCTTCCCGTGGTCGCCGCGGCCGCCGACTACGACGCCGGCTTCGCCAGCTCGGTCGCCCTGAAACAGCTCACCAGCGAACTGGTCGGTCGCTTCGCCACCGCCGCCATCACCGCCACCCGCCTGATCGCCGGGCCCGGCCCGCTCACCCGGTACGCCGCCGACCTCGAGGTCCCCGCCGTTGTCGCCGCCGAGGTCGCGATGCTCAAAACCGTCGCCCTGCACTACGTGATGTCCGATGTGGCGCACCGCCGCCGCCAGGACGACCAGCGCGCCCGCGTGCACGCCGTCGCCGCCCATCTGCTCGACATCGCGCCCCTCGGGCTGGACCCGGTGCTACTGCCCTGGTGGAAGGCGGCCGACGACGATACGGCCCGCGTTCGCGTCATCGTCGACCAGATCGCCTCCTACACCGAAAGTCGGCTCGAGCGGGTGGCCGCGGGCCTGGGTCGGTGACGTAGCCGGTGGGCGTGTCGGTGATCGATTGGCCTAGACTCTTGCCGTGACCGGACGAATCCCAGATCGCGATATCGCGGCGATACGCGAACGGGTTCGGATCGAAGACGTCGTCGGTGAGTACGTCGCCCTCAAGCGCGCGGGCGCCGACTCGGAGAAGGGGTTGTGCCCCTTCCACGACGAGAAGTCACCCTCGTTTCACGTTCGCCCGCACATCGGCGTTTTCCACTGCTTCGGTTGTGGTGAGGGCGGCGATGTCTACAAGTTCCTGCAGAAGATCGAACACGTCGGGTTCGTCGAAGCAGTCGAGCAGATGGCCGATCGCATCGGCTACCAGATCAACTACGAGGGTGGCGGCACCTCGGTGCAGCGCGACCGGGGCACCCGCACCCGGCTCGTCGCCGCCAACGCCGCCGCGCACGAGTACTACATGGCCAAGCTGCGCGAACCCGAGGCCGAGGCCGCCCGCAAGTACCTGACCGACCGCAACTTCGACGGCAACGCGGCCCAGCAGTTCGGCTGCGGCTACGCCCCCGACGGCTGGGACACCCTCACCAAGCACCTGCTGCGCAAGGGTTTCGAGTTCAAGGAGCTGGAAGCCGCCGGCCTGTCCAAGCAGGGCAAACGCGGCCCGATCGACCGATTCCACCGCCGCCTGCTGTGGCCGATCCGCAATCTCGGCGGCGAGGTCATCGGGTTCGGCGCGCGCAAGATCTTCGACGACGACACCATGCCCGGCAAGTACATCAACACCCCGGAAACGGTGCTGTACAAGAAGTCTCAGGTGCTGTTCGGCCTGGACCACGCCAAACGCGATATCGCCAAGGGCCATCAGGCGGTGGTCGTCGAGGGCTACACCGACGTCATGGCCATGCACCTGGCCGGCGTGAAAACCGCCGTCGCCTCCTGCGGCACCGCGTTCGGCGAAGAGCACATGGCGATCCTGCGCCGCCTGCTGATGGACGACAACTTCTGGCGCGGCGAGATCATCTACACCTTCGACGGCGACGCCGCCGGTCAAGCCGCCGCCCTGAAAGCCTTCTCCGGCGACCAGCGCCTGGCCGGGCAGACCTACATCGCCATCGCCCCCGACGGCCAGGATCCGTGCGAGCTGCGCCAGCACTCCGGCGACGGCGCGATCCGCGATCTGATCGCCCGCCGAACCCCGCTGTACGAGTTCGTGATTCGCGGCCTGCTCGCCGACCACAACCTCGATCAGGTGGAAGGCCAGGTGGAGGCGCTGCGGCGCGCGGTCCCCGTGGTCGCGCAGATCAAGGACAACGCCACCCGCAAGGCCTACGCCACCCGGCTGGCCGGCTGGGTCGGCTGGGACGACATCCAGTCCATCGTCCGCCGGGTCGGCGACGAGGCCAAGCGCTCCCGCACCGGCCCGCCCGCCCGCGGCTCGGGCCGCGCCGCGGCGTCGAACGCACCCGCGGTCGCCGAGCATCCCGCGGCCCGCCCGAATCCGAACGACCCGGTCCTGCGCCCGCAACGCCAAGTGCTGTGCGCGGCCCTGCAGTACCCGTCGATCGCCGGTCCGGTCTTCGACTCGCTGGATCCCGAGGCCTTCACCCACCCGGCCTACTCCGCGGTGCGCGCCATGATCGCCGAAGCCGGCGGGGCGTCCAGCGGGCTCGGCGGGGCCGAATGGATCAACGCCGTCACCGACGGCACCGACGACCTGACCCTGCAGGCGTTCGTCTCCGAGCTCTCCAACGAGTCGCTGCCGGTGAAGTCGTCCAACGACATCCCCCGGTTCATCACCGGCGTGCTGGCCCGCGCTCAGGAGGCCTGGGTCGGACGCCAGGTCGCGGAGCTGAAATCCCGTCTGCAGCGGCTGTCGTCCACCGATGAGCCCGACACCTACATGGCCCTGTTCGGCGATCTCGTCGCCCTGGAGCAGTACCGCAAGAGCCTGCTCACCCAGGCCATGGGCAACTCCGACGACTTCGTCGCGGGCTGAGTCACACCCGGACGAGGTCGGTGAACGGCCCAGTCGTGGTCTGCATGAAGCCCGGTAGCTGGCTGGGATGGAACGGCCGGCCGCCGGGCGCGAACGCCACGTCGTCGCGCGCGCAGAAGTAGAGGGTGTTCCACACCTGCCAGATCGCTCGACGGCGCGGCAGATCGGCGTTCAGGCGGCGCGAGCGCAGCAGATTGACCGTCAGCACCAGTGCGCTGGGGACGATGAACCACACCGACAGCCACAGCGGCGCGAAGACGGCCGCGGCCAGTGCGTCGCCCGAGTCGTGGATCATCGCGCCGACACACAGATGCGCGAACAGGCCGAGCGCCAGCATCATGACCGCCCGGACGGCGCCGGTGACATCAGAGTGCAGCACCGGCGGTGACAGCCGCGCCGCCAGCGCCGTCTGACTGACGGTCGTGGTGTGGCGGCGGCGCCGATGGTCATAGGTATAGCCCCGCGCCCGCGCCGTCCCGGCCGCGTGGATCGCGGATACCTTCTGGCACTGATCATTTCGCCCACACACCGGGCAGTTCCCCGCATACATGCGGTCAGATTAGAGACCGCCGATGTGCGGGCGGGTTACAAATTCCTTGCAGCGCCGCCGAATCAGATCAGCGGCGCAGCTGATCGTGCGGCACCAGCACGGTGGTCCGCTCGTCCAACGGCTCCATCGGCTCCAATTGCGGCCGCGTACTCAGCCGATCCGACAGCTTCTGCCGCCCGACCTGCACCAGCTTCCGAGTCACCGGACTGCCCGTCACCGCCCGCGTCGCCGCGCTGATCTGCTCATACCGGACCCGGCCGGCCTTGGTACCGAGCACGTACCCGGCAGCCACGCCGATAATCAACCGCAGCATCTCGTAGAGCTCCTCCCAATTCGCCTGTGCGCGCCCCTATCCTGCCCGAAGCCACCGACAACTGTCGATCCGCCCAGGGCGCGTCGGCAACTCTCTCGCCCGCCCCCACCAACTCACCGACGTAACATTGCTCACAGACCCCACCAATCAGCCCCGGGTGCGGCACCGCACCACCGCAGCAAAGCACACGTTCCCCCAGGTAGACCCACGATTTGGGAACCACCGCAACCGTACGCTAAAGTTTCATCTCGGCCCGCCCAGCACGGACGAGCCGCCAAGTAATCCCCTATAGCTCAATTGGCAGAGCAGCCGACTGTTAATCGGCAGGTTTCTGGTTCGAGTCCAGATGGGGGAGCCGAATTGGCCCCTGACCAGCGCGAAAGCGGATTGGTCAGGGGCCGAAATCGTATCAGAGAACGACGAACTGTCGATAGGTTGTCGTTAAGTCACCGGATGCCCTTCCGGGCCGGTGATCGGGTTCCCACTTCATGAGCGCGGCGTGGATCACCGCCGCGGCATCTTGGCGCACCCTTTCCCGCCGCACGCACTTGCGCTGAGTGGGTGGATAGAGCTGCCACTGGTCGAGAGTGCACGGCAGGCGTGGTGCCGTACATCGGGGTGGTCCGCGGGTTCGGAGTTATCCCTCGCGCGTCCGACTAACGGGGAAAAGCGATCGACTACTCGGCCGTGATCGGAAAGGTCACGCCGGTCAGCTTCTCGGAAGCGCTCCAGAGTTCCTGCGCGAGTTCGGAATTCGATGCGTCATCGGAGCGGCCCACCGGCTTCGGGTAGCCGCGGTATTCGTAGAAGCCGTCGGGGCCGATGTAGGCGGCGGGCGGGAGGTCCTGGGTGGCGGCGAACAAGGTCGGCAAGGCGCCTGCGGTGGCGTCCTGGGCGATCAGCTTGTTGCCCACAGACATTGCGAGGTGTGCGATCGGGTTCTGGGTGTGGCCCTGCAAATTCGTCGCCGCCCAGCCCGGGTGCGCGGCGACCGCACGCAGCGGTGCGCCGACGGCGGTCAACCGGCGCTGCAATTCGAGGGTGAAGAGCAGATTGGCGAGTTTGGACTGGCCGTACGCGCCACTCGGACTGTAGGGCCGTGTCTTCCAGTTCAGATCGGCGAGGTCGATCCGGCCGCGGCGGTGCGCCTGCGAGGACACCGTCACCACGCGGTCGGTCAGGTGCGGGAGGAGCAGATTGGTCAGGGCGAAGTGACCGAGATGGTTGGTGCCGAACTGGCGCTCGAAACCGTCGGCGGTGCGGCCCTCGGGGACCATCATGATTCCGGCATTGTTGATCAGCACATCGATCGGTTCGGACCACTGCTCGGCGAAGGCCCGGATCGAGCCGAGATCGGCCAGATCGAGTTTTCGCACCTCGGTGGCACCACCGATCTCCCGTGCCGTGGCCGCACCGCGTTCGGTGTCCCGCACCGCGAGTACGACCCGCGCGCCGACTTGCGCCAATTCCCGGCTCGTCACCAGCCCGAGCCCACTGTTGGCCCCGGTCACGACGACGGTGCGGCCATCCATGCGCGGTAGATCCCGTGTAGTCCAGCGTGTATTCGACATACCGCCAATGTAGACACTGCCCACAAAGTGGTCAATGCCCACATCGACTAGGCTGCATCCGTCATGAAAGTCTCCCGCTCGTATCACCACGGCGACCTGCGCGAGCAGCTGCTCCAGCGCGCCGAGCAGACGCTGCGCGAAACCGGGGTGGATCAGCTCTCGCTCCGGCAGCTCGCCCGCGACGTGGGCGTCACCCACAACGCGCCCAGCCGTCACTTCCGGGACAAGCAGGCACTGCTGGACGCCTTGGCGCAGTCGGGCTTCGAACGACTCGGGGCGGCCTTTCGCACCTCCGACGCAGACCTCCCCTTCGTCGAGCGTTTCCACCGGCTCGCCCGCACATATCTGGACTTCGCCGTGGACAATCCGGCGTTGCTGACACTGATGTTCGCGCGCAAGCACAGCCCCACCGCCGGCGCGGAAATGGCGGCCGCGACAGCACTGGCCTTCGCCGTCCCAGTGACCTTGACCGCCGAAGCGCAAACACGCGGCGAGATCGTGGCAGGCGATCCCCTGCGCATCGCCATGTCCGTCGCGGTCTCACTCCAAGGCCTGGCCAGTTTCGTCATCTCCGGAATGGTCACCCCGGACGCCGCCGAACAACTTCTCAACGAAGTCGTCACCAACCTGACCCAGGGCCTGCTGCCCCGCACCACCTGAGATGGCGCACCCCCAGAGTCGATCAAAACAACAGCACTCACTGCATGAAACCCGGCATAACAGTGCGCTGCCAGCCGAGCCGAGCTGGCGCTGCGTCCGGCCGTGCGGCGGCGAGCGCGCTGCAACCGATTCGGCGAATCCTCTTGCCAAGTGCAGAGAAGTGCGGCGCGGTCCCAGGTCGCGAAAACACTGTCATCGGCTAGTTAGAGACCGTGACCACCATGCGGTAGCTGCCTACGCAATCCGAGCGAGGTGCAGGTCTGGCGCTTCTTGCGATCATTGGCCTCCGGCCAGCCCTCACATTTCTTCGTGAAGTTCGGCGATTGATGGACTGGATCCCGCGCCGCTGTTCGGCCTGGCAGTGCGCATTGACGACCGGTTCGACTAGGGTTCAGGCCCGGAACCAAAGGGCGGGTCGGCTAGGTCGGGCTTCCGATGGCTCCATTGCCCGAAACATCGAGGAGTATCACTTGACCCGGATCTCGGATCGCCCGAAGTCACCAGCGCAATTGTTCATTGTCGCGCTGGCTGCCGCTGCGACGTTGGCTGGGTGCTCCGAAGACAGCGAGCCGACAACTCCGCCCGAAGCCACCGCGACGGTTCCCGGGATCACAGGTACGCCACCTCCATCAGAGTGGTATCAGCCGCCCGCAGCTTTCGAGGGACTCGATCCCTGCTCACTCGCCACGGACACAGAAGTGTCCGGCCTGATTGGCAAATCGGGCCTGCGACCATCACGCAACGAAGGGCTGCAACCGGATATGACGATCGTCGGGAAGGTCGACACCTGCAGTTGGATCGCCGACGGCTTCGACCCGATGGCGGTGACGCTCGGGATAGAAGACCCTGCACGGGGCGGGGTACAGCAAGGGCAGGATTCCGAATCATTGTGGATGGCAGAACAACTCGGCCACCCCGCCAAACTGACTTTCGGCAAAAACCCTGCCGAGCTCGGCGTCGAGGACTGCGTAGCGTTCGTCGGTTACAGCAACAATCGCTCGGCCAGCATCCTGCTCCGATTGCGTGCGACCGCCTCCACGCCAGTACCTACCGACAGCGATAACCTCTGCACCCGAAACCGGGCGACTGTTCGCGACATCCTTGCCCGCGTCCCGTGGAAGTGAGCCGCAAGCCCGTCAGCCTCGACGGTCGATACGCGTGAATTTATCGAGCGCGGGTTTGACGACGCCTCCCCTCCATCGTAGGGTTTCCCGCAACGAGTGAAGTCTCTTGTTGGGGGTGCATCGAATCCGGCGTCCGCTACCTGAAGTACGAAGTGTAAGTCGTCTAATCAGGGCGAACAAGAAGAGTTCGGCCGAAGTTTGAGATTTAGAATTCCGGGGTTCGAATGAGTGAAACATTTCTAGCCGTACCGAGTGAAATCGGTGGCCTAAGTGTACTCGTCAAAGAAATCGGCGAAGATTGCACAGCCGCTTCGAACTACATTGCCAAAAATGGGCCAGCTGCCGACTGGCTGTCGGGTCCGATCATCGACGAGTTGATACCATATATCGAAGCAGCCGCGACGGCTACTCAGCGGCGAATGGGCGATATCGCCATCATAACTGGCGAATCTGCCAGCGAATTAAAAACTGCAGCCTGGATGTACCATAGCAAGGACCAGCAAACCTACGAAGCGCTGAACAAGCACAAGGTGAATCTGGCCACCCGCGAGTCGGTCCCAGTATCGAGCGATCAGGAATCTGCCGGCTATACGCTGGAGTATGAGGGCTCGGCCTCGTATCCTAAAGCCGAAAATGTCGATCTCGCAGTACCCACTGCCAATAAAGAAGACACCGCCGCACTGATCGCCGAGGTGTTTCCGCCGCTTGGCCAGATTAATGACGCAATCAAGAGCATTACCCGTATGGCCGGGAATGAAATCGATGTCATGGGCAAAGCATTGAATCCGATTCCAGGAAACTGGAATGAGGTGCGACGCATCGGCGAAGCCTATAAAATCGCCGGAAATGCAATGGAAGCATCCGGTAAAAATTTGGATGCCGGCCTGGCCAAAGTGGACCCACACTGGGACGGAAAGGCCCGCCTGGCTTTCGGCGATTGGGCAGTAGCTCAATCTGCCGCAATGAAGTGGGAGGGGCCCGTCGGGCGCATTATCGCTGACATCCTAGGGCTGGCCGCAGACAAAATCCGCAATGCCGTAAAATGGATCATCGAGCAGATAAAGAAACTTCTCGAGTCGCGGATCAAAATAACCAGCCTCGAAGGCGCTCTCCGGTTCGTCGCCAACAAGATCCCCGTCGTGGGAACAGCAAATGAGATTCGCGAGATCGGCACCCGTCTTTACGAAATCATCAAGGGCACCATCGATATGGTTTTGGAGATAACCAAACTTCGCGATCAGATCATGCACCTCTTGGAAGTCATCAAAGATCCCGCCGCTGCTGGGAAAGCCAAGGTCACAGAAGTGTTGGAGCAGAAGATTCAGCCGTATCTCAAACGCGCCGCCGTGGCAGACGATGTGGCAAAAATTGCCAATTTGAACAGCACGCTGAACCGGCCGAAGAACGACTTCGAGGTCGGGTCCGGCAGAGACCCCTGGGCGGATGCATGAAACCGGTATGGTCGAGCGATCGGGAGCCGGACCTTGATCCGGCCGTAGAAGAAGCCGTTCGCGCGGTCCGGGCCGCGATCGCCGATCTCGACACAGCGGTGATCAGGGCGCAGAATCTCGACGTCCAGGCGATACTCGAGGAGCCGGCCGAGGTGAACGACAGATATATGTCCAGCCTTGCCACGATGCCGGACGCCTCCCCTGCGCTGCAGGCGTACGCCGCCCGGGTGCAACGTGGCGAGTCGAAGTGGTCCGACATTGAGCTTGCACGCCCGCTGCCACCAGAGGTGCTGGAACTCAAGAATTCGCCTTTATTCAGCTGGCAACTGTTCCCGGAGCCCGAACCTCAGCAGATCCCCTCGCCACCGCAAAACTATCAACATTTATATGATGACTACGATGAGGAGAACCACACTCCTGACAGCTGGCTGGTATAGAACTAAAAGACGTTCGGCCTCTACTTCACCTGTGCGATAAGGACTACCAGATATCGGTCCAGGTTGGACGCTCTGACAGGTCCAGCGCCATGGCCCGCCCGCGCAGGAGGACAGGAACCATGCTTCCTTGCGAAAGTCTCGCTTGGAACGCTGTAGCCCGCCTTCGTCGAAGATCTGAGAAGATGTAATCCTTCCGTAGTCGCTGATCGACTCCTGTTTCTGGATGCGTAGCCGTGGCTTCTATACTGACGCGGTGCTGATGGAAACCGCTGGCTCTATACACCCGCCGATAGGTAGAAACATCCACCAGCGCCGTAACTCTCGCGCCTGTCCGATGTAGATAAGCTCGTCTGCATCGCCACACTATGCCCAATATCAAGATCCATAGCAGCATCCCGATCCCAGCACTAATCGGCAGCGCGAGAGTCACAGCGAAATCCTGATCGGTCAGCATCGCGAGCGCGACACCGAGGCCCACGACCGCCGCTACGAACAGGACGGCCCCCAGGCCTGCAATCAGCACCCACAATGTCTTCGCGATACCGGTCAAAGCTGCACTCCCCACCCTACGCACTCCCAGTATGGCGAACACTCTATGGCTTCACCGCGATCTTCCGGCCGACCTTACCGGACTGAAGATGCGCACAGCCAGGCCAGTGATCATGCTTGTTCTGCATGTGTTCCTCAACATTGATGCATTCCCGAAGCACGCTATTGACTAGGCGGCCATTCCCGCCACGCAGCCTCTAGAACCGTGAGGCATGTGGTCCACCCGGCACGACCGCACGCACCACACCATAGGCTCGCCCGCTCCCGTTCCGACTTACCCAGCAGCCTCGACTGAACTAGGTCAGATGCGGCCTACGTGGGTGATCCAGGGATACGTCGGTCACATCGACTCGTTCGGCGGGCGCGGGATAATTCGGCCGGCTGCGACGAGAACGTTCCACGCCGTGGCCTTGCGCGGACACTGCCATCGCTCGCACGCTCGGTGCAGTTGTAAGACCATGTGCGCTTGGTCGATCGTCAACGCATTCCGCGGCGCGCGGTGGTCGAGCACCGGGGATGGTCGGCCCTGCTGCTCCGCTTCGCGCGCCAACCGGTTGATGATGTCCCATACGGTCGGTTGCTTCGGTATCGATGAGTTCTGGCCCCACACTGTTTCGCCCTCTCTCGTGGATGGACGCTCGACCCGGCCACGGGGAGCCAGGCCAACACTGCGTGTCGACGATGTGTTGCCGCGACGACGATGCGGGTGTCGATCAGGCCGTATTCGGGGCGACATTTGGGCGTCATTCGGGTTACCGTGGCAACCATGCGGACCATTCCGAATACGGCACTGCGCGCCGCGCGTACGGCCCGGATCATGAGTCAGGACGATTTGGCCCGGGCGCTGCGCGAGGCCGGATGCGCCAGTGCGACGAAGCGGCTCGTACAGCGCTGGGAGTCCGGAGCGACCACACAGCCGCGCCCGACCCACGCCCGAGCTCTGGAAAAGGTGATGGGCCTGCCGATCGAAACCCTCGGGTTCGGCATCGTCCGCGCCGGGCGCGACATCGGCGGCGTGTTCGACCGCAGCCACGAGGTCGAGTCACCGAGCGGAGGGGCCGGCACTGCCGCGGCGCCCCTGGCTCGCGCTACCGGCGACTACTCCGGGGTGTGGCTGTCGCGCTACAAGTACTACTCCAGTGGACGCGAATCCTCTTTCACTGTCACGCATTACGCGGTGGCGCTGCAGCACGGAAGTCAGGTCACCGTTCGCAGCCTGCCCGGTTCCTCGCCGTCGACGATCGAACTCGATCTCACGCTCGAGGGCAACGTCGGCACGGGCACCTGGGCTGAGCGCACTGCCGTGGATGGCTACTACCGCGGCGCTCGCTACCACGGCGCACTCCAACTGCTTGCCGATCCGACGGGCAATCGGCTGGCCGGGAAGTGGCTCGGGTTCGGCAAGGATTTCGAGATCAATTCCGGCCCATGGGAACTGGTGCTGCAGAGTCCGAGCACGAGCAAAGAGACGATCGACGCGTACCAGCGTCCGCCGGGGTAGCCGAGACTGTCGCATTTGCGCGAGCAGGTGTCGGCGTGCGCCGCTCGATGATCCATCGACGCCGGGCCAGTGAGAGCATGGGAGTTCGCTTGGTGGGCAACGGCAGTGGGGGCGGGACGCATGCGGATCGAAGTAGTGGTGGCGCTGATATCGGCCGGCGTCGCGGTATGTAGCGCGGCGGTGACGACTTTCGCGGCCGGGCGCTCGATCCGCTTGCAGCACAAGCTGACGCTGAACCGGGCGAGCATCGACCGCCGAGAAGCCTCGGACGGACTGGTGCGCCGGTATCGCGAGCCGATACTCCTGGCCGCCTTCGACCTGCAAGCTCGGCTGTACAACATCGTCGAGACAGACTTCATGCGGCGGCACATGAACAGCTCCGACCCCGAGGAGCGTCTCTACGCTCAGATCAGCACGCTGTACCGATTGGGCAGCTACTTCGGGTGGATCGAGATATTGCGACGCGGGTTGCAGTTCATGGATCTCCAGGAACAGGGACGGACCCACGAGCTGGTCGAGCGCCTCGACCGGATCAGCCACGCGTTCGGCGACACACATCGCTTCCCCACCAGCGCATTACGCGTCTTTCGAGACCAGCAGCGCGCTATCGGCGAGATCATGCTGGAACCGATCGAGGACGAGCTTCGAAGGCACGACTGCATCGGCTTCGCGACGTTCGTCGAACGGTTCGACGGCGAACCTACGTTCACCCGCTGGTTCGCCCGGCTCGGCGCCGAGGTCGCCGATCTGATGGAACCAGCTCCCGCCCGCCTCGACCGCATGATCGAACTGCAAAGGGCCCTGGTGGATCTCATCGTCTTCCTCGATCCCCGAGGCGTGCGTTTCCCAGCCGCTCACCTGAAGCGTCTGACACCCCGGCACCAGCGATCCGCACTACCCACACCCGCGCAACCGCCGGCCGGCTGAGGCACTGGGCACGCCCCGCGGTGTCATAACGCTGCTACCAACTAGCCGGTAGCGCTCTGACGCCGCCGCTCCCCGGAAGCCACACGGGAGCGGATCGTCCCCGCTAAGCCGATCCTGCCACTCCGGCCCGCCGAGCCCACGCCCGCGACCTGGCCTTTCTCACTCGATGTCCGATTTGTGAAGAGTTAGCCAGCAAATCGACCAAAAGGTATGTAATTAATTTGCCGGAAGTTGTTGCTTCAAAGCGTTGGGGCTGCCAGGATGTTACCCACACCGGCTGAATAACTCGGAGCCGGGACCATTTCGATTCTTTGCGGATCGTATTTCTACAATTTCTGGGGACGTTTGATGAATAGCTTATGCATGCGACCATTACCTGATTTATAACGCTCTGACGGGGCCGTTGGTAAACCGACCGGCCCGTCTGAGATCGACATCAAGCCGATCGAGTCGTCGATGCCGGGCGGCTGCGCTACCTGCTACCGGAGTCGAATCATGACGACCGGCCCCGCTGCCCGCACCGGGCGGCCTGCGGTATCGGAAAGTCCGACCATCGACAGTGTGATCGGAATATTGACCGGTGCGTCGAGAGAACGGCGCAGCGGAATATTGCGAGTCACCGGTGAGCCGGGCGGCGAATTTCATGTGCTGCGCGGAATCATAATCGCGGTGAATTCACCAGGCGCCCCCGGTGTGCCCGAATTATTGGCACAACCGGGGCGCCGGGCGCCGGGTTCGGTGGAATTGCGGGTACTGCATTCGACGGCGACGCTGGATGCGGCATTCGCGGTGGCGGCCGGCTGGATCGGTGACTGTTTCTGGGCGAAGACCGAGGCCCAGCGGGCAGTCCCCGATCCCGGCTCCGGCCTGGAGCCCGAACTGCTCGAGGCCGAGATCACGCGGCGGCTGCGCGGTATCGCGCCCGGCCACATCGCCCCGCATCGAGATCACCTGGTGCGTACGGCGCTGGGCGAAACAGCGCTCCGGGACGAGGAAGCCGGACCGCGGCGCGAGATCCTGCTGCGGATCAACGGGCGGCGCACCTGCCGGGACCTCGCGTTCCTGCTGGGCCGCGGCCTGTACCCGATCACCGTGGAGGTGTCCTGGTGGAACGCGAAAGGTGTTGTGGGGGTGACAGATCGAGATCCCTACGTCGACACCGCGACGCTGCCGCGGCGCCGGCGCGACGCCAGCGGCATCAACGAACTCTATCCACCCGGGCCCGGGCAGCGGGCCGCAGAAGGGACCTGATGAACAGCCCCCAGGCCAATATGACCGACCGGATCGGTCTCCTGGTCAAAGTGCTCAGAGCCGATGTACCGGATTGTCTCGCGGCGGGCGCCATCGATATGTCGACGGGCATGCTGCTGGCGGTCCAGACCGTCGACAACCACCCGGCCGAGGTCTTGGACCTGCTCGCGGCGGCGACGCTGGAACTGTTCCAAGGCCGCAATGTCGTGATGATCGAGGACATCTGGAAGGAACGGCGCGGCGTGCAGAGCGACCAGCACTACTTCCAGGAGGTCCTGGTGAACAGCGAGAACCTGGCCCACCTGTTCATCCGCACGCCGCACCGCGACGACATCGTGGTGGTCGTGGTGTGCCGCAAGTCGGTGAACGTGGGCATGCTGTTCGCCCAGGCCAGACGGATAGTCCGGGAGGCGGGCCGGCTGTGAGACGGGGCGCGCGGTGACGGGGATCGACGAATACCTAGATCGCATCATGTGCATTCCGGGGGCGCGCAGCGTGACCCTGGTGGACGGTGCGAGCGGGCTGGCGATCGCGGCGGCGGGCAGCCACGAACTGGTCGACGAGCACGAAGGCGCCGCCGTCGTCACCGATGTGGTCCGCGGGGTGCTGGGCTGCCCCGCGCTGGCTTCGACCGACGGCGGCGGCGATATCCACGAGATCATCGTGTGCGGAACCGGGGGATTCCATTTGCTCAATCTGGTGAACGGCGACTTCGACGGCCGGCTGTTCGTGCATGTGCTCTTCAAAGACACCGGCAATCTGGCGATCGCCCGCTTCCGACTACGGACAATTCTGAGCGAGTTGGCCGGAGACGGTCATGGGAATTGAGCTCGCGGCCGAACTGCAACGCGCCGAGGACGAACGGCGCACCGGGGTGCTGTGCGTCGGCGACGGCACCTTCCATCTCACCGAGGGCGCGGTCACCTGCGTCGACTGTCAACGGACACCCGGTCTCGACCGGCTCGTCATCGCCGCGGGCGTCGCCACCGCCGAGACCTGGCGCGACGCCATCCAGGACGACCCCGATCGCATCCTGGGCGCCCCCCGGCTGGAAACCATTGCGCTGCTTGCGGTTTTCGACGCCGCCTTCTTCCTGCTCGCCTCGCCGGGGGTGCCGCAATTCCAGCCCGCGCCGCCGCACTGGCTGGCGCCGGTCTGCCGGATACCGCCGCACACGCTGGTGAACGAGTGCGCGCGACGCAGCCACGCGGAGTCCGGACCGTGGCCCGCCGAACTGGTCGATCGGGCGCCCGTGGTGCCGGTCCGGCGGGTTCGGCACCATCGCGTGGTACTCACCGGCAGCCAGGCCGAGGTACTGGCCACCGCCGACGCGCGGCGCAGTGTCACGGGGATCGCCGACGATCTCGGCCGGACCAGTTACGGCTGCCTGGTCGCGGTGCGCGAACTGACCACCGCGGGGCTGATCGAGCGGCCGAATCTCGAAGTGCTCGAAGGGAAACCGACCCGCGGTGTGCGCCCGCCCATCGAGCCCGCAGCCGAACTCGTCGTCAGCCCGCCCGCGCGCACGCGCCAGCTGACGTTGCCGCAACGCCGGCCCCACCGGGAAATGATCCCGGAACCTCCCGACCGCTGGGATGCGGCCGATCGTGACCTGCTGACCCGGCTGCGCACCGCCCTGGAGGAGCTGGATTGAAAGTGCGAAAAACATTGATCGGCCAGTTCGTAGAAAGGTTGAGCAAGGTGGCGATAGCCGAACCCGAGCCGAACCCGGAGGTGCTCGCGGAGCTGAAAGGGCTGCGCGAGCGCATGCCCCAGCTCACCGGCACCCTGGTCGCCTCGAACGACGGGCTCCTGGTGGCCCACGATCTTCCCCCGGAGATCGAACCCAATGGTGTTGCGGCACTGGCTGCTTCGCAGCTCGGTGTGTCACACCGCCTGGTCGCCACCGCACACGGTGGCGGCTTCCACGAGGTCGTGGTGAACGGCACCGACGGCTACGTCGTGATCTACGCGGCGGGCTGGACCTCGCTGACCGTCCTGGCCGAACCGGCCGTGAATGTCGGTCGCCTGCACCTGGAATCGCGTCCGGTGGCCCGGGCTATCGCCGGCCATCTGACCCCGGCCGAGGGCAAACCTTGACCGGCCCAACCGAACAACCCCCGAACGAAAGGAACGACATGAGCAATATGGATATCGCGTTGAAGGACATGATGGGGATCGACGGCGCGGTCGGCGCCGCCATCGTCGACTACGGCAGCGGCATGGCACTCGGCATGCTCGGCAGTTCGAAGAACCTGGATCTGCAGACCGCCGCCGCGGGCAACACCGAGGTGGTGCGCGCCAAACTGCGCACCATCGACCAGCTGGGCCTGAAGGAGGACATCGAGGACATCCTCATCACCCTGACCGGCCAGTACCACGTCATCCGGCCGATGACCGGCCGAAAATCCAAAGGACTGTTCCTCTATCTCGCCCTGGATCGCAATCGCGGCAACCTGGCGCTGGCCCGGCATCGCCTCAAGGGCATCGAGGAGGACCTGGAAGTGTGACGGCTCGCCCCTCGAACCGATTGCGGCCGAAGCGTTTCCAGCGCTCCGGCCGCACGGTGGGTCAGGCGCCGAGGGCGGCCAGGATGCCCGGGCGGGACTTCGAGAGCTCCAGCTCCCAGTACTTCCAGGTGTGCGTACCGGCGGGCGGGAAGCTGTAGGTGGCGGGGATCTTCAGCTGATTGAGCCGGTATTCGAAGGCCCGGGTGTTCATCAGGGTGACGGCTTCGATGCCCATGCCGACGCCGGTGTCGAAGACCTGGCTGACATTCGACGGCCGGTTGAACTCGCCGGGCAGCGCGCTGCCGGCGGAGATGTACATCGGCAGGCCCTTGAGCTGCGGTGCGAAAACGAACGGGTCCATACGCAGCCACTGCGGGCTCCACGGCGGCGCCATCGCGTCGATGTTGTAAGCGCCCCAGCGCAATACGGCCACGCGGATGGCTTCGCGCATGCCGGGCGCGGAGATGTTCAAAGCGCCCGAATACGACGCGGCGTACTTGAACTGGTCGCGGTGGTAGGCGGCGAGTTGCAGGGCGGCGCTGCCGCTCATCGACAGTCCGGCGACCGCGTTGTTGGTCTTCGAAACACCGTATCCGGCAAGGAAATCGGGCAGTTCCCTGCTCAGGAACGTCTCCCACTTGTAGGTCAGCTTCTGGCCGTTGGTGTTACTGGGCGAGATCCAATCCTGGTACCAGCTCGACAGCCCGCCGACCGGCATCACCAGCGTGACATCGTCCTCGGCGAACTGCTGCAACGCGTTCGTCTCGAAGGTCCAGGCGTTCTTGTCGTCGCGCGCGGCCATCCCGTCGAGCAGATACAGCGCCGCCCCGCCTCCGTGCTTGGCCCACTGCACCTGCACCTTGATCGGGCCCATGCTGGACGGGACCAGCAATTCCTCGAAACCCCCGGCCGGCGCGGCCTGCGCGAACACCGGGACCAGCCCGCCACTCGCGATCGGCAATGCCAGCGCGGCCAGCAATCGCCGCCACCGATATTTCCTGGGTCCAGACATAACGAAACGCATGACGCGTCCCCTCCTACTCCCGCACCGCCACCGAGACGATCACCCCGGTGGCACCGGACCCCAACTTCCGGTACATGGCAGCACTACAACGATTCGATTACAGCTCTGCTGCTTGCTGCAGCGTAGGCGACGCCCGAATCCTTAGCAATCTCAAGCGGATTCGCGCGGACTATCCGCGTTTGCGCAGGGTGAGCTGGCGGGGCTCCGGGTAGCTGAAGGGCTTGAAGAGGTGTTTGAGGGCGCCGTTTTCGAAGGGGGTGGGCTGGTCGAGGACGGCGTAGCGGAATTCTTGGTCGTGGAAGAGGGAGTCGGTCAGATCCTCGAAGTTGTAGTCGAATTCGGAGCGGGGCAGGTCGTTGATGGAGGGTGAGGTGAAGGCTTCGAAGCCGGCGCGTTCCTCCTCGACCTGCTCGGCCGCGCGTTCGACCATGATCCAGAGGGCGATCTCCTCGCCCATACAGCGCGGTTCGGGCCAGGCGCCGGAGTCGAAGCATTCCAGCAGGTGCTCGAAGCAGGTGACGAACTGCTTCAGGAACGGGACCTTCTGGCGTTGCAGGGCCGTCGGGAGCTCGTGCCGGAAGACCTCGGCGTCGCCCGCGATCAGGGCGTTGAGTTCCTCGACGTAGATTTCCCCGTGATACCGCAGGGCTTCGGCGGTGCGCGGGGTGATGATGTGCTCGTCCGCGTCGTCGTCGGCGCCGCCCGGTGCGAGCGGGAAGCGCATGACACCGCAGATGGCGGGGCGGGACACGGCGTCGAGATAGTCGGTGTTCGGCGCCTCGGCGGCGACCTCGGCTTCGATCTTGCGGGCGATCCGCTCGACCTGCGCGCGCACCGGGCGGGGCGCGGCCTCGAGGGCTTCGGTCACGAACTCCGGTGCCAGGTCGGCGCCGGCGAGCAGCTCGTTGAGGGCGTCGGCGAGGCGGACGGCGGAGGCGCGGTCGTCGAAGGTGGCGACGGCTTTCAGTTCGTCCCAGCCCTGATCCTGGTAGATCGCGAAGACGCGATGCATGGAGGGCGTCGACTGCGGCAGGAACAGCTTGTACGGCAGGTTGGTACTCATAACACGCGGGTCATTCTGTGTGGCTCGATCTTTGGGCCCTGACCCTACGGGTTCGCGGCCGGATCCGGGGAGCTAGGCGTCCACCGATTCGGCGTGCAGGTCCGCGAGCTCGCGCCGGACGGCCGCGGGCAACCGCCGCGCAACGGGTCCGCCGCCGAGCACGCCGACCGTCAACCGGCCGCCGAAGGTGTAGACGAGGAAGGTGACGGCGGCCGAGGCGCCGGTGGACGGTCTGGGATGGGCCGAGAGGTAGACGATTTCGTAGTCGGTGAGGGTGAGCTCCGGCGGGGTGCGGAAGGCCGGGACGCGGCCGGTGTTGGTGACGGCGACGTGACCGGCCAGGGAGTGGATTCGGCCGGGGCCGTAGAAGTCCGGGAAGTGCAGGACCGACTGCTGGACGATGCCCTCGGACAGATCGTGGTGCAGCCGGGACGAAATCTGGTGCGCGAGTGCGGAGCTGCCGTCGGCGAGGTCGACCTGGGCGGTGAACGAGGCGAGCCCGGCCATATTGCTGCCCGCCGCACGCGCTACCGGCGGATCGAATCGGGTGCGCAGATCAACGGGGTACAGGCAGCCCACCGAAGCGTGTGCGCCGGAGCCGGTTTCGGCGACATAGGCGCGCAGCAGCGCGGCGGTGACGAGGCCGTTGACGGTCAGACCCGGCCGGTGCCCGAGCTCGACGATGCGCGCGGTCGCGGTGGCGTCGAGCACCGCGCGCAGCGGGCGCGCGAGTGCGGGCGGGGCGGGGGTCGCCGGATCGGCGGGCACGACGCGCGCTTCCGGCGGCAGCGGGCGGGTGACGTCCTCGAACCCGGAGACCGCGCTTCTGACGATCCCCTGTTCCGCGGCGTATTCCTCCAAAGATCTCGGAATGGCCTGCGGAACAACGGATTCAGGCGCAACCCGATCGGTGTAGAACTCCCACAGCCGGATCAGCAGCTGCACGCAGTGCCCGGCATCGGCCACGCTGTGATGAGCGAACAGGGTGACCCGGGCCGACTCGGGCCCGGTCACCACATCCAGATAGGCCAGCTGCACACCGGGGTCGACCACCTGGACCGGCAACCCCACCTGATCGACGGCACCCGCCCGCACCCACGCCCCAGTCGTCACGGGGCCGGAGCGGAGCAGATACCCCACGCCGTCGGCGTCCTCCTCGATCCGGCAGGTCAGCACCGGGTAGGCGCGTTGCAGGGCCAGAAAGGCGGTACTCAGGGTGGCGATGTCGAGGGCGCCCACGACCAGAACCGAGCGCCCGGTGTAGGTCCCATGCCGGACGAACCGCTGTTCCGATGGTGCCAGCACCCGCACCACTTCACCCTCATCGCGCCACACAACGCACAGCGTGCGGCACCGCCGCCGCCAACGCAATCGGGGCCGTGCGAGAGACTTCTCCCATGAGTCTTGCAGCACACCTGGAGCAGCTCGGCCGCCCGCTGGTCGAGGAACAACTCACACACCCCACCGTGGTCGGCATCGCGAAGGGCGACCTGGACGAACCGGTGTTCCGCTCCTGGCTCGAGCAGGATTACCTGTTCCTGCTCGACTACGTCCGCGTCTTCTCCCGCCTGGCCTGGCAGGCGCCCGCCGCGCACCTGGGCGACCTGGTCGACCTCGCGCACGCCACGTTCCACGAGGAGCTCTCGCTGCACCGCGGCCTGGCCGGCGAGTTCGGCGCGGACCTGGACGGCGCGGTCAAGGGCGTACCGTGCGTGGGCTACACCGAGTTCCTGCTGAACTCGGCCGCGAGCTACGCCGACGGCCTGGCCGCCCTCTACCCCTGCATGTGGGGTTACTCGACGCTCGGCACGATCCTGGCCGAGAACCCGCCCGCCGAACCGCGCTACCGCCGCTGGATCGATACCTACGCCGACCCCGGCTTCGCCGCTCTCACCGCCCGCTGCGCGCAGATGATCGACGAGGCGGGCGGGGACCGCGCGCGGGCCGAGGAACTGTTCCTCGAGGGCATGCGTCACGAGATCGCGTTCTGGGACGTGCCGCTCGGCCGTGGTGAAGTGTTGCGCTAGCGGACATTTCGAACCGGTCAGTCCCCCTTTGCAGTTTCATTTCGATGTGCCGATGAGTTCTCCACGGCGGTCCCGTCTACCTACATGGGTCGATGTCACCGAAATCCGAGGAGAGATCATGAATCGTCCGGCCGAGGCAGCGCACGACGAGTGGCTTACGGCGCGCAAGCAACTGCTGACCGAAGAGAAAGAACTGACCCGCCGGCTCGACGAGCTCGCGGAGAAACGCCGCGCGCTGCCGATGGTGGCGGTGCGCAAGGACTACGAATTCGACGGTCCCACCGGCAGGATCACGCTGGCCGAGCTGTTCGACGGCCGCCGCCAGCTGATCGTCTATCACATGATGTGGCGCTGGGATCTGGACGCGGGCTGCCCGAGCTGCGCGGTATTCCTCGACAACGTCGGGCATCTCGCGCACCTGCACGCCCAGCAGACCTCCTTCGTGGCGATCTCGCGCGGGCCGTGGGACCACCTGAGCAAGTACCGGGAGCGCATGGGGTGGACCTTCCCCATGTACTCCTCCTACGGCAGCGACTTCAACTACGACTTCCACGTCACCCAGGACGAATTCATCGCGCCGGTCAGCTACAACTTCCAGACCAAACAGGAACTGGAGGCCAGTGGCCAGACCTATTTCACCGACGGGGAACAGCCGGGCACCAGCGTGTTCTGGCGCGACGACGACAACGCGGTCTTCCACACCTACTCGTCCTACGCCCGCGGCGGCGACATCCTGATCAACACCCACAACTACCTCGACCTCACCCCACTCGGCCGGCAGCGGCACATCGGCGAAGCCATCCACCACGACAGCTACGGGGCCGCCGCGCAAAGCCATTGCCACTGAGCCGAATCCGGGCAGGTACTGGCCCGTGCCCGCGCGCGGACCTAAGCTGGCGGACGTGGGTAGGGAAGAGTTGCGCGCCTCCGATACGGACCGCCAGCAGATCGCGGATCAGCTCCGTCGCGCCATGGACAACGGCCGGTTGTCGCTGCACGAATACGATGACCGGCTGCAGCAGACCTATGCCGCCAAGACCTACGGCGAGCTGGCACCCATCGTGTCCGACCTGCCCGCGGAACGGGCCAAGGGCAAGCAGCCGGACGCGCCGCCGCGGATACCGCAGTGGGTGGTCATCATGTGGATCCCGTGGGCCGCGGTGAACCTGCTGATGGTGCTGATCTGGGCGGCCACCGGCATGGACTACTTCTGGCCGTTCTGGGTCGCGGTGCCGTGGGGCATCGCGCTGCTGATCCCCACCGGGATCGGCATTCTCACCGGGACGCCACCCAAACAACACCGATGAACACGAAACGCCCCACGGCCGTGGGGCGTTTCGTTTCGGTCGGTTACGCGCCGATCAGGCGCTGGGCGAGGTAGCCCTCGACCTGGTCCAGCGCGATCCGCTCCTGCTGCATGGAATCCCGCTCGCGGATGGTGACGGCCTGATCATCGAGGGTGTCGAAGTCGACCGTGATGCAGAACGGGGTGCCGATCTCGTCCTGGCGACGGTAGCGGCGGCCGATCGCGCCGGCGTCATCGAACTCCACGTTCCAGTGCTTACGCAGCTGCGCGGCCAGGTCTTTCGCCTTCGGCGTCAGATCCGCGTTGCGCGAGAGCGGCAGCACCGCGGCCTTGACCGGCGCCAGGCGGCGGTCCAGGCGCAGGCTGATCCGCTCCTCCATGCCGCCCTTGGCGTTCGGCGCCTGGTCGACGGTGTAGGCGTCGACCAGGAAGGCCATCAGCGAACGGGTCAGGCCGGCCGCCGGTTCGATGACATACGGGATGTACTTCTCACCGGTGTTGGCGTCGGAGTAGCTCAGGTCGGTGCCCGAGTGCTCGGAGTGCGTGCGCAGGTCGTAGTCGGTGCGGTTGGCGATGCCTTCCAGCTCGCCCCACTCGCTGCCCTGGAAGCGGAAGCGGTACTCGATGTCGGTAGTGCCGGCCGAGTAGTGCGACAGCTTTTCCTTCGGGTGCTCGTAGAGACGCAGGTTCTCCGGATCGACGCCGAGGTCGGTGTACCAGGCCAGGCGGGTGTCGATCCAGTACTTGTGCCACTCCGCGTCCTCGCCCGGCTTGACGAAGAACTCCATCTCCATCTGCTCGAACTCGCGGGTCCGGAAGATGAAGTTGCCGGGGGTGATCTCGTTGCGGAAGCTCTTGCCGATCTGGGCGATGCCGAACGGCGGCTTCTTACGCGCGGTCTCCTTGACGTTCTTGAAGTTCACGAAGATGCCCTGCGCGGTTTCCGGGCGCAGGTAGTGCAGGCCCTCTTCGTCGTCGACCGGGCCCAGGAAG
Source organism: Nocardia sp. NPDC050712 (assembly GCF_040654295.1). Taxonomy (NCBI): domain Bacteria; kingdom Bacillati; phylum Actinomycetota; class Actinomycetes; order Mycobacteriales; family Nocardiaceae; genus Nocardia; species Nocardia sp. NPDC050712. The sequence goes on from NZ_JBFAHT010000004.1 coordinate 374,566, forward strand.
GTCTTGAGCAGGCCGGAGAAGTTGCGCGGCTCGGTCCAGGAGCCGGGCTGGCCGGTCTCCGGGTCCTTGATGTCGGCCAGGCCGTTGGCCGGCGGGTGGCCGTGCTTCTCCTCGTAGGCCTCGAGCAGGTGGTCGGCGCGGTAGCGCTTGTGCGTGTGCAGCGACTCGACCAGCGGATCGGAGAAGGTGGCGACGTGGCCGGAGGCCTCCCAGACCTGGCGCGGCAGAATCACCGACGAGTCGAGGCCCACGACATCCTCGCGGCTGGTGACCATGGTGCGCCACCACTGCCGCTTGATGTTCTCCTTGAGCTCGACACCGAGCGGACCGTAGTCCCATGCCGACTTGGTGCCTCCGTAGATCTCACCGCACGGGTACACCAGACCCCGGCGCTTGGCGAGGTTGGCAACGGTGTCCACCTTCGACTTGGGTGCCACGCGAGAATTCTCCATCCACTGCGAGTTCGGATTCTGCCCCCATCCGGGGACGTCAAGTGTCTCCAGACTATCGGCACCCGCCAACCGGTTTTGCACCGCACAGCGGTGTGGCGTGCAGCGGGCGGATCCGGTCCACGGGCGTAACGATTCCGTCCGGTTCGTGTAAATAGGCCTGGACGTCATCGGGGGCTCCGGATGACGAGTTGTGGAGCGCGTGGGGAGGTCATCGCGGCCCGGCTGAATCAGCAGACGCTGGACCACGCGGATACCGAGCCGATGCTGGCGCTGCTCGCTCCCGAGAGCAGACAGCAGTTGCGGGGGCGGGACACCGATCCCTGGTACCTCTCGACGAGGATCACCCCCGGCTTCCGGCTGCTGCCGGTGCCACCGCGCGTCACCGGGTCGATGGCGGCGGCGGTCGACGAACGCGGCCGGCTGACGGTCCGCACCAACTACCTCATCGCCTATCCCTTCAACCCGGATCTGATCACGCAGGTCGGCGAGCCGCTGGACGCGATCGTGCTCGGGCGGGCCCGAATCGAATACACGATGATCGATGACCGGCGCTACACCGCCGCGGCGCAGGGCATGTGGCTGGGCCGGAGCGATGGCTACCTCTACTCGGTCGCCTGCGACTGGAGCGCGAAGGGCTACCTCGCGCCGGCCTACGCGAACAAGAACGCCACCAAGCCGGGCGGGCCGAGCAGGCAGGAAATCTTCGACCCGAACGCGCCGCTCCCCGAGGACGCCACCTGCCTCTAGGCGTGTCGCATTTGACATGCGCACCTTTGCATATGCAAACTGGGAATGCTTTCCATTAAGGAGAAGAGCCCATGGCCGCAGAGACCGCCACTCACTCGCACAACCCGTATCGGTCCCCCGGGCCCGCGGCGGTGCCGTCGCGGACCGTCCTGGAGGACGCGGGCGAGCTGCTGCGCGCGCTGGCCGCGCCGGTACGGATCGCCATCGTGTTGCAGCTGCGCGAGTCACCGCGCTGTGTGCACGAGCTGGTCGACGCGCTGGGCGTGACCCAGCCGCTGGTCAGCCAGCATCTGCGCATCCTGAAGTCGGCCGGTGTCGTGCACGGGGAGCGCTCCGGGCGCGAGGTGCTCTACGAACTGGTCGACGATCACCTCGCGCATATCGTGGTCGACGCCGTCGCGCACGCCGAGGAAGGGTGAGCCGTGCCTGACAAGATCGAGACCGCGAAGCCGCACGACGTGCCGAAGTCGGTCGGTATCCGCAGCACCCGGCAGCGCAGCGCGATCGCCGCGCTGCTGGAGGACATCGAGGAGTTCCGCTCCGCGCAGGAATTGCACGACGAGCTGCGCAAGCGCGGCGAGGGCATCGGCCTGACCACCGTCTATCGCACGTTGCAGTCACTGGCCGACGCCGGCCTGGTGGACGTGCTGCGCACCGACTCCGGTGAATCGGTCTACCGCCAGTGCTCCACCGGCCATCACCACCATCTGGTCTGCCGGCACTGCGGGCACACCGTCGAGGTGGAGGGCCCGACCGTGGAGGCCTGGGCCGACGCGATCGCGGGCGATCACGGCTTCACCGAGGTCAGCCACACCATGGAGATCTTCGGCACCTGCCGCGCCTGCGCCGAATCCGCGCGCGCCGCACGCTGATTCCGGCCTGGGCCCGCCGGCGGCAGAGCACCCCGGTCCACCGGCCGCCGAGACCTTCCGGCTCCGCGTCCGTCCGCTCCCCCACTCCGGTCGATCGACCCCGCGGCCATCCTGGGCAGCGGGCCCGCGCGCCGATGGTGTCCGGGCATCGGGTGTCGGCTCGGCGTGCGAGGATGACCGCGTGCGTTTGTACCGGGATGAGGCGGTGGTGGTCCGCCAGCACAAGCTGGGCGAGGCCGACCGGATCGTCACCCTGCTGACCCGTCAGCACGGGCTGGTGCGGGCGGTGGCCAAGGGTGTGCGGCGCACCAAGTCCCGGTTCGGCGCCCGGCTGGAGCCCTTCGCCTACGTCGATGTGCAGTTGCATCCGGGGCGCACCCTGGACGTCGTCACCCAGGTGCACACCATGGAGGCGTTCGCCTCCGACATCGTCGACGACTACGGCCGCTACACCACCGCGTGCGCCGTGCTGGAAACCGCCGAGCGCCTGGCCGGTGAGGAACGCGCGCCCGCCCCGCGGCTGCACGCGCTGACCGCGGCCGCGTTGCGCGCCATCGCCGCCAAGCAGCGGCCACACGAATTGATCCTCGACGCATACCTGTTGCGCGCCATGGGTTTCGCCGGCTGGGCGCCCGCCCTCGACGAGTGCGCCAAGTGCGCCACCCCCGGCCCGCACCGCGCCTTCCACGTCGGCGCCGGTGGCGCGGTGTGCGTGCACTGCCGCCCGCCGGGCTCGGCCACCCCGCAGCAGGGGGTGCTCGACATGCTGGTCGCGCTGCTCGAGGGCAAGTGGGCGGATGTGGAGACCGTGCCGGAGGGCGTGCGCCGCCAGGCCAGCGGGCTCGTCGCCGCGCATCTGCAATGGCACCTCGAACGCCAGCTGCGCACCCTGCCGCTGGTCGAACGCTCCACCTTCTCGGCCTGAGCGCGGTATCGGCACCGGACCCGCGCAACCTCCCCACGAGCATCAGGCAGGATGGACGCCGTGATCCTCCGCCGTGACTCCGCTACGACCATCGCGCACGCGAACGGTGCGCGCACCGTCCGTCCGCCGTCGCCGCACCCGTCCGGTGCGACGCCGCCGGAAATTCCCGCGGAGCTGGTGCCCAACCATGTCGCGCTGGTGATGGACGGCAACGGCCGCTGGGCGCAGGAGCGCGGGCTGCCCCGCACCGCCGGCCACGAGCGCGGCGAAGCGGTCCTGATGGACACCGTCGAAGGCTGCATCGAGATCGGCGTGAAGTGGCTCTCGGCGTACGCGTTCTCCACCGAGAACTGGCGGCGCAGTCCCGACGAGGTGCGCTTCCTGATGGGCTTCAACCGGGATGTGATCCGCCGCCGGCGCGACGAGATGCACGAAATGGGTGTCCGGGTGCGCTGGGCCGGGCGGCGGCCGCGGCTGTGGCGCAGCGTGATCAAGGAACTCGAGGTCGCCCAGGAGCTGACCAAGGACAACACCGTGATGACGCTGACGATGTGCGTCAACTACGGCGGCCGCGCCGAGATCGCCGACGCGGCAAGGGAAATCGCGCGCCGGGTGGCGGCGGGCGAGCTCGATCCGGAGAAGGTCACCGAGGCGACCGTCGCCCGCTATCTGGACGAACCGGAGATGCCCGACGTGGACCTGTTCCTGCGCCCGTCCGGTGAGTTCCGTAGCTCCAACTTCCTGCTCTGGCAGTCCGCGTACGCGGAGTTCGTCTACCAGTCCACGCTGTTTCCCGATTTCGACCGGCGCAACCTGTGGGACGCGTGCCTCGAGTACGCTAAGCGCGACCGGCGCTTCGGCGGCACCAAGTGAACGGCGGCACCCCCATGGACGCACCCGCGACCTCCGAAGAGGAACTCCAGGCCCGGGCCGGGGCCTGCCTGTCGCTCTACGACGTGGACGTGCGGGTCGACCCCGAGGGTTCGCTCGGATTCGAATACGAGGGCGCGCTGTGCTCGCTGCGCGCGGTCAGCCTGGCGCCCGGTCTGGATGTGCTCACCCTGACCTGCGTGCTGGCCTGGGATCGCCCGTTGAAGCCGGCGCTGCACAAGCGCGTCGCCGAGCGCAACAGCGCCTTGCAGTTCGGGTCGATCACCTTGATCAGCCACGAGAAGCTGGCCGATGTGATGCTGCGTTACACCTTCCCCGCCGCCGGTCTCGAGGATCAGGCGCTGGCCACCATGCTGCTGCTGGTGCTCTCCGGCGCCGGCCGCGCCCGCCAGGGGTTGCTGCTCCCCTGAGTTACCGCTCGCCGTAGGGCAACAGCGTGCGCACACCCGCGACGAAGGTCTCGGGTGAGACGTCGCCGACGAGCAGGTGCTGCAGGATGAATCCGGGCAGGAAGCCGATGATGGCCGCGGCGACCGCGTGGGTGTCGGCATCCGCCGGCAACCAGCCCGCCGCCACCATGCGCTCGGCGTACTCGTGCCAGCAGCCGCGCATGCCACGCAGCGCCTCCTTCACGTACTGCGCCGCGTCCTCGTCGACCAGCGCCAAGGCCCAGGCCTGGGGTGCCAGCCGGACCATGCCCTCCGGCCCGCTGTTGGCGACCACGTGGTCGGCCACGATGCGGATCAGTTCGGCCGGGGTGGGCAGCGGATCGACGCGGATCTGCTCGGTCATCAGGGCCCGCAGCGGGACCGTCGTCTGGGTCGCCAGCGCCGCGATGATGTCGTTCTTGGACTTGAAGTAGCGGTAGACCGCGCCCGCGGAGAGCCCGGATTCGGCGAAGACGTCCTGCATCGAGGTCTCGTGGAAGCCCTTGCGCGCAAAACAGGTGCGGGCCGCGCTCAGGATCTGCTGACGGCGGCGTTCCAGGTGTTCCTCGCTGACTCGGGGCATGCCCACAAAGTAAAACGAATATTCGTTCTTGACAAGGTGGACGACCCGGGTGACGATAGGCCCATCGAAAGAGAACGACCATTCGATTTACGGGAGCACCCCATGAACACCTTGCAGCGGGCCTTGGCCCTCGGCTTCGGCGCTGCGCTCATCCAAGCCCTGATGTTGATCGCATTCGCTTGGCCCGCAGCCAATACCGCGCCCCGCGACCTGCCGCTCGCGGTGACCGGCCCGCAGGCCGCGCTGGTCGCCGAGAAGCTGAATCAGGTCAGCCCGGGCGGTTTCGAGATCACCAGCCCCGCCGACGAGGCCGCCGCCCGCCAGGCCATCGCCGACCGTGAGGTCTACGGCGCGATCGTCACCGGCGGCGGCGCGCCGCGCGTGCTGGTCGCCTCGGGCGCGAGCCCCATTGTGGCCCAGCAGCTCTCGGCGATGGCGCAGCAGTTGTCCGGCGTGCCGGCCGCCGCGGTGGAGGACGTGGTCGCCGCCGACCCCGACGATCCGCGCGGCGGTGCGTTCGGCGCCATGGTGCTGCCCCTGGTGATGTCCGGCATCGCCGGCGGCGTGCTGCTCAGCCTGCTGGTCCCGACCGTGCCCGGGCGGTTGATCGGCCTGGTCACCTTCGGCGTCGTCGGCGGCCTGCTCAGCATGGCGATCATCCAGGGCTGGATGTCGATCGTCCCCGGCCCGTACCTGGCGCTGGCCGCGGTGGCCGGCCTGGTCTCGTTCGCGGTCTCGGGCACCGTCGTCGGCCTGGCCACGGCGGTCGGCCAAGCCGGTATCGGCATCGGCGCCCTCACCATGCTGCTGATCGGCAACCCGTTCTCCGCCGCCACCTCCGCCCCGGAGATGCTCCCCCAGCCTTGGGGCGCCATCGGCCAGCTGCTCCCGCCCGGCGCCGCCGCCTCCCTGCTCCGCTCGGTCGCCTTCTTCGACGGCGCGGGCGCCGTCAAACCCCTTGTGGTCCTGCTGGTCTGGGCCGCCCTCGCCGTGGCCCTGCTGGGCATCGGCTTCGTGAAGTCCCGCGGCGCGACTCCCGCGCCGGCCACCGCTCCGGAGTCGGAGCCGGTTCCCGCCTGATCCGTTCAGCACGAAGGGCCACCATCACCTCGATGGTGGCCCTTCGCCGTTCCGGGATAGTCAGGCGGCCCGGGTGGGTGTCGGCTGGTAGACGCGGGCGGCGAGGGGCTGGAGCACCATGAGCCGAGTCAGCTGGTTGCGCAACCAGATTCGGGTGCCGGTGGCGGGAACCAGCATGGCGCTGCTGGCGCGGACGGAACGCTGGCGCTTGGCGACGGTGGGGCGCAGGGCGGACTCGTAGCGGTCGAAGGCGGCGACGTGATCGCCGTGGGCGGTGGACAATTCGGCGGCCAGGCGGTGGGCGCCCTCCAGCGCCAGGGATGCCCCGGCACCGGAAAGCAGTGTGGCGCAGTAGCCCGCGTCGCCGACGAGGGTGACGCGACCGCGCGACCAGTGCGGGATCCGGATCTGGCTGACCGAGTCGAAGTAGAAATCCGGACTGACGGTGGCCTGGGCGAGCAGTTGCGGAAGCTGCCAGGCGCCGGTGTCGAAGTGGCTGCGCAGCACGGCTTTCTGCGCCTCCTGATCGCGATGATCGATATCCAGGAGGCGGGGTTCGCGGAACATGAAGAAGCCGGTGGCGATGTCGTGGGCGGCCGAGCGGTAGACGCCCGCGACGTGACCCGGGCTGTTGTGCAGGACCACCGCGCCGGGGGTGCCCAGGTCGAGGTCGACCTGGCCGGTGGCGAAGTACAGGCCCAGGTGGTGCAGGGCCGCGGCCTCCGGGGCGATCGCGAGTTCGCGGACCCGGGAATGCAATCCGTCCGCGCCGACCACCAGATCGAACTCCGCCTCCCGGCCGCTCTCGAAGGTCACCTCGACCGCGCCGGGCCGCTGCGTCAGCGTGCGGATGGCATCGCCGAAGACATAGTCGGCCCGATCGGCGGTGGCCTCGTGCAGTACCTCGGCGAGATCTCCACGCATGATCTCGATGTCGTCGCCCTCGTTGAACGTGCTCGTCGGCATGCCCGCGGCGCGGCGGCCGTCGGCGCCGACGAAGGTGAGGTCGCGAATGTCGGTGGCGCGCTCGCGCAGCCGGGGCAGCAGCCCCATCAGCTCGGCGATGCGCAGGGATTCGCCGCGGATGTCGACGCCGTTGCCGCCCGGACGCGGGCGGGGTGCGCGCTCGACCACCGTCGGCCGGAAGCCGGACTGCGCGAGCCAGTAGGCGAGGGCGGGACCGGCGATGCTCGCGCCGGAAATGAGGATGCGGGGATTGTTCGGCACGGGTGAACTCCTAGTTCGACTGACCGTTGGTCAGTCACCAAGGTAGAGCCCTGACCATCGGTCAGTCAACCGTTAGACTCCGAGAGGTGAGCGACGAGACGAACACGAGCACCAAGGAACGCATCCTGACGGTGGCCCTGGAACTGTTCGCCGCGCACGGCTATCACCGCACCTCGGTGCGCGCGATCGCCGAGCAACTGGGCATCACCAAGGCCGGCGTGCTCTACCACTACCCCGCCAAGTACGACATCCTCGCGGGCCTGGCCGAGCCGCTGCTCGCGGCGATGGAGCAGACCGTGGCCGCCGCCGCGGATCCGGATCCGTGCGAGTCCCGCCGCCGCGTCGTCGAGGGCCTGCTCGACCTGTTCCTGACCCACCGCTACCTGCTCCGCCTGAACTCCAACGATCTCGCATTGAGCGCGCCCGGAACGATTTTCGACCGTTTCCGCGACACCATGATGCGCGCCAACCAGCTGGTCGCGGGCCCGGATCCGACGCTGTCCGACCGGGTCCGCGCGGCACAGGCGATCGCGGGGCTCAGCGATCCGGTCGTCCTGTACGCCGACGAACCCGCCGCGGAGCTGCGCGCCGAGGTCTTGGCGGGAATTCGCCTGCTCTACGCCGACGCGCCCGCGCCCGCCCCGGCCGATCGGCGCGGCCGTCCGGCGGCCATGACACCCGATCTCATCGCGACCGCCCGGCGCTGGAGCGAGCAGGAACAGCGCAGCGTCCCCGATATCGCCCGCGCGCTCGGCGTCTCCCGCGCCACGGTCTATCGCTATCTCAAATAGCGTCTCATTTTTGAGACTAATTATGAGACGAGCAGCCCGCCGATGAGCAGCATCAGCGACTGCTGCGCCGCCGCGCGGGCGGCGTCCTTGTCGTCCGCGTGCGCCACGAGATGGCCCGCCTCGGTGATCGCGGCCAGCAGCAGGTGCGCCACGGTGGTGAGCGGAATGTCGGCGACCAGCCCCGCCGCCCGGGCCGCTTCGAGCTGGCGGATCATCATCCCGAGGCCGTGCCGGACCTCGAGTTCCCGCCAGGCCTGCCAGCCGAGCACGGCGGGCGCGTCGTAGAGCGCGATGCGAATCATCTCCGGGCGCTGGCAGATCTCCAGGAAGGTACTCAGACCCACCGCCAGTCCGGCGAGCAGGTCGTCGGTGCCGGAGGCGGCGATGGCGTGCTCGATCTCGGCCATGTTGTCCACTTCGAGCTGTTCCAGGACGGCGACGAACAGCCCGCGCTTGTCGCCGTAGTGGTGATGCAACGCGCCCCGGGTGACCCCGGCCGCGGCGACGAGCTGCTCGGCCGAGGTCGCCGTGAAGCCGCGCTCGGCGAACAGGCCGCGGCCTGCCTGCTCGAGCGCGGCTCGGGTGGCACGGGAACGATCCTCCTGGCTACGGCGCGGCATGCAGCCGAGTGAACTCCAGGATCCGCTGCGTGAGCAACTCGGGTTGGTCTTCGGGGATGAAGGTGTAGGAATCGTCGATGTAGGTCAGCGTGGCGTTGGGCAGTTCATCGCGCAGCCGTTCGGCGTGCGCGCGCGGGAAGACCTTGTCCTCGCGCGCCCAGGCCAGCAACACCGGCTGGCGCACCTCGGGGAAGTGCGTCGCGGCTTCGAGCGTGTAGCGGGAATGGATCGCTTTCAGGAAGCGCCGCAGGTCTTTCCGGATCGCACCGGAGGCACGGCCGGGCCGCAGGTAGGAGTCCACGATCTCGGGCGGCACGGGCCGCTTGGCCAGCCAGCCGAAGCCCAGCGGCGACCGCAGCACCGCCTTGACCCGGGTCAGCTCCAGTAGCGGGCGCATCGAACCGGGGACGCGAGCGAGCAGCGACATCGCGTTGAACGGCGCCGGCAGGAAGTTGTCGTAGCAGTCGCAGGAGGTGAGGACGACGCGGCCGACACGTTCCGGGCGGCGGGTCAGCAGGATCTGGGTGAGCGCGCCGCCGGTGTCGTTGGCGACCAGGGTGACATCGGTCAGGTCGAGTTGTTCCAGGAAGGACCCGATGAGATCGGCGAGCGCGGTCGGCGACAGATCCAGGCCGGGCACCGGAATCGAGTGCGCGCCCAGCGGCCAGTCCGGGGTCAGGCAGCGGTACCCCGCTGCCGCGACGCCCGGCACCACCTTGCGCCACAGGTCGGCGTTGACCAGCGCGCCGTGCACGAAGACGACCGTGGGCCCCGCCCCGGTCTCGTGGTATCGAATCCGCCCGCCCGGCAGCGCTACTTCCGTGGCCGGACCGAGTTCCGCACTGATTCCCATGGTCGTTCCCCTCTTCCGAATCCCTGTGATGGATAGGCGATTCTAAACATACATACCGTATGTATGTCTACAACGAACCGGCGCAAAATCCTGGACGAGCGGACGTGGACGGTTGACCAGATAGCGGGTTACCGTTCAGTATCATCGGGACAGAAGAGAGGGAGCTCACATGACAGCGCCGAGCCGCCGCCGACTATCGGTGGTCCCCGACCGAGCCCCCGAGCCCGCCGATCTCGGGCTGGCCGAGACCGCGGCCGTCCTGGCCCACGGCGCGCTGAGCTCCACCGATGCGGTCACCGCGGCGCTGGATCGGATCGACGCGGCCCAGCCCGGGCTCAACGCCTTCCGCGTCGTGCGCCGTGCGCGCGCGCTCGCCGAGGCGGCCGCGGCCGACCAGCGGCTCGCCGCCGGCGAACGACTACCGCTGCTCGGCGTCCCGATCGCGGTCAAGGACGACACCGACATCGCCGGTGAGCCGACCGCCTTCGGTTGCGGCGGCGACTTCGAACCGAAGATCGAGGACGGCGAGGCGGTGCGCCGGCTGCGCGCGGCGGGCGCGGTGATCGTCGGCAAGACCAACACCTGCGAACTCGGCCAGCTCCCGTTCACCAGCGGCGCCGCCTTCGGGCACACCCGCAACCCCTGGGCTTCCGAGTACACGCCCGGCGGCTCCTCGGGTGGTTCGGCGGCGGCCGTCGCGGCCGGATTGATCCCCGCCGCACTGGGTTCCGACGGCGCGGGCTCGGTCCGGATTCCGGCCGCCTGGACCAACCTGGTCGGCATCAAACCGCAGCGCGGCCGCATCTCCACCTGGCCCGAAGCCGAGGCCTTCATGGGCCTGACGGTGAACGGCCCGCTCGCGCGCACCGTCGCCGACGCCGCGCTCCTGCTGGACGCGGCCGCCGGCCCGCACCCCGGTGACCGCCACACCCCCGAACCGATCAGCGCCACCGACGCGGTCGGCCGCGACCCGGGCCGCCTGCGCATCGCGCTGTCGCTGAGCATCCCCTTCACCGCCACCAAGACGGTGCTGGACCCGGAGGTCGAGGCCGCCACCCGGCGGCTGGCCGCCACGCTGCGCAAGCTCGGCCACTCGGTCACCCTGGCGAATCTGCACTACGGACTGCTGATCGGCGCGTCCTTCCTGCCGCGCTCGATGAGCGGCATCCGCGCGCGGTTCCACCAGATGCCCGGCGCCGCGGTCGATCCGCGCACCCGCACCAACGTGCTGCTCGGCCGCCTGCTCAACGGCCCCGCCCTGTTCGCCGCGCGGCAGGCGGAACCACTGCTGCACAAGCGAATCGGCGGCTTCTTCGACGACTACGACCTGGTGCTCTCCCCCACCACCGCGACGCCGCCGCCGCGCGCGGAGGACATCGACGGCATCGGCTTCAACGCCACCAACAACCTGATCACCGCGGCCTGTCCCTACACCTGGCCGTGGAACGTCCTGGGCTGGCCGAGCGTGAATGTCCCGGCCGGGTTCACCGACGCCGGCCTGCCGGTCGGCGCCCAGCTGATGGGCACCGCGAACACCGAGCAGCTGCTGATCTCGGTGGCGGCACAGCTGGAATCGGAACTGCACTGGGAACGCCACCGCCCCGCACCCTGGTGGTGACGGCTCACCGCGCGGGCGGCGTCCAGCTCTCCAGGGCGCTGCGGGTACCGCGCGGGCAGCCGTCCGGCCCGCGGCCCGGCTCCTGCGGGTACATCAGCAGGCACTGCTGCGGCTGACCGATCTTGCGTACCCCGGTCGCCACCAGGATGCCGATGGTGGAACCGTCGGCGACCCGGCTGGTGGCGAACTGCATCGTGCCGGTCACACCCCGGTAGTCGGCGCCGCGCAATTGCAGCGCGATGGCGGCGCGATTGAGGCCGTCGCTGGAGCGTTCCGGGCGGGAACGGTTGGTCCGGACCGCCTGCAGGATCACCCCCGCGACGTCGTAGGCCAGGCCGGTGCGGTCGCCCGGCCAAGCCGGTTGGTAGGACGCGAGATCGGGATAGCCGGCGAGATCGGTGATGAGCCTGGCCAATTCGCCGCACAGCTCCTGGAAGTCCAGGCTGCCCGGTTCCTCGCCGTTCACCCCGGTGCCGCGCACACAGTCCGCGCCGCCGAGGATGACGGGCACGCCCTTGGCGACATAGCGCACGGTCAGGCTGGCGGGCAACGGCGCCATCGCCTTCGGATCGGCGATCAAGCGGGTCACGGTGTCGGCGCCGAGAATGGCGGGCGCTTCGGTGCAGCCCTCGGTGACGGCCCGGCCGAAGGTGGCGAAATCGTCGTTGCGCCCGGCGAAGAACAGCAGCGTCCCCGGATCGAAACCCGTTGTCGCACAGGGGGCCGGGAAGCTGTATAGCTCGCTCTGCACCGCCCAGCTGCGGCTGTCCCGCGGCACCCCGCGCCGGTCCAGCTCCGCGTTCAGATCGTCGACGAGCGTGGTGACGTAGACGTCCTCGGTACCCTTCGGGTGGTAGATCACCACCCGGTTGTACCGGCGCTGACCGGCTTTCGGCGTGCCGTCCGGATAGCGGGAGCCCTCCACGTAGTCCGCGACCAGCCGGGCCTGGACGCGGTTGCTCGGCACCGCCTGGAAGTACATCGGCGAGTTGGCCTCCAGCCCGTCGGCGGACAGCGTGGTCGCCACCACCGGCACCCCGAGCTCACCGAGTTTGCCTATGGCCCTTGCGGTTTCGGCGGTGCTGCGATCCATCCCGACGACACCGAGCACGCTCGGATCCGCGCGCACCAGATCGGCCAGCAGGTGGTCGACCACCCACGCGGCGTGCCGCATCTCCGAGCCGCCGTTGGCGATGATGATGCGCAGCAACGGTTCCGACTCGTCGGGGGCGAGCACGGCGCGGCGCTGCCGCACCGCCAGACCCGCCAGCTCCTGCATCTGCGCGTGCGGGTAGCGCATATTGCTGTCGGCGTAGCTGATGCCCGCGAAGTAGACGAGCGAGACCAGCGGCCGGCGCGGATTGCCGCGCCGGATCTCGGCGGCGATCTCGTTCTGCCGGAACACTTCGTGCTGCATCGCCGAGAGTTCCTTGTCGTCGGCGAACAGCTGCCGGTCGTTGTCGCTGTAGCCGACGCAGTCGCCGTCGCGTTCGGCCACGGCGATGCCCGAGGTCCACGGCCAGTGCGCGCACGGCGCGCCGCGCAGCGCAGGCACGTACACCAGCGTGGCCGCGACCAGCAGCAGCACCGGAAGCAGCACGCAACCGGCGACGAACCATTTGCGAGCCGCCAGCGGCGGGGCGGGCGGCACGGCCAGGTGTGTGCGGTGCGGATCGCCGATCCGGCCCGCCACCGGATCGGGGAGCTCTAGTGGCAGGAACCAGGCGTCGGCCGAGCGGTTGGTCCGGTTGTTGTCGATGCCGCGCACCCAGCGCCGCAGCGGATCGGCGTCCGCACCGGGCACCGATCGGTCATCGAGGCTTTCCAGATCCTCGCCCCGGCGCAGGCCGCCGATGGCAGCCAGCGGGTAGACCGGCTGCGCGGGCGTCAGCGCGCGCGGGTCGTAGTCGAGGACCGCGACCACCACCAGCGGATCGAAGACGCCGGTCTCGTTGCGAATATCGTTGATCCGGCGCAGCAGGTCGGCGCCTTTTCCGGTGCCGCCGACGGTGTCGATCAGCGCGACCGGGTAGGCCGTGCGCCGCCAGCTGGACGGGCGCCAGATCCGGGTGGTGTACGCGTCGCGCAGGTCCTCCAGGAACGCGTGGATCAGCAGCTTGGCGACCTGCTCGGCGTTCTCGTCGTCGCGCAGCGGCACGGTCAGCCGGGTCGCGAAACCCAGGAAGCTGTTCGACAATTCGGGCGCCATGTAGCGCTGGTGCATGAACCAGCGCGTCTCCTTCGACAGGCCCGGGACCCGCCCGCTGATCCACATCCACAGCCGCAGGATCGGCCACAGCGCCAGCACGCCGAAGACCAGCCGGGTGATCCAATCGCCGCCCTCGGAGCTACCAGAATCGAAATCCCGCGAGCCCAGGCGCAGCAGCCGCGGCAGCCGGGCCCGCAGCTCGACCGCGGCCTGGGTCTCCTCGGTGCCGATGCGCTGGCGGGTCAGCCAGTCGGCGGTGCGATAGCGCGGGAACGCGATCGGCCCCATCGCGGTGTCGTCCCGGGAGAAGCTCTCCACCAGCCGTTGCAGGATCGGCAGGCAGTGCTCGGCCACCTCCGGCCCGGTCGCACCCGGCTGCCCGGTGATCGTCTCCGGCGGCCGGGGCACGATGGCGTCGTCGCCGAGCCGGTGCAATTCGGCCCGGGCGCGCGGCACCGCCCGGCGGCCGCCCGACTCACCGAACCACTGGTGCAGCTCCTTCATCAGGTCACTGGTCGCGGCCGGGCCGACCAGGCAGATCAGTGGGCGGGGCAAGCGCCGCCGGCCCCGCAGCATGGTCGCCAGCACCCGGGGCTGCTCGGCGGGAACATAGAGCGTCCGCAGCAGTTGCTGCAGCATGCCGATATCGTCCGAACCCGACACTGTGGTCTCCTCCCCCGCACAGAGTGTCGCTAACCTCTTACGGTACAAGAACATTCGAGGCACGACCGGGTGCTCAGCCCAGAGCGCACAACGTCCGCCGGGCACTCGAACGGAAGCGTTCGAGTGCCCGGCGGACGGATGCGACGCGGCTAGAAGCCGAGTTTGCGCAGTTGCTTCGGGTCGCGCTGCCAGTCCTTGGCGACCTTCACGTGCAGGTGCAGATAGATGCGGCTGCCGAAGATGCTCTCGATCTGCTTGCGGGCGTTGGTGCCGACCTCCTTGAGGCGGGCGCCGCCCTTGCCGATCACGATCGCCTTCTGGCTGGGGCGTTCGACATAGAGGTTGGCGTGCACGTCGAGCAGTTCCTTGACCGGCTTGTCGCGGTCCTGCTCGTCGTCCTCGCGCTCGCGCGGCAGGATCTCCTCGATGACCACGGCCAGCGAGTGCGGGAGCTCGTCGCGCACACCCTCGAGTGCGGCCTCGCGGATGAGCTCGGCCATCAGGGTTTCCTCCGGCTCGTCGGTGAGCTCACCGTCGGGATAGAAGGCCGGGCCCTCGGGCATCTTCGAGGCGATGACCTCGGCCAGCACGTCGACCTGCTCGCCCCGCACCGCCGACACCGGCACCACGTCCGAGTCCGGGCCGAGCAGCTTCGAGACCGCGAGCAGCTGACCGGCGACCTCGTCGCGGGACACCTTGTCGATCTTGGTGACCACGCCGAGCAGTGCCGTCTTCGGCGCCATCTGGCGGATCTGCTCGACGATCCAGCGGTCGCCGGGGCCGATCTTCTCGTCCGCCGGGATGCACAGGGCGATCACGTCGACCTCGGAATAGGTATCGCGCACCAGGTCGTTGAGGCGCTGGCCGAGCAGCGTGCGCGGGCGATGCAGACCGGGGGTGTCGACCAGGATGAGCTGAAAGTTCGCCCGATGCACGATGCCACGGATGGTGTGGCGGGTGGTCTGCGGGCGCGAGGAGGTGATCGCGATCTTGGCGCCCACCATGGCGTTGGTCAGCGTCGACTTGCCGGTGTTCGGCCGGCCCACGAAACAGACGAAGCCGGACCGGAATCCGGCGTAGTCCCCCGGGGCGTCAGCCATGGGACACCTCGGCGCCGTCATCGACGACCTCGAAGACCGCACCGGACTTGTCGGTGAACACGATGCGCGCCGCGGGCGAGACCTCACGCACCGCGGCCACGCCGCTGTCGGAGAGCCGGCCACCGACGACCACCGCGGCCTCGAAACCCTCGGCGCCGCTGGAGACCGCGGCCGCGACGGCGGCCTGCAAAGCGGTCAGCCGCAGCGCCTGCAACCCGACCTCACCGGCGGCATAGGTGCGGCCGTCGGCGTCGCGCACCGCGGCTCCGCTCGCGCCGCCGGTGCGCGCGAGCGCACCACGAGCCAGGACCACCAGTTTGGTGTCCTCGTCGTCCAATTCAGTCATCGGTGTCTCCATCCTCGTCGTGTTGCGGCGCCTCACCGTTCGGCTCCTCGCCCGTGGAT
Organism: Nocardia sp. NPDC050712; assembly: GCF_040654295.1. Lineage (NCBI taxonomy): Bacteria > Bacillati > Actinomycetota > Actinomycetes > Mycobacteriales > Nocardiaceae > Nocardia > Nocardia sp. NPDC050712. The sequence continues at coordinate 390,030 of NZ_JBFAHT010000004.1, forward strand.
TTCTCCGGCGCGGGGCGCACCTCGACCGTGTGCACCCGCATCCGTCCTCGCCCGTCCGCGTGGCCCTCGCCGCGCAGCACCAGACCGTGCACCTCGACCTGGGAACCCGGCAGCGGTACCCGGCCCAGCGCGTGCGCGAGCAGGCCACCGACCGTATCGACGTCCTCCTCCTCGATCTCCAGCCCGAACAGCTCGGCCAGGTCGTCCACCGCGAGGCGGGACGAGACGCGAAAACGGCCGTCCCCCAGATCTTCTATCGGCGGCGTCTCGTCGGTGTCGTATTCGTCGGCGATTTCCCCGACGATTTCCTCGAGCACGTCCTCGATGGTCACCAGCCCGGCGATACCGCCGTACTCGTCGACCAGCAGCGCCATATGGTTTCTGCGGCGCTGCATTTCGTCGAGCAGGTCGTCGAGCGGCTTGGAGTCGGGCATGAACACCGCCGGGCGCATCACCTCGCCGACCCGTACCTGTCGGCTCCGATCCGCGTAGGGCACAAGGTCTTTGAGGTAGACCACGCCCTGGATGTCATCGACGTTCTCGCCGACCACCGGGATGCGGGAGTGCCCGCTGCGCACCGCCAGCGACATCGCCTGGGCGGCGGTCTTGTCCTGCTCGATCCAGACCATCTCGGTGCGCGGCACCATCACCTCGCGCGCGGAGGTATCGCCCAGCTCGAACACCGACTGGATCATGCGGCGCTCGTCGTCGGCGACAACGCCACGCTCGCTGGCCATTTCGACCACCTCGCGCAACTCGATCTCCGAGGCGAAGGGACCGTTGCGGAAGCCCTTACCGGGGGTGAGCCCGTTGCCGATGAGAATCAGCAACCGGCTGACCGGGCCGAGGATCATGCCGATGAACTGCAACGGCAGCGCCGCGGCCAGGGCCAGCGTGTAGGCGTGCTGTCGGCCCAGGGTGCGCGGGCCGACACCGATCACGACGTAGTCCACCAGCACCATCACCGTGGCGGTGATCAGCAGCGCCCAGCCCTGGCCCATCAGGCCGATCAGCGCCGAGGCGAGCAGTACGGTGGCGCCGATCTCGCACAGGATGCGCAGCAACACCATGAGATTCACGTACCGCGCCCGGTCGTCGACGATGCGGCGCAACCGCACGGCGCCGGCCCGGTCGGCCCGCACCATATCGTCGAGGCGAGCCGGGGAGATCGTGTTCAGCGCGGCGTCGACACCGGCGAACAGCCCGCCCAGCGGGACGAGCAGCACCGCTGAGATGATCAGCGTCAGTGCGCTCACGGAGCGCCTAGATCGTCACTCGGGGCGGTGAATCCGGCCTTGCCGAGCAACTGGGCGTCCCGCTCGGCGAGTTCGGCCCGGACCTGCGCCTCGCGCAGGCTCTCGTACCACTCCTCGAGCAGCCGCGCCTGCAGCGCGAACATTTCCTTCTCTTCCTCGGGTTCGGCGTGGTCGTACCCGAGCAGATGCAGCACGCCGTGCGTGGTCAGCAGCGCCAGCTCGTGATCGAGGGAATGGCCCGCCGTGCGCGCCTGGGTCGCCGCGAACTCCGGGCACAGCACGATGTCGCCCAGCATCGACGGCCCCGGCTCCGGGCTGTCCGGCCGGCCGCCGGGCTCCAGCTCGTCCATCGGGAACGACATCACATCGGTCGGCCCCGGCAGGTCCATCCACCGCATGTGCAGATCCGCCATGGTGTCGAGATCGACCAGCACCATCGACAGCTCTGCCGCGGGATGCACATCCATCCGGCCGATCACAAACCGCGCGACACTGACCAGCTCTTCTTCGGGAACGTCGACACCCGACTCGTTGGCGATCTCAATGCTCACCTGAACAGGGTATTCGCTCCCACTATGACCGCCGCCCCCGGCTCGCTGCAGCGAGCCGGGGTGGAACTCAGCGCCGGTCGCCGCGACCGGCGGCGCGGCGCTGGGCCCGGTTGCCCGGGTAGTGCTCGCCGATGGCCGGGCGGGTCTCGGATTCGTGCCGGTCGTAGGCATCGACGATGTCGGAGACCAGGCGGTGGCGGACCACATCGCTCGAGGTGAGCTGCGCGAAGGCGATGTCCTCGATGTCGGTCAGGATCTCGCTGGCGGCCCGCAGGCCGGAGCGCGCGCCGCCGGGGAGATCGACCTGGCTGATATCGCCGGTGACCACCATGCGCGAGCCGAACCCGAGGCGGGTCAGGAACATCTTCATCTGCTCGGCCGTGGTGTTCTGGGCCTCGTCGAGAATGATGAAGGCGTCGTTGAGACTGCGCCCGCGCATGTAGGCCAGCGGCGCGACCTCGATGACCCCGGCCGCCATCAGCTTCGGAATGGCTTCCGGATCCATCATGTCGTGCAGCGCGTCGTAGAGCGGACGCAGGTACGGATCGATCTTCTCGTTGAGCGTGCCGGGCAGGAAGCCCAGCCGCTCGCCGGCCTCCACCGCGGGGCGGGTGAGGATGATCCGGGTGACCTGCTTGGTCTGCAGCGCCTGCACGGCCTTGGCCATCGCCAGGTAGGTCTTACCGGTACCGGCGGGGCCGATGCCGAAGACGATGGTGTTGGCGTCGATCATGTCGACGTAGCGCTTCTGATTCAGGGTCTTGGGCCGGATGGTCTTGCCGCGCCGGGACAGGATGTCCAGGCTGAGCACCTCGGCCGGGGAATCGGACGAGCCCTCGGTCAGCATGGAGACCGTGTGGCGCACCGCTTCCGGTGTCACCACGCGGTTGCGCCCGGTGAGCGCGATCAACTGCTCGATGACGCGCTCGGCCAGGGCGACATCGGCCGCCTTGCCGGTGAGCGTCATCGAGTTGCCGCGGACATGGATGTCGGCCTCGAGCAAACGCTCGAGTTCACGCAAATTCTGGTCGGCGGAACCAAGGAATGGGAACACGGATTCCGGCGCGAGCTCGATGCTGGACCGCACGGTACGAGCGGCGGGGCTCGAACCGTTGTCTTCGGCACCGATACCTGCGGTGGGGTTCGTTGGATCGCCGATCTCGCCTGGTGTTCGCAAAAGTCGCTACAGCCTGCTTTCCGGTCTCGACAGCTGTTTCGTGTGTGCAAATTCTAACGCGGACCACCGACACGTCCCAGTGAATAAACCGCAACCTGCCCGCAGTATTCCCCGCCCCTCGCGCCGCCAACCCTCGGCGCGAATCACGGAACGGCGGCGATCCCCGGCCGCTGTGCCGAATCGCCCGGGACGCAGTAGGGTCTAGGCGCATCAGTTCGATTCTCGGGGGTTCCATTGCTTATCTGGGGTTGGTCGCGCAAAATCCACCAGCTCGCCATGCTCACGCTGGTCTGCGCCAATTGCCACAATCCGTCCGCGCACGCGCTGCGCAAGGCGGTCACCATGTTCACGCTGTTCTTCATCCCGATCATTCCGCTCAAGACCAGGCATTTTCTGGAGTGCACGTTCTGCGGTGCGGCCTACGAGGTGCCCAAGGACAACGTCCACGCCCTGATCGCCCAGGCCTACGGCGCGGACCAGCGGCCCGGTCAGCCGGCCCAGCAGCACGAACGGCACTGAGTGCCGGGGGTTCGCTACCGCGAATTTCTGTGAGAACTACCAACGCGGGGTGAGCGCGCCCAGAGCGCCGAGGGCGACAGCCGCGGCGGTCGAGGTGCGCAGCACCGTGGGGCCGAGCAGCACTGCCTGCGCGCCCGCGCCGGCCAGCGCCTCGAGCTCCGAATCATCCAGGCCCCCTTCGGGTCCGACGATGAGGACAACCTCGGGCGCGCCGTCGAAGGGCAGCTCGGTGAACCGGGCCGCGCCGGATTCGTGCAACGCCGCGACCACCGCGCCGCCGGCCTTCGCCGTGCGGACCAGCTCCACCAGGTCCCGGGTGCGGTGCAGGTCGGCGACCTCGGGAATGTAGGGACGACGCGACTGCCGCGCCGCCGAACGCGCCGCGGTCCGCCACTTGTCGACGGCCTTGGCCGCCTTGCCTTCCCACTTGCTCACGCAGCGCACCGCCTGCCACGGCACGATGCGGTCGGCGCCCGCCTCGGTCATCAACTCGACCGCCAGCTCGGATCGATCCGACTTCGGCAGCGCCTGTACCACGGTCACCCGCGGTGTGGCCGGCTCGGCCACCCGCCGGTTCAGCACCTTCAGATCCAGCCGGTCCTTCTGCGCCGCAACCACTTCCGAATCGGCGAGCTGACCGCGCCCGTCGGACAGGGTGATCGGCTCGCCGGCCCGGATCCGGCGCACGGTCGCGGCGTGGCGGCCCTCCGGGCCGTCGAGCACCGCGATCGCACCCGGTTCCGGGATGTCGTCGAGATAGAAGACGGTGGCGGCCAAGGCCTCAGCGCCCGCTGAACGACGCGCGCAGCCGGGCGAACAGGCCGCTGTTGTGCTCGGACTGCGCCGACATCACCTCGGCGCGATCCCGCTCGCGCAGGCCCTTGTACTTGCGCAGCAGGTCGGTCTGCTTGGTGTCGAGCTTGGTCGGCACCACGATGTCCAGGTGCGCCAGCAGTTCGCCGCGGGTGCCCGAGCGCAGGCGCGGCATGCCGTGGCCGCGCAGCACCGAGACCTCGCCCGGCTGGGTGCCGGCCGGGATGGTCAGCTCGACCGGGCCGTCCAGGATGGTGTCGATGACGACGGTGGTGCCCAGCGCCGCGTCGACCATCGGCACCCGGACGGTGCAGTGCAGGTCGTCGCCGTCGCGGACGAACACGTCGTGCGGCTGCTCGACGACCTCGACGTAGAGGTCACCCGCGTGGCCGCCGCCGGGGCCGACCTCGCCCTGCGCGGCCAGCCGCACCCGCATGCCGCTGGCGACACCGGCGGGGATCGGCGCGGCGATCTCGCGCCGCGCGCGCACCCGGCCGTCGCCGCCACACTTGTGGCACGGATCGGGAATGGTCTCGCCCGCGCCGCGGCAGGTGGGGCAGGGGCGCGAAGTGAGCACCTGGCCCAGGAACGACCGCTGCACCGACTGGACTTCGCCCGCGCCGCCACAGGTTTCGCAGCGCACCGGCTTGGAGTTGCCGTTGGTGCCCGAGCCCGTGCAGCTGTCACACAGGATCGCGGTGTCGACGGTCAGGTGCTTGGTCACGCCGACGGCGCACTCGGCCAGGCTGAGCCTGGTCCGGATCAGCGAATCGGCGCCCGGCTGCACGCGCCCGCGCGCCTTGCGCTGCCCGCCGGAAGCGTTCATGCCGCCGAAGAAGGCCTCGAAGACATCGCCGAGCCCGCCGAAACCGGCGCCCGCGAAGCCGCCGCCACCACCGCCGGATTCCAGCGGATCCCCGCCCAGGTCGACCAGGCGGCGCTTCTCCGGGTCCGACAGCACCTCGTAGGCGGCCGACACCTCTTTGAACTTGGCCTGCGCCGCTTCGTCGGGGTTGACGTCGGGATGCAGTTCACGCGCCAGCTTGCGATAGGCGCGCTTGATTTCCTGGTCGGTCGCGTTCTTCGCGACGCCGAGCAGTCCGTAGTAATCCCGTGCCACTTGAGTCTCTAGTCCTTGGGTTGCTCTCCACAGTCCGGCCGATCAGCCGGATGCGTGGCTCATCCTGTGTCTGTGTGCTCCCACCGAACGCCGATGCCACCGGACATCAGTCGGATGCACTCAACTTTATCCGGCCGCGGGTTCGCGCAGCGCTTACCGAGGCTACCAGCGGCCGATAGCGCGCTATCGGTCAGCGCTCGGCCAGGACCTCGCCGATATAGCGGGCCACCGCCGAGACCGAGGCGATGGTGCCGGGGTAGTCCATCCGGGTCGGCCCGAGCACGCCCATGCCGCCCAGGATCGCGCCCGAGGTGCCGTACGCGGTGGACACCACCGAGGTGGTACGCATCTGCTCGACCTGGGTTTCCTCGCCGATCCGCACGGTCACGGTGCCGGGTTGCTGGGTCGCGGCCAGCAGCTTCAGGACCACCACCTGCTCCTCCAGCGCCTCCAGCACCTGCCGCAGCGAACCGGGCAGGCCGAAGTCGGCGGCATTGCGGGTGAGGTTGGCGGTGCCGCCCAGGACCAGCCGCTCCTCCGGATGCTCGACCAGGGTCTCCACCAGCACGGTCGACACCCGGATCAGCACGTCGCGCAGCTTGCGCGGGGCCGTCTCGGGCAGTTCGGCGACGGCCGCCGAGGCCATCGCCAGGCGCTTGCCGTCCATCGCGTTGCCGAGCAGGCCGCGCAGGGCGGCCAGATCGTCGTCGTCGACGAGCGCGCCGAGTTCGACCAGACGCTGATCGACGCGGCCGGTGTCGGTGATCACCACCAGCAGCAGGCGGGCCGGATTGAGCGCGACGACCTCGATGTGGCGGACCGTCGAGGCGGACACCGTCGGATACTGCACGACGGCGACCTGCCTGGTCAGCTGGGCCAGCAGCCGCACACCGCGGCGCAGCACGTCATCGAGATCGACGCCGGATTCGAGGAATTCCATGATGGCCCGGCGCTCGGCGCTGGAGAGCGGCTTGACCTCGGAGATGCGGTCGACGAACTGGCGATAGCCCTTGTCGGTCGGGATCCGCCCGGAGCTGGTGTGCGGCTGGGTGATGTACCCCTCCGCCTCCAGCACCGCCATGTCGTTGCGCACGGTCGCACTGGAGACACCCAGATTGTGCCGTTCCACCAGGGTTTTCGACCCGATGGGCTCCTTCGTCGAGACATAGTCCGCGACGATGGCCCGCAGGACTTCGAAGCGCCTGTCCTCAGTGCTCGACATCGCCCCACCTCCTCGCTGGTCTTGTCATCGCAGGCCGGCGTGGTGATCGCGATCGACCCAACTCGTGCGCCGCCGCGCGGACCCGACGGCTCATTGTCCAGTCTAATGACACGTGTGCCGCCCCAGAATGGGCGGCACACGGGTACTTCCAGCGATTACCGGCGCGGGCGCGGGTTCAGCTGGGCTCGAGGCTCCGGGCGTGCTTGCCCGCGAGGGCGTCCAGGCCGAGCATCGCCAGCAAGGACTGGCAGTCGTCGGCGTTCTGGGAGTGACTGGCTACGGTGCGCGCGGCGATGGCGCTCTGCCGGGCGGTTTCGGCCTTCTCGGCGGCCCGCGCTTCGGCGAATTCGTTCTGCTCGTGGACCAGCGTGATGTGTCGTGCCTGGGGCATTGGACTCCTTGGGGTTAACTGTTGACCCTACGCGTTACCCGGCAGCGGCGAAAGTACAACCGGGGCCTATCAGGCAAGACCACGCAAACATGGGCACGAACACGTTGTGAGAACGCACAGCGGGCCGGTCCAAGATCCACATCCGAACCTCGGACCGCACTGAGCAATTCGCGGGCAGCGGGGGTCAGGTCAGCAGATCGCGGACCACGCCGTCGGCGAGCAGGCGGCCGCGGTCGGTGAGGATCAGACGCTCGCCGCGCAGTTCGGCCAGGCCGTCGGCGCGGGCGCGGTCGGCCGCCGCGAGCCCGGCCGGATCCAGGTCCGCTAGCGGCAGGCCGGTGCGCAGGCGCACGGTGAGCATGACGCGTTCGGTGTGCCGTTCCGCGGCCGAGAGCGCCTCCCAGCCCGCCGCGGGCAGACCGCCGCGGGCGACCCGCTCGGCGTAGCGGGCGGGGTGCTTGACGTTCCACCAGCGCACGCCGCCGACATGGCTGTGCGCGCCGGGACCGGCGCCGAGCCAGTCGCCGCCGTCCCAGTAGCCGAGGTTGTGGTGGCAGCGGGCGGCGTCGTTCGCGGCCCAGTTCGACACCTCGTACCAGGTCAGACCGGCGGCGGCCAGGCGCGAGTCGATGCGCTCGTAGCGGGCGGCGAGGACGTCGTCGTCGGGCGCGGGCAGCTCGCCGCGGCGGACCTTGCGGGCCAGCGCGGTGCCGTCCTCCACGATCAGCGAGTACGCCGAGACGTGGTCGACGCCCGCTTCGAGGACGGCGTCCAGACTCGCGTCGAGATCGGCGTCGCGTTCACCCGGGGTGCCGTAGATGAGGTCCAGGTTGACGTGCTCGAATCCGGCCGCGCGCGCCTCCTTGGCGGCCGCGACCGCGCGACCCGGGGTATGCGTCCGGTCCAGCACCTCGAGCACGTGCTGCGCGGCGGACTGCATGCCCAGCGAGAGGCGGGTGTAGCCGCCCGCGAGCAGCCGCTCGAAGAACTCGGGCGAGGTCGATTCCGGGTTCGACTCGGTGGTGATCTCCGCGCCGGCGGCGAGGGTGAACTCCGCGCGCACCGCGTCCAGAACCTCCGCCAGCCCGTCGCCGCCGAGCAGCGAGGGCGTGCCGCCGCCGACGAAAATCGTTGCCACCTCGGGGGTTTCGGTGGGCAGCGCGCCGAAGGCCGCGGCCGCCGTCGCCAGCTCCCCGCGCAGCGCCGCCAGCCAGGACTGGGGCGAGGCCGAAGTGCCGAGTTCACCGGCGGTATAGGTGTTGAAGTCGCAGTATCCGCAGCGGGTGGCGCAGAACGGCACGTGGATATAGATGCCGAACGGGCCGCCCCCGAAGTCGTGCAGCACGGGGGCGGTCGCTTCGGTTCCCGTGGGGGCGGAAGTGCTCACCACACCAGTGTGACCGCCACCGGCCCCGGCGCCCGCACCCACCTGGGTGTTCCAGTTCACGTCCGGCGGATCACGCCGTGGCGATCGGAGTGTTCCGGTTCGGCGGCCGTATGACGACTGTCACATCCACCCCCGCGCGGCCTGGGGATTTCCCGCGATTTCGGGGGAAATACGGAGCTCTGGTCGGAACGCCCCTTTTGACGTGGCACAATAGGCTCCATGCGCAATTTTGGAGTACGACTCGTGGCCCGGCGCCACGTCGACTTCAAGCGTGTCTGCAGCGCCTGTTGTCTGCCCGATTCTCTCCGGTAGTACGGCGGCGCGCGTTCCCGGGTCATCCCCCGGCTCTTCGAAATTCGCATCGATCCGCTGACACCGCGGGCGCGAGATCAGCCCCTCGCACCCTTCAGCCGATGTATCCCCACCCCAGCAGGAGTGACCCCAATGACGTCGACCACCGACGCCGGTCCGAGCGATCAGCCCAAGCCCGCGCGGCGCGAGCGCACCGGTAAGCCGGTCCGCCGCAAGTCCGAAGGCCAGTGGGCGCTCGGCTACCGCGAGCCGCTGAACCCCAACGAGCAGTCCAAGAAGGACGACAACCCGCTCAACGTGCGCGCGCGCATCGAGAACATCTACTCGAAGCAGGGTTTCGAATCCATCGACAAGGCCGATCTGCGGGGCCGCATGCGCTGGTGGGGTCTCTACACCCAGCGCGAGCAGGGATACGACGGCACCTTCACCGGCGACGAGAACATCGACATTCTCGAGGCCCCCTACTTCATGATGCGGGTGCGCTGCGACGCCGGCGCCCTGAGCGTGCGCCAGCTGCGCACCCTCGGTGAACTCTCCACCGAGTTCGGCCGCGACACCGCGGACCTGTCCGACCGCGAGAACGTCCAGTACCACTGGATCGAGATCGAGAACGTGCCGGAGATCTGGCGGCGGCTCGAAGAGGTCGGCCTGCAGACCACCGAGGCGTGCGGCGACTGCCCGCGCGTGGTGCTCGGTTCGCCGCTGGCCGGTGAGTCCTTCGACGAGGTGCTCGACCCGACGCCCGCGATCGACGAGATCGTCAAGCGCTACATCGGTGACAAGCGCTACTCGAACCTGCCGCGCAAGTTCAAGACCGCCATCTCCGGTCAGCAGGACGTGGTGCACGAGATCAACGACATCGCCTTCGTCGGCGTCGAGCATCCCGAGCACGGCCCCGGCCTGGACGTCTGGGTCGGTGGCGGGCTGTCCACCAACCCGATGCTGGCCCAGCGCCTGGGCGCGTGGGTGCCGCTGGACGAGGTGCCCGATGTGTGGGAGGCCGTTGTCTCCCTCTACCGCGACTACGGCTACCGGCGGCTGCGCACCAAGGCCCGGATCAAGTTCCTGGTCAAGGACTGGGGCATCGAGAAGTTCCGCGAGGTGCTCGAGACCGAGTACCTGAAGCGCAAGCTGATCGACGGCCCGGCGCCGGAGAAGCCCGCACGGCCCATCGACCACATCGGCGTGCAGAAGCTGCGCAACGGGCTGAACGCGGTCGGCTTCTCCCCCATCGCCGGTCGCGTCTCGGGCACCATCCTGCAGCAGGTGGCCGACGCGGTGGAGCGCATCGGCTCCGATCGGATCCGGTTCACGCCGTACCAGAAGCTGATCGTGCTCGATGTCGCCGACGACAAGGTCGAGCAGCTCATCGACGAACTGCGCCCGCTGGGCCTGCACGGCCGTCCGTCGCACTGGCGGCGGAACCTGCTGGCCTGCAGTGGTATCGAGTTCTGCAAGCTGTCGTTCGTGGAGACGCGCAAGCGCTCGCAGGTGCTGGCGCCCGAGCTCGACCAGCGCCTGGCCGACATCAACGCCGACCTGGATGTGCCGATCACGGTCAACATCAACGGCTGCCCGAACTCCTGCGGCCGGTCCCAGATCGCCGACATCGGTTTCAAGGGCCAGCTGGTCGACGACGGCGACGGGAATCAGGTGGAGGGCTTCCAGGTTCACCTCGGTGGCAGCCTCGGTCTCGACAGCGCCTTCGGCCGCAAACTGCGCCAGCACAAGGTGACCAGCGAGGAGCTCGGTGACTACATCGAGCGGGTGGTGCGCAACTTCCTCAAGCACCGCGAAGACGGGGAACGGTTCGCGCAGTGGGCCGTTCGCGCCGACGAGGCCGAACTTCGGTGATCCGGTCGACGGGAGATCAACTATGACAACGAAACTCGCGGGAAAGCTGTCCGAGGACGAGCTCCGCTCGCTCGCCGAACAAGGTGCGGCCGAGCTCGGTCCCGACGCTTCGGCGGTCGAGCTGCTCGAGTGGACCGACAAGACCTTCGGCTCCGGCTACATTGTCGCCTCGAACATGCAGGACGGCGCACTGGTACACCTGGCCGCCGAGGTGCGCTCCGGTGTGGACGTGCTGTTCCTGGACACCGGCTACCACTTCGCCGAGACCATCGGCACCCGGGACGCGGTGGAAGCCGTGTACGGGGTGAACGTGGTCAACGCGCGCCCGGAAAGCAGTGTCGCCGAACAGGATCAACTGCTGGGCAAGGACCTGTTCGCCCGCGATCCCGGTGAGTGCTGCCGGCTGCGCAAGGTGGTGCCGCTGACCAAGTCGCTCAGTGGCTACAACGCCTGGGTCACCGGCATCCGCCGGGTGGAGGCCCCCACCCGGGCCAACGCGCCGCTGATCTCCTTCGACGAAGCTTTCGGCCTGGTGAAGATCAACCCGATCGCACCGTGGTCCGACGACGAGATGCAGGACTACATCGACACCCACGGCATTCTCGTCAATCCCCTGGTGGAAGAGGGATATCCGTCCATCGGCTGCGCTCCGTGCACACGGAAGCCGGAGCCGGGATCCGATCCGCGAAGCGGCCGCTGGGCCGGCCTCGCCAAGACCGAATGCGGGTTGCATCAGTCATGACCGAAACCATCAGTGATCGAGCCCTGGGCATCAGCGAATTCGACACGCTCGCCGCGCTGGAGTCCGAGTCCATCCACATCTTCCGCGAGGTGGCGGGGGAATTCGAGCGGCCGGTGATCCTGTTCTCCGGCGGCAAGGACTCCACGGTGCTGCTGCACCTGGCGCTCAAGGCCTTCTGGCCCGCGCCGCTGCCGTTCGCGCTGCTGCACGTGGACACCGGGCACAACCTGCCCGAGGTGCTGGAGTTCCGCGACAAGATCGTCGAGAAGTACGGCCTGCGCCTGCATGTCGCCAAGGTCGAGGACTACCTCGCCGACGGCCGGCTGACCGAGCGCGCCGACGGCATCCGCAACCCGCTGCAGACCGTCCCGCTGCTGGACGGCATCGCCGAGCACCGCTTCGACGCGGTCTTCGGCGGCGGCCGCCGCGACGAGGAGCGTTCGCGCGCCAAGGAGCGGATCTTCTCGCTGCGCAACGCGTTCGGCCAGTGGGATCCCAAGCGGCAGCGCCCGGAGCTGTGGAACCTCTACAACGGCAAGCACGCGCCCGGTGAGCACGTGCGGGTGTTCCCGCTGTCGAATTGGACCGAGCTCGATATCTGGCGCTACATCGCCCGCGAGGACATCGACCTGGCCAGCATCTACTACGCGCACCAGCGCCCGGTCTACCAGCGCGACGGCATGTGGATGACGCCCGGCGTCTGGGGCGGCCCCGCCGAAGGCGAAGAGCTGCAGACCCTTTCGGTGCGCTACCGCACCGTCGGCGACGGATCCTCCACCGGCGCCATCCTTTCCGACGCCACCGACAACGAAGCGATCCTCGCCGAAGTCGCGGCGTCCCGCCTGACCGAACGCGGCGCGACCCGAGGTGACGATCGGGTGTCCGAGGCCGCCATGGAAGACCGTAAGAGAGAGGGCTACTTCTGATGGCCGACCTATTGAGACTGGCCACCGCCGGTTCTGTCGACGATGGCAAGTCCACGCTGGTCGGCCGTTTGCTCTACGACACGAAATCGGTGCTGGCCGATCAGATCGACGCGGTCACCCGCGCCTCGGTCGACAAAGGCCTTGCCACACCGGATCTCTCGTTGCTCGTCGACGGCCTGCGCGCGGAGCGGGAGCAGGGCATCACCATCGATGTCGCCTACCGCTACTTCGCCACCCCGCAGCGGTCCTTCGTGCTCGCCGATACACCGGGGCACGTGCAGTACACCCGCAACACCGTCTCCGGCGCGTCCACCGCGCAGCTGGTGATCCTGCTCACCGACGCGCGCAAGGGCGTGATCGAGCAGACCCGCCGCCATGCCGCGGTGCTGGCGCTGCTGGGCGTGCCGAAGCTGGTGCTCGCGGTCAACAAGATCGACCTGGTCGACGACCCGGCGACCGTGTTCGCCGAGATCTCCGCCGAGTTCAACACGCTCACCAAGACACTGGGCTGGGCGCCGGAGGACGTGCTCGAGATCCCGGTGTCCGCGCTGCACGGCGACAACATCGCCTCCCGCTCGGACAACACCCCGTACTACACCGGGCCGTCGCTGATCGAGCACCTGGAATCGGTGCCGGTCGACGCCGACAACACGTCGCTCGGCCTGCGTTTCCCGGTGCAGTACGTGATCCGCCCGCGCACCGCCGAGTACCCGGACTACCGCGGGTACGCCGGTCAGATCGCGGCCGGCTCGGTGTCGCCCGGCGACGAGATCGTGGTGCTGCCCAGCGGGATTCGCACCACTGTCGAGCGCATCGACACCCCCGACGGTGAGCTGGCGGTCGCGCAGACCGGGCGCAGCGTCACGCTGATCCTGGCCGACGAGGTCGACATCTCGCGCGGCGACATCATCGCCTCGGTCGCCGACGCGCCGGAGCCGATCGACAGCTTCGACGCCACCGTCTGCTGGCTGGGCGACAAGCCGCTGCGCGCCGGCGCCCGGCTGCTGCTCAAGCACGGCACCCGCACCACCCAGGCCATCGTCGGCGCGCTCGTGGAGCGTTTCGACGAGCAGAACCTGGCCGCGGTGCCGAGCCCGGACGCCTTGGAGCTCAACGACATCGGGCGCATCTCGGTGCGCGTCGCCGAGCCGATCGCGGCCGACGACTACCGCGCCAACCGGCACACCGGCAGCTTCCTGCTCATCGATCCCGCCGGCGGGAACACCCTGGCCGCCGGTCTCGTCGGTGACGTGCTGACCGCCGTCGAAGTCGGCGCGCCCGCCTGATGTTCGGCACCCCGCCCGCGCTGATCGCGGTTGCCCACGGCAGCCGCGATCCGCGGTCGGCCGCCACCATGGCGGCGGTGGTCGCCGAGATCGCCGCCGTCCGGCCCGATCTCGACGTCCGGCTGGCTTTCCTCGATCTCAGCGCACCCTCGGTGGAGCAGGTGGTGGATGCCGTTGCGGCGCAGGGGCATACCCACGCGGTGGTCGCACCGTTGCTACTGGGCAGCGCCTTTCACGCCCGGGTCGACCTACCCGGCTTGCTCGACGCGGCACGGGCTCGCCATCCGCAGTTGCGGCTCACCCAGGCCGACGTTCTCGGCCCGGATGCCCGACTGATCGGCGCACTCCGCGATCGCGTCTCGGAAGTACTGCGGCCCAACCCGTCCCGGCGACTCGGTGTCGCCGTGGCCGCCGTCGGTTCGTCCTCGGCCGCCGCCAACGCTCGCACCGCCGAGGTGGCCCGGCGGCTCGCCCTGCGCACCGGCTGGCACACCGAGATCTGCTTCGCCACCACCGAACCCACCGTGACCGCGGCGCTTTCCCGCCTGCGCGCCCGCGGCGCCGACGAACTCCTCGTCGCGCCGTGGTTCCTGGCCCCCGGCCTGCTCACCGACCGCCTGATCACCGCCGCCCCGGACCTGCCGCACGCCACCGTGATCGGTGCGCACCACGCGCTCGCCGCCATCGTCTGGGACCGCTACGACACCGCCCGCAACACGGTCCTGGCCCTCTCAGCCTGACGTACGCAACATCCGGCCGCATGGTCGGATGTCCAGCCCAATTCGCGCAGGGCAATTATGATGTAATCATGAGTAAGACGCGCCAGATCTCGGTAACCTTGCCCGAGGACCTGATCGACAGGATCAAGGGCGCAGTGGAACGCGGCGAGGCCCGCTCGGTATCGGCCTATATCGCGTCTCGCTTGGAACCGGGGGTGATCATGGAGCAACTCTTTGCCGAATGGGATGCCGATCGCGGCGAGCCCAGCGCGGAGGATCGAGCATGGGCGGAGCGCGAGCTCGATCGCGTGTTCGGCCCGGAGGTAAAGAACACCGGAGCGGCATGAACCGAACCCTGGTGTTCGATACCGGGGCCTTGATCGCGGTCGAACGCCGATCGGCCCGCCTGCAGAGTCTGATCCAACGGGCCCGCCTGCAACAGACTTCGTTCCTCGTCCCTACCGCCGTCGTGGCACAGGTCGTCCGAGCCGGCGGTCGGCAGGCGAATCTCCGACGATTCCTGACCGATCCCGCGATCCGGTTCGCCGAGCTCGACTACCCGACCGCACTGCAGGTGGGCGCCCTCCTCGGCGAAAGCGGAACATCCGATGTAGTGGATGCCGCGGTCGTTATCTGCGCGAGAACGGTGGGCGGCGCTCCCGTCGTCACCTCCGATCCAGACGACATCACCAAGCTCGACCCCACCCTGCCGCTGCTTACCCTGTGACGGCGGCGGTCCGCCCCGGCACCTGAGGTTTCAGGCCGACAGTAGGCGGTCCGCGATGCGGCGGGCCATAGCGATCTTGGCGTCTTCGCCGAGTTGGCGGGCGGTGTTGGCGGCGGTGATGACCGCGTCGAGTTCGAAGGCGAGGAGTTCGGGGTCGGCGGTGGGGAGGGCACCGTCCTGCTGGGCCTTGCCGATCTCCTGGGCCAGGAAGGTGAGCCAGGCGTCGTGGTCGGCGGCGAGGGCGTCGCGGACGGGGCCGGGCTTGCTGTCGAATTCGGTGAGGGCGGCGGTGCGGAAGCAGCCGCCCGGGAACGCCGGCTCGGTGACGTGCACGAACCAGCGGTCGACCAGCCCGCGGACCCGGGGCAGGCCACGCGGCTCCGCCAGGCTCGGAGTGATGATCTGGGCGATGAACACCTCGCGGCCCGCCTTCACGGCCGCCAATTGCAGCGATTCCTTGCTGCCGAAGAGCGTGGCGATGCCGCTCTTGCTGATGCCGAGATCGGTCGCGAGGCGGCCGATGGTGACCCCGTTCAAACCCTCCACCGAGGCGACGTCGGCGGCGTGCCGGGCGATCGAGGCCCTGGAGCGCGCGCCTTTCGCCAAGCGCTGATCGGAAGGCGCCACGGCGCCGGTGGGCTGGCTCATAGCAACCATTCTTGCACCGAACTCTTGCCAAGACGAACGGTCGGTCGTACTTTAATTGGACGAACGATCGTACTTTTTGTTTTCGCTCCTCCCCGAAGGAACCCTCATGACCGAAGTGTCCGCGCGGCCCGGCAGTCCGCCGGCCGCAAAGGCCGCAGGCCGCACCCTCCTGATCGCCTGCGGCGCCGCCTTCATCGCCTTCCTCGACCTGTCCGTGGTCAACATCGCCTTCCCCGCCATCGCCCGCACCTATCCCGAGACCGCCACCACCACCCTCACCTGGGTGGTCAGCGGCTACGCGGTCGCCTTCGCCGCATTCCTCACGCCCGCGGGCCGTTTCGCCGACACACTCGGGCGACGCCGGCTATTCCTGCTCGCCCTGGCCGGTTTCGCGCTGACCTCGCTGCTGTGCGGGCTGGCGCCGACCGCGGGCTGGCTGATCGCGGGCCGCCTGCTGCAGGGCGCGACGGCCGCGCTCATGGTGCCGTCGGCGCTCGGCCTGGTCCTGAGCGTCACGCCGCGCGAGAAGATCGGCGCGGCCATCGGCGCCTGGTCCGCCGCAGGCGGTTTCGCCGCGGTGGTCGGCCCGGCGATCGGCGGCGGCTTGGTCGAGGCGTTCAGCTGGCGCGCGGTCTTCGTGATCAATGTGCCGGTGGCACTGGTGCTCATCCTCGCCGCGCTGCGTATCCCGGTGCCGGACACCAGAACTCCGGGCAGCGCACTCCCCGACCCGATCGGCACCGCCGCCGTCGCGCTCGGGCTCGGCAGCCTGGTCGCCGGAGTCACCGAGGGCCAGCGCTGGGGCTGGACCGATCCGGCCACCCTCGCCTGCCTCCTCGGCGGCGCGGCGCTGCTGATCCTGGCGCTGATTCGCGCACGCACACACCGCAATCCGGCGATCGCGGTCGAACTGTGGCGCAGCCGCCCCTACGCACTGGCCAACGCGGGTTCGTTCGTGTTCGGCGCGGCCATGTTCGCCTGGCTGCTCGCCGGACCGCTGTTCCTGGACGCGATCTGGGGCTACTCGGTGCTCGCGTCGGCGGGCGCGATGACCGTCGGCGCGGTGGCCGCGATGATCACCGCCACGCTCGCGGGCCGGATCACCACGCCCGGGGCGCGGCGCTGGGCCGGCGTTTTCGGCGCGGCGCTGTTCACCGCCGCCGTGGCGTGGATGAGCACCGGCGCGTTCGGCCCGGAGCCCGCGCTGTGGACGGCGTGGTTCCCGGCCGGCATCCTCGGCGGCGGCGGTCTCGGCATCGTGGTCACGGTGCTCGGCACGGCGGCCGCGAGTTCCCTTCCGCCGCAACAGTTCGCGGCGGGCATCGGCATGAATCTCACCGCCCGCCAGGTCGGCGGCGCGCTCGGCATCGCCCTGCTGGCCGCGATCTTCGCCGCGCACCCGGCTCAGCCGCTGACCGCGTTCCACACCTTGTTCGCGGTGTGTGCGGGCATCACCGTGCTCGCCGCCGTCGTCCTGGCCATCCCCGCTCATCCGACGAACAGTCAGGAACTCTCATGACGCACACCATCATTCGCACCGAAGCCGACGATCCACTGGTGCTCTCTCCCGGAGCGGCCCGCCGCCTGCTCACCGGCGCGCCCTGGCAGCGCTTCGCGGTGCTCGGCGACTCCATCGCCCAGGGCGTCGGCGACCCGAGCCCCGGGTACGACCCGCGCGGCTGGCCCGATCGCCTCGCCGCACTGCTGACCGAGGTCAATCCCGATCTCGCCTATCTGAATACCGGCAAGATCGGGGCGACCAGCGGGCAGGTCGTGGCCGGACAGCTCGATCGGGTTCTGGAATTCCGGCCCGATCTGGTCCATCTGACCTGCGGCGGCAACGACCTCTTCACGGCCGGCGGCAGCCTCGGGGAACTGCGCGCGAACCTCGACACCCTGTTCGCCGCGCTGGCCGGAACCGGCGCCCAGGTCACCACATTCACCGTCAGCGACGTGTGGGAGGTGGCGCGCCTGGCGCCGATGCGGCCCATGCGCGAACGGATGGCACAGCTCAACGAGCTGCTGCGAGAGGTCGCGGCGCGCTATGACGTGCTGCTGGTGGAGTTCTGGGAGCACCCGCTGCGGTTGCGTGAGGATCTGATGAGCGCCGATCTGATCCACTTCAGCAGCAGCGGGCACGCCGTGGTCGCGACCGAAATGGTCCGGGCCCTGGGCAGCCGGATACCGGCGCCCCGCTGAGTCGGCTGGGCCATGGTCGAGCTTCCCGACTCGATTGCGGCCCAGCGTGTTCCGGTGACCGTGCGGGGTCCCGGAACGCCGACGGGGCCGGGTCCGTGGACCCGGCCCCGTCGGCGATACCTCCCTCAGATCGAATACCGCTGTGCGAGTGCGATTCCGAGGGCAGCGAGCTCGGCCCGGACCGACGGCGGCTCGAGCACTTCGACATCCTCGCCCCAGCCGGCGAGCTGGCGGGCCACCATGTTCGCCGTCGGAGCGGTGATCCGGACCTGGACGCGGCCGTCGGGCCCGGGGCCGTCCACTTCGCAGTGCCGCCCCTGCTGATCCCGCAGCACCGGAAGCAGTTCGGCCGAGACCAGAACGGTCGCCGAGACCGCGGCGCGACGTTGCTCCATCTGCTCCACAACCTCGTCCCACGCGGTGGAGAGATCGAAATCGGCGGGGCGATCGACGATTTCGCCCGTCAGCTCGGCGTCGAGAATGCGGTCCACGCGGAAGGTGCGCTTACCGCGCTCGGTGCCCGCGATCAGATACCAGACGGCGTCCTTGTCGATCAGGCCCCACGGGTCGACCAGCCGTTGCGTGCGCCGGCCCGAGCGCTCGTAATCCATTCGCACCCGCTGCCTTTCGACGACCGCCCGCTGGAGCAGCGTGACCAGACCGGGCCGGGTCCGATCGTGCCGCCCCCAGCGCGCCGGATCGATCACCACCGCGTCGGCGGCGGCCTGCGCGTCGGCCCGGAAGGTCTGCGGCAGGGCGCGCACCAGCTTGCGCAAGGCCGACTTCACTTCCGGCTCACCACCGGTCGAGGACCCGGCCAGCAGGAACAGCGCCCGGGCCTCGGGGGCGGTCAGCCCGCTCAGATCGGTGCGCGCGCCGCCGACCAACTGCCAGCCACCGCCCCGCCCCGGCTGCGGATAGACCGGCACACCCGCGGCCGACAGCGCCTCCAGGTCCCGCCGCGCGGTCGCCACCGACACCTCCAGCTCCGCCGCGAGTTCCGCGGCCGTCACCCGGCCGCGGGTCTGCATCAACAACAGGGTCGCCACCAACCGGTCCGCTCGCATACCGAAATTCTCCTCCTAAAAGTGCTCATTCGGTGCGCACTTTACCCGCGATGCTTATGACACAACCCGATCGAAGCACCGACAAAGGAGACAGACATGCTGCGCGGAATGGCCACCACCACCTACTTCGCCGACGACCTGGAGGCCGCCAAGGATTGGTACGCCGAATTCCTCGGCGTCCAGCCGTACTTCCACGTGCCCAACGGCTACTACGAGTTCCGCATCGGCGACTACCAGCACGAACTCGGCCTCATCAACCGCGCCTACGCGCCGGCCGGTGCCCGCAACGAGCCGGGTGCGGGCGGCATCGTGAACTGGCACGTCGACGATCTCGAGGCCACCTTCGCCCGCCTGCTCGAGCTGGGCGCCAAGGAGTACGAGCCGATCACCGAGCGCGGCCAGGGCACCGGATTCGTCACCGCCGCCGTGCTCGACCCGTTCGGCAACATCATCGGCATCATGTCCAACCCGCACTACCTGGACGTGCTCGGCCGGACCGGCGGGGTCTGATCAGGCGCGATACCAGCGTTCCAGCACCTTCGCGACCCCGTCGTCGGCGACGTCGGCGGTGACTTCGTCGGCGAGGTCGCGGATGGCGTCGACGGCGTTGCCCATCGCCACCGAGTGCCCGGCCCAGGTCAGCATTTCGCGATCGTTGTGGCCGTCCCCGATGGCCAGGGTGCGCTCGTGCGGAATGCCCAGCGCGGCCCGGAGTCGTTCCAGCGCCCAGCCTTTCGTGACACCGCGCCGCGACAGCGTCAGCCAGGGGCCGAATTCGCCGTGCACCCAGCTGGTTTCGGGCACGTGCAGCTGATCCAGCAGGCGCAGCATCTCCTCCTGCGAGCCCGTGGGCCACCAGCCGTTCAGGCGCGGGGTCGGCTCGCTGCTCAGCGCACCGTCGTCGACGAGCAGGTACTCGCCGATGGAGAACTCGCCGGGACTCAGGCCGGTGGCCCAGGTGCCGACGCCCACCTTCTCCACCGCGAAGATCATCTCCGGGAACAGCGCGCGCAGGGCCTGCACCGCGGGACCCGGATCGAAGGTCTGCACCGCGACCGGCTCATCCCGCGCCACATCGATGTGTACCGCCCCGTTGGAGCAGATCGCGTGCCCATCGATCAGGCCGAGTTCGGCCAGCACCGGGCGGGTGGTGAGCACGGTACGACCGGTCGTGACGACCACGTGCGCACCCGCGGCCACCGCCGCACGCACCGCGTCCACCACCCGTGCGCTGATCGCCGAACCGGTTTCCAGCAGTGTGCCGTCCACGTCCAGCGCAATCAGCTGCGGACCACCCCCGAGAGCTACCACCAGCCCATTGTGCATCGGCGGCCGCGCCGCGTCATCCATACGCGTGCGCCGCCACGGCGCGAACGGCGCTACTTCTCGTGTCCGCTGCCGCCGCCGGAACCGCCCGAGCCGCCGGAGTTGCCGCTGGAGGAGTTGCCGGAAGACGAACTGCTGGACGAATTACCGCTCGAGGAGTTCCCGGACGACGAACTGTTCGAGGACGAGCTGTTCGAGGAGGCACCCGAGGACGAGTTGTTCGACGCGCCGCTGGAGGAGTTGCTCGACGAATTACCGCTCGACGAATTGCTGGAGGAATTCCCACTGGTCGAGTTGCCGTTGGAGTTGCCCATGCCCGACGACGAATCACTGTGGGCGCCACCCGAATTGGTGCCGTTCGAGGAGGTGTCGCCGGAGGTGGTCCCGCTCGAGGAGTTGCCGTTCGAGGTGCCGGGGGACGAGTTCGTTCCGCCCGCGGACGGGGTATTGGCGCCGGTGCCGCTGCTCGGCGCGGACGCGCCGGTATCGGGCGGCGTGGCGGTTCCGGCGCCGGTTCCGGGTGCCTGGGTACCGGTGCCGGGCTGCGCGGGATTCGGGGCCGACGGAGTATTCGGCGTCGCGGGCGTCTGGTCCGCGGGCAGGCTGACGCTCGGGATCGGATTGGCGGCGGGCGGCTGCTCGGCGGGCGGCTGCTCGGCGGCCGGAACCGACGGGGCCGGTGCGGGATTCGGCGCCGGATGCGGAGCGGGGTTCGGCGCCGGGTGCGGAGCGGGGTTCGGCGCCGGGTGCGGAGCGGGGTTCGGCGCCGGGTGCGGAGCGGGCGCCGGAGCGGGCGCGGGCTTGACCTTGGGGCGCACGAAAGGCAGCGGGTTGGTGAAGCGGGCCGGGTTCGCGTACAGCGCGGTCGCGGTGTCGGCCTGCTGCTCCACCCGCGAGCGGGTCGATTCGGCCAGGGTCGGCCCCTGGGGTCTCTCGGCCCGCGGAGCGCCCTGCGCGACCGCCGCCGAGGCCGCGGCCGCCGGCAGTCCGGCGGAATAGCCGACCAGCGTCGCCGCGACGGCGCGCCGCGGCACACCGGCCGCCAGGCTCAGATCGAGGACCACGTCACCGCTGGGTTCGTAGAGCAGCACGTCACTGGAGGGGCCGATGTCCGGAAAGTGGTCCAGCAGTGGCGACAGGTCCGGATCGACGCCGCCGCCGAACACCGTCACCGCGGACATGGCGAGCGCGGAAGCGACTGCCGCACTGGAGAACACGGCCACGCGCGGCGGATGCTGCGGCCCCTCGGCGGACGCGAAGACACGGGCGGCGAACTGCGCGGCGCCTGCGGCGACCACCTGACCGGGGTCGGCCGATACGACCACCGGGCGACCGAGTTCGGCCAGCGTTCGCGCCACTTCCCGGGGCCGGGCCGCCCCGCCGACCACCAGGATCCGGTCGATATCGGAGAGGGTGCGGCCGCTGCCGCGCACACACTGGCGGACCAGATCGAAGGACTTGCGAATGTGAGTGGTGCGCAGCGCGTCCACGTCGCGGATCGACATCGACGACACCAGGCCGTCGGTGGTGCTGCCGCGGGCACAGCGGGCGATCCGCGCGCCGAGCGGGCGACCGCCGTACTCGTAGGAGCGCAGCGGCTTTCCGATGATCGGATGGTTGTCCCAGTCCGGGCCGACCCGGACGACAGCGACATCGAGACTGGTGCCGCCCAGGTCGTAGACCAGGACGAAGCCCGGTTCGGCGGGGCCGTGCTCGGCCTCCAGCCACTCCGCGGCGGCGACGGGTTCAGGGATCAGCATGATTTCTCGGGCGCCGGCTAAGTCCAGCGCCTGGCGTAAGAGCGCTACCTGTTTATCGGAATAGATTGCGGGATAGGTGGCTACGGCTCCGGCGATCGGATCCTCCGCGCTCACCAGCAGTCCGTGCACGACGGCCGCGACCATGTTCGCGGGCGAGAACAGGCGACCGGCGACCACCACCGATTCCGGGTCGCGCGCCAGATCCGCGAAATCGCTGATGGCCGTACTGAATTGGGGAGCTCCACCGACCTCGGCGACGCCGACGCCGTCGAAGGTCACCGCCGTGCGCCGAGTACGCACCGATGGGCGCGGGCGCGCACCGGTCACCGCCGCGGATACGGAGTTCACTGAACCGATGCTGAAACCCAGCACTGTAGTCATTTGCTATCCCGTCAACGCACCGTGACCACGTCCAGCACACAGTCGAGCCATGTGGCCGCGGTCGTCTTCCAAACAGCTCCCACAGGTTAACTGGTGATGTGTCGTTTCGGAATCCGAATTGGTATGAAACGTTCGGGTTCCGGGCGGTTTGAACCATACGTCCAGCTAGAGCTGTCGAGAGGAAACAATCCAGCCCCCTGTACAAACCGGAATTCGCCTGGTGCGCACCCGATTCCGCTATCACTCAGCGATCGAAACATCGTGGACGGTCTGGTTGAAATGCCCCTCCGGCAACAGGCTGGACAACCCAGACATCGCACACCGACTAGTCGGTAACTACGGCATTGCCAACAGTCATATCGGATACCGTCGCCGAAAAACATGACGCGTCAAACGTGGAGTCCGATTACCGCCAGCTTCGGCCCGGCCGGCGCGGTTGACTGAGTGCGGCGACGAGCTCGACCGAGCCGGAATCGCCAGCCAGAGAAGGGATTTTCGACAATGTCCACACGGTTCGCGAACAAGGTCGTACTCATTACCGGCGCCAGCTCCGGCATCGGCAAGGCCGTGGCCCTGCGGGTGGCGTCCGAGGGCGCGGCGGTGGTACTGGGCGCCCGCGGCAAGGACACCGGTGAGCAAGTGGCGGCCGATATCCGCGCCGCCGGTGGCCGGGCGCTGTTCGTCCCCACCGATGTCACCGTCGAGGCGGATGTGGCGGCTTTGACCCAGGCCGCGCTCACCGAATACGGCCGCCTGGACGCCGCTTTCAACAATGCCGGCGCGGTGCTGGCCTACGGGCCGGTCTCGGCGGCCGACGACAGCGGGGTCGCCGAGCAGGACTGGCGCGCCGACCTGGAACTCAACCTCACCAGCGTGTTTTACGGTCTGCGGCACCAGGTTCCGGCGATCCTCGCCTCCGGTGGCGGCGCGATCCTGAACAACGCCTCCAACCTCGGCGTGGTCGGTATGGGCTCGGTGGCGCCGTATGTCGCCGCCAAGCACGGTGTCGTCGGCCTGACCCGCGCGGTCGCGCTGGAGAACGCCGAGCAGGGCGTGCGGGTGAACGCCATCGCCTCCGGTGCGGTCGACACCCCGGCGTTCCGCGCCTCGATGGGCGCGACCCCCGAGGGGGAAGCCGCTATCGCGGCGCTGCACCCGATGGGCCGGATCAGTCAGCCGGAGGAGATCGCGACGTTCTGCGCGTACCTGCTCAGCGACGAGGCCAGCTTCATCACCGGCGCCGCGCTGTCCATCGACGGCGGCTTCACCGCGCGCTGACACCGCTGCCGCTTCGAGGAAACGACGCCGTCCCGGCACGCACCAGGCGTGCCGGGACGGCGTCGGATGACTGTCAGGCGCGAGTGAGCAAGCGCCGCAACGGACCTTGGCGCAGCGCGGCGCCGGCCGCCCGCACCGCGGGCTGCCGCTCGCGGACGAGCCGATCGAATTCCGTTGCGCCACGCACCGGTTGACGCAGGCGTCCGGCGTTGAAATCGTCGGCCAGCTGCTGCACCGTCTCTTGCGCGCAGGACTTGTTGGTCCCGATGAAACCGGTGGGACCGCGCTTGATCCAGCCGGTGACATAGGCGCCCGGGAACACCGCTCCCCCGGCCTGTTCCAGCACCCGGCCGTCCAGGTTCGGGATCACGTGGGCGCGCTCGTCGAACGGCAGACCGGTCAGCGGCACACCGCGGTAGCCGACCGAGGCGAGCACCAGGCCCGCCGGCAGCTCCTCGGTCGCGCCCGTGGCCACGGCCCGCAGGACGCCCTCGGCGTCGGCGACCAGTTCGTTGGTGCCGACCCGAACCCCGGTCACCCGGTCGGTACCGAGGATCTCGGCCGGAGAAGTGAGGTACCGGAACACGATTCGCTTGCGCTTGCCGAACGGCCGCTCCGCCACGCTGTGCAGCAGCTTCAGCTTCTGCTCCACGTGGAAGGGCCGGTCGCCGCCGAGCGTGGGCAACTCGCCCTCGATCGCGATGTCGACGTCGGCACCGAGCAGACCGACGAATTCCGGCACGGTGAAGGCGGATTCGGCGGGACCGCGACGGCCGAGGATGACGACCTCTTCGATCTTGCTGTCCCGCAGCGCCTTCAGGGCGTACGGCGCGATATCGGTGGCCGCCAAGGCTTCCGGATCACTGGTCAGGATGCGGGCGACATCGAGCGCGACGTTGCCGTTGCCGACGATCACCGCCCGCCGCTGCGACAGATCGATGCTGTCACCGGCGTGGTCGGGATGCCCGTTGTACCAGGCCACGAAGTCGGTGGCGGAGGTGCTGCCGGGCAGGCCCTCGCCGGGAATGCCCAGCTTGCGGTCCGCGGAAGCGCCGACCGCGTAGATCACCGCGTGGAAATGGCCGAGCAGCTCCTCGTGCGAAACATGCTTGCCCACTTCGACATTCAGATACGAGGTGAACCCGGGCTGGGCCGAGATCACGTCGAACAGGCTGCTCACCTGGCGGGTCCGGCCGTGATCGGGCGCGACGCCGTGGCGGGCCAGGCCGTAGGGCACCGGCAGCCGATCGAACACCGAGACCGACACACCGGACTGCGTCAGCAGCTCGTCGGCGGCGTACATGGCCGAGGGGCCGGAGCCGACGATCGCCACGCGCAGCGGCTCGCGTTCGGTCCGGATCTCCGGGGCGGGCACCGGGCGGGCCAGCAGCGGGCGCGGGCGCGACTCCCGGAAGAAGTCCGCGTTGATCTCGATGAACGGCAGCTGCTCGTCGGTCAGCTTCTTCGACGAGGTGATCGCGTCGACCGGGCAGGCCGAGGCGCACGCGCCGCAGTCCACGCATGCCTTCGGATCCACGTACAGCATCTCCGCCGTCCGGAAATCCGGCTCATCGGGCGTCGGATGGATGCAGTTGACCGGGCAGGCGTAGACGCAGGACGCGTCGCTGCAACAGGATTGTGTGACGACGTAGGGCACTTACTCAGCCTGCCTTGACCACGCGCAGCGGCTCGGAGCGGTAACGCGTGGTGTGGCCGTCGATATTGAGCAGCTTCCACACCCGCCGGGCGATCGGATTCATCAGGCCGATGTCCTTGGCCAGGGTGCGCACATCGCCGAAGAAGTCGCTGAACTCCTGCTTGGCTTCCTTGGTCCCGTAGAACAGTTCCTTGCGGACGTAATCCGGGATGTCGAACTCACGCCAGAACGACCGCGGCGGAGTGTAGATCGAGCGGCCCAGGATGAACATGACGATCGGCATGGCGATCGAGAGCACGAACTTGGTGGGCGCGTTCTTCTCCGGCACGTGGATCTTCAGGAACTCGTGCGCGAAGGAGATGTGGCGGGCTTCCTCGGCGACGTGGATCGCCATGACGCCGCGCATGATCGGGTGCACGTCTTCGCCGGAGCGCAGGATCGACTTCTGGATGTGGTCGATCGGCTCCTCACCGGCCAGCACGGCCATGAAGAACAGGTTCGGGAACAGCGCGGCCACCGGGGCGCCGATGTACTTGAACTTGCGCACCAGCGGGCCCATGCCGGGCACGTCGATGCCGATCCGGTTCACCATCTCCTGGAACATCAGGGTGTGGTTGTGCTCCTCGATCATCTCGTGGGAGCAGTAGCGGAATTCGGGATCACCGTTGGGTAGGCCGAAGGTGTGCGTGACCATGCCGCTGATCAGAATGGTCTCGAACTGCAGACCGACCTTGGCCACGTTGGCCTGGCGGTACTTGCCGATCGCGATCTGCACGTCCTGCGGCTGGGCCAGGTACCAGGGGTGCCGGCCCAGCGTGTCGCCGGACCTGGGCAGGATCCACCGCTCTTCGCCGGCATCGGCGGCGAAGTCGGGATTGTCCCAATCGATATCCTCGAACGGGTCGAAGTGCTTGTTGACCGAACCTTCGGACAGCAACAGGAGCTTCGCTGCGTATTCCTGTGCCTTTTCCAGGTCGGGATCTACGGCGGGGGTAACGGCTCCGGACATCGTCGTCACTGCCTTCCTCATGGGACCGATTTACTGTATCCCATAGTTACACCTACGGCGGGTGACGTCAACCTACCCCTAGCGCAACCCCGCGATCACCGCGTCCGCGGGCAGCGCGAACGCGAGGGCTACCCCGCCGGCCGACATACCCACCGCGGTCGCGGCCCGGGTCAACCTGCGGCGGGTGCGCCGGGAGAACAGCAGCGCGCGAGTGGTGCGGGAACGCTGCCCCGGCTGCGGGCGCAGCCACGCGGGCACCAGATCGTCCGTGGCCCGGCGGTGCGCGCCGGCCCGCCGACCGGGCTGCGCCGGCTCGTCCCGGCCGGGGTTCGCCCGCCGCGCGAGGATCGCGGCGCCGTCGGCGGTCGTGCGCTCGGGATCGGAGGCGATGATCACCGGGCGGGCGAGTTCGTCGGACAGCACCTGGGGGACATCGGCGGGCCGGGCCGCGCCACCGACGACCAGGACACAATCCACATCGGCCATGGTCACGTCGGCCGTCCGCAGGCAGCGGTAGACCAGTTCGAGCGAGGCGCGCACATGATCGGTGCGCAGTTCGTCGGCGGTCGCACCCCGCACCGCGCCGGATAGATGGGAAGCCAGGCCACTGTTACCCGCCCGCGCCGCGACCAGCGCGCCGAAGGCCCGGCCGCCGAACTCACCCGAGCGCACCGGCACGCCGACGATGGGATTCTCGGGGCGACCCGCGCCGACCCGCACCAGCGTCACATCGAGGCTGGAGCCGCCCAGATCGTAGATCAGCGCCAGCCCCGGCATGAGCGGGCCGTGCTCGGCCTCCAGCCAGGCCGCGGCGGCGATCGGTTCGGCAACCAGCGCAACGCGATTCAGCCCGATCGCGTCCAAAGACGCACGCAGATCGCCTACTTGGAGCGCGGAGTAGCCGGCCGGATGGGTCAGCGTGATGCCCGCGGCCACGGCCCGCGGATCCCGCCGCGCCTCCAGAATGAGGCAATCCGCCACGGTGGCAACGAGATCGGCGGGCGTGAGCGCCCGGTGCCCGACCCGGGCCGACCGCGCGGTGCGCTGGCTCAGATCGGCGAACTCGGTGATCGCGCGCCCATGCCGTGGAATCACCCCGACCCGGGCCAGGCCGGTGCTGTCGAAGGTGAGCGTGGTGCGCCGGGTGATGGCGGGCGTGCGCTCGGGCTGACGGCGGCGCCCCGGCGGCGCCTTGGTTCGGTCGTCGGCCAGCGCGGAAACCGTGTTGACCGTACCGATGCTCAAACCCAGACCAACCGCCATCGCAATCCACCTGATCGCCGAGCCGAGTTGCTTCGAACCTCACTCACGCAACCACTCCGCGACCCGCGTGCCAACCACCGGACAACCGGTTGTCCGAAATGCCCCACCCGGGCACAGCCTGCCGAATTCCGCGGGCACCACCCGTGACCTGCACGGCACCCGGAGCCGACCGCTCAGTCGGTGGATCTCGCTCTGGCGCGCCGAATTTCGACGCCGGACGCGTCCTGGTAGCCGGTCGATCTCGCAGCTTCACAGCAACCGCCGGCCCGGCCGGTCGTCCGCACGGCCGGCCGGGCCCGGTTATTCGACGAGGAGCTCCAGCGTCAACTGCGCGGCCTGCTCCTGCCACTTCGCGTATTCCACCGGGAAGGCCGAGACCTGCGCGCCCTGCGCGGCTTCCCACAGCGGAATCGAGGAATAATTCGGGACCTTGTCCTCGAGCGCGTCCAGGAATGCCGCGGTCGCATATCCGGGGTCGGTCAATTGTTCCGGCGTACCCCAGCCCGCGGACGGTCGCTGCTGAAACAACCCCAGCGAGTCGTAATCCACCGGCACGGTGAGATTCCGCAGTGTCGATTCCTGCAACGCGGTGGCCAGTGCCACCACCGCCGCGTACGCCGGCATGCCGCGCCGCTCGACCACCTCGACGATGCGGCGGGCATTGTGCCGCTGCTCGGCGTTCAGGTGGAAGCGCCGCTGCTCACCCTTGATGCCGGTGGCCAGCAGGTCCGCGAGGGTGAGCTCGGGCTCCGAACAGGTGATTTCGATGTCCGGAGCCGGCGCTTCGAGCGGCCGGTCCGGTGCCGGAATCGCCGCCGCGGCGGCGACGGCGGCAGTCGCGGAATGGGCCGCGAGAACGGCGATGGCACAGCAGAGAGCAGTAGAAACAAACACGGGTAGTCGTGTTTTCATGGTCTCCATGCATTCTTTGCCGGCGCCTGGAGCTCATTCCGCATACTTCTCCCCCGCGCACACGAAAAGGCTACGGCGAATGAATTGGAAGTTATTCAATTGGTGACATTATTCGACCACAGTCATTTCATGGACACGGACATTTCGAACGGGCGTGTCGCCCCTGTCGAAAACCGTTGCGTGCGAACTAGCCGGCGGGCAATTCCGGAATACGGGTGGCCCGGGCGTAGACCGTCTCACCGTCGGAAAGCTGTAGTGCCGCCGCGTCACCGCGAGTGACCTGGGCCGCGAACAGATCTCCGGTCGCGGCGTTGCGCAATTCCACCCGCACTTCGAAACCCAGGTGCACTACCCGCTCCACGCTCGCGCGGGTGACGCCCGCCGACTCCGCGGTGCCCTCGTGCGCGGCCAGCGCCATGCTCGGATCACGGCCGACCCGAATATCGTGCGGGCGCACCAGGTGTCCGTTGAGCCGGGCCACGTCGCCGAGGAAGGACATGACGAATTCGTTGGCGGGACGGTCGTACACGTCCTCCGGGCTGCCGACCTGCTCGATCCGGCCCGCGTTCATCACCGCGATCCGGTCGGCCACGTCCAGGGCCTCTTCCTGGTCGTGGGTGACCAGCACGGTGGTCACATGGACTTCTTCGTGCAGCCGGCGCAGCCATTTGCGCAGATCCGCACGCACTTTCGCGTC
This sequence comes from Nocardia sp. NPDC050712, assembly GCF_040654295.1. Taxonomy (NCBI): domain Bacteria; kingdom Bacillati; phylum Actinomycetota; class Actinomycetes; order Mycobacteriales; family Nocardiaceae; genus Nocardia; species Nocardia sp. NPDC050712. Next base: position 419,229 of record NZ_JBFAHT010000004.1, read on the forward strand.
CAGGGCGCCGAACGGCTCGTCCAGCAGCAGCACCTGCGGGTCCACCGCGAGCGCGCGCGCCAGGGCCATGCGCTGGCGCTGGCCACCGGAGAGCTGGGCGGGATAGCGGTGCTGGAAACCGTCGAGCCCGACGATGCCGAGCAGTTCGTCGACCTTCTTGGCGATTTCGGCCTTGGGGCGCTTGCGGATCTTCAAGCCGAAGGCGACATTGTCGCGCACCGTCATGTGCTTGAAGGCGGCGTAATGCTGGAAGACGAAGCCGATGTCGCGCTTCTGCGGCGGCACATGGGTGACGTCGTTGCCCGCGATGCTGACGATGCCGCCGTCCAGGGACTCCAGGCCCGCGATGGAGCGCAGCAGCGTCGACTTGCCGGAACCGGACGGCCCGAGCAGCGCGGTGAGCTCACCGGTCGGGATGTCGATGCTGACGTCGTTCAGAGCGGCGAAGGAACCGTAGTTCTTCCGCGCATTGGTCACGGTGATCACTTGGCGCCACGCTTACGTTCGAGGAGGGTCATGAACAGCAGGGTCACGAGGGCGATGCCCATCAGCAGGGTCGCGGCGGAGTAGGCGCCGAAGGTGTTGTGGTCGTTGATGTATCGGCCGTGCACCAGCAGGGTCAGCGTCTGCGACTTACCCGGCAGCGCCGAGGACACCATGATGACCGCGCCGAATTCGCCGAGCGCGCGGGCCACGGTGAGCACCACGCCGTAGGTCAGGCCCCAGCGGATCGCGGGCAGCGTGATCCGCCAGAAGGTCTGCCAGCCCGAGGCGCCCAGGGTGGCCGCGGCCTGTTCCTGGTCGTCGCCGATCTCGTGCAGTACCGGCTCGACCTCGCGCACCACGAACGGCAGCGTCACGAAGATGGTCGCGATCACCATGCCGGGCAGGCCGAAAATCACCTTGAAACCGGCGGATTCGAGGCCGCCGAACCAGCCGTTGGCGCCCCACAGCAGGATCAGCGCGACGCCGACCACCACCGGCGACACCGCGAACGGCAGGTCGACGATGCCCTGCACCAGCGTGCGGCCGGGGAATCTGCCGCGTACCAGCGCCAGCGCGGTCACGATGCCGAAGATGACGTTGACCGGCACCACGATCGCCACGATGATCAGCGAGAGCTGCAAGGCCGAGATAGCGGCCGGGGTGGTGATGGATTCGACGAAGGCGCCGAGACCCTCACCGAAGGTGCGCCACAGGATGATGATCAGCGGCAGCACCAGCAGGATGAACAGGTAGGCCAGCGCGACGGTGCGCAGCGTGATCTTGGTGGGCCAGGTCAGATTCATCGGGCCGCCTGCTCTTTCCGGGCGCTGCGCTCGGCCCACAGCCGCAGCCCGAGCAGCGCGACGAAGGAGATGAGCAGCAGCGCCACCGATACCGCGGCCGCGTTCACCGGGCGGTCGATCTCGATCTGCTTCTGGATGTACTGCGAGGCCATTTCGGTCTCGCGCGGAATGGCGCCGCCGATCAGCACCACCGACCCGTACTCACCGATCGCGCGGGCGAAGGCCAGGCCGCCACCGCTGATGACGGCGGGCGCCAGGGTGGGCAGCACGATCCGGCGGAAGGTGGTCCAGTTGCTCGCGCCCAGCGACAGCGCGGCCTGCTCCACCTCGCGGTCGGCCTCGATGAGCACCGGCTGCACCGAGCGCACCACGAACGGCAGCGTCACGAAGGCCAGTGCCACCACCAGGCCGGGCTGGGTGGCATTGAGATGGATATCGATCGGGCTCTGCGGCCCGTACAGCGACAGCAGCACGATGCTGGCCACGATGGTGGGCAGCGCGAACGGCAGGTCGATCAGGGCGTTGACGATGCCCTTGCCCGGAAAGTCGTCGCGCACCAGCACCCAGGCGATCAAAGTGCCCATGAAGACGTTGATGATCGCGACGATCACCGAGACGAACACGGTGATCCGCAGCGAATCCAGCGCGGCGGGCTGGGTGATCGCGTCCCAGAAGCCGGACCAGCCCTCCTCGAAGGAGGTCACGGTCAGCGCGGCCAGGGGCAGCAACACGATGATGCTGAGCCACAGCACCGCGGTCGCGATGCCGAGCGGGCCGACCGAGCCGGTCACCCGCAGCCAGGACAGGCGGGGCCGCCCGGGGGCGGGCTGGGCCCGCGCGGCGGCCGGTTTGTCGAGCTTTACCGAGCCGGTATCGGAGGCGTCTCCGACCTCGGCGGTGTTGCTGTCTGTCACAGTCGATCAGTATCCCGTGTCCTGGAAGCGGCGAAGAGGTGGCCCAGCGCAGATGTGCGCTGGGCCACCTCGAGGTTTCGCTACTTGGTGGCCTTGTCGTAGATCACCGCGACGGAGCCGGTGTTCGCGGTGAACAGCTCCTTGTCCACGGCCTTCCAGCCGCCCAGATCGGCGATGGTCCACAGCTTCTGCGGGGTCGGGAAGTCCTTGGCGAAGTCGGCGGCGACCTTCGGGTCGACCGGGCGGAAGCCGGCCGTGGCCCAGGCCTTCTGGCCCTCGGAGGTGAACAGGAAGTCGCGGAAGGCGACGGCTTTCTCCTGGTTCTTGCTGGTCTTGAGGACCGCGACCGGGTTCTCGATCTTGAAGGTGCTCGGCGGGATGACGTGCTCGATCGGATCGCCGTTGCGCTCGGAGAACAGTGCCTCGTTCTCGTAGCTCAGCAGCACGTCACCGGTGCCCTGCAGGAAGGTCTCGGTGGCTTCGCGGCCCGACTTGGGCTGCACCTTGACGTGCTCCTTGGAGATGAGCTGGCTCAGGTAGTCCAGGCCGGCCTGCGGGTTCTTGCCGCCCTCGGACTTGGTCGCGTACGGCGCGAGCAGGTTCCACTTGGCCGAACCGGAGCTGAACGGGTTCGGGGTGACGACCTCGACACCCGGCTTGAGCAGGTCGTCCCAGTCCTTGATGCCCTTCGGGTTGCCCTTGCGGACCACGATGGCCACGACCGAACCGAACGGGATGCCCTTGGTGGCGTCGGCGTTCCAGTTGGCATCGACCAGGCCGGCGTCGACCAGGCGGGTAATGTCGGGCTCGACCGAGAAGTTGACCACGTCGGCCTCGGCGCCGTCCTTGACCTTGCGGGACTGATCGCCCGAGGCGCCGTAGGAGGCGTTGATCGCGACGTTCTTGCCCTTGTCGGTCTTGTTGAACTCGGGCACGACCTTGTCGAAGCCCGGCTTCGGCACCGCGTACGCGTAGAGGTTCAGCGTGCCGCCACTGCCGTCGGCAGCTTCGCCGCCCACACTGTCGCTCGCTCCACCACCGCAGGCGGACAGTGCCACGGCTGCGAGTGTGGTCAGGGCGACGGCGGCATAGCGGCGTCGCGATGAGAGCCAAGAATTGCGAGACATCAGGGTGGACCTTCCTGGAGACCGCCATGTCCGAGTCGGGGGAATCATGGCGGAAAAAGAATGCGAAATCGGGTAGACCTGCCGCCGGATCGGCGAACAGTGGCGCGACTTCGGCCGAGCGGCCGTCGGGGTTCGGATATCGCTGCGAAAGGGGCGCGCCAGTCTACTGGCTAGGAACGCGCGGCGATACCCGGGGCCGATCAGCGACAGAGGATATCGGCGACCGCGAGATTGCCGACCGCGATCAACGCCAATTCATGGCGGACCTGCGGGACGACATTCGTGGACACAGGCAGACTGTAGCAGAGGCGCACGGCGCCTTTGAAATCAATGTGATCACGGGGGTTTAAAACCGATGAATACGAGTCCGGACCGCATCCGTACCCGGCTGCCCGGCATCAGCACCCGCGCCTGGGAGCATCCCGCAGACCGCACCGCCCTGGTGACGCTGCGCTCCCTCGCCGGTTTCGATACCGTCCTGCGCACCCTGTCCGGCCTGCTGCAGGAACGCCAGCACCGACTGCTCTACCTGGCCACCGCCGTCCGCGTGGACGACCGCCAGTTCCGCTCGCTGCACCAACTGCGCCAGGACTGCGTCGACATCCTGGACGCGCGCACCACACCCGAGATGTTCGTCTTGCAGAGCCCGCACGTGAACGCCCTGACCATCGGCATGGACCGGCCGTTCATCGTGCTCACCACCGGGCTCATCGACCTGATGGACACCGAGGAGCTGCGCTTCGTGATCGGCCACGAGCTCGGGCACGCGCTGTCCGGGCACGCGGTCTACCGCACCATGCTCATGCACCTGCTGCGGATCTCGGCCAATATCGGCTGGATGCCGGTGGGCGGCTGGGCTTTACGCGCGATCGTCGCGGCGCTGATGGAGTGGAGCCGCAAGTCCGAGCTGTCCGGCGACCGGGCCGGGCTACTGTGCGGCCAGGACGTGGACGCCTCGGTGCGGGTGCACATGAAGACGGCCGGCGGCACCTGGGTCAAGGAGATGAACCACGGCGCGTTCCTGGCCCAGGCCGACGACTACGAACGCTCCGGCGACCTGCGCGACGGGGTGCTCAAGCTGCTCAACCTGGAACTGCAATCGCATCCGTTCTCGGTGCTGCGGGCCGCGGAGCTGCGGCGCTGGATCCAGTCCGGCGAGTACGACCGGATCATCCACGGCCACTACCCGCATCGCGACACCGACAAGAGCGCCCGCATCAGCGAGGAGATCAAAGAGGCGGCGCGCAACTACAAGCAGAGCTTCGACGAATCCGAGGATCCGCTGGTGCGCACCGTGCGCAACCTCGGCAAGGACGTCGGCTCGGCGGTGAGCACGGTCGGTCAGGAGGTCGGCGACACCGTGACCAAGCTGGGCAAGCGGCTCAACGACTGGCGCACCGGCGGGCCTAACGCGTAAACAGCCAGGCGACGATCACGAGGACGAGCAGGGCGACAAGGGCGAGCTGAACCCGCGACCGTGGCATCAGCGCGCCCCGCTCTGCGCGTGCTCGAGCGCATCCAGACGCGCCGGGACCAGCAGATCGGGCTCGACGAGATCGGCGCCCAGGCGCAGCTCGGCGGTATCGGCGGCCTGGGTCGCGGCGGCGGCGCGGTTGCGGCCCAGCAGCGCCATGGCCAGGCGCACTCCGCGGTCGAGCAGGTAGGCGATGGCGAAGCTGATCGGCACCATGCCGACGAGTACGACGAGGAACTGCGGGATGAACGGCAATCCCGCGACCCACAGCTCGAAGCTGTCCCACCATCCTGCGATGCTCTGCACGGCGCCAGCCTAGTGGCCGATCCTGAGAAGCGGCCAACAGCACGGGACTGACGAGTGCAAGTCGAAAAGCTCGCGTGCGGTGGACGCCGGGCCCGGCGTCCACTCAAGATGAGGTATGGCGTCCCCTGATCAGAACGACCTACCGGTGCCGACGGCGCTGACCCAGCAGAATCACCATGTCAGCTTCCCCCCGATCGACGACTACGCCTTCCTCTCCGACTGCGAGACCACCTGCCTGATCGCCAGCAACGGCGCGGTCGAGTGGATGTGCGTGCCGCGCCCGGATTCGCCGAGCATCTTCGGCGCCATGCTGGATCGCAGCGCCGGGCACTTCCGGCTCGGCCCGTACGGCGTGAACGTGCCAGCCGCGCGCCGCTACCTGCCCGGCGGCATGATCCTGGAGACCACCTGGCAGACCCAGACCGGCTGGCTGATCGTGCGCGACGCGCTGATCCTCGGTCGCTGGCACAACAACGACCAGCGCAGCCGGACCCATCGCCGCACCCCGATGGACTGGGATGCCGAGCACATGCTGTTGCGCACCGTGAAATGCGTGAACGGCACGGTGGAGCTGGAGATGGCCTGCGAACCGGCCTTCGACTATCACCGCGCGACGGCGCGCTGGGAGTACACCGGCAAGGTCTACGAGGAGGCCACGGCCGTGCGCAGCGACGACCCGAGCGCCGGCCCGAGCCTGGTGCTCACCACCGACCTGCGCTTGGGCCTGGAGGGCCGCGAGTCTCGCGCGCGCACCCGGATGTCGGAGGGCGACGAGGTCTTCGTGGCACTGACCTGGTCGGATCTGCCCGCGCCGCGCACCTATGACGAGGCGGCCAAGAAGATGTGGGCGACCTCGGAATCCTGGCGGCAGTGGATCACCCTGGGCAAGTTCCCGGATCACCCGTGGCGCAACTACTTACAGCGCAGCGCGCTGACGCTCAAGGGCCTGACCTACGCCCCGACCGGCGCGCTGATGGCGGCGGCCACCACCTCGCTGCCGGAAACACCCGGCGGGCAACGCAACTGGGACTACCGCTACACCTGGGTGCGCGATTCCAGCTTCGCCCTGTGGGGCCTCTACACCCTCGGGCTGGACCGCGAGGCCAACGACTTCTTCGCCTTCCTCAACGACGCCACCACCGACGAGCACGGCAAACCCGTTCCGCTGCAAGTGCTCTACGGCATCGGCGGGGAACGGGTGATCACCGAGAGCACCCTGGACCACCTGTTCGGCTACGACGGCGCGCGGCCGGTGCGCATCGGCAACGGCGCCTATAACCAGGACCAGCACGACATCTGGGGCACCATGCTGGACGCGGTGTACCTGCACGTGAAATCGCGGCAGCGGGTGCCCGAATCGCTGTGGCCGCTGCTGGAACGCCAGGTGCGGGCCGCGATCGCGAACTGGGGCGAACCCGACCGGGGCATCTGGGAGGTGCGCGGCGAGCCACAGCATTTCACCTCGTCGAAGGTGATGTGCTGGGTGGCGCTGGACCGCGGCGCCAAGCTCGCCGAGATCCACGGCCAGCTCCAGCACGCCGCCGAGTGGTACGCCATCGCCGAGGAGATCAAGAACGACATCCTCACGCACGGCGTCACCAGTGAGGGCGTGTTCACCCAGACCTACGGCGGCGAAACCCTGGACGCCTCACTGCTGCTCGTGGTGCTGCTGCGCTTCCTGCCGCCCGACGACCACCGGGTGCGCGCCACCGTGCTCGCCATCGCGGACCGGCTCACCGAGAACGGCCTGGTCCTGCGCTACCGCACCGAGACCACCGACGACGGCCTGTCCGGCGCCGAGGGCACCTTCACCATCTGCTCGTTCTGGCTGGTCTCGGCACTGGTCGAAATCGGCGAGCTGGAACGCGGCCGGCACCTGTGCGAGCGGCTGCTCGGCTATGCCAGCCCACTGCGGCTGTACGCCGAAGAGATTGATTCGCGCAGCGGGCGGCACCTGGGCAACTTCCCGCAGGCCTTCACCCACCTGGCGTTGATCAACGCGGTGACCCACGTCATCCGGGCCGAGGAGACGCACAGCGCCGGCAACTTCCAGCCCGCGCACACCCCGGCCAATCACCCTGGGTAACCGGCGATCTCAGGCCGCGACGAGCCCCTCGGCGCGCTCGCGGACCGCGCGCAGCGCGCCCATCTGCCCGTCGAGTTCGGCGATCCGCTCCTCGCGGCGGTCGCCGTACTTGCCGTAGGCCTCCTCGGCCGCGCGCAGCGACTCGTCGGCGGTGCGCGCGGTGTCGGCGGCGATGTCGGTGAAGTGGTCGCGCAGCGCACGCTGCATGGCGCGCAAGCGGTTTCGCGATTCCTTGCTCACCTGGAAGATCACGTCGTCCATCAGGCGGGCCACGGCTACCTTGGCCTCGCCGCGACGGCGCTGCTTGCGGTTCTTGCGGTCGTCCCACAGCGCGTTCACGCCGAGCAGCACACCGGCGCCGGCCGAATACCAGTTCACCAGCGACATGCCGAGCAGGCTGGTGGCCAGGCCGACCATCAGGATGCCGCCGTAGGAGCCGCGCAGACCGGACAGCAGTTGCTGGGTGACACTGGCTTTCGCGCTCTCCAAGGTGTCCAGCGGCGCCACCGTTTCCAGCACCTCCCCCGGGTTCTCCAATCGGAGATCCGGGAGCGCCGGCGTGCGGTGGTCGGCCGGGAACTTCGCGGCGACCTGCTCGCACAGCTCCACCGACCGGTAGTGCGCCATCACGAAGTTCTCTTCCACCGCCTCGCAGATGCGCGCGTCCAGCTCGGTGCCGAAATCCTTCCAGCCCCGGGCCGGATCGGTCTGGGTGATCTCGGCTTCCGCGTCCCGCACCAGGCTGCGGAGCCGATGGCGTAGGTCGTGCTCGATATCGGCCATCAGCTCGGTGCTGCCGTCGACCAGGGTGACCTGCCAGTTGGCGGTGCGCTGGCGCAGGTCCTCGGCCAGATTGCGCGCGCCGAGCAGCTGCTCGGTGATCTCGGCGCGCCGGCGCGGATCGCGCAGCGCTTCGGCCTCGGAACGCACCGTGACCGCCAGATGATCGGTCACCAGCCGGATATCGCGCACCGCGGCCTCGATGGCCACGGCGTCGGCCCGCGAGACCACGTAGTCGCGCAGGTGACCGATGAGCTGCGGCATCCCGGATTCGATGTCGCGCTGGTAGTCCCCCGAGGTCTCGGCCTGCCGGTGCAGCAGCGCCGAGACCGGCGCCACCGCGAACCCGAGGCCGGCCGCGTCCAGCAGATCGCGATTGCGCTGCTGCACATGCGACCACTGCGGAAACCGATCGATCTTGTTGAGCACGCAGATCACCGTCGGGCAGAGCTGGTGGATCCGCTGCAGATGCTCGAGCTGCGGCGGCGCCAGCTCACGGCTCGCGTCCACCACGTAGAGCACGGCGTCGGCGGCGGCGATCATCGACCACTTGGTGTGCTCGTCGCCGGCCGCGCCCGGGGCGTCCATCACCACGATGCCGTCGGCCAGCAGCGGGCTCGGTTCGGTGAACTCCGCGCGCACCACACCCTGAGCCGCGAGCGCGGGCCCGGGATTGAGCGGATCCACCGCCTGGCGCTCCACCCGGCCGTTGCCGTGCGACTTCACCAGATTGGCACTGGCCTTGGGCCCGTACTCGACGATCACCGGCACGCTCAACGCCGTGTCGGTGGCGCTCACCGGCGCCCCGACCAGACTGTTGACCAGGGTGCTCATCCCGTGCTTCGGCTCACCCACGACGACCAGGCGCACGCGCGGGTCGGTGACCCGCGCGCGCACCATGCCCAAACGGCCCCCGAGATCGTCGCGGCCCGCGGCACGGGCCATCTCCCGCAGTTCGTCCAGAATCCGGATGAGCGGGGCCATCGCGTCCGGATGTTTCACCGTCGCGGCCTTCAGCCCTGCTGCGGCAGACAACACTGCTCCTTACTTTTGCTCCGTCATTCGCGTACGCGACGCAAACCCCTTGGTACCCATTCGGCGTCCTACACCAACGTGATATCGATCCCATCGTGGTGCGAGAGCATCGAGTCGTGCGGCAGCAGACCGCCCGAGAGCCCCGAGGACAGCATGAGGTGATCGCTGTGCGGCGCGTACTGGGCGGCCTGATAGTCGACGTTATCGCTGATCGGCTTCGTGTTCACCGTCGGCACCGGCTTGATCGGCGTGACCGGAGCCTGGGTCGGGACATGCACCGTCGGCGAATCGATGTCGACGCTCGGCAACTGCGAGGGCCCGCTGTGAGTGGGCTGCGAGGGCATCGACACCGACGGAACGTCCACGCTGGTGGGCATGTCGACAGTCGGCTTGGTGTGGGTGGGATCCACCGGCTTCGGCTGGGTCGTGCCCGGGTGCTGCGTGGTCGGCACGCTCGGCTTGGTCACGTCCGGATCGGTGCTCGGCGCGGGCTTGGTGGCGGGCGCGGTCGGGGTGACGCTCGCGCCCGGCACCTTGGTCGTGGTGCCGTCCAGGTCGATGCTCGGCACCGTGGCGCCCGGGGTCTTCGGGAGGGTGGTGCCGAGATCCGGCGTCTTGCCCGTGGTCGGATCGACGGTGGTGCCGGTCGCGGGCACGGGAACCGTCTTGGTGACGGTGGTCGGGGTGCTGGTCCCCGGGATCCCGGTCTGCCCGATGTCGGTGTGGTGCGGATCCAGCTTGCTGCCGGGGATCGCCGGAGCGGGCTTCGGCGGATCGAACAGGGCCGGCGCGACCGCGGCGGGCGCGGTCAGCGGGGAGGCGCCGCTCGGGCCGGTGAGCACGTTCGCGATCGGGGTGCTCGCGGCCTCGGGCTGAATGGTGGTCTGCAACGGGGTCTGGGCCACCGGCTGCACGACGACCGGAGCCACGGCGACCGGGGCCACCGCCGCGGGAGCCACCGGAGCGGGGGCATGCGGAGCGACCGGGGCCGGAGCCACCGGAGCAGGAGCGATCGGCGCCGGCGCCGCCGGAGCCACGGGCTGGGCCGCGGCCGGAGCCGTGCCGCCCGCACCGTGCGCGGTACCCGTCCCGGTGCCCGAATTCACCGATCCGGCTTGCTCATTGGTGGACTTGACGGTGCCCGCCGTCGCGGACGGCTTGCTGTCCAGCCAGTCCGAGAGCTGATCGAGCTGATCGCCGACATTGGTGCCCGCCGCCGTCTTCACGGTGAGCTGCGCCGACGCCTCGATCTTGGCCTGGGTGTGCAGGTACAGCCCGTCCTGCTCGTTGATCCCGAAGTCGATGCTGAACTCGGTGTGCAGGGCCGCGCTGGCGTCGACGCCGAGGAAGACGCCGAAATCACCGCCGGTGCCGCCCGCGCCGTCGAACAGGCCGTTGTCGAACGAGCTACCCAGGTCCCACGGGTTGCCGTCGAAGGGGCCGGAGCCCCCCGGCTCGAAACCGGAACCGGCATCGCGATCGGGCGTCTCGGTGGTGGCGTCGCTCGCGGCCGGGATCTTCGGCAGATCGAACATGTTCGATCCTCCGAACGCCTGCGTGCCGGGCATGGCGAAGGGGCCGTGACCGGGCAGCTCGAAGGGGCCGTGGCCCGGCAGCCCGTTGCCCGGGTTGTCCAGCCAGTCCATCGGGCCCGGCTCGCTCGGCTGCGTAGCGGTGCCGCCGTCCATCCAGTCGGGGGCGGGCGCCTCCTGCGGGGCGTCGGTGCCGTACCAGACCGGGCCCTGCTGCTCGCCACCCGGATTCCAGGCCGCGCGGCTGTCCGCGTCCATCCAATTCGGCTGCGCCGGAGCCTGTTCCAGCGGCGCGGGCTGCAACGGCAGCTCCTGCGTGCGCGGCATGGCGGGCGGGGTCCAGTCGGGCTCGGGATCCGGGAAGGTGACCACCGGGCTCGGGACGTGCGGGTCCGGGTCGGGATCGCTGTCGTGCGCCCAGCCGGTATTCAAACTGTCCAGGCGGGCTTCGCCGGGACGGGCGGGGACACCGCCGCCGTTGGAGGCGATCAAGGCGCCACCGGTGACATAGGCGCCGGCCCGTGCCACGCGGGCGACGCCGGTCGCCACGCGATAGGCCGTATCGCTGGCAGCCTCGTCCACTTCGATGTCATCAGTGCCGTCGAAGGGCAGGTCACGCGTCATGCAAGGCTCCACATCTAGGTTCCAGCATCCTCACCACACCGGGCCCCGACCGAGTGAAGATCACCTCGAGGATATTTGTGCAGAACCCAACTGTCACATTCTCCAAGAAGATCGAAGACGCGACCGTGACGAGCACCATAACCCTGCCATCCGGAAAACCGACCGACAAGCCCCTTCTTTCGGGGCAGCCGACGACCGTCACCAGGCCGAATGGCAGGGAACGGGTTACTTCTTCGGCTTGTCCGAGGCGGCGTCGGAGGACAGCGCGGCGACGAACGCCTCCTGCGGCACCTCGACGCGGCCGATCGTCTTCATCCGCTTCTTACCTTCCTTCTGCTTCTCCAGCAGCTTGCGCTTACGGCTGATGTCACCGCCGTAGCACTTGGCGAGCACGTCCTTGCGGATGGCGCGGATGTTCTCGCGGGCGATGATCTTCGAACCGATCGCCGCCTGGATCGGCACCTCGAACTGCTGACGCGGGATGAGCTCGCGCAGCTTGGTGGTCATCTTGTTGCCGTAGGCCTGGGCCGCGTCCTTGTGCACGATGGCGCTGAACGCGTCGACGGCCTCACCCTGCAACAGGATGTCCACCTTGACCAGGGCCGAGGCCTGCTCGCCCGCCTCTTCGTAATCGAGGCTGGCGTAGCCGCGGGTGCGCGACTTCAGCGAATCGAAGAAGTCGAAGATGATCTCGGCCATCGGGAGCATGTAGCGCATCTCCACCCGGGTCTCGGACAGATAGTCCATGCCCTGCAGCTCACCGCGCCGGGACTGGCACAGCTCCATGATGGTGCCGATGAACTCGCTCGGCGCGATGACGGTGCACTTGGTGATCGGCTCGAACGCCTCGCGCACCTTGCCCTCCGGCCAGTACGAGGGGTTGGTGACGATGTGTTCCTTGCTGTCTTCCATCTCCACGCGGTAGATCACGTTCGGCGCGGTGGAGATCAGGTCGAGCCCGAACTCGCGTTCCAGGCGCTCGCGGGTGATCTCCATGTGCAGCAGACCCAGGAAGCCGCAGCGGAAGCCGAAGCCCAGCGCCACCGAGGTCTCCGGGACGTAGGTCAGCGCGGCGTCATTGAGCTGCAGCTTGTCCAGGGCGTCGCGCAGGTTCGGGTAGTCCGAACCGTCGACCGGGTACAGGCCCGAGTAGACCATCGGCCGTGGCTCGCGGTAGCCGGTCAGCGCCTGGGTGGCGCCGTCGCGGGCGCTGGTGATGGTGTCACCGACCTTGGACTGGCGGACATCCTTCACACCGGTGATCAGATAGCCGACCTCGCCGACGCCCAGACCCTGCGTGGGCTTGGGCTCGGGCGAGACGATCCCGATCTCGAGCAGTTCGTGAGTCGCGCCGGTCGACATCATCTTGATCTTCTGGCGCGGGGCCAGCTTGCCGTCCACCACACGCACATAGGTGACCACGCCGCGGTAGGTGTCATAGACCGAGTCGAAGATCATGGCGCGCGCGGGCGCGTCGTCCGCGCCGACCGGCGGCGGGACCAGCCGGACCGCCTCGTCGAGCAGGGCGGCCACGCCGACGCCGGTCTTGCCGGAGACCCGCAGCACGTCCTCGGGCTCGCACCCCACGATGTGGGCGATCTCGGCGGCGTAGCGGTCCGGGTCGGCGGCCGGCAGGTCGATCTTGTTCAGCACCGGGATGATCGTCAGTTCCTTGTCCATCGCCAGGTAGAGATTGGCGAGGGTCTGCGCCTCGATGCCCTGCGCGGCGTCGACCAGCAGGATCGCGCCCTCACAGGCCTCCAGCGCACGCGACACCTCGTAGGTGAAGTCGACGTGCCCGGGGGTGTCGATGAGGTGCAGCACATAGTCGGTGCCGTCCACCTGCCAGGGCAGCCGCACGTTCTGCGCCTTGATCGTGATGCCGCGCTCGCGCTCGATGTCCATCCGGTCCAGGTATTGCGCGCGCATCGCCCGCTCCTCGACCACACCGGTGAGCTGCAGCATCCGATCGGCCAGCGTCGACTTGCCGTGGTCGATATGCGCGATGATGCAGAAGTTCCGGATCACGGACGGATCGGTGAACGTCGTGTCGGCAAAGCTAGGCACGGGGCTCCTGGTCACAAAGGGGATTCGGCGCTGTCCATGATCCCATGACCCCGGGGAGCCGCCGTCCGCAGGTCCGCTGCCATCCCCTCCGCATCCCGTCACTTCGCGGTCCTGTCCGGCGTGTGCCGGATACCCTGGATCGGGACGGGATGGGGGACGTTGTGGAGCAGGGGCAGCCGAGCCGGACCGCGTTGTCGATCGCGCTCATTCGGGCGGCGCACCAGTTGCGGCCGTCGCCAAGGCTTTTCGAGGACCCGCTGGCCGCGTCGATATCCGGTTTCGCGGTCGGCGAGTTGCCTGAGCAGTGGATTCCGGAACTGCTGCACCCGTGGATCCTGGCCCGGTTCCGGGTCGCCGAGGACGCGATCGGAGCCGCTGTCGCGGCGGGGACGCGGCAGCTGGTGATTCTCGGGGCGGGGCTCGATACGTTCGGCTACCGGAATCCCTATCCGGATCTGCGGGTCTTCGAGGTGGATCACCCGAGCACCCAGGCGTGGAAGCAGGAGCGGTTGCGCGCCGCCGGTATCGATGTTCCGGCGTCGGTGTCGTTCGTGACCGCGGACTTCGAACAGGAGCGGTGGGACGCGGCGCTCGAGCCGGCGGGCTTCGACCGGAGCGTGCCGACGATCTTCGTCTGCCTCGGCGTGGTGATGTATCTGACCGAGCGAGCGACCCTGAATCTGTTCGCCCGCACCGCCGCCTTCGACGCGCATACCGAACTGGTCGTCGACTACGTCGATCTCTCGGCCGCGCGGTCCCCCGAGCGCCGCGCCGTGGGCGACCCGGTCCTGGCCGAGGTCGCGGACCAGGGCGAACCGTGGCAGTGCTACTTCGCGCCGGATGAGCTGGCGCAACACCTTCGGGCGCTCGGGTTCGACGCCATCGTCGACGCCTCGGTGCCGGAGGTCCTCTCGCGCTACGGCGTCGACGCCGCCGCGAAGTACGACGTCTTCTCCGGCCACATCCTGCACGCCGCACGGCGCTGAACTCGCGCGCTACCCGGGTGTCAATACGCCGCTGCGCGTAGGGAATTCGACGCTGCTGGGCGGACGTCGACGCGCCCGGGTCGCGCACAGACTGAGTCATGATCCGCACCACGCCGAGAAAGAGGCGATCATGAGCCGACAACTGATCGATGATCCCTACATCGCCCCACCCGATACTCCGGCGGCGCGCGCGGAGGCCGTCGACCGGCTGTACCCGGGGTCGACGGCCGGGTCGGTGCGAGCGCTCGACGGCGTGACCGTCGGCTTCCCCACCGGATCCTTCACCGCCATCATGGGCCCGTCCGGGGCGGGTAAGTCCACCTTGCTGCACTGCCTCGCCGGGCTGGACACGGTGACCGGCGGCAAGGTCTATATCGGTGAGACCGAGCTGGGCGGACTGTCGGACCAGGCGCTCACGCTGTTGCGCCGGGCCCGCATCGGATTCGTCTTCCAGCAGTTCAACCTCATTCCGACGCTCAGCGCGCGGGAGAACATCACGCTGCCGCTCGCCTTGGCGGGCCGCGAGGTCGACGCGACCTGGTTCGACACGATCGTCGATACCGTTCGGCTCCGGGACCGGCTCACGCACCGGCCCGCGGAGCTGTCGGGCGGTGAACAGCAACGGGTGGCGGTAGCCCGCGCGGTACTGAGCAGGCCCTCGATCATCTTCGCGGACGAGCCGACCGGGAATCTCGACTCCCAGGCGGGCGCGGAGGTGCTGGAGCTGCTGCGCCGGACGGTGGACGAACTCGGCCAGACGATCGCGATGGTCACCCACGATCCGCACGCGGCCGCCTACGCCGACACGGTGCTGTTCCTCGCCGACGGGCGGCTGGCCGACAGCATGGCCGCGCCGACAGCGGAACGGGTTCTGGAGCGTATGAAGACCTTCGGGCAGGGCTGAACCATGATCATCACACTCGCCCTGCGCGGCCTGTGGGCGCGCAAGCGACGGCTCGCGGGGTCGGCCCTGGCGATCTTCCTGGGGATCTCGTTCCTGTCCGGCGGCCTGGTGCTGGCGGATACGTTGCGCGCCAGCGTCGATCGGTTCCTCGACCAGGCCTACGCCGGCACCGACGTCGTGGTCCGCAACAACACGGCGGTGGCCTCGGAGGCACTGAGTGTTCGTGGCGGGATCGACCTTTCGGTCGTCGGCACGGTCCGCGCGACCCCCGGCGTGGCCGTCGCCGAAGCGGTCATCCAGGGACCCGGGCAGCTCCTCGGCAAAGACGGTGCGCCGCTCGAGGTGCTGGGTCCGCGGCTCGCGGGCAACTGGCTCAGCGATCCCGGGCTCAATCCCTACCATCTGCTCGAAGGGCGGGCGCCCACCGGAGCCGGTGAGGTGGTCGTCAACAAGGCGCTCGCCGACCTGGGGGCGTTCGAGGTCGGTGACAGCACGGCGGTGCTGACCTCGACGCGGATTCCGGTCACGATTGTCGGCATCAGCGGCTTCGGGTCGCAGGACGGTTTCGGCGGATCGTCGTTCACGGCATTCGCGGCGGACGAGGCACAGCGGGTCGTCGCGCCCGCGCCCGACCGGATCTCCAGCGTGTCCGTGCGGGCCGCGCCCGGTTCCTCCGCTGACGACCTGGCCCGAGCCCTCGCCCAGGTACTGCCGTCGGGAGTCGAGGCCGTCACCGGCGCGCAGGTCGCCGCCGAGGCGGCGGCCACCGTCGACGACTCCTTCGTCTCCTTGTTCCGCTCCTTCCTGGTCGTCTTCGCCGGGATCGCGCTGCTGGTAGGCACATTCACCATCGCCAACACCTTCGCCATCACCGTGGCCCAGCAAGCCAAGGAGTCCGCGTTGCTGCGCGCCGTGGGCGCGACCCGCGGGCAGGTCCTGGGCAAGGTGATCACCGAGGCGCTGGCCGTCGGCGCGATCGCGGCGGGTGCGGGTGTGCTCGGCGGTCTCGGATTCGCGGCACTGCTGAAGCTGATGTTCGCCGCGTTCGGACTCGATCTCCCCGCGGACGGATTGACGCTGCGCCCGGTCACCGTGGTGATCGCCTTGACCGCCGGGATCGGGGTGACTCTGCTCGCGTGTGCGCTGCCGGCGCTGCGCGCGTCCCGGATACCGCCCATCGCCGCCTTGCGGGCGGCCGCCACCGAACCGCCCGGCATCTCGCTCGCGCGCACGGTGTCCGCCGGCGCACTGGCACTGCTCGCGGCCGCATTGATCCTGGCTTCGGTCTTCGAATCCGGTGTCGCGGCCGTGACGCTGGCCGGCGCCGGCGCGATACCGGCACTCGCCGCGGTGGTGCTGTTCGGTCCGACCGCCGCGGCGTGGGCCGCGCGGATCGTCGGGTTTCCGGCCGCGCGACTCCGTCCCGTCGTCGGAAAGATGGCTCGTAGCAATGCGCTTCGCAATTCCCGGCGCACGGCCGGAGCCGCGACCGCGCTGCTGATCGGCATTGCCGCGGTCACCGTGCTGACGGTGCTGTCCACGACGCTGAAGACCGCCGTCACCGACCAGGCCGAGCGGGTATTCGGCGGCGACCTGGCCTTCAACAGCGGTGGCGACAACCCCTACGCGGGGTTCGCGCCGAGGATCGCCCTCGAGCTCGCTGCGGTCCCGCAGGTGCAGGCCGCGGTCGGAATCTCCTGGGGCAATGTCCTTCTCGACGGGCAGGACGCGTCGGTGTCGGCCGCCGACCCCGCCGGACTGGCGCGGGTCGTGGCCGTCGATTCGATCGCGGGCTCGCTCGCGGAACTGCGCGCCGACCAGGTCGCCGTGGACGCCGATACCGCGGCTGCGCGATCCTGGGCCCTCGGGGCACCAGTGCGGGTCATCCTCGCCGACGGCACTCCTGCCGCAGTGTCGGTCGGCGCGATCTACGAGCGCAACGAGCTGATCGGTCCGCTGTTCCTGCACCGGACACTGCTGGTCCCCCATGACCCGATCGGCCTGGACCGCACCGTCTTGATCGACCTGCGGGACGGCGTCGATCTCGCGGCGGGCCGCCGGGCCGTCGCAACGGCGGTGTCGCCCTTCGGGGTCGAGGCCGCGCTCCAGGACCGGTCCGAATTCGCGACCGCGCAGGCCGCGACCTTCGACCAGCTGTTCGCCATGGTGTATCTGATGCTGGCGCTGACCATCCTGATCTCCCTGTTGAGCATCTCCAACACGCTGGCGCTCGCGGTGCACGAACGGATCCGGGAGCTGGGGCTGCTGCGGGCGATCGGGGCAACCCGCAAGCAGGTCAAATCCGCGCTGCGCTGGGAGTCGGTCATCATCGCCGGCTTCGGCACGCTCGGCGGGCTCGCCCTCGGCGTCGTGCTCGGATCGGCGCTGTCCCGGGCGGTGGCCTTCGACGCGACGGGCGACGCGGCGCTGACGGTTCCGATCGACCAGCTCGGCATCATCCTGCTGGTCGGTCTCGCCGCCGGTGTCGTGGCCGCCGTCCGGCCCGCCCGCCGCGCCGCGCGGGTGCCGATCCTGTCCGCGCTGTCTACGGCCTGACCAGCGGTTGCCGACCGGTCCGGTGCGTCCGCCGGCCCGGTCGGCAATCTCGCTAACGCGCAAGGCATTCCGCACAGATGAGAAGATCGCGCCGCGCCGTTACCATCCATGGATGGCTCGGACTTGGACCACGATCGGCAAGCAGCTCGGCATCATCGCCAAAACGCAGGGCCCGAAGATCGTCAAGAAGAGAGGGCGCGGTGGCCCGGATGTCACCGTGCGCCCGACCGCGTCCGTTCCGGTGCCGACCGCGCGTCGTGCCCGGCAGGTCGTCTACAGCCCGCACCTGGACGGCCGGGCCGACCCGGGCGAGATCGTCTGGACCTGGGTGCCCTACGAGGAGGACCCGAACAACGGCAAGGACCGGCCGGTGCTCGTCGTCGGACGGGAGCGGGACACACTGCTCGGGCTGATGCTGTCCTCCAATCCCGAACGCGCCGACGACCACAACTGGATCGGGATCGGCAGCGGCAGCTGGGATCACGAGGGTCGGCCCAGCTGGGTCCGGCTGGACCGGGTGCTGGACGTGCCGGAGGCGGGTATCCGCCGCGAGGGCGCGATCGTGCCGCGCAAGAGCTTCGATCTGGTCGCGCACCGGCTGGTCATCGAGTACCACTGGAGCTGACACAGCTCGGCCCCGATCCGGCGTGCCGGATCGGGGCCGAGTGTTGTCTGATCAGGCCGGGAGCGTCTCGCGGGTGCCGCGACCGAAGATCATCGCGTACACCAGCGCACCGAGCACGCCGCCGATCAGCGGGAACACGATGAACGCCCAGACCTGGCCGGGCGCGCCGTTCTGGTACCAGGCGACCGCGAGGCTGCGGGCCGGGTTGACCGAGGTGCCGTCCACCGGGATCGCGATCAGGTGGATGACGGCCAGGGTGACGCCGATGGATAGGCCGGCCAGCGGCGCGTCGGAGATCTGGTCGGTGGAGGCGAGCACCACGAAGACCAGCAGTGCGGTCAGCATCACCTCGATGATGATCATCGCGGCCATGCCGTAGCCGTTCTGCACCACCACCTCACCGAGCGGGCCGGTCTGGGCCGACGGGCTGTGCGGGCCCCAGCCGTTGGCGCCGAGGCCGTCGATGCGGCGATCGTAGGTGGGCAGGTTCTTGGCGACCGCGAACAGCACCAGACCCGCCAGCAGGCCGCCGACCACCTGGGAGATCCAGTAGCCGATCGCCCGCGAGGTCGGGAGCCGACCCATCAGCAGCTGCCCCAGCGTGACCGCCGGATTGACATGGCAGCCCGAGATCGGGCCGATCGCGTAGACCAGGAACATCAGCGTCAGACCGAAGGCCAGCGCCACGCCGAGCGCGCCGACCCGCTCCCCGGCCAGCACCGCGGTGCCGACACCGCCGATCACCAGGATGAAGGTGCCCAGCGCCTCGGCCGCGAACCTCTTGCCCTCTGGAATCTCCGCAAAACCCTGCGGGACCTGCGGATAGATCTGCGAGGGGCCGTCGTCTTCGACGACCTCCTCGATCACAACTTCCCGTTCCGCGTCAGCCATCTGCCACACCTTCCGCCGTTCAGAGCTACTGGAGGACGAGATACCGCTGGAAACACAGCACGGCCGCGCCGAGGCACAGCACGCCTTTTGGCGAACCTACCGCTGATAAGGGACAATTCCGGGGAGATCGAGCGCCGATTTCGTGCCCTGACGGGTCACTGGTACCCTTGATCTTCGGCGTTGCGTTACCGGTTAACACCGGGTGTGTCGCACGCGAACGACTTGTTTTTCATAGATCCAGTCAGCACAGACCCCCAGCGAAGGAACACGAGGAAACACGCGTGGCCAACATCAAGTCCCAGATGAAGCGGATCCGTACCAACGAGGCCGCTCGCAAGCGCAACCAGTCGGTCAAGTCCGCCCTGCGCACCGCGATCCGCAGCTTCCGCGAGGCCGCTGCCGCCGGTGACAAGGACGTCGCCTCCGCGCGCCTGCAGTCCGCCAGCAAGAAGCTGGACAAGGCCGCCTCGAAGGGCGTCATCCACGCCAACCAGGCCGCGAACAAGAAGTCGGCCCTCGCGCTGGCGCTGAACAAGATCTGATTTTCCGGTAGCGCTCGCTACCACTCCTGCATGAGACGCAGCCGCCGTGGCTTTGATGACCACGGCGGCTTTTGTCGTGCCTACCGGCCGCATCCTCAGTTCACCCGATAGTTGCCGCCCTGTCGGTGGGTGCCGCTACCATTCCGCCCATGGTTACCGTGTACGCGAATCAGACTGTGGTCAGGGCCGAGGATCTGCCGGAGGTCATTCGGGCAGCCGAGGTGCTAGGGATCGGGATCAAGATCGAGAACGTGCTGGTTCCCGATGAGGACGGCACGCTGTCGCTGGAGTGGATCGTCACCCGGGAAGAGGACGTCCCGGCCTACGAGGAGTGGGAAGGCCGCTACGACGACTCCGAGGACGATGAGGAAGAGCCGGCTTTCGCCGCCGCCGCGGGCGAATAGCGCACGGATCGGGCGTGCCGGGCGGGGCGGACCCGCCCGGCGGACTCCGGGGGCCGGCTAGTTCACGCAGGGGATCGAGTCGGCCGTGGTTTCTACCGGTTTGCCGGCATCGGGGGCCGCACTGCTGGGTGCCTGAGTTTCCAGAGCGGTCAGCTCGGTCGGAGCGGTGTAGTCGCCGCCCAGGACGACCTTCAGATGGCCCGCGGCGACCGAAGCCGACTCGGCGGTCGGCAGGCCCAGGACCTCCGCCAGCCGCTTGGCGTCGGAGGCGGCGCCGGGGGCGTAATAGATCATGGATGTCGCGGTCGCGGTGGTGCCGTTGCCGACCTCACCCTTCGGGTAGCCGCGGGCACTCAGGGCGTCGGCGAGGATCGCGCCCGCACCGTCGGCCGCACCGGAGTTGGCCACGTCGACCGTGCTGGTCGGGGCGGACTGCGGCTCGGCTTGCTTACTGCTGAACGCCGTCGCGACCTCGCGGCGGATGGCCGCCGGGTCGACGATGTTCACGTCCTGACCGTCCACCTGGTCGTAGCGCAGCACCGGGAGCGTGCGGAATTCGATGGCCGGGCTGCCGGCACTGCCCAGGGTCCGCAGGAAATCGGTGACGTTCCAGCCCTGGGAGAGCACCACGTCGCGGTGCGCGACATCCATCAGGGCCGACAGCTTGCCGACATCGGTGAAGGTGCCGGACTTGCGCAGGTCCAGTGCGACCGAGGTCAGGAAGGCCTGCTGGCGGTGGGTGCGGTCGAGATCGCCGTTCTCCAGGCCGTGGCGCTGGCGGACGAAGGCCAGCGACTGCTCGGCGTTCAGGCGCTGCCGGCCCGCCGCGAAGTCGGCGCCGGAGTATTCGAGATCCCGCACCGGGTGCCGCAGGCAGACCTCGACACCGTTGAGCGCCTGCGCCAGGTCGTAGAACCCGGCCAGGCTCACTTCGGCGAAGCGGTCGATCGGGACGCCGGTCAGATCACGCACGGCGCTGACGACCGAGGCGCGTCCGGCCTCGCGGCCCGCGAACTCGAGAGCCTTCGGGTCGGTCATGCCCTGCGCGACCAATTGGTCCTGCACCGCCGCCTTTTTCAGGCCGTAGGCTTCCTTGATCTTGACGTTGGGGTAGCCCGGGATGCCGGACACCTTGACGTAGTCGTCGCGGGGAATCGACACCGCGGTGATCTTCTTCATGTCGGCCGGGATGTGCACCAGGATCAGGGTGTTGGCGTTATAGCCGCCCTCCTGGCCGTCACCGGCGTGCAGTTTGTCCAGCACCGGCTTGGGGAGGTCGTTGCCGTTCAGATCCTTGCGGCTGTCCAAGCCGATCAGCAGGATGTTGAGATCGCCGCCCAGTGAGCGCGGCCCGTCCCCGATGGCGTCGGAGCGGCCGAAGCCGTTGTCGAAGCTGCTCTCGGTGGCCCAGGCGACCGCGGTGCCCGCGAGCACCAGCGCGGACAGCACGCCCGCCAGCGCCTTGATCACGCCGCGGCCGCGGCGGCGCCGTTGCGGGCCGCGGTGGGCGCCCCCGGCGCGGCTGTTGCGGCGGCCGGACAGACTCCGAGCGTGCCGTTTGCCGGCACGCTCGGAGTCGTCGAATTCGGATTGTGGTCTCGCGTATTCGTCCATAGCCACCATCCACATTGCCCGATAGCTGGACATTTGCCCACGTGATGGTGGTCTCGCGAGGTCGTTCGCGCAGGTCAGCCCGCTGCGTAAAGATCGAGAATTCGAGTGAGCGCGTGCTCGAGTGCGTAGCTGGAATCCGCGGCGCCACCCTTGACGTCCGCGTTCAAGGTGGCCACGATCTGCAGGGCCGAACCGATGGTGGCCGGTGTCCAGTTGCGGGCCTGCGCCTGCGCCTTCTTCACCTTCCACGGCGGCATGCCCAGCGACTGCGCCAGCTTGAACGGATCGCCCCGCCCGGCCGAACCGACCCGGGCGATGGTGTGCACGGAGTCGGCCAGCGCGTCGGCCAGCAGCACGTGCGGGACACCGCGGTCGTTGGCCCAGCGCAGGGCCTCCATCGCGGCCGGCCGGTCCCCCGTGACCGCCAGTTCGGCCACATCGAAGCCGGACACCTCGGCCTTGCCGGAGTAGTAGCGGCGCACCGCCGCGACGTCGACCTTGCCGCCGGTATCGGCCACCAGTTGCGAGCACGCCGCCGCCAGTTCCCGCAGCTCCGAGCCGACCGACTCGATCATCGCCTGCACGACCTCGCCGGACACCCGGACACCGGCCGTGCGGAACTCCGCCCGCACGAACTCCACCCGCTCAGCGCCCTTGTTCAGCTTGGCGCAGTTGTGCACGACCGCACCCGCCTTCTGCAGCGCGGGGGCGAGCGCCTTGGCCCGGCCGCCACCGGAATGCAGCACCACCAGCACCACGCCCTCGGGCGGATCGCTGGCGGCCTCGGTAATCACCGCGACCGCGTCCTTGCCCGCCTCCGCGGCGGACTCCAGGACGATCAGCCGGTCCTCGGCGAACAGCGAGGGACTCAGCAGCTCGGCCAACTCCGGGGTGCTCGCATCGCCGGCCCGCAGCCGATCCACCGTCACCGCCTCGGGATCCGGCGAACATGCCCGGACCTGGCTAGCGATCTCGGCGATGGCCCGCTCGATCAGCAGTTCCTCGTCGCCGAGCACCAATTGGACGGAGGCCGGGCGCTCACTCACCGCCGCACCGCCGCTCGGAGTGGGGTGTTTGGGATTGCGCGCTGGGCTGGCTCACGACGGAGATCCTACGGTCCCCCACCGACACCCGCTCCGGCCTCACAGGGTTCCGCGCTCGGCCACCCACTCGTGCGCGAACTCGGGGACCACCAGCTGGATGTACTCGAAGTCCGCGTCGTAATGCACCACGGTGACGTCGTAGCGCAGCGCCATCGCGGCGATCGCGCAATCGACGACGCCGACCGCCCGTAGCAAGCCCGAGTGCCAGAGCCGGCGCTGGATTTCCAGCGCCATCGCGTGCGTCGTCGGCGTGGGCTCGAGCAATGGATGCCGGCGCAGCTCAGCGGCATAGGCGCTCCACTGCTTCGGGTTTCGTGCCGTGAACAACAGCTCGAGCAGCTGCACGGTGGTCGTCACCAGCGTCGATCGTGCGTTGAAGTAGTGCGTGCGAAGATGCGACTCGTCCAGCTCGCCGGACTTCATCCGCGACCACGCGCTGCAGTCCAGCAGGTAGCGCTTGCCGGTGCGCCGGGAACCGGATCGGATCAGCGCCGGGCCTGTGCCCGGAATTCGGGATCTGCCAGGCGCGCCAGGTCCGATGGCACGGCCAGGATCCGCTGCACCGACTTCCACTGCCGGTCTTGCAACAGAGCGAAGCGGACCAGGTCCAGGAGCATCTCCTCGGTGTCCGAGTAGCCGAGTTCGCGGCCGGCATCCTCGAGGAAGCCTTCCGGCGCCCGGACTGTCGTCTCCTTCCATTCGCCGGGCAAGTAGAACCAGTCCGGATACTGGATCGGGAGCGGATCGCCCCACGGCCCGGGCTGGTCCGGCGGCGGGTCCGGCGGGTTCCTGCGCGTGTGCTCCAGATCCTGCCGAACCAGCGCCAGCAGCATCTCCTGCTGGGTGGCGTAGCCCAGCTCTTTCCTGGCCTCCTTCAGGAGCCCAACGGGGGCAAAGAATTTGGTTCTCTGCATCCTTGCCATGGGCACGCTCCTCATTGATAGCGAACTCCTCTCACGATCATAGGGCGGTTCGGGTGGTCTAGCCGCTGGATTTCGGGCGGCGGGTGGTGACTGTGTGGAGGTCCGGGGCCGCGCCGACGAGGATGTCGCCGTGCTGGTCGGTGCGGGCGATGGTGGTTCCGAGGGCGGCGAGTTCGGTGAGGATGGCGGGGTGCGGGTGGCCGAAGGTGTTGTCGGTGCCGGCGCTGATCAGGGCCAGGCGAGGGCGCGTGGCTGCGAGGAACTCCCTTGTGGTGGTGCGGGAACCGTGGTGCGGGACCTTGAGGATGTCGGCGCGCAAATTGGTGCCGGAGGCGACGAGGCGGTGTTGGGCAGCGGCTTCGATGTCGCCGGTGAGGAGGACGCGTCCGGCGGCGGTGGTGGCCGCGAGGACGATCGAGCGGTCGTTGGCGATGTCGGGGTCCAGGTCGGGTGAGTGCGTAGCCGGGGGCGGGGCGAGCACTTCCAATTGGGTTGTGCCGAAATGGAGTACTTGGCCCGCCGACAATTCGAGCACCGGGATCTCCGCTTGTTGTGCCAGTTCGGCGATCGCCGCCGGGGAGTTCGCAGGACCGCGACGGTGCGGGTTCGGCTCTGCTCGTGGTGGATTCGGCCGGGTCGAGGATTGCGCGGAGGTCTCGAGTTTTCTGTGGGCGCACCCAACTGCGGCATCTCCAGGACGTTGGATCTGTACGTTGCCTGCCGTCCTCGGTTCGATACCGCCGCCCGCTCCGTCATCCGGCCGCACTGATTTCCCACTGCCACAAACAGATTCCGGCGCAGTGCGCGACGATCCGGACAGTTCGTAAGGGCCGACTGCGAGGGCGGCAACCGAGCGGCCGTGCAGTGCGCCGGCCAGGCCGCCGATGTGGTCGGCGTGCGGGTGCGTCAGGACGAGTAGTTCGATGCGGTTGATGCGCAGGCGGTCCAGGCAGCTGCGTATCGAGCGCGGGTCGGGGCCGACGTCGATCACTACCGCGCTGCGATTGCCCAGGGCGAGCGCCAAGCCGTCGCCCTGCCCGACATCGCACGCGGCGAGCACCCAGTCACCCGGTGGCCAGCCTGGGTGCCAGATACGAATCGGGATGAGCGCCGCGGCCACGGCGAGCAGCACCGCGGCCGCGAGCTTGCGCACCGAGGAAGAACGCAACGCCCACACCGCGATTGCGACCAGAGCCGTCGCGGCCACACCGCCTACCGCGCCACCCGGCACCGAAACCGTCGCGCCGGGCAAGCCCGCCGTGCGTTCAGCCACCGAGAGCAGCCACCACAGCAGTGGTGCGGTGCAGCGCAGGACCAGTTCCGCGGGTGGCGACCAGATACATGCCAGTGCCGCCCCGCACGCTCCGAGCACGGTGAGCGGCGCGATCACCGGGGCGACAAGCACATTCGCCAGGACCGCGAGCACACTGATCCGGCCGGTCAGCGCCACCATGATCGGCACCGTGACGACGAACGCGCCCGCCGACACCGCGACGACTTCGGCGGGCAGCCGCCACCAGCCGCGGGCCCGCAGCCAGTCGGCCCAGCTGGGTGCCAGCAGAATCAAGCCGGCGGTCGCCACCACCGACAACGCGAAACCGGCACTGACCGCCAGTTCCGGCCACACCGCCAGTAGCCCGATGACCGCCGCACAGAGGGCGGGTAGCGCCTGTTTACGCCGTCCGGTCACCAAGGCCAGCAACGTGATCGCGCCCATCGCGGCGGCCCGCAGCACGCTCGGGTCCGGTCGCGCGACGACCACGAACATCGCCAGCGCGCCCACCGCGACCAGCGCTGCCAACCTGGGACCCAGCGTCAGCATCCGCACCACGAACAGCACCACCGACAACAAGATCGTGAAGTTGGCGCCACTCACCACACAGAGGTGTTGCAGGCCTGCGATTTCGAAATCCTCGCGCACCGGATCCGGCAGGCGCGACGTGTCACCGAGCACCAGCGCGGGCAACAGCCCCGCCGCATCCCCACCCAGCACCCGGCCCGCGGCGTCCGCGAAATTCTTCCGCACCGAGGCCGCCGCCCGCTGCCACCACGGCAACGACCCCACCACCTCCGGCGTCCCCAGCGCGCGCAGCGACGCCACCGTCAGATCGCGCTGCTGTGGTGCCTCCACCCGTGCCCGTACCTGCACCGCCTGTCCTGGTAGCACCCGACCCCACTCAGGCCCCGGTGCCAGCACCACCACCGATCCGCCGGCTCGGACCACGGTCCGCGCGCGCTGAAACTCCTCCAGATGTCCCCGCACGAGCCACCGCTGCTCACCGCCGAACGCACTCGCACGCAGAGGCTTCGGGTCATCACTCGGAGTGAAAACCACTCGTACCGACACCCCCGACATCGCCCGCAGCGGGTGCGCCTGCACCCGCTGTTCCCGCCAGGCGGCAGCCGCCGCGAACCCCGCCCCCAAAACCACCGCGGCCAGTGCCACCACAGCCACCGCACGCCAACGCTCCCGCCGATGCGCCACCGCCCACAGCAGCAATCCCCACAAGCCGCCCGCGACCACCACCAGCCCACCGGCCACCACCAACCCGGTCACCCACCCCGCCGTCAGCGCGATGATCGTCACGCCCCAACAGCACAGTGCCGCGGGCAACAATCGCGCATCCAGCACTGCCGTCGGTACTGCTTCCGGCGCTGGCTCGACTGCCGCATCCCGAACGGTCATCCGGTCACCATCCGCAGTCGGCACTGCGCGGCCGGTCGTTCCGCAGGCCCGCGAGGTCTGGTGACGCCGTAGGTGAATTCCCCTCTCTGCGAATGGTCTTCGTGCCCCATCGGGTCCAAGTCGTCTGCCGTCCGCACGGCAGCGGTGGCGCTGCAAACCGGCACAGGAACGGGTTCCACCGCGGCAGCGGAAGTCACGTTGGTTCGGAGGACCGCAGAGGCCGCATCCGCCGCGAACAGCAGGACCGTGCACCACAGGGCGATCCCGGTCATCAGCGCGCGGATCAGCCGCCAGCGGAGAATTCCCAACGTCGCCAGTGATCGGGTCATATCCGCACCAGGTCGCGGAGGCGGGCCAGGCGGGCGGGGCCGATGCCGTCCACTTCGGCCAGTTGGGCGATGTCGGTGAAGGAACCGTTGGTTGAGCGCCAAGTGACGATGGCGCGGGCGGTCACCGGGCCGACGCCCGGAAGCGCGTCGAGCTCGGGTTCTGTGGCGGTATTGAGGTTGATACGGGTTGCGGGGGTTGGGGCGCCTGCTGCGACCGCGGGCGTTGTCGGGTTGCGGTCGGCTGAATTGATTGTGCCGCTGCCGAGTTGGGGAGTGCCGGGGGTTGCATTGCGGGCGGGGCCGACCATGACCTGGTCGCTGTCGAGGAGGCGCTGGGCCAGGTTGAGGCCGGCGAGGTCGGCATCGGGAGTCGAGCCGCCGGCCGCGGCGAGGGCGTCCGCTACTCGGGAACCGTTAGGGAGGCGGACGAGGCCGGGGCGGTGAACGAGGCCGACGACGCTGACAACCAGTTCGTTCGCGGCGGTTGGGGCTGGGGTGTTCGGCCGGTCTTCGACCGGTGATCCGGCGGCAGCCGAGGGCGCGGCGATAGTTGCCGTACGGAGGGCGGGCAGGGGCGGAACCGGTTGTGCGACCGGACGTTCCCGCAGGATCACCACGGTCGCGATGGCGAGGGCGAGGATTCCGACCGCCGCGAACGTCAGGACGCCACGGCGTCCCGGATCCACGCGGGCACCACGAAACCGGCTCGGTATCAGCCGATCCCAGGGACTCGACTGCGGCTGCGCCTGACGCAGCCAGCCAGGTGCGACGACCTCGCCAGGCTCGAGGTCCTCGGCAGGCATCTCGTCGAGATCCCAGAGCCCCAGCTCCTCCGCCCGATCATCCAGATCCCGGCATTCTCGTATGCCGGAGTTGCCGGGCCCACCGCCCCGCCGGGCATTCGAGCCGTTCCTGGCACCACGCTGTCCGGCGTCCGAATCATCGCGATCGCCACGCCTTCCCGCGGCGGAGCCGTTCAACGCCCGGCGGTGCCCACCACCAACCGAGCCCTTCCCACCACGGCGCTGCCCCGCGCCGAGTTCGTTCAGATCGCCGCACTGCCGAGTATCCAACTCGCCCAGGTCTTCACCCGACCCTGCATCGGAGTCGGTCGAATCTCGGCGGTAGCCACCGGCGACCGGACCCGTCAGCTCACGGCGCTGCCCCGCGCTGGGTTCGTTCAGATCGCCGCACTGCCGAATTTCCAACTCGTCCAGGTCTTCGCCCGACCCCGCATCGGAGTCGCTCGAATCTCGGCGGTAGCCACCGGCGACCGGACCCGTCAGCTCACGGCCCGGCCCGGTGTGGGATTCGTTCAGATCGCAGCACTGCCCAGCGTTCGAGCGGCCCGAATCGTCGCTCGGTGCGCCGGGGTCGTTCGGATCCGAGCGCGGCGGATTGCTTGCGCGCAGGTCCGATTGCCGATCGTCGATGGACGCCCCAGCTGATCGAACCTGCTCGAGTACGGGACCATCGACAGGCTTGTCGTCCGCTCGGGCAGTGGGGTGGCGGTGCCGCTCGCCGCGGGGTTTCCGTGACGAATTGCGAGGCGCTACCGCGCCGAACCTTTCGGGTCCGGTCGAGCGACTGGTAGCCACCGACTCGGCCGAGCGGCCCGTGCCCACCGCTTCCGTTGAGCGGACATACCGCTTGCCGCACGAGGCGGCGGCGGTTCGTGGGGTCCAGGAACGGTTGCGGGGGTCCGAGATGGTGGGGAGGCCGGCGGTGCGGCTGGCGTCTACTCGGGCGGTTAGGGCTCCGAGTCGGCGCCGGATGCGTTCGCGTTCGTCATGTCGGGGCATGGGCGCGACGGTACGGAGGTGGATGCTCGGCGGAGCGGCGGTGAGCTGGGGTTTTGGCGAGGCTGGGGATAACCGGAAAATTGTGGATAAGTGCGCCGGTTTTCAGGCGGCGCAGTGTGATTCGGGTGACGCAACGAGCAGGTCAGACGGTGTGTTGTTAGACGCGCCGCATGACGGAAACGACTTTTCCGAGGACTTCGGCCTTGTCGCCGTCGATGACGTCGTAGGCCGGGTTCCGGGGTTCCAGGTAGACGTGGCCGTTGCGACGGCGGTAGACCTTGACGGTGGCTTCGCCGTCGATCATGGCGGCGACGATTTCACCGGAGTGCGCTTCGTGCTGCTGGCGGATCACCACGAGGTCGCCGTCGCAGATGGCGGCGTCGATCATGGAGTCGCCGCGCACACGCAGGCCGAAGACGGCGCCGCGGCCGACGAGGTCGCGCGGCAGGGTGAGGGTGTCGTCGGCGTGTTCCTCGGCGAGAATCGGGGTGCCGGCGGCGATGTCGCCGAGGACGGGAACCGTGACGGAGTCGCCGGATTCGGTGCGCGCGGGGTCCGCCTGGAGGAACATGCGGACGTCGATCGGGCGGGACATGGTCGCGCTGCGGCGCAGAAAACCGCGGTCCTCCAGGCTTTTCAGGTGCTTGGACACCGAGGAGGCCGACCGGAGGCCCACCGCGTCGCCGATCTCCCGGGTGTTCGGCGCGTAGCCATGTCGCTGCACCCAATCCCGGATGGTGGCGAGGATCTGATGCTGGCGCGGGGGCAGCGTCGACGTGTCGAGGTGGTCGTAGTCGTCGTATCCGGTCACCCGCGAATCCTAAAGGCCGCCGCCCGGTTCCAGCGCCAGCCCCACCCGCCGAGTCGCCGCTTCAGCAGAAATCGCAAGTCCGCGACCGGGGCCACGCAGCCGCGGGGTCAGCGTGTGGCGGCGATGCGGGCGGCTTGACTGCGGCGGGCAACAGCGAATGTCAGCCGCACCCGCCGGGGACCACGAGCACACCGACCGCGCCGGCCCCGAGATGAACACCGAGTGCGGGACCGAACTCGGTGATGATGAGCTCCCGGATTCCGGGCACGGTCTCGCGCAGTTGCGCGGCAAGGGTTTCCGCGCCGTCCGGTGCGCCGAGATGCTGCACCCCGATCGCCGCGCCGTCGTCGCCTGCGGCGTCCACCACGGCCGCAACGAGTTTCGCGTAGGCCTTGGAGCGGGTGCGCACTTTTTCGCGCAGTTCGAGCTTGCCGCCCACGATCTGCAGCAGCGGTTTGGTGACCAGCTCGCTGCCGAAAAACGCTGCGGCACTGCTCAGTCGGCCGCCGCGCCGCAGCTGCTCGGTGCGGTTGACCAGGATGAATGTGCGCGCCCGGCCCGAGGTGGCCTCGGCGGTATCGAAGACGATGTCCAGCTCCGCGCCGGAGCGGGCCCGGCGCGCGGCCGCGAGCGCGGGCAGCCCGGTCGCCAATCCCGCGCCGAGCGAATCGACGAGGCGGATCCGATCGGCCGCGTCCATATCACGCACGGCCTGCCGGCCGGCCTCCCAGGTGCCCGACAGCTGGCGCGAAATGTGCACGGCGACAACGCCGTCGCCGCCACTGCGGGCGAGCGCCGCCTCGTAGACCTCGCACATCTCACCCGGCGCGGGCGCCGAGGTGGTCACCGTGTCGGCGCTGTAATCGATGTCGATGGGATCGACGCCCTCGCGCACCGCCCGGTCACCGACCAGGACATGGAGCGGGATGACATCGATGTCCAGCTCGGCGACGAGTGCGGCAGGCAGGCTTGCGGACGAATCGGTGACGACCACGACGGCCACGGACTACCGAACCTCCTGCAAGGTCTTCACCATCGCGTTCGCCACCGCGGTATGCCCGGCCCAGCCCCAGTGGATGCCGTCCGGGTTCGCGTCGTCGGAGAAGATGTTCTCCCGCACGGCCTCACCGAGGTCGACCAGCGGCACCGAGGTGCGCGCGGACCACGCTTGCAGCGCCTTGACCAACCGCGGACGTCCGCGGTGCACGCGCCCGTAGGCGGCGCAATTGTGCACCGAGGGCAGCACACCGACGAACGGCAGTTCAGGCCGCAACTGCGCCAGGGCTTCTCGCGACTGCTCCAGGTAGTCGACGCTGACGCGCGGCGGCAAGGCCAGGCGGCGGCCGACTTTCGACAGCTTGGGTTGCAGCCAGTTGTAGGTGGACCGCACGACCCGGCGCAGACCGGGCGGGCGGATGTAGCGGATCTGTTCGCGCAGCGCGGTCGGCAGCGGCGACGGCAGGCTGTCCATCCCGCCGACGGCGAAGACCACCGCGCCGGCGTTGGGCACCGCGGCCCAGATGCGGGGATCACCGATCAGCGCCCAGTAGGCGTCGCGGCAGGTCCAGCCGATCCGGCCGACCAACTCGACATCCCAATCGAGTTCGGCGGCAACCAGGTTCGGCCAGATCCGGGGATCGTCGGCGGGCAGGCCGCCCTTGGGGCCGAAGTAGGACAGGGAGTCGGCGACCACCAGCAGCACGGGCCGCTTGGCGGGCTTCTCCACTACCGCGGTGTCGGCCGCGGGCGCTACGACGGCGGATGCCGCGGTGGCGGGCTGGGTTTCGGCGGCGGGGACGACCAGTTCGGTCGTTGCCGGAGCGGGCTCGGTTTCGACCGGAGCCACCAGATCGGTTGCGGCCGTGGCTTCCACCGAGGCCGTATCGGTCGCCGCGTCGACGGCCACCGGGGACAGCGCTGTGGTGTCCGCTGTAGGCGCAGAGTCGGTTTGCACCGAAGCGACCGGGTTGGTGTCAGGCGGAGTCACCGGCTCGGATTCCACCGGCGTCGCCGGCTCGACATCCACCGCCCCTGCAGCAGCAGGAGTCGCCGGTTCGGTACCAGCCGAGGCAACCGGCTCTGTACCGACCGAAGCCACCGATCCAGCACTGGCCGAAGCCACCGATCCAGCACTGGCCGAAGCCACCGATCCGGTACCGGCCGGAGCCGCCGACTCAGTACCAGCCGGAGTCACCGATTCGGTACCAGCCGAAGTACCCGGCTCAACATCCACCGCCGCAAGCGACTCGGGATCGGCCGGAATCACCGGCTCGGCATCACCCGAAGCCACCGACTCACTATCCGCCGCCGAACCCGGATCGGATTCCGCGGGATCCGAGAGCTCGGCCGCGGCGACAACGGCTTCCGCCGCCGCCACTGCCTCAGCACCCGAATCATCAGCGCTCGCAGCTTCTTCCGCAGGCTCGGCGGCCACGGCCGCGACAGTCGACTCCTCCGACGCCACGTCGACCGCATCGGTCTGCTCGCCGGCCGTTTCCGGCGCGGACTCTTCGGCCGCGGGCTCGACCACCTTCGGCGTGGGCGCCGGGCCGAACAGCGCGTCCGGCAGCTGCCGGTCCGCCTTGGCCGTCACCCGCTTGAACAGCTCGTCGGGCACCGACTTGATCGGTTCCTCGGGGTCTACCTTCTTCTTCGGCTTCGCCCCGGGGGCGGGGCCGAACAGGGCGTCAGGGAGTTGTCGCTCGGCCTTGGCTGTGACCTTCTTGAACAACTCGTCCGGTACCGATTTGATCGGCTCTTCAGAGGACATCGGGAGCTACCTTCGCCGCTGCGTTCCACACATCGAGGCGCCAGCCGGGCTGGTCGATGCCTGGACCGTGGCTGCTCAGTTGCACCCAGCTGGTATTGGCCAGCCCGCCGAGGGCGGGCCAGTTCTGTGGCGGCAAGTCGAGCAGCGCGGCCGTAAGGGCGGCGATCAGCCCGCCGTGCGCAACCAGGATGATAGTCCGGCCGGGCCAATCCTGTCGCTCGGAGAACAATTCCCGCACCACGGGCAGCGCCCGCGCACCCACCTCGAGTTTGCTTTCGCCGTTCGGCGGCCGGTAGGCGGCGTCCAGCCGCCAGGCCACGCGCGCGCCGGGGTAGTCGGCGTCGACTTCCAGGTGGGTCAGACCCTCCCAGTCGCCGAGGTGGGTCTCGCGCAGGCGCGGATCCAGCTCCACCGGCACACCGTTGTGCTCGGACAGCGCGAGCGCAGTGTCGTGGGCCCGGCGCAGATCGGAGGCGACGACGGCGATCGCGTTACGCGACACCAGCTCTCGGGCCGCCTCTTTGGCCTGCCTGCGGCCGAGTTCGGTGAGATCGGTGTCGATCTGCCCCTGCATCCGGTCCGCGGCGTTCCACTCGGTCTGCCCGTGCCGCAACAGAATCAGTGTGCGCACACCGGCCTGTCTCCATGCTCGGCTCATGCCCGCGCCTCGCCGGCGCTCGTCTCCGGCATGTGCCGTGCCCGCTGGCGCATGGTTCGCTCGCTGCGCTCACTCACTCGTCCGCGTCCGCCTCTTCCGCACCATTGGCCCGGGGATCGCCGAGGCCGTCGACCGGTACGACCGGGCAGTCCTTCCACAGACGCTCCAGCGCATAGTAATTGCGCTCGTCGTTGTGCTGGACGTGCACGACCACGTCGACGTAGTCCAGCAGCGCCCAGCGACCCTCGCGGGTGCCTTCGCGGCGGACCGGCTTGTGCCCGGCCTCGCGCAGCTTGTCCTCGATGTTGTCGACGATCGCGTTGACCTGGCGCTCGTTCGGCGCGGAGGCGATGACGAAGCAGTCGGTGATCACCAGCTGCTCGGAGACGTCGAGCACCACCACGTCGGATGCCAGCTTCTCGTCTGCCGCGCGCGCGGCGACCTGCGCCATCTCAACCGCTTCGACCGATGCCGTCACTTGGCTACCTTCCGTTCCGCGGGCTCATACAGGCTCCGCTTCGATATGTATTGCACTACGCCGTCCGGGACCAGGTACCAGACCGGCCGGCCTTCGGAGGCGCGGCGACGGCATTCGCTGGACGAGATCGACAGGGCGGGAATTTCGATCATGGTCACCGCGTCCGCCGGGAGGTCCCGCAGATGCTCGGTCAGATGATCGGTGTTCAGCTCGTACCCCGGCCTGCTCACCCCGACGAACTTGGCCAGTTCGAACAGTTCGGCCCAATCCTGCCATGTGAGGATGTTGGACAGTGCGTCCGCACCGGTGATGAAGTACAGCTCGGCGTCCGGGTGCTGTGCGCGCATCTCGCGCAGGGTGTCCACGGTGTAGGTCACCTTGCCGCGATCGATGTCGGCGCGACTGACCGAGAAGCGCGGATTCGAGGCGGTCGCGATGACCGTCATCAGGTAGCGATCCTCGGCCGCGCTGACTTGGCGATCGGCCTTCTGCCAGGGCTGCCCGGTCGGCACGAAGATGACTTCGTCCAGGTCGAAACGGTCCTGGACCTCGCTGGCGGCTACCAGGTGGCCGTGGTGGACGGGGTCGAACGTGCCGCCCATCACCCCTAGTTTGCGCCGCCGTGTTTTCTGCATGAATGACGACTTTAGCGCCCGCGCGAGGGGCCGCGTCGCCCGCGCGGGCGGTCGCGGGCTACTGCTCGGCCATGTCCGCCAGCTGCCGGCGGGTATTGCTCAGTTCGATGCGGACCACCGCCGAGGGCGCGGTGCGTTCGAGGTGTTCGAGTTCGGTCAGCAGCTCGCGCATCGCTGCCGGTCCGCCGGGGGCGGTGGGGTCACTCCAGAACTCCAGCCAGGCGGCGGATCGGACGCACCGCGCTCTTTTGCTCATCTGACCGAGTTCGCGCCACAGCTGCGCGGCTTGCCGGTAGATGTCGCGGGCCTGGTCGTCGGCGCCGCCGGAATCCAGGGCCGAGGCGGCCGACCAGGTCAGCTCGGCCTGTAGCTCCAGCCGCGCGGTGTCTTGGCGGGCCAGGCGGGCACCCGCCAGAAACTGCCGCGCCGCCTCCAGGTGCCGTCCCAGCAGCTTCAGCGAGCGGCCGTACTGTCCGTGCACCAGGGCCATCTCCGCGGGCGGGTACGGCGCCTCCCCCGCGCTGAGCGGTCCCGCGAACGCCGCGGCCGCCTCGCCGTGCCGTCCGGCCCGGTGCAGGGCGCGGGCGGCGACGAAGGTCAGGTGCACCGTGTCCGGATCGGAAATCCCCGCCCAGCGCGCCGCCGCCGCCTGCGCGGCCTCGGCGAGCTCGAGCTCGCGCCCCTGCTGCGCCGACATCACCATCACCAACTGCGAACTCAGCCGCGCCAGATGCTCGGCCGGCAGCGCCCCCGCCCCGCACGAAAGTGCCTGCCGCAGATACCGTTCCGCGTCCCCCGGCTGATCGAGCAATCGCATTGCCGCCAGCTCGGCCAGCCGCGCCGCCTCGTCCGCGCAGCCCCCCTGCTCACCGATCGGCACGGAGCACCCGCTGCCGCGCGAAAACCACTCGCCCCATGGACAGTTCGCCTGGCGGCGTTCTCATCACCATGGGTGCGGATCATGATCCGCTCCGCCAATGGTTCCCTTAACGAATACTGATACCGCGGTCTCAGACCGGCAGTAGCCGGGAGACCACCTCGGTGAGCTGGCGGGCCGAGCGGCATTCGTGCATCTCGATCACCTGGGCGTACTTGTCGGAGGCGGAATCGCCGGAGCCCCACTGGGATCGGGGTTCGGGGTTGAGCCAGTGCGCGTGCTTGGCGGTGCCGGCCAGGGTGCGCAGGATCTCGAGTTCGGGATCGCGGTAGTTGGTGCGGGCGTCGCCGAGGACGAGCAGGGAGCTGCGGCTGGTGACCGCCTCGGGGTAGCGGCGGGCGAAACTGGCCAGCGCGTTGCCGTAGTCGGAGTGCCCGTCCAGGCCGACCACCCCGGACTCGGTGAAGATCCGGGTCATCGCCTGATCCAAAGGCGTCTGCGGGTCGAAGAATTGGGTGACCTCGTCGACCTGATCGACGAAGGCGAAGATGCGCACGCGGGAGAACTGTTCGCGCAGCGCGCTCACCAGCAGCAGGGTGAAACTGCTGAAGCCCGCGACCGAACCCGAGACATCGCACAGCAGAACCAGTTCCGGGCGGCCGGGCCGCGGTTTGCGGCTGACCAGATCGATGGGCACGCCGCCGGTGGACATGGAACGGCGCAGTGTCTTCCGGAGATCGATCTCGCCGCGGCGAGAGTGCCTGCGGCGCACCGCGAGCCGGGAGGCCAGGATGCGGGTCAGGCGCTGGGTGCTGAACTTGAGCTCGGTCAGTTCGCGCTCGGAGGCCCGCAGGAAGTCGACGTCCTCGGCTTGGCGGGCGACGCCGTACCCGGCGACGCGTTCGCGGCCGATGCGTTCGGCGACGCGCCTGCGCGTCTCGGCTTCGACCGCGGTGCGGAAACCGTCGATCCGCTGCCGGGCGGCGCGCCGGGCGATCTCGGTGTCGAACGCGCTGTCGCCCGGGCCGTTCGCCAGTCCGGCCAGGATTTTCGCCAGCAGCGTCTGCGGCTGTACTTCACGCAGCGCCTGATACGCGGAGAACGAGGGCCCCTGCGCGGACTGGTACTGGCCGAGCTGCTCCACGAGCTGGGCGGCCACCTGCTCCAGCCGCTCCGAAGCGTCCTCTTGGGCAAGCAGCTCCGCCAGCAACTCACGCAGGGCCGCGATGTCGATGTCGCCGGTGGGCGTGCGGGGCAGATCGGTGTCCTCGACAGAGCTGCGCTGCCCGATGGCCACCGGGAACCAGAGATCGAACAGCCCGTCGAAGGTGGGGCGATGGGTGGTGCGGCGCAGCAGCGCGCACGCCAGCCCTTCACGCAGCACGTCGCGGTCCATCAGATCCAGCACCGTGACCACCTGGCCGGCGTCCACCGTCTCCGATGGGCCGACCGGAATCCCCCGCGCCCGCAGCGCCTCGACGAACCCGACCAGATGACCGGGCAGCCCGTGCGGAGCCTCCACGGCTCAGGCCAGTTTCAGTTCGGCCAGCGCGCGCTGGTGGTCGGCCTGGTGCTTGAGCACCACCCCGAGGGTGGCGCGCACGGTGGCGTCGTCCATGTCCTTCATGCCGAGCGCGAGCAGCGTGCGGCCCCAGTCGATGGATTCGGCGACCGAGGGCAGCTTCTTCAGCTGCATCCCGCGCAGCACGTGCACGATCCGCACCAGCTGCGCGCTGACGGCGGCCGAGAGCTCGGGCACCCGGCTGGCCAGGATGCGGCGCTCGAGCTCCTCGTCCGGGAAGTCCAGGTGCAGATAGAGGCAGCGGCGCTTCAGCGCTTCCGACAGCTCGCGGGTGGCGTTGGAGGTCAGCACCACGAACGGCTTCCGGGTCGCGGTGATGGTGCCCAGCTCCGGGACGGTGACCGCGAAATCGCTGAGCACCTCCAGCAGCAGACCCTCGATCTCGACGTCGGCCTTGTCGGTCTCGTCGATCAGCAGCACCGTCGGATCGGCGCGGCGGATGGCGGTCAGCAGCGGCCGCGAGAGCAGGAACTCCTCGGTGAAAACGTCGGCCTTGGTTTCCTCCCAGTCGTTCTCACTGGAGGCCTGGATGCGCAGGATCTGCTTGGCGTGGTTCCACTCGTAGAGCGCCCGCGCCTCGTCCACACCCTCGTAGCACTGCAACCGCACCAGCTCCGCGCCCGCGGTCTGCGCGACCGCGCGCGCCAGCTCGGTCTTGCCGACACCGGCGGGGCCCTCGATCAGCAGCGGCTTGCCGAGCCGGTCGGCGAGGAACACCGACGTCGCCGTCGCCTTGTCCGCCAGATAGCCGGTGCTCGCCAGCCGGTCGATCACATCCTCGACCGAGCTGAAGATCGGCTCCTGAACAGCGCTTTCGGCGCCCATACGATGTCCTTCCTGCAAACTCTCGTCCCACGCTACGGGCTAGACCGGACGGACCTGTCCGTCACCCCAGACAATCCACTTGGTGGAGGTCAGCTCCGGCAGGGCCATCGGCCCGCGCGCGTGCAGCTTCTGCGTGGAGATGCCGATCTCGGCGCCGAAGCCGAACTGCTCGCCGTCGGTGAACGCGGTCGAGGCGTTGACCATCACGGCCGCCGCGTCCACCCGGTTGGTGAACTCGCGCGCCGCCGCCAGATCGGCGGTGACGATGGCCTCGGTGTGCCCGGTGCCCCAGGTGTTGATGTGCTCGACGGCCGCGTCCAGATCGGCGACGACCTTGAGCGCGATGTCGAGGGTGAGGTACTCCTCGCCCCAATCCTTGTCGTCGGCGGGCACCAGGCCGGGCAGGTCGCCGTGCACGGTGACGCCGTGCTTCTCCAGCGCCTCGATCAGCTTGGGCACCGCGACGGTCGCGATGGCGTCGTCGATCAGGACCGTCTCGGCGGCGTTGCAGACGCTGGGGCGGCGGGTCTTGGCGTTGATCAGGATCTGCTCGGCCATCTCCAGATCGGCCGCGGCGTGCACGTAGACGTGGCAGTTGCCGGTGCCGGTCTCGATGGTGGGCACCTGCGCGTCCCGGACGACGGCGTTGATCAGGCCGGCGCCGCCGCGCGGAATGACCACGTCGACCAGGCCGCGCGCCTGGATCAGGTGGGTGACGCTGGAACGGTCGTGGCTGGGCAGCAGCTGCACCGCGTCGGCCGGAATACCCTGGGCGGCAAGCGCTTCCCGCAGCACCGCGACCAGGGCCGCGTTCGAGTTCGCGGCCGAGGACGACCCGCGCAGCAGGGCGGCGTTGCCCGACTTCAGCGCCAGGCCGAACGCGTCGACGGTGACGTTCGGGCGGGCCTCGTAGACCATGCCGACGACGCCGAGCGGCACCCGCGTCTGCCGGATCTCGAGGCCGTTGGGCAGGGTGGACCCGCGCACCACGACACCGACCGGGTCCGGCAGCCCCGCCACCTGGCGCAGGCCCGAGGCGATGCCGTCGATGCGCGCCTTGGTCAGCCGCAGCCGGTCCAGCAGGGATTCCTCGGTGCCGGCCGCCTGCGCCGTCGCGATGTCCTCGGCATTGGCCGCGAGCAGGGTGTCGGCCGCGGCCAGCAGCGCGTCGGCCGCGGCGTGCAAGGCGTCGTTCTTCTGCGCGGTGGTCAGCTGGGCCAGTGCCCTGGACGCGACGCGAGCCTTTCGCGCGGCGTCGCGAACCACCTCGCGGGTATCGATCTCGGTCGTCGTTCCTGCACTCATGGGGTACAGCCTACTAACCGGACCGCCACGGAAG
Source organism: Nocardia sp. NPDC050712 (assembly GCF_040654295.1). Classification (NCBI taxonomy): domain Bacteria; kingdom Bacillati; phylum Actinomycetota; class Actinomycetes; order Mycobacteriales; family Nocardiaceae; genus Nocardia; species Nocardia sp. NPDC050712. The sequence goes on from NZ_JBFAHT010000004.1 coordinate 457,803, forward strand.
CACGGCGGATATCGGGCCTCGGGACTACCGTCGCGGGCATGACGCAGCCGCCGAAGGTCGCCGTGCTCGGCAGTATCAATATGGATCTGGTCTGTACGACCGAGCACCGGCCGGAGCCGGGCGAGACGGTCCTGGGCACCGGGTTCACCATGGTGCCCGGCGGCAAGGGCGCGAACCAGGCGATCGCGGCGCGGCGGTCCGGGGCGACGGTGCAGTTCCTCGGCGCGCTCGGCCGGGATCTGTTCGCGCCGCGCCTGCGCGAGGTGCTCACCGATTCCGGCGTGGACGCGGCGCGGCTGCGGTCGCTGCCGGGTGCGAGCGGGGTCGCCTCGATCGTGGTCGAGGCGGGCGGGGAGAACACCATCATCGTGACGCCCGGCGCGAACGGGCAGTTCCGTGAGCTCGACGCGGATGATCTGGCGGCCGTCGCGGACGCCGATATCCTGCTGTGCCAGTTGGAGATTCCGGTCGAGACGGTCGCCGCCGCGGCCCGGCACGCCCGCGCGCACGGGACCGTGGTGCTGCTGAATCCGTCGCCGGTGCGCGAACTGCCCGCCGAGCTCTGGGGCGATATCGAGGTGGCCGTGGTGAATTCGGGCGAGGCGCGGCGGTTGGGCGCGGCGCTGGCGGCCGTGCCACACGTCATCACCACGCGGGGCGCGGACGGCGCGGCCTATCGCGGGCCGGACGAGGAGGTCCATGTCCCGAGCCCGAAGGTCCGGGTGGTCGACACCACGGGCGCGGGCGACGCGTTCACCGGCGCGCTGGCGGCGGCCTGGCAACGCGGACCGGAGCGGGCGCTGGCCTGGGCGTGTGCGGCGGGTGCGCTGGCGGCCACCCAGCTCGGGGCGAGCGCCTCGATTCCGGATGCGGCGGCTATCGCGGGGTTGCTCGGGAACACGAATGCAGAAGCGACCGGTAGGTATTAAAGCGGATTCGAATACCCTTCCGTCCCATCCGTTTCGAGGTCAACCGACCAGTCTCCGAAAACCGGTCTCGGGAATCGATTAGGTGCCCATAAATTCGGCGGAACACCCTCCGCGCGCGAGCACCGGTGGTTCAATCACACGCGATGCTCCATGTTTGCCGCAGCGCGCAGCGTCGCCGATCGGGGTGGTGATCGGCGGACGGGCGGGCCTAGACAGTGAAGGGAGTTCGTCCGTGATTCCCACCATCCCCGACCGTGTGCAGAGCCGGGTCGACCGCTTCTCCTTCGGCCGGGTGGTCGGCGAATGGGGTGGCCGGCATTTGCTCCAGGGGCTGCCACCCGGTCCGGACGCGATCTTGCTCGACAGCAACGACTACCTGGGGCTCGCGGGTGACCAGCGCATCACCGAGGCGATGTGCACGGCGCTGGCCGCGGGCGGAGGCCGATTCATCCCGGGCGCCTTCGTGCCGGGCGAGCATCCGCAGATCATCGTCGAGCGCGCGTTAGCTGATCATATGCGGGCACCCGCCGGTATTCTCTGCCAAACCGGCTGGGACGCGAATGTCGGTCTGCTGCAGACGATTGCCGACCCACGCACCCCGGTATACGTCGACAGCCTGGCGCATCTGTCGATGTGGCACGGCGCGAAAGTCGCAGGGGCCCCGATCCATCCGTTCCGGCACAACTTCCCCGGCCATCTGCGCGAGGAGATCCGCACCTACGGCCCGGGCGTCATCGCGGTCGATTCCATCTACAGCACCAACGGTTCCCGCGCGCCGCTGGCCCAGCTCTGCGATCTCGCCGAGCAGACCGGCAGCCTGCTCGTCGTCGACGAGACGCGCTCGCTCGGCACCGACGGGCCGCTCGGCTCGGGTGCGGTGGCGGCGCTCGGGCTCACCGAGCGGGTGCCGTTCCGGGTCGCGAGTCTGTCCGGGGCGCTGGCCGGGCGGGCCGGCTTCGTGGCGGCCAACGGCGTGGATTTCGTCGACTACTTCCGGATGGAATCGCTGCCCGCGGCGTTCTCCTCGGCCCTGCTGCCGCACGACCTCGCCGGGATCGCCGCCGCGCTGGCCGCGGTGCGCACCGACGACTGGCGCCGGGAACGGCTCGTCGTGGTCTCCGACCGGGTCCGGCAGGCGCTGACCGCCCTGGGCTTCGAGCTGGAATCCGCGGCCGGTCACATCGTCGCGCTCCAGGCCGGACCCGACTTGCGCGCCATGGCCATTCGCGACTTCCTGGAGGCGCGCGGCATCTTCGGCTCGGTGCTCTGCCCGCCCGCCACCGCGCGGCACCGCACCGTGGTGCGCCTGTGCCTGCACGCCGCTCTGAGCGACACCGACGTCGACCGAATCATCCAGGCTTGCCAGGAGGTTCGGGACACCTTCGGCACCGTGCCGCCCGCGCCCGCCCCTCGGACCGCGCCCATCCCGAAGCAATCCGCCGTCCAGACAGGAGAGTCGACTCGATGAAGCGCTCGATCCTCGCGGTCACCCTGGTGGCCGGCCTGCTGGGGGTCTCCTGCTCCGGATTCGAGGTCGGCGCACCGGAATACGTGGTCGGCATCAAATTCGACCAACCCGGTCTGTCACTCATGCGGGACGGGCGGCCGCGCGGGTTCGACGTGGAGATCGCGCACTACATCGCCGCGCACCTGGGCACCGCGCCCGGCGAGATCACCTGGGTGGAGGCGCCGCCGAGCCGGCGCGAGGAGCTCTTGCGCGGCGGGGACGTGGATTTCGTCGTGGGGTCCTACTCCATCACCGCCGAGCGACTGCGGCAGGTCGCCTTCGCTGGACCGTATTTCGTTGCGGGCCAGGATCTTCTGGTCCGATCGGAGGAGACCGCCATCACCCGCCCCGAGCAGCTCGACGGCCGCACGGTGTGTACCGCCGCGGGCTCGACCGCGGCGGAGACGATCAAGAAGGACTTCGCCCGCGGCGCGAATCTGACGACGCGAGAGAACTATTCGGACTGCGTCACGGATCTGCTGGCAGGCAAGGTGGACGCGGTGACCGCCGACGACGTCATCCTGGCCGGCTATGCCGCGCAGTCGCCGGACCGGCTGCGCGTGGTCGGGCACCCCTTCACCCGCGAGCACTACGGCGTCGCGGTCCGCAAGGGCGACACCGATCTACAGGCCGAGATCACCACCGCGATCCAGGCCATGATCGACGACGGCACCTGGGCTCGCGCGGTCCGCACCCACATCGCCCCCGTGGGCTACACCCCGCTGCCCGCCCCGCCGGTGTTCACCAGCACCGGCGACCAGGCGCCGCCCGCCGACCCCGCCACCCTGGACCCCGCGCTGGTCGAGACGGTCAACCAGCTCACCGAAGCCGCCAACACCCAGCAGTGGGAAACCTTCGACGCCATGGTCTGCCCGGAGGCCGCCACGGCCGTGAGCTCCTTCGTCCTGCAGAACACCCCGCAGTACGACGACCACCTCGGCCCGGAACTCCTCGGCGCCGATTACGAACACACCACCACCGGCATCGCCCAGCACACCCCCGACTCGGCCGTGTTCCGCGCCCGCGAGACCTTCACCAACATTCCCGACAAATACCGGCACTACTTCAAGGACATCGACTACACCGGCACCATGACCCGCCGCGACGGTCAGTGGCGGATGTGCGGCCTGGCCGCCGACTTCGTCACGTCCTGACCGCCGTTTATTCGAATGCGCACCTGGTAGACGATCCCTATCGTTGATCTCGTAATCCCTGCGAAAGGATCGAGATCATGTTTCCCGTCGAGCTGCGCGGTACCCGGGCGCAGACGCTCATGTGGGCCCACGAGCACGAGGTCGAACAGGCCGCGCTGCAACAGCTGCGCAATATCGCACAGCTGGAATGGGTGCACGGCGTCCGCGTGATGCCGGACGTGCACCTCGGTAAGGGGGCCACGGTCGGGTCCGTGATCGCGATGCGGGACGCGGTGGCGCCGGCCGCGGTCGGCGTCGATATCGGGTGCGGGATGGAAAGCGTCAAGACCGACCTGACCGCCGCCGACCTGCCGGATGACCTGTGGTCGCTGCGTTCCCGGATCGAAGCGGCCGTGCCGGTGGGCTTCGCGGCGCACAAGGAAGCCGTCGACGTGCGCAAGCTCGGTGCGCGCATGGCCGCCTCGCACGGCGAGGCAGCCAAGCAGACGCGCGGCTGGCAGCAGTTCTGGGCGAGCTTCGGCGACCTCCATTCGGGCGTGCAGGCGTTGGAGTCCAAGGCGCACAAGCAGATGGGCTCCATGGGCGGCGGTAACCACTTCGCCGAGTTGTGCTTGGACACCGAGGGTTCGGTCTGGATCCTGCTGCATTCCGGCAGCCGCAACATCGGCAAGGAACTGGCCGAGCGGCACATGGCGATCGCGCGCAAGCTGGAACACAACTCGGCGCTGCCGGACCGCGATCTGGCGGTATTCCTCTCCGGGACACCGGAAATGGACGCCTACCGGCGCGACCTGTCCTGGGCCCAGGAGTTCGCCGCCCGCAACCGCGCGGTGATGCTGGCGCTGATCTGCCAGGCGGTGCGCGACGAATTCGCCGGGCGCACGGTGCGTTTCGAGGAGCCGATCTCGTGCCACCACAACTATGTGGCCGAGGAGCTGATCGATGGGGCCCCGATGCTGGTCACCCGCAAGGGTGCGGTGCGGGCGGGCGCCGGAGAGCTGGCGTTGATTCCGGGATCGATGGGCACGCGGTCGTATGTGGTGCGAGGCAAGGGAAATCCGGCCTCGTTCCAGTCGGCGTCGCACGGTGCCGGGCGGCGGATGAGCCGGAATGCGGCCAAGCGGCAGTTCACAGTCGCGGATCTGATCGCCCAGACCGAGGGCGTGGAGTCGCGCAAGGACGCGGGCGTGGTCGACGAGATCCCGGCCGCGTACAAGGACATCGACCAGGTGATCGCCGCACAGCGGGACCTGGTGGACGTGGTGGCGACCCTGCGCCAGGTGCTGTGTGTGAAGGGCTGAGCGACGGGGGCATCCGCGGGTGCCCCCGTCTCGGCCATAGGGTCAGAACGTGAAACAAGCTCGTCGGCCGTTGGCCGTGTTCGACCTGGACAACACCTTGGCCGATACCGCGCATCGGCAGCAGCACCTGGAACGGTCACCGCGCGACTGGGCGGCGTTCTTCGCGGCCGCACCGCATGATCCACCCCTGGCCGAGGGCGTGGCGCTGGTTCGGGACAGCGCCGTGGAGTGCGAGATCACCTATCTGACCGGACGGCCCGAGCGCTGCCGCACCGACACCGCGCGCTGGCTCGCCGAGCACGGGCTGCCCGAAGGGCGAATCTTCATGCGGGGCGACAACGACCGCAGGCCCGCTCGGCAGACCAAGCTCGAGGTGCTGCGCCGCCTGTCCCGCGATCGCGAGATCCGGGTGCTGGTCGACGACGACGAACTGGTGTGCGTGGCGGCCGAACGCGCCGGCTTCTCCGTCGTCCGGGCGCGGTGGGCCGATACGTCGAAAGCCTTGCAGCAGGCGCAGGAGACCGAGGGCCGGACCTGAGTCTCAGCGCCGCCGCAGGGTCGCGGCCGCGCCGGCGCCGATCAGCAGCATCCCGGTCAGAAAGACCGACCCGTTGAGCACCCAGGCGTGCACGGCCAGCAGCGTCGTGTCCGGCAGCAGCGGTAACTCGGTGAGGCGGCGGTAGGTGTCCGCGGGGAACAGGAAATAGAGAACGCCCGGCGCGATACCCCACACCAGGCCCGCGATGATCGGGCCCGCCGCGGAGTAGGCGGCCAGCCCCGCCACCAGGAGCAAAAGCACTGCACCGGAGAGGATTTGGGCAGCGGCGCCGTAGCGATCGGCGGTGTCACCCTGGGGCAGCCACCGCTGGGCGCCGGCCGCGCCGTGCGCGGCGAACCCGAGCCCGATCGGCGTGAGCACCAGGCAGAGCAGCGCGCCGATCAGGAAACGGGAGAAGCCACCGCCGGTCTGGAATTCCGCGCCGGGCGGCGTCCAGCCCGCGGCAGGCTGATATTGGTACGACATCGTTCGCCTCCCGCACACTGCCCGATCGCTGGCACGCACATTGTTACCCCCACCGCAGCGCCCCGGCTACCGCGCGCGACATCACAGCCCGTTCGGCGGCGCCCGGTCAGCCCCCTGAACACGGCACATGTCCCCCGCTCAGGCCCCGCATCGGCGGGGTCGACCCGGACGCGGCGATCTTTCCTGTCGGTCCGGTGCGGCACGATGGACCCCATGACCACCGCCCGCGACACCTCAGCGATCGATCTCACCGCGCCCGATCTGCGCGATCGCGCCGAGCAGCTGCTCCGCGAGCTGGCCGGGCCCGAGGCGCGCCTGCGCGAGGATCAGTGGACGGCCATCGAAGCGCTCGTGGTGCAGCGGCGGCGCGCGCTGGTGGTGCAGCGCACCGGCTGGGGTAAGTCGGCGGTGTATTTCATCGCGGCGAAGTTGCTGCGCGGCGCGGGCCGCGGGCCGACCGTGATCGTCTCGCCGCTGCTGGCGCTGATGCGCAACCAGGTGGCGGCCGCCGACCGCGCGGGCGTCGTCGCGGCGACCATCAACTCGGGCAACATGACCGAGTGGGACGAGATCCACCAGTCGGTGGCCGCGGGCGCGATCGACGTGCTGCTGGTCAGCCCGGAACGCTTGAACAACCCCGACTTCCGCGATCAGGTGCTGCCGAAGCTGGCCGCCGACGCCGGCCTGGTCGTGATCGACGAGGCGCACTGCGTGTCGGACTGGGGTCATGATTTCCGGCCCGACTACCGCCGGATCCGCACCCTGATCGCCGATCTCGGCTCCGAGGTGCCGGTGCTGGCCACCACCGCGACGGCCAACGACCGCGTGGTCACCGACGTCGCCACCCAGATCGGCACCGAGACGCTGGTGCTGCGCGGCACCCTGGATCGCGAGTCCCTGCATCTGTCGGTGGTCCGCTTCGACGACGCGGTGGAGCGCACCGCCTGGCTGAGCCGGCACGTGGGCGCGCTGAAGGGCTCGGGCATCGTCTACACCCTCACCGTCGCCGCCGCACACGACCTCGCCGACGTCCTGAACTCGCACGGGCACAACGTCGCCGCCTACACCGGCCAGACCGATCCGGCCGAGCGCGAGGTGCTGGAACAGGCGCTGCTGAACAACGAGGTGAAGGCGCTGATCGCCACCTCCGCGCTGGGCATGGGCTTCGACAAGCCCGATCTGGGCTTCGTCGTGCACGTCGGCGCGCCCTCCTCCCCCATCGCCTACTACCAGCAGGTCGGCCGTGCGGGCCGCGGCACCGACCGCGCCGAGGTGGTGCTGCTGCCCGGCCCGGAGGACGCCCGCATCTGGAGTTACTTCGCCTCCGTGGCCTTTCCGCGCGAGCACATCGTCCGCGCCGTGCTGGACGCGCTGGATTTCGATCGGCCCATGTCCACCGTCGCGCTGGAACCGCTGGTCGAATTGAACCGCTCCCGCCTGGAGATGGTGCTGAAGGTGCTCGACGTCGACGGCGCGGTGCGCCGGGTCCGCGGCGGCTGGCTGGCCACCGGCCAGGAGTGGACCTACGACGCCGAACGCTACGAGCGGCTCGCCGCGGCCCGCGAGGTCGAGCAGCAGGCGATGATCGACTATCAATCCACCGACGCCTGCCGGATGAACTTCCTGCGCCGCCAGCTCGACGACCCGGGTCTCGCGGCCCTCGAAGGCAATTCCGCGCGGTGCGGCCGCTGCGACAACTGCACCGGCACCCGCCCCGACACCACCGTCGACGCCGCCGACGTGGCCGCCACCCGGGCCCGTCTGGACCGCCCCGGCCTGGACCTGTCGCCGCGCAAGCAGTGGCCCACCGGTTTGGCCAAACTCGGTATCCCGTTGTCCGGCAGGATCGCCCAGGGCGCCGAGACCGGCCGCGCGCTGGGCCGGTTGACCGACCTCGGCTGGGGTCAGCGTCTGCGCGCCCTGCTCGACGCCCCCGATGATCCGATCCCCGACAACGTCTTCGACGCCTGCATCGCCGTGCTGCGCGGCTGGGACTGGACGGTCCGCCCGACCACGGTCATGGCCCTGGAGAACCCCGACTATCCCGTGCTCACCGCCACCCTCGCCGCGCGGCTGGCCGAGGTCGGCCGGCTGCACGACATGGGCACCCTGCCCGCCCGGCCGGGCCATCCGCCGGTGTCGGCGGCCAATTCGGCGCACCGGGTGGCCGGTCTGTACGACTCCTGGGACGTTCCCGACCTGTCCGGCTTGGACGGCCCGATCCTGCTGGTCGACGCGCTCACCGACACCGGCTGGACGCTGACCCTGGCCGCCCACGCGCTGCGCGCGGCCGGTGCGCCCGCCGTGCTGCCCTTCGCGCTCGCGAGCGTCACTTAGGGTCGGCTTATAACAATCCCGCCCTGGCGGATCACCAATCGGGCACAACAGGAGAATCCCGGGCCACAAACGGGAATTGACATGGCATGGACCCGAAAAAACTCGATGAATGGATGGCTGCTCGCCTGGATCGGGAGCAGTCCGCGAACTCGGCCGCCAACAGCCGATGCCCGAACAGCGGGTGCCCCCGTGCCTGGCACGGTCTGCCGTTCGGCTCCTGCGAAGGATCGTGGGCACACGAATACAGCGTGCGTGACGCGGCCTGAACACCGGTGACCACGGCCGACGGCCAGCGCCGCGCCCGCGCGCCCGCTATCGTCGGACCCGTGGCCAGTAAGTCCGGGAGTCCCGCGATCGAGCTCGACGTCGGGGATCGCACGGTGCGGATCTCGAATCCGGACCGGGTGTATTTCCCCGCGACCGGCGCGACGAAGCTCGACCTGGTGCAGTACTACCTGAGCGTCGGCGACGGGATCATCAACGCGCTGCGCGACCGGCCCTGCATGCTGCACCGGTTCCCCAAGGGACTGGACGGCGCGAAGGTCCATCAGAAGCGTCTGCCCGCGGGCGCGCCGCCCTGGGTGCCGACCGTCCGGGTGTTCTTCCCGCGCTACAGCCGCACCGCCGACGAACTCTGCGTGAGCGAGCTGGCCGATGTCATCTGGGCGGTGCAGATGTCGACAGTGGAGTTCCATCCCTGGAACTCGCGCCGCGCCGACACCGAGCGCCCCGACGAGTGGCGCATCGATCTGGATCCGATGCCGGACTGCCCGTGGTCGCGGGTGCGGCGAGTGGCCGGGGTGGTGCAGGAGGTGCTCGACGATCTCGGCGCCGTCGGCTGGCCCAAAACCTCAGGGGGACACGGGCTGCATGTCTACGTGCGGATTTCCCCGGACTGGGGTTTCGCCGAGGTGCGCCGGGCCGCGCTGGCCTTCGCGCACGAGGTCGAGCGGCGCGCGCCGCAGGACGTGACGACCACCTGGTGGCGCAAGGACCGCGACCCGAAACTGCTGTTCGTCGACTACAACCAGAACGCCCGCGACCACACCATCGCCGCCGCCTACTCGGTACGCGGCGTGCCGGAGGCAACGGTGTCCACGCCGATCCGCTGGGACGAGATCCCCGACGTCGATCCGCGCGACTTCACCATGAAGACCGTCCCCGCCCGGTATGCCGAGCTCGGCGACCTGCACGCCGAGATCGACAACGCGGTGTTCGGCATCGAGCAACTACTGGAGTGGGCCGACCGCGATCAGATCGCCGCGGACCCGCCCGAGGACCAGGCCTGACCTCGCCCGAACCGGGTCTCGGCGGCGGACACTAAGGTGGTTGCCGGGCCGCTGAGGCCGGCACGCACAGGGAGGTCCGCACAGGATGAGTGAGACAGTCGTACCGATCGCCGTCGGCCCCGCCCGGCCCGATCCCACGCTGCTGACCAAGGCCGTCGGCGAGGGTGGCGCCACGGTGACCGAGCTCGCCGACGCGCGCGCGCTGATCTGGGCCGGCGGCACCGGCGAGTTCCCCGATCGGCTGCCCGCGAGCATCGAGTGGGTGCAACTGCCCGCCGCGGGTGTCGAGGACTGGTTCACCGCGGGCATCATCGCCGGCCACCCGCAGGTCCGATTCACCTCGGCCGCGGGCGCTTTCGCCAACAGCGTGGCCGAGCACGCGCTCATGCTGCTGCTCGCCGGGGTGCGCTATCTGCCCGAGCATCTGCGCGCGGCGAGCTGGCGGCAGCAGGATTTCTTCCCGCACGTCGGCTCCCTGCGCGGCAAGACCGTCACCATCGTCGGCGCGGGCGGCATCGGCCGGGCGCTGATCCCGATGCTGGCCCCGCTGGGTGCGCAGGTCATCGCGGTCAACCGGTCCGGGCGGCCGGTGACCGGTCCCGGCATCCCCGATTCGGTGGAGACGGTGCCCGCCGATCAGCTCGGCAAGGTCTGGTCGCGCACCGACCACGTGGTGATCGCGGCGCCCGCCACCGCGGCTACCCAGCATTTGCTCGGCGCCGAGGAGCTGGCCCGGCTCAAGCCGTCGTCCTGGGTCATCAACGTCGCGCGCGGCAGCCTGATCGACACCGACGCCCTGGTCGCGGCGCTGGCCTCCGGCGCCATCGCGGGCGCGGGCCTGGATGTCACCGAGCCGGAGCCGCTGCCCGACGGCCACCCGCTCTGGGTGCTGCCGAACGCGATCATCACCCCGCACGATTCGAATCCGCCGCAGCTGCGGCTGGCCGCGTTCGCCGATCATGTCGCCGCGAACGTGGCCCGCTTCGTCGCGGGCCAGGAGCTGCTGGCGCCGATCGATCCGGAGCGCGGTTACTAAGAGTTAGCCCGAAGTCCCGGCACGCGCCGGGCTGCCCGCGTGACCCGCGGGCATTTCTTCGGTCACAAACTTGCCATTGACAAATGGCACATTCATCGCTGATTCTGAACGCATGACAAGGTCAACGAGGACCTCGGTCCCCGCCATTCCGGCGGCGCCCTCCCTGCGCGCCTCCGTCGCCGCCACGGCCGCCGCGCTCGCCCTGCGGCCGGTGCACAACGCGATCCCCATGAACCCGCCTGGCATCTGGTTCGCACGCCAGCTCATCGCCACGCTGATGGCGGTCGGCGGCCCGCCGATGGCGGGCATCACCGTCACCCAGGTCCGCGCGGGCGCGGTCCGCGGCGAATGGGTCCGCGCGCCGGGCGTCGACTTCGGCGCACGGGCGGTTTATTACATACATGGCAGTGGGTATGTATTGTGCTCGGCCCGCACGCACCGCGCGCTCGCCGCCCGGTTGTCGAAGCAGACCGGATTGCCGGTCTTCGTCGTCGACTACCGGCTCGCACCCGAGCATCCGTTCCCGGCCGCCGCCGATGACATCGAGGCGGGCTACACCTGGCTGCTCGGCCGCTACGCCGCCGCGGACCTGGTGATCGGCTGTGATTCGGCGGGCGGCCACCTCGCGCTGGACCTGATGATCGAGAACCACCGGGGCAATCGGCCACAGCCGGCCGCGGCCGTGATGTTCTCGCCGCTGCTCGACCTGACCTTCGGTCTGGCCGCCGCGCAGGAACGCCGCCGCCCCGACCCGCTCATCACGGCACACGCCGCGAGCAAGCTGCCGCTGCAATACACCCGGGGCCTGGCCGCCGACACCCCGCGGCTGCGCCTGAGCATCCCGAAAGGCACTGTGCTGCCGCCGATTCTGGTGCAGGCCGGCGGCGCCGAGATGCTGACCGCCGACGCCCGCGCGCTGCACGCGATGGTGCGCGCGGCGGGCGGGAGCTGCGAGCTCGAGATCTGGCCCGGCCAGGTGCACGTCTTCCAGGCGCTGCCCGTGCTGGTGCCCGAGGCCGACCGGGCGCTGGCCCGCGCCGCCGATTTCCTGTGCGCGGCACAGGTTTCCACCGTCGAGAAGGTGAGCTGAATGTTCGGACTGGAAAAGCTGATACCGCTGTCGTTGCGGCCGCGGCGCTCCTATGGGGCGCGTGCCGTAGTGACCGGGGCGGGCAGCGGCATCGGCCGCGCCTTCGCCCTCGAGCTCGCCGCCCGCGGCGGCCAGGTGATCTGCGCCGATATCGACGAGGCCCGCGCGGACGAGACCGTCGCGCTGATCGACCGCGAGTACCGCGGGGCCGCGCACGCCTTCCGCTGCGACGTAGCCCAGCGTGAGGACGTGCAGAACCTGGCCCGCTTCGCCGCCTCGATCTTCGGCGGTCCGGCCTCGCTGGTGATCAACAACGCCGGCGTCGGGATCGGCGGAAAGCATGTGGGCGACATCGGTTTCGAGGACTGGAACTGGGCGCTGGGCATCAACCTGTGGGGTGTGGTGCACGGCTGCGAGGTGTTCACACCGCAGCTGCGGGCCTCGCGCGAACGGCCGCGCGGCATCATCAACGTCGCCTCCGCGGCCGGATTCGCCGCCGCGCCCTCGATGGCGGCCTACAACACCGCCAAGGCCGCGGTGATGTCGCTGTCGGAGACGATGGCGGCCGAGCTCAGCGGCACCGGCGTCGGTGTGACGGTGCTGTGCCCGACCTTCGTCAAGACCAATGTGGCCCGCGACGGCCGGATCACCGGCGAGGCCACCCGCCTGGCCGAAACCCTCATGCGGATCACGGGTTTCACCCCGGATCAGGTGGCCGAGACCACCCTCGACGCCCACGACCGCGGCCAGTTGTACGTGCTGCCGCAGCTGGACGCGCATGTCGTCTGGCGGCTCAAGCGCTACTTCCCCGCGCAGTACACCCTCGTCCTCGGCCTGCTGGAACGCGTACTGCCGCAGGACACTTCGCCTTCCCCCGACCAGATCACGGTCACCGACAAGACGGGAGTCTGACATGGCTATCGCTATGGACTTCGACGACATGCTCCGCAAGATCAAGGACCGGCAGTGGGCCCTGGCCGACTTCGACTGGGATGCCCCTGGCGTGGAGACGATCTCGCCGGAACTGCACGCCAAGCTCAAGCCGTTCATGGCCGATCTGATGTGGATCGAGAACGTGGGCGCCCGCGGCTTCGCCGCCATGGCCAAGAAGGCGCCGACCGAGACCCTGCGCGAGATCTACCGGTACTTCCACGCCGAGGAGCAGCGCCACGCCAATGCCGAACTGGCGCTGATGAAGCGCTGGGGCATGCTCGACGGTGACCAGATCCCGCAGCCGAACGTCAACGTCAAGCTGGTCATCGACTTCCTGGACCAGTACTCCGACGATATGTCGCTCTCGTTCCTGGGCACCGTGATTCCGATGCTCGAGGTGGCGCTGGACGGCGCGCTGGTCAAGTTCATCATGGACGAGATCGAGGATCCGGTCTGCCAGGAGGTCTTCAAGAAGATCAACGCCGACGAATCCCGGCATCTGGCCGTCGATTTCGCGGTGATGGACGTGCTGGGCCACGCCGAGATGCGCAAGATGCTGATCGAGCTGGTCGGCGGCTGGATGAAGCCGACCTTCCTGATCGGCGTGCTCAGCTACGTGCCGCTGCTGAACAAGATGCGCGACAACATCGTGGCGATGGGTGTCGACGAGGAGAAGCTGTACACCGCGCTCAAGCGCTACGCCAATGTCGGGGAGCGCAGCGAGTTCGCACGCCGCCTGCCGATGTACCAGATCGTGAAGATGCACGGCGGCTGGGTGATCGACCGGCACCACCCCTACCACCTGGTGGCCGACGCGCTGGTGAAGATCACCGCCCGGGTGCCCAAGCTGCTGCTGCGAAAGGACCCGACGTGGTCGAAGGAACTCACCTACGAGCCGGCGGCATGACGACCATCGATGTCGCCGTCATCGGGGCCGGGTTCGCCGGCGTCGGCGCCGCGATCCGGTTGCGGCAGAAGGGCGTGCACGACTTCACGATCTTCGAGCGCGGCACGGAGATCGGCGGCACCTGGCGCGACAACACCTATCCGGGTGCGGCCTGCGATATTCCGTCGCGGCTGTACTCCTACAGTTTCGCGCCGAACCCGGAGTGGTCGCACACCTACTCCGGCAGCCGGGAGATCCTCGGTTATATCGACTCGATGGCCACCGAGTTCCGCCTGCACGAGCGGATTCGCTTCGGCCACACCGTGACCGGGCTCGAGTTCGACGAGGCGGCCGGGCACTGGACCATCACCTTCCAGGACCAGGAACCCGTGCGGGCGCGCTCGGTGGTGCTGGCGTCGGGCCCGCTGGCCAACGCCAGCTTCCCGGCGATCCGGGGCATCGAGGACTACCAGGGGCACAAGATCCACAGTGCCCGCTGGGATCACGACTACGACTTCACCGGTAAGAAGGTCGCGGTGGTCGGCACCGGAGCCAGTGCGGTGCAGATCATTCCGCAGCTGGTCGAGCAGGCCGCGTCGGTCAAGGTGTTCCAGCGCACGCCCGGCTGGGTGCTGCCGCGCGTCAACCGGCGCACCAACCCGCTGCTCAAGCAGCTCTACCGGCAGGTGCCCGCGACCGAGTCGCTGGCCCGGCAGGTCTGGTTCTACGGGCACGAATCCGTGGCGCTCGGCGTCGTGTGGAACACCCCGCTGACCCGCGTGGTGGAGCTGGTCGGCAAGGCGCAGCTGCGCCGCCAGGTCAAGGATCCGTGGCTGCGCCGCCAGCTCACCCCCGAGTTCCGAGCGGGCTGCAAGCGGCTGCTGATGACCGACGACTACTACCCGGCCTTGCAGCGCGAGAACTGCAAGCTGATCACCTGGCCCATCGCCAAGCTCTCCGAGCAGGGCATCCGCACCGCGGAAGGCATCGAGCACCAGGTGGATTGCATCGTCTTCGCGACCGGATTCGATGTGTCCAAGGCGGGCACGCCGATCCCGATCGTGGGGCGCGACGGGCGGGTGCTGGCCCAGGAGTGGTCCAAGGGCGCCTACGCCTACAAGAGCATCGCGGTCTCGGGATATCCGAACCTGTATTTCACCTTCGGCCCGAACTCCGGGCCCGGCCACAACTCGGCGCTGGTCTACATGGAGGCGCAGCTGGACTACCTGTCCGGGGCCATCAAGACCATCCTGGACCAGGATCTGCGCCTGCTCGACGTGTGGCAGGACAAGCAGGACCGCTACAACGCGGCCATCCAGCGGCGGCTCACCGCCACCACCTGGAACTCGGGGTGCCACAGCTGGTATCTCACCGAGGACGGTTTCAACGCGACCATGTATCCGGGTTTCGCGACCCAGTACGTCAACCAGTTGCGCACCCTGCAGCTCGCGGACTACGAGGCCGTCCCCGCGGACGCCCGGCCGCGGATAGCCGCGGTGTCGTGATGCGCACACGGCCCGGCCTGTCCCGCCCCACCGGGTGCGGGGCGGGCCGGGCCGTGCGCGGCGGCACGGAACGGGTCCAGCGGCCCGTTAGACTCGGGCGGTCAGCGATCGTGTCGGAACGCCGGTAGCGGCGCATGGTGGGCGAGGGAGGTGGGGCCGATGCCGGAATACCGGATCGATGATCTCGCTCGCGCCGCGGGCACGACCACCCGCAACGTGCGCGCCTATCAGGAGCGCGGTCTGCTGCCCCCGCCGATCGGCAAGGACGGCCGGGCCAGCCTCTACGGCGACGCGCATCTCGAGCGCCTGCGCCTGATCGACGCGCTGCTGCAGCGCGGTTTCACCACCGCCCATATCGGCGACTTCATCACCAGCTGGGAAACCGGCAAGGATCTCACCGAGGTGCTCGGCCTCCAGCACGCGGTGACCGCGCCGTGGGGCGCCGACGAGACCTTCGAGGTCTCGCGCGAACTCATCGGGACCATCCTCGGCGCCGAGACCGACGAGCTCGTCGAGCGGCTGCACGAGATGAAACTGGTGCGCGTCGAGGGCGACACCGTCATCTTCACCGATACCCAGCTGCTCGCCTCGTTCGCCGAACTGCACGAGTACGGCATCGAGCTGCGCATGCTCATCGAGATCTACGCCAAGGTCGCCGACCGCATCGACGACATCACCCACATCATGATCACCGCGGCCAAGCAGCACATCGTCGACGAGCACGGCGCGGGCTGGCTGCCCGACACCAGCGCCGAAATCGCCAGCACCACAACGATGCTGAACAAGATGCGTGAACTCGCGGTGGCCTCGGTGCACAGCACGCTGGCGCGCTCCATGGATGTCACGCTGCGCCGCGAACTCGGCGACTATCTCGCCACCGCCGCCGAGCGCACGCCGACCCGGCCCGAGACCGGTCAGCGGCGTTCGTAGAGCGCCGCGGCGGCGAGGTAGCCGAGCAGCGTCAGGCCGGCGCACCAGGCGACGGCGACGCCGGTAGCGCCCGTGGCCGCGCCACCCCATTGCGCGCGCAGGCTGTCGATCACCGCGGTCGCGGGCTGGTTGTCGGCGAAGCCGCGCAGCCAGCCGGGCATCGAGCTGGTCGGCACGAACGCGCTGCTCAGGTACGGAATGAACATGATCGCGTAGGTGAATCCGCCCGCCGCCTCGGGGCTGCGGGCCAGCAGGCCGAGCGCGACGGCGATCCAGGTGACCGCGAGCACGAAGAAACCGAGAACCGCCGTGGCCCGCAGCCAGCCGGTGGCGTCGGCGTGCGGCCGGAAGCCGAGCACCACGGCCAGGATCAGCACCAGGACGACGGCCGCCAGATTACGGAGCACGCCCTCGCCCGCGTGCCCGGCCAGCAGCGCCTGCCGGAACATCGGTAGCGTCCGGAACCGTTGCACCGCACCGGAACTCATGTCGGCGGCCACCGCCGTCGCGGTGATCGACGCCCCGAATCCGGTGCACAGCAACACTATTCCGGGCACCACGTAGTCCAGGTAGGGGCCCTCGACCTCGATCGCGCCGCCGAACACGTACACGAACAGCAGCATGATCAGGATCGGCAGCAGCAGCGAGATCACCAGGGTGTCGCGGCTGCGCAGGGTGCGGCGGGCGCTGCGCCGCACCATCACCCAGCAGTCCGAGCCGGGGCCGGCCCTCACCCCGCCGCGGTCGATTCGACGATGTCCGCGGTCCGGGCGGTGGCGTCGGCGTGCGAGTAGAGCTGGGCGGCCAGGGTTTTGGTGCGCTGGCGGGTCTCCTCGGCGAGCGCGGTGCGCAGCGCGGCGGTCAGATGTTCGCGATCGAGCTTCTGGAACGGCAGGTGCGCGCCCACGCCGAGCCGCACCACTTGGCCACCCCACATGGGCTGGTCGAAGGAGACCGAGCACACCACCGTCGGCAGCCCGGCCCGCAGGCTGTCGAAGGTGGTGCCGATGCCGCCGTGATGCACCGCCGCCGAGCACAGCGGGAAGACGATGTCGTGCGCGAGCGGGCCGGTGACCTTGACGTGCGCGCCGGTCTGCGCCTGCGCGACGTCGAGATCGCTCCAGCCCGCGCTGACCAGGGCGCGCTGCCCCAGCCGGGCGCACACGTCGTCCACGATCGAGAGCACCGCGTGCGAGTCCCGGATCGGCATGCTGCCGAAACCGAAGTACACCGGCGGTTCGCCCTCCCCGATCCAGGCGACGAGTTCGCCGTGGTCGGCGGCGAGCTCACCGATCGCCTCCCGGGTGAACCGTTCCAGCGGCAGAAACCCGACCAGCGGGCGGCGCGGGCCCCACTCCTCGGCCAGGCCGGGCACCAGCGCCGGGTCGTAGATCTGCACCTCCGGCACCGCGCGCCGGGCCAGCATCTCGGCCGGGCTGGTCAGCGTCCCGCGCAGGCCCAGTTCCCGCCGCAGCTGGTTGAGGTATTTCAGGAAGACCACGCGCCGCAGGTTCTCGGCCAGCAGCCAGGTCGATCGGTTGACCAGGGCGGGTGGCCGCGTGGTCGGCGGCAGCACGCCGGGGAACGGATAGGCGCCGTTCATCCGGGACGGGAACCCGTGCAGCGACACCATCGGGATGCCGTTGGCCTCGGCGACCGACGCCGCCCGATCCTCGGTGAGCATCGTCGAGACGATGACGTCGGCGTCCGCGCACACGCCGATGACCTCGTGGTTCATCCGCGTCGCGTACCCGGCCATCTGCTTGCCGACCAGCTGCATCAACCGGAAGCTGCTGCCCGCGGCGAGCGCGCGCTGGCCCTCCTCCGAGGAGTAGAGCTGCTGGACGTCGGGGCCGCAGGGCGCCGCGGTCAGGCCCGCACGGGTGACGAAATCGACCAGATTCGGTGGCGCGCCGACGAACACGTCGTGCCCGCGCCGGCGTAACTCCAGCCCGAGCGCGACGGCGGGCTGCACGTCACCCCGGGTGCCGGTCAGCGGGATCGCGATTCTCATGATCGTCCCCGCATCCGCTCGATCCGCGACCGACTGTGCAAATCATGACTCATGAACCCTCCGGGGTCCGTACGGTGAACCCGTGCATGTCGCACTGTTCAGCGATTTCCATCCCGCGACGCTCGGCGGGATCCAATCCTCGATGCGCGCCCAGCGACGGAGTTTGGAACGGCTCGGGCATCAGGTCACCGTGTTCAGCGCGCCCACGCCGGAATCTACCGAACCGGACCCGGGTCTGGTGGTCCTTTCGACGCTCGCGGGGGCGCGGGTCAACGGATTCGCCGTCGTCGGGCCGTCGCGGGCCAACAATCGCGCGATCGACGCGGAGTTCGCGGCCCGCGGACCGGTCGATGTGGTGCACCTGCACACCACCTACGGCGTGGCCGTCGCCGGACTGCGCGCGGCCCGACGGCACGGGATTCCGGTGGTGCAGACCATGCACAGCCGGGACGACGCCTTCATCGAGTACACCTCCCCCGTGCCCTACCTGTCGGCGCTGCTGCTGCGCGCGGTGCACGCCCGGTTCGTGCCGCATCGGGCGGGCCTGCCCCGCCTCGACGAGTCCCGGGCCCGCCGCCATGCCTGGCACACCATGGTCGGCCAGGCGGCGGCCGCCGACCGGGTGATCGTGCCGTCCGAGCACTTCGCCGCCCTGCTGCGGGCGCACGGCCTGGCGCGTCCGATCACGGTGCTCTCCAACGGGATCGAGGACGAGCTGCTGGACCGCGCCCGCGCCGCGTCCGGCACCGCGGGCGAGCCACCCGCCCGCACCTTTCGGGTGCTGTGGTGCGCCCGGCTCTCGCCGGAGAAACGACTACTGGAGGCGATCGACGCGGTGCGCCGGACGGCATCGTGCACGCTGGACGTGTACGGCACCGGCGAGCTGCGGGCGCACGCGCAAGCCGCGATCGAGGCCGGCGGGCTGGGCGACCGCGTCCGGCTGCACGGCGGCGTCACGCAGGCCGAGTGCCTGGCGGCGATGGCCGACCACGATGTGCTGCTGTTTCCGTCGTCCGGGTTCGACACCCAGGGCATGGCGCTGCTCGAAGCGGTCGCGATGGGACTGCCGGTGGTCTACTGCGATCCGGATCTGCGCGAGACGGTGCCGGAGGGCGGCGGCGTCTGTACGGCCGATCCCACGGTGAGCGCCATCGCGGCGACCCTGGCCGAGCTCGCCGAGGATCCGGCGAAGCTGACGCCGATGCGCAAGGTCCTCGCGGCGCACGCGGATTCCGCGCGGCAGTCCCGGCTCACCACCCGGCTCACCGCGCTCTATCAGGATTCGGCCGCCGCATCCGCGCCTGCGACAACGGAATCGACTTCGCTTGTGTCACAGCTCATCCCGACCGCACCGCACCGCCTCCCGCTGCTCGGGCACAGCCTGATCGTGCTGCGCGACGCCCTCGGCTTCGTGAAATCCCTGACCCCGCTGGGGCCGATCGTCCGGGTGTACCTCGGCCCACGGCCCGCCTACGTGCTGACCACCCCCGAACTCGTCCGCGCGGTCGGGCTCGGGGAGGCGGGCACGTTCCATCGCGAGGAATTGCGCGAGACCATGCAGGAGGTGATTCGCGGCGCGTCCAATGTGCTCAGCGGCGAACCCCATACGCTGCGACGGCGCATGATCGCGCCCGCGCTGCGCCAGCGCCGGATCTCCGAATACGCCGTCACCGCCGCCGATCTGGCGAACACCTGGGCCCGCGGGCTGCCCGCCGACCGCCGGGTGGACCTGGTCGAGCAGGCCCACGAGCTCGTCCTCGACATCATCTCCTCGACCCTGTTCACCGCCGACTTCACCGGCACCGCCAAACAGGAAGCCCGCCAGAACATCTCGTGGCTGCTGGAGCAGGTCATCGTGCGAGCCGCACTGCCCGAGCCGGTGCGCCGTCTGCGATTCTTCGCCAATCGCAAGTTCTCCGCGAAAGCGGCCCGCCTGCGCGCCGAGATCGGCGCGGTCGTCGCCGAATACCGGCGCACCGACCGGGAATTCCCGGACGTCGCCTCGGCGCTGGTCCGGCACGTCGACCCGGATACCGGCGCTCGTCTCACCGACGCGGAGATCGTCGACGAACTGCTGCTCATGCTCGCCGCGGGCGTCGGCTCCACCGCCTCGATCCTGGCCTGGGTGTGGCACGAGGTGCTGAGCCATCCGGAGGTCGAGACCGAAGTGCGCCGGGAGCTCGCCGATTTCGTCGGCCCCGATCCGGTGCGCCCCGATCAGGTGCTGTCGCTGCCCTACCTGCGCCTGGTCACCCTGGAGACGCTGCGCTACTGGTCACCCTGGGTGAGCACGCAGACCGCCGACGGCCCCGTCCGGCTCGGCGGCGCCACCCTGCCCGACGGCGCGATGATCGTCTACAGCCCGTACCTGATCCATCACAACGAGCACTACTACCCCGCCCCGGAAACCTTCGACCCCGACCGCTGGTTCCCCGGCCGGGCCGAGGAGATCGACAAGAAGGCCGTGCTGCCCTTCGGCGTCGGCGTGCGGCACTGTCCTGGAAATACTTTCGCGCTGATGACGATCACCCTGGCCACCGCCGCCCTGTTCTCGAACTGGCATCCGGCACCCGCGCCCGGGGAGCGCGTGCGGGCCAAGACCCGCGACTTCGTCCCTACCCCGAACCGCCTGCCCGTCACCCTGCGGCGGACGCGGTAGCGGCTACCAGAGCGCCAGCGCGATCAGGGTCAGATAGAGCAGCAGCGTGAAGGCGACAGCCGGGACGACCGGGTGCTCGGATGGCCCGGCGCGGAGGAACTTCCCGGTGGCGACAGCCGGTATTGCCAAGAGCGCCAGCGGGATCCATTCGAGAACGGCGGGCGCGGCGAGATACGGCCGGATCAGCAGGAGATAGGCGGCGACAGCGCCCACGGCGAGCAGCAGAGCGGTCACCGCGCTGCCCGCCGGGCCGAGGGCATGAGAGTAGAGAAGTTCTCCAGGCCGGTCTTCGCGGGTGGTCTTGCGGACCACCTCGAAGCTCAGGAAGACACCCGTGGAAACGAGGGCCACCACGGTTGCGCGCCAGCCGGACTGGATGTCTCCGGTGTCGACGCCGGAGACGAGTACATAGGCGATCACCAGCAGCTGGATCGGATAGGTGATGGCGAGGTTGAGCAGGATTCCGGTGCGCAGCGATTCCGAGAGCTGTTCCAGGCCCCACAGCGCCAGGCCGTAGGCGAGAACCGCGGCGATCAAGAGCGCGGAGCGCGGCGCGAGACTCGAGCTCAGTCCGATGGTGATAGCCGCGATAACCGCCATGGCCCAGCGCAATTCGGCGGCCGAGACGGCACCGGTGACCAGGGGGCGGTCGGGATGATGGACGCGGTCGTAGTCGAGGTCCTTCTGCTCGTCGAGCATGCGCAGGTAGAGCAGGGTGAGGGCGACGACCGCGATGCGGACGACCGTCGCGCCGCCCGGGCGCCACGGCGTCTCCGGGGGCGCGATCGCGGCGGCCGTACCCTCCAGCGCCAGCACCCAGATGATGGCGTACAGCAGATAGTGCGGCTTGTACATCACCTTGGTGAAGTGGGCCAGGCGGGCAACCGAGGTGAACAGGCCCGGCGCGGCGGCGGTTTCGGTCATGCGCTGTCCCAGCGGCCCCACTGGGTGACCTCGGCCGCCGGCGTGCGCGGGCCCGGGCGGGGCGCCGGGCCGGGTTTCAGGTGCGCCACCGGCAGCAACGCGACCTGGGCGACCTCGTCGAACGGAATGCCGAGCAGGTCCGCGACTTCGCGTTCGAAGGCCAGGTGCGCGGTGGTTAGGGTGGAGCCGAGGCCACGGGAATGCAAGGCCAGCAGCAGGTTCCACACCACGGGATAGACGGAGCCGTAGAAGTTGGCCAGCTGCAACGGGTTCGCGGGCGGCCGTCCCGCCGCGCACACCAGGACCAGCGCGGGCACCTCGTGCAGATGATCGGCCAGGTACTGCCCCGAGCCCAGATCGCGCAGCTGATCGGGCCGCGGCGTCTTCGCGGAAAGGTAAGCGGCGAAGCCTTTCCGGTAGTACTCGGCCACCGCCTCCTTGAGCGCCGGTTCCTCGACGACGAGGAAGCGCCACGGCTGCCGGTTGGTGCCGCTGGGCGCGTGCACGGCGATGTCGAGGCAGTCCAGCAGTTCCGGGCGAGTGACCGGGCGGGTCAGGTCCAGGCGGCGGCGGAAGGCGCGGGTGGTGGTGAGCAGGTCGGCATTCATCAGGGTGTCCCGTCCAGGTCGGAAAGAACCGGATCCGTGCCGAATTCCAGATCGACCCGGGCCGCCACCGCGCCGGCCTGCTCGAGGACGCACCGCACCACCAGCGGGTCGACCTCGGACTCGACGATCTCCGCCACGCACCCGGCGGGGCGATCCAATTCCACGAATCGCTCGAATCCACTGGCCACACTGACCAATCGCGGCAGCTCCGGCAGCAGGGTCAGCGCGGTCTGCCGCGCGGCTTCGATCAGCAGGCTGCCGGGCACGTGGTCGAGTTGATGATCGAACAGGAACGGGTGCGTGAGATCGGGCACCAGCGCGGCCCGGGCGGTGCGGCCGGCCACCTCCGGCGGGCCGATCACCACATTGCGCCGGTTCTCCCGGCCCACCGAGGCGGAGCCGGCCCGCTCCGACAGCGGGCTCGCGCCCTGGAAAAGGCCCAGCCCCAGGCTGTTCCGGAAATCGGTGCGCATCGCCTCCCACCGCTGCGGCGTCGTCCAGGAGAAGGACCCGTCCACGGTCATCATCGGCGCACCGCCGCAGGCGATCTCGAGCACCAGGTCCAATCCGTGCGGCACGCCGCCACGCTCATGCCGCCCAGACACCCGCACGACCATCACGAGATCTGCTGGGGCGGTGCAGGTTTCCCACACCGCGGTATCGCTGCCGGTGCCGTTGAAGGTGCGCACGATGAACGCCATCTCGGGCGGCACACCGAAGAATTCGTGGGTCACCGCGATCGCCGCCTGCCGGGCCGCCTCCATCACCACCAGCGGATCGTGGCGCAGCCCGAGCGCGCCCGTGTGATCGCCGTAGTAGGCGTGCATGCGCGGCAGTTGGGCGCCCACCAGGAACTCGTCCGGCCCGATCCGGTCCAGGGAGGTGACGAACACCTCCGACACGGCACACCGGTGCGCCAGCACCCGGGAAACGGTGCGCAGATGCGATGCCGCCACGGCAGAGGTCTGGGTCATGATCGGCCCTCCAACCAGGTTTTCGCCGTCACCGGCGGTAGCGTCTGCGAACCGCTGCCGGTCCGCATCGGGAGTACGAAGGAGCCGAGCACGAGCACCGACCACGGGTCGAGTGCGCGGCCGGCGTCCCACGCGTCGTACAGCAGCCGCGCGCAGTCGGCATCGGAGCGTGCCGCCGCGACCGGCACCCCGGCGTCGGCGCATAGGCGCGCGAGCGCCTCGGCCCGATCGAAACTGCGCGCCGGGGCCGCCGCGTAGAGCTCCTGTGCGAGCTCGGCGGCCACCGCCGCACCGTCCACGGTCCGGGTGAGCAGGTCCCGCCGGACCGCTTCGTCGAAGAAGATCGTGAACTCGCGCAGCACGTCGGCCGGATCGTCGGGCGAGTGCACCAGGTTCAGCAGGAAGTTGTGCCGACCCAGGACATAGCGCAACTCGCCGGGCTGCCGCTTGCGCGGGTCGGTGGGCCCCTTGGCCTCGGTGAGCCGCACCGAGACCGGCAACTCGCCGTCCGCGCCGCGCACCACCAGCACCAGGGCGTCGGAGATATCGACGAGCAGATCCGCCAGCCGCCGCCGTTCCGCCGTGGCGATGTTCCAGGCGAAGTACCAGACCGCGCGCGCCAGGTGCCGGTTCACCGGCAGCCGGTGCGCCCCGATCACCTGGAAATCGTTCTCCGCCAGCCACTCCAGGGTCGGCTCGACCGCGCGGGCGACGATGGCGTCCGGCTTGAGCAGCAGCAGGGAATGCTGTCGCGCGAACGCGTCCGGCTCGATGCCGAGCCGCTCGAGGTGCTGGACGGTCTCGTGGACGTAGGTGTCCTCGGCGTAGATATCGGCCTTCGCCGCCGTGGGCGTCAGCGCGGCCAGCAGGGTCCGCACCTCGAGCTCGACGGCGGTCACCGGTGCGCTCCGTCGGGACCGTCGGTCGCGAGCGCGACTCCGGGCAGCGCGCCCAGGAATCCGGATTCGAGGCAGTAGTCCAGCAGCACCCGCAGGTACTCCTGGCCCGAGGGCGGTGCGGGCCGGCCGAGCAGGATCTCGGCGTGCGTGGTGTCGAAAGCCAGGCGGCGCTGGAAATAACTGGTGTAGCGGGAGCCGACCCGGCGATAGGCGACCCGCTCGGCCTCGGTGAGTTCGGACTCGTCGAACGCGGTCTCCGGGACGAAGGTCGCCACCTCGAAGGACGGATACTCGGCGAGCACATCGGAGATCTCCCGCAGCGAGAGCGCGTCCCGGCCCACCGCGTGCAGCGTGCGACCGGAGGCCGAGTCGAAATCCAGGACGGCCGCGGCGATCACATCGGCGACGTGATCGATCGGTGCCAGCGCCAGCGTCGCGTCGTAGCGCCCGGGCAGCCGCCGGAGTTTGCCCTCCACAATGTGTTTCACCACCGAGTAGAGGTTCTTGTAGTCCCGGATCACGCCGGTGCCGCTCGCGCCGGTGACGATGCCCGGCCGCACCACCGCCCACTTCACCTCCGGCGCGGCGGCCCGCACCAGCTGTTCGGCCCGGAACTTGCTCTGCTCGTAGCCGTTGGCGAAGCTCTGACCCGCGTCCAGCTCGTCCTCGCCGATGGTGCCGCCGCGCGCGCCGCACACGTACGCGGTGCTGACGTGGACCAGCGGAACATCCCACTGCCGGGCCAGCTCGAGGGCGTGCGCGGTGCCGCGCACGTTCAGTTCCTCGTAGTCGGCGGCAGCGGCGTTGAAAGCCGTTGTCGCCGCGCTGTGCACGATGATCCCGACCCGCTCGGCCAGATCCTCGAGGTCGCGATCGGACATGCCGAAGCTGGGCAGGCGGATATCACCGGAGACCGAGGTGCCCGGCTCCAGCACCGTGCCGTCGTTGCGGACGATGCTCGAATCCTTGTGCAGCAGCGCGGCTATCGGCCGGCCGGCGGCGGCCAGGCGGGCGACCACTTCGGCCCCGACCAGCCCGCTGGCGCCGGTGACCAGGACGGTGTCTCGCAGGCTCATTCGGCCCCTCCCGAGCGTAGATGCGGCTGCTGCCCGCCGGTGGTGAGCAGATCGCGGGCTTCGTCGAGCGGCAGCTCGGTATCGAGATAGGCGGCCAGTCGCAGCCATTCGTAACTGATCGCCAAGGTCCGGCTCCACTGTTCGCGCGAATCGAAGGAGGACGGGAACCCGGTCGCCGCGCCGCCGCCGGCCACCCAGCGGACCAGCCCGGCGAACTCGTCGAGCAGTGCTAGACCGGCCTCCGGGTCCGCGTCCGCGCGCAGGAGCCGCGAGAAGCGCACCCGCTGCGCCGATTCCAGCGCCGCGAGCAGATCGGCCCGGCGCAGCGCGTCCGGCGGCAATAGCCGACGCACCGTCTCCAGCGGCGCCACGTCGGCGGGCAGCGGATGAATACCGAAGGTGGACACCAGTATTCGCACGGCCATCGCGATCAGCCGGTGCGCGGCGAGATCGGCGACCGCGCCCTGTCCGTCGGCGACCGCGCCGGCCAGATCCTCGCGGGCATTCTCCAGCACGATGTTGGACCACACCACGTTCATCCCGCAGGCGATGAACCGGGCCGCGGGCAGCGGGCACAGGGTGGCGATCTCGTCGTCGCGGGACGCGCCGGTCAGGCCGAGGGCAGGCGTCTGACCGCCGGGGACGGGCGTGTAGGGCCGCAGCGGCTTACACATGGCCAGCACCGGCTCGAGCGCACCGGCGCCGCGCCAGTGCAATCCGACCAGGCCCAGCCGCACGAACACCGCGAACTCGGCCCGCACGTCCTGCGGGGCGCCGTCGAGCACCTCACGCAGCGAGCGGCGGAACACCACCGACCGCCAGGCCCGCGCGGCCCGGGCGGAGAAGACGAACACATCGCGGTCCTCGCGCAGCACGTGCACACGCTCGCCGATGGACCAGGTGGTCACCTTCGGCAGCCGCGCCAGCAGTACCTGCCCCGGGTCGTCGGTGACACCGGCGACTCCGAGAGCGGCGGCCAGGTCCCACACCTGATCCCAGGTGATCTGCTCGCCGAGCAGCCGGGCCGGTCCGTCACCCAGCACGCCGGGCAGGTCCCCGAAGTCGCGGTCGGCGTCGAGCAGCCAGGAGTCGGGATCGGCGAGTTCGCGGTATCGGTCGATGAGCTCGTGCTGCCCCATCCGATCCAGTTGGTGCGGTAGCCATTTCGTTTCCAGGTAGGTCTCGCCGCGGCCCGCGGCCCACCCCTTGATCGCCTGGAGCAGGCCGTCGCGCGCCCAGCCGCCCGCCTCGGCGCGCGCACCCATGGCGCGCAGCGCGACCGCGTAACGCAGCGCCTGTACCGCACGGCCGGTCCACCAGCCGGCCAGCTCCGCCGCGAAATCGGGGTACCGCTTCCGGGCGCGCAGTTCGCCGAGATCCACTGCCCCGCCACGGATCTCGATCGCCCGCAGGAAGCGCTGACAGCGGTTGAACAGATCCTCGTCGCGGTCGGTGCCGAGCCGGTCGAGCTGGTCGCGCAACTGCCGTACCGAGCGGGTGCGCACCTCCACGCGCCGGTTCTCCACGAACAGCACGGCGGGCAGGGTGGGCAGCTCCTCCGTGCCGGGCACGACGACCAGGAAGTCCACGTCCGAACCGGCGTTGCCGAAGCCCTCGGCGATCGAGCCCTCCAGCAGCACGGCCGAATCCTCGGGAATCACCACGATTTCCAGCGTCCGCTCCAGCAGCTTGCGGACCCAATCCGGAGCCTCGCCCGACGCGGTGTCAGGTCCCATCGCCCGCCCCTTCCACGGGCAGCACGGTCACCGTGCCGCCGGAACCATCGACCCGCAACCGCATGCCTGTGCGCACCTTCTTCGTCACGTCCTTCACCTGAACCACCGTCGGCACGCCCATCTCCCGCGCCACGATCGCGACATGGGTGAGCGGGCTGCCGCGCTCGATGATCAGCGCCGCCGCCGACGGCAGCGCCGCCACCCAGCCCGGATCGGTGCGATAGGCGACCAGAATGCCGCCCTCGATGTCGCGCGGCTCGTCCACCACCACGGCACTACCGATGGCCGACCCGGCGGACGACGGCGTACCGGCCAGCACCGTGCCCACGGTCACGGCCGGGATCTCGGTGATCGGCACCCAGCCCTGCCCGGCCAGCTCGGCCCGGCCGAAACCCGAGCCGATCGTGACGAAGCGCGGCGGCGCGACGAGCTCGGCGTCCTTGGCGCGCTGCGCTTTACGCGCGGTGACCAGCTTGCGCAGATCCGCCGGATCGGCGCCCTCGTAGCAGCCGCGCAGTTCCTGGACGGTCAGGTAGAACACGTCGCCGAACTCGTCCAGCAGGCCGCGCTCGGCCAGATCGCGCCCCATGGCTCGGATCATTCGCTTGACCATTCCGAAAGCTCTTGTGCGGCAGAACCGTACGCGCTCCCGGTGTCCGGCGCAGCGGGAAACCTTGCGGCGCAGCCGCTGATAGATCCGGCGACGCAGACCGCGCAGGTGACCGTCGAGGTAGGCCTCGGCCTCGGCGCGCCGATCCGCACCGCCTTCCGGGCGGCCGTGCTGGCGCAGCGAGGCCAGCGTGCTGCGCAGCATGATGAACAGGCTCGCCGGGTCTTCGCGCAGGTCCGGGGTTTCCAGCTTGAGTTCGTCCAGGCTGCGATAGCCGTACCGATCGAGGTAGTCGTCGACCTCGGCGCGGAATCCGGGATGCTCGGCCAGGCGGTCGTAAACCTCTTGCGGCGGCGTCGAGTTCACTATTTCGGTCAATCTCGCGTCGGTGCCGACCCGCTCGGCCAGGGCCGTCATCGCCCGCGCCGGTTCGGCCGATTCGACATCGGCGCCCGGGCCGACCACGGTCAGCGCCAGCCACTCCGGCGCCTTCGGCAGCAGCAGCTTGGTCAGCCCGAACAGTAACCCGGTGCAGGTCAGCAGAATCGCGTCGAGCACCATCAGCGGACCCCAGCGCGCCACCAGGTCGCGGTCGACCTCGCGGTAGGCCCGATAGGCCTGCTGGCCCGACATGCCGGTGTAGTCCCGCGCTTCGTAGTCGTCGTAGACGCGATAGAACTCGGCCAGGAATTGTTCGACCAGCTCGTCGATCCCGAACAGCCGCCGCAGATAGACCACGGTGCTCGCACCGCGCGCCCAGACCCGGCCGAAGGGTGTGCGAAAGGTGAAGGGGCGCAGCGTATCGGCGATGTCGTCGGCCAGGGGCTCTTCGACGCCGAGCGCGGCCTCCAGCACCTTGCGGTTGAGCCGGTACCCCGGCGCGATACCGACCATCCGATACCAGTGCAGGAGGTTGTAGTACACCCGGCCGTGGAAACTGCCGAGCAGCACCGGCGTCCACCGCTCGGTCTGACGCAACTGCCGCCCGCGCACCCGCAGCGACCGCGCGTAGCCGTGATACACCCGCCCGTAGATGTCGGCGGCGGTGCTGTAGGTCAGCGGTGAGGTGAGCCCGCTGAAGCTCTCGATGATGTTGGCGTTGTCCCAGATTCGCAGCTCACCCTCGGGCACCGGCTCCCCCGCGCCCTGGATGACCGCGGCGGCCCAGCGGGCGTCCGCACCGCCGCGCACCGCGGTGGTGATCGGACGGGACTGCAGCACCCAGATACCGGTGTCGTCGATCGCCCACTCGATGTCCTGCGGTGTGCCGCAGTCACTTTCGAGGTGCCGGGCCAGCTTGGTGAGCTCCGCCAGCTCGGCATCGGAGAGCACCGGGCTTTCCCGGTCGTCCGGGTCGACCTCGTCCACCACGCAGCCCTGATCCGTGGCCGGGCCGTAGCGGCGGTCCTTGTCCCCGAGCACAGTCTCGAGCACCGTTCCGGTGGACTTCTCCACCGTCACCGAATCGGCGTCCACCGCGCCCGAGACCAGGCCCTCCCCCAGCCCGTACACCGCGCTCACCACCACCTCGTCCGGTGCGCCGCTGATCGGATTCGCCGAGAACACCACCCCGCTGGCCCGGGCCGCCACCAGGCGCTGCAAGACGACGGCCGCCGCGCCCGCGCGGGGCTGCTGCTGGGCGAAGCGGTAGCGGATGGACCGTTCGGAGAAGGCCGAGGCCCAGCAGTCGCGCACCCGGCCGGGCACCGCCTCGGCGCCGTTGACGTTCAAAAACGAGTCGAACTGGCCGGCGTAGGAATGGCGTGCGCCGTCCTCGGCCAGCACCGAGGACCGCACCGCGATCGGCCCCGCGCCGACCCGCTCGTAGCCCTCGGCGATCAGGTCGCGCACCACGTCCGGCAGGTCGGCGGCGGTCAGATCGGCCCGTAACGCCGCGCCCGCCGCCAAGGCCTTGTCCAGATCGTCGAGCGCCGCGAACTCGGCCACCGCCCCCGCCAGCCCGGCGTCGGCGACGAACCGCTCGAAGACATCGGTACCGAGCACCACCCACTCCGGCACCCGGAAACCGCCGTTGTGCGCGCTGTGCAGGCCGCGCGCCTTACCGCCGGCCAGCGCGGTGATCGTGGCCTGATCGGTCCATGGACCCAGTACCTGCACAGCGTCTCCCATCACCCCGTCGAAACGGAGCGGAGTAGGGCACTCGACCAGTCCGACGAGGGAACTCGCGCGGACCCGAGCGAAACCGAGGGGTTGTGTTTTGGTATATCCGATAATCGCCCGCGACGTTAGCGCGCGATCTCGCTGCCGGTACCCGTTATGCTGCCACCAAATATGTGGGGTTTGTGAGGAGTGATTCGGGCGTGGGTTGGATATTCACTCCGGACGAGTTCGCGCACCTGTGGCGCGAGACCGAACTGGACCGTCATCCGTACCCGCTGCGCATCCTGGAAACACCGCGGACCGAGGACGCGGCGCACAAACTCCGGGGGCAGCTGGCGCAACGGCTGCCGCGGGGCCACGATCCGGACCTGTCGGCCTGCCTGCGGATCCTGGCCGCGCCGCACACCCGGATCGTGGCCATCGGCGGCGCGCACACCGCCGGCACCGAACTGCGGCTGCTCGCCTGCGTGGTCTACGACCGCGCCGTGCTGGCCGTGCAGGAACCCGGCACCCGCCCGGACTTCGGTGGACGCGTGAACATCTCGATCGGGCGCGCCGACAAACTCGGCACGCGGATCGCGGCGCTGCTGCCGAAATCCCCGGCCGGACGCGAACCCTCGCGAGCCGCCACCGCGGAGGCCGTGCGCGACGCCGAGACCGTCGCACCGCAGCCCGGCGCCACCCCGATCCGCCGGCTGCTGCTCAAACCCCATACCGCCGAGGGTCATATCCGGATCGAACCCCGGCTGGACCGGTCCGAACCCACCCCGCCCATCCACTACACCTGGATCGACGTGCGCGGCGACGGGCGCTACCTGATCAAAGCCGGTGCCACCGTGCACATCGTGCCCGCCTCCGCCGAGCAGCTCGCGAGCCAACTGCAGAAACGTATTCCGGCGCAGACACGGTAAGGAAAACAGCGGCCGTCGTTGCTTGGCTAACTGCCGGTCCTTGCGGTTAGTCTGGGTCGGACCGAGAGTTAGCAGGGGTGCGTATGACGATCGAGACCAGCCGAGCCGATATCGCCACGTTCCAGCAGCAGGCGCAGGCCGGCACCGTGAAGTTCGATCCCGCGGCGGCCCGGCGCTGCGCGGAAATGTATCAGCACGAGGCGGATCGGCTCGGTCACCTCAAGCGGCGTCTCGAATCCATCTCCGAGCTACAGGGTTTCGGCGGCTTCGCCTCCGCCCGCGAGCTACAGGCCGGGTTCGGCGCCAAGGCGCGCGATGCCGCCGAACTCCTGGACAACTACATCGAGGCCGCCTACGCCATGCAGGCCGCGTTCCTGACCAGCGCCGGGCTCTACGAAGAGGCCGACGCCGCCAACGCCGCCGCCATGCGCGCGCTGGAAGCGAGGGTGCAGGCATGAGCGGAAACGATCCGAATTACATCACCGCCATGGAGCATTTCGAGTCCATGGCGCACGAGGAGATCCACGCGGGCACCCAGCAGATCGACGCCGCCGAGATCCTGCGCGCGTCGGTCACCTGGCTGGAAGCCGCGGGCACCCTGGCCACCTCGTTCCCGCTCACCCGCGCCAGCACCGACCGCGTCATGAACTCGATGGCCTGGGAGGGCGCCGCGGCCGACGCCGCCTACGCCAGCACCCGCAGCTTCGCCGCCTCCGTCGACGAGCTGAGCGCCATCATGGGGCAGGTCGGCGCGCGGCTCGGCGGGCTCGCCGCCGCCGCCGAGGCGGTCAAGGTCGCGGTGGTACCGCCCGGGGGTTCGGGGCCGGTCGGCGCGATCGCCAGGCTGCTCGAGGCCGCGAACGTCATCAGCGCGCAGATGGCGCAGGAGGCGCTGCGCCAAGAAGCCGTGCTGGCCATGAACATGATCTACAAGCCGGCCTACGGCCTCGCCGGCACCTCGGTGCCCGCGCTGCCGGAGCCGCCGGTGATCCCGGGATTGACCGACCAGCCCGTGGTGACGCCCGAGCAGCCGGAATACGTTCCACCGCAGGAGCTTCCGCCGTCGGACTACACGCCGGAGACGCCCGATACGCCGGAAACTCCGGATCCCGAGCCGACACCTTCCACGCCGGAACCCGCTCCTTCTACACCGGAACCTTCGACCCCCGAGCCGACGCCTTCTACGCCCGAGCCGACACCTTCCACGCCGGAACCCGCTCCTTCTACACCGGAACCTTCGACCCCCGAGCCGACGCCTTCTACGCCGGAGCCGACACCTTCCACGCCGGAGCCGTCGACCCCGGAGCCAGCGCCGTCGACCCCCGAGCCGACACCGGAACCACAACCGGCCCCCGACCCGGCACCGACCACCCCGGAACCGACGACTCCCGCACCACCGCCCGCCACCCCGGAACCGACCACACCCGCGCCGCCGCCCGTCACCCCCGAGCCGGCGCCCGCTCCGACCCCGGAGCCGACAACCCCCGCACCACCCCCCACCGAGCAGGCCCCGCCGCCTCCTCCCCCTACACCCGAACCACAACCCGGGCCCCCGAATCAGATCCCCGACGCCGTCCAGCCTCCGCTGCCCGACCCCGGCGGCCAGCCGGGCGTAACCGGCCCCATCCCCGAAGACCCCAACCAGCCCACGCCGACCGCCAATCAGCCAGGTCTTTTCCCGACTCCCTGACGCTGACCGCTCAGGTGCCGACGAGGTCGTCGGCGTGAATTACCGGGCGGCGCATGGTTTCCGGGAGATCGGTGGTGGAGCGGCCGAGCATCGTGGATAGCTCGGTGCTGTCGTATTCGACTACGCCGCGGGCTATTACGCGCTCGTCGGCGGATACCAGGTCGACGACGTCGCCGCCCGAGAATTGGCCGCGGATGCCGGTGATGCCCGCGGCTAGTAGCGAGCGGCGGCGTTCAGCGACGGCCTGCACCGCGCCGTCGTCCAGGATCAGCGCGCCGCGGCTGTCGGCGGCGTGCCGGACCCAGAACTTGCGGGCGGACAGGCGGACCGGGCGGGCGGCGAAGGCGGTGCCGACGGTGCCCGCGCCCAGGGCGACATCGGCTTCGGCGGCCGCGGCCAGCAGCACGGGGACGCCGGCGTCGGCGGCGAGCCGGGCGGCCGAGAGTTTCGAGGCCATGCCGCCGGTGCCCAGCGCGCCACCGCTACCGGCGATCACGCCGTCGAGGTCCGCGCTGCCGCGCACCTCGGGAATGAAGTTCGCGCCGCCCTTGCGCGGGTCGCCGTCGTAGAGACCCTCGACGTCGGAGAGCAGCACCAGCGCGTCCGCGCCGACCAGGTGCGCGACCAGCGCGGCGAGCCGGTCGTTGTCGCCGAAACGGATCTCTTCGGTGGCGACCGTGTCGTTCTCGTTCACCACCGCGACCGCGCCGAGCGAGCGCAACCGGTCCAGGGTGCGCTGGGCGTTGCGGTGATGTTCACGACGGGAGAAGTCGTCGGCGACCAGCAGCACCTGACCGACGGTGCGGCCGTAGCGCGCGAAAGAGGTGCCCCAGGCGTGCGCCAGCGCCAGCTGGCCGACACTGGCGGCCGCCTGCTTGGTCGCCAGATCCCTTGGGCGAGTAGCCAATCCGAGCGGAGCCAGACCGGCCCCGATAGCGCCGGAGGACACCACCACCACATCGGAGCCCGCGCGCATGCGCGCCTCCACCGCGTCGGCGAGCCGGTCCAGCCGCTCCATATCCAGCCCGCCCTGCAGGCTGGTCAACGCCGACGAACCGATCTTCACCACGACGCTGCGCGCGGACGCGATCGACTGCCGCGCCGCGCTCAGCCCCGAATTCACCTGCGTCACAATCGAACTCCCTCACCGCACGACCCACGGCCGCCGCATGCGGCGGCACGGACTACTGCTTCACGTCCCGGTTGATCTCGTTGCCGTCCTCGTCCACCAGACCGCGCCGCACCCGCGAGGCGTGCTTGCGTTCGGCGGCGCTGATCCGGTCGTCCTGCTCCAGGCGCAGGTCGGTGCCGCGGCCGGTGGGCACCATGTCGACACCCGCCGAGATCGCGGGCTCCCACTCGAAGGTGACATCGCCGATGGTGACCGGGGCGCCCGGCTGCGCACCCTTCTTGACCAGCGCCTCTTCGACGCCGAGGCGAGCGAGCCGGTCGGCCAGGTAGCCCACGGCCTCGTCGTTGTCGAACTGGGTCTGCTTGATCCACCGCTCGGGCTGCACGCCGCGCACGATGAAGGCGCCTTCCTCCTCGGGATCGCGCAGGACGGTGAAGCCGGGGGCGTCGGTGGCGATCGGACGGATCACCGGACGCTTCGGCGCCGCCTTCGGATGCGCCTCGCGGTACTGGCGCACCATCTCGGCGAGCGCGAAGGTCAACGGGCGCAGGCCCTGCCGCGTCACCGCGGAGATCTCGAACACCGGCCAGCCGCGCGCCGTGAACTCCGGCGTCACCATCTCGGCCAGCTCTTGGGCGTCGGGCACGTCGGTCTTGTTCAGGATGACCACGCGCGGGCGGTCGGCCAGATCACCGAGACCGGTATCGGCCGACATCTCCGACTTGTAGGCGGCCAGTTCGGCTTCCAGCGCGTCGACATCGGAGACCGGATCGCGACCCGGCTCCAGCGTCGCGCAGTCGACGACGTGCGCGAGCACCGCGCAGCGCTCCAGGTGGCGCAGGAAGTCCAGGCCCAGACCGCGGCCGTCGCTGGCGCCCGGGATCAGGCCGGGTACGTCGGCGATGACGAAGGTGGTGTCGCCGCTGGAGACCACGCCGAGGTTCGGCACCAGCGTGGTGAACGGGTAGTCGGCGATCTTGGGCTTGGCCGCCGAGAGCACCGAGACCAGCGAGGACTTACCCGCGGAGGGGAATCCGACCAGCCCGACGTCGGCGAGCGACTTGAGTTCCAGGACCAGGTCACCCGAGGCGCCGTCCTCACCGAGCAGCGCGAAACCGGGGGCCTTGCGCGCCTTGGAGGCCAGCGCGGCATTGCCGAGACCACCCCGGCCACCGCGCGCGGCGATGTACTGGTTACCCGCGCCGACCAGATCGGCGAGCACTTCGCCGTCGGCGCCGAGCACCACGGTGCCGTCGGGCACCCGCAGCACGAGCGGCTCACCGCGCTTACCCTCGCGGTTGCTGCCCTCGCCCGGCTTGCCGTTTCCGGCCTTGGCGTGCGGATGGAAGTGGAAGTCCAGCAGGGTGTGCACGTTGGAGTCGACCTCGAGGATCACATCTCCGCCGTTGCCACCGTTTCCACCGTCCGGTCCACCCAGGGGCATGAACTTCTCCCGGCGAACCGACGAGCAGCCGTGGCCGCCCTTGCCTGCACTCACATGAAGCACGACACGGTCGATGAATTTGGACATACGCCGAATCATCCTCCTTCTGAATGAGCGTCCCGACGGGACAGGCTGGTGGAAACGCAAAAGCGGGTCAGGGCTTAACCCTGACCCGCTGTGAAGCTTGGAACGGCGCGGCTCAGGCCTGCACCGGCTCCGGGGTAACGATGTTGACGGTCTTGCGGCCCCGCTTGGTGCCGAACTCGACCGCGCCCGCGGCGAGCGCGAACAGGGTGTCGTCACCGCCACGGCCGACGTTCACGCCGGGGTGGAAGTGGGTGCCACGCTGACGGACCAAGATCTCGCCGGCGTTGACCTTCTGGCCGCCGAAGCGCTTGACGCCGAGGCGCTGGGCGTTGGAATCGCGACCGTTCCGGGAGCTGGACGCGCCCTTCTTGTGTGCCATAGCTGATTCTCCTCGGGATGTCTTACTTGATGCCGGTGACCTTGATGACCGTCAGCGGCTGACGGTGACCCTGGCGCTTGTGGTAGCCGGTCTTGTTCTTGAACTTGTGGATGCGGATCTTCGGGCCCTTGGTGTGCTCGACGACCTCGGCGGCCACAGAGACCTTGGCCAGCTTCGCGGCGTCGGTAGTCAGGTCGGATCCGTCGACGACGAGGACCGGCGCCAGCGCGACAGCGCTGCCCGGCTTGCCTTCGATCTTCTCGACCTTCACCAGGTCACCGACCGCGACCTTGTACTGCTTTCCGCCGGTCTTGACGATTGCGTACGTTGCCATCGGTCGGCTTCCTCCACTCGAATGATGTCTACTCGTGCTGAGACACGCCGCAGGGTGCGACGCGACTCGTTTCTTGGCTGGTTGCTGCACGGGGCGCGGCATCTGTGCGAACAGGCACGCGCATCACCAGGCAGCGACCGGCCAAGGTTACCAGACCTGGGGTGCGGGACCCAATTCGCGGGTCCCGCAGCCATCTGGCAACTCTTTCTACTCGACGGGCGGGCCCGCCGGACGGCCCACTGCCCGCCGCCGCGGCTTGCGCTGCAACAGCTCGGCAGGCACTGGCTCGGCCTCGAAATCGACCACCGGTGCGGTGGGCTCCTCGACGCTGGACAGCACGAACACCGCGCCCGCGCTGTCGGCCGCCGGTGCGGCGGCCGAACGGGCCACCCGCCGCCTGCGGGCCGGTCGCTCCGCCGGCGCCTCCGCCGCACCGTTGGCAGCCGCGGGGCTGACAGCGGGCGGCTCGGGTGCGGCAGGCTCGGGTGCGGCCGGTTCGGGTTCCGGCGACGGCTCGGCCACCGGTTCGGTGGCGGGCTTCGCCGCCGCCGGCTCGGACCGGCGGGAACGGCGCCGTTCCCGCTTCTCGGCCACGGGGGCCGGTGCTTCGGGTTCCGGCGTCGCGACTTCCTCGGCGACCGTCGCGACGGCCTCCTCGGACACCGCGACCACCTCGTCGGCGGCGTCCTGCTCGGGCGTCGCCACGACGGCCTCGTCGTCGTCGTGCTCGTGATGCGCGGCCATGGCCAGGGCCACCGGATGCGCCCGCTTGACCGCGATCTGCTCGGGCGACTCGTGCTCTTCCTCGACCGGCGCGGTCGCCGTGGTCTCGGCGGCCGGTGCGGCCGGGGCAGCACCCTTGTCGCGACCGCGGCGACGCCGTGAACCCGGCTCCTTGTTGCGGCCCGCGCCGTCGTCCGAGGAGGACGACGAAGACGACGACGGCTCCACCGGGTAGTTGTGCACCACGATGCCGCGACCGTGGCAATGCTCACAGGTCGTGGAGAACGCCTCCACCAGGCCGGTGCCCAGCTTCTTGCGCGTCATCTGGACCAGGCCCAGCGAGGTCACCTCCGACACCTGGTGCCGGGTGCGATCCCGGCCCAGCGCCTCGGTGAGCCGGCGCAGCACCAGGTCGCGGTTGGACTCCAGCACCATGTCGATGAAGTCGACGACGATCATGCCGCCGATATCGCGCAGCCGCATCTGGCGCACGATCTCCTCGGCCGCCTCCAAGTTGTTGCGAGTGACCGTCTCCTCCAGGTTGGAGCCGCCCGCACCGGTGAACTTGCCGGTGTTGACGTCGACGACGGTCATCGCCTCGGTGCGATCGATCACCAGGGTGCCGCCCGAGGGCAGCCACACCTTGCGATCCAGGGCCTTGGCCAGCTGCTCGTCGATCCGGAAGGCCTCGAAGACGTCCACGCCGTTGTTCTCGTGCCGCTGCACGCGATCCAGCATGTCCGGTGCGACGGTGCGGACGTAGGTCTCCACCGTCGACCAGGAGCGGTCGCCCTCGATGACGAGCCGGGAGAAGTCCTCGTTGAACAGGTCACGCACGACCTTGACCAGGAGATCGGGCTCCTCGTACAGGGTCTTGGTGCCGCTGCTCTTGTCGGTCGCGGCCTTCTCGATGGTGCGCCAGGCGGCCTGCAGCCGCTCCACGTCGCGCGCCAGCTCGTCCTCGGCCACGCCCTCGGACGCGGTGCGGATGATGACGCCGGCGTCGGCGGGCACGATGTCGCGCAGGATCTCCTTGAGCCGCTTGCGCTCGGTATCGGGCAGCTTGCGGCTGATACCGGTCGAGGTACCGCCCGGCACGTACACCAGGAAGCGACCGGCCAGGCTGATCTGAGTGGTCAGTCGGGCGCCCTTGTGCCCCACCGGGTCCTTGGACACCTGCACCAGCACCTGATCGCCGGGCTTGAGCGCCTGCTCGATCTTGCGCTCGCGACCGCCGAGCCCGGCGGCCTCCCAGTTCACCTCACCGGCGTAGAGCACGCCGTTGCGGCCGCGGCCGATGTCGACGAACGCCGCCTCCATCGAGGGCAGCACGTTCTGCACCCGGCCGAGGTAGACATTGCCCACCAT
Source organism: Nocardia sp. NPDC050712 (assembly GCF_040654295.1). NCBI lineage: Bacteria > Bacillati > Actinomycetota > Actinomycetes > Mycobacteriales > Nocardiaceae > Nocardia > Nocardia sp. NPDC050712. The sequence continues at coordinate 495,413 of NZ_JBFAHT010000004.1, forward strand.
CGACGCGGAACCGGTGTTGGTGACGAAGTGCTCGACCAGGATGTCGTCCTCGAGGACGGCGACCTGGGTGGTGATCGGATGCTCGGAGTTGCCGACACCGGCGAAGTGCTTCTCGCGCACCACCATGACCCGGTCCACCGCTTCGCGGCGGGCCAGGAACTCCGACTCGGTCAGGATCGGCGGACGACGGCGACCGGCTTCCCGGCCGTCGCGGCGGCGCTGACGCTTGGCCTCGAGCCGGGTGGACCCGGTGATGCCCTGCACCTCGTCGACGTTGGCGCGAGTGCGGCTCTTGTTGCGCGGCTCACGCTCGTGCACGACGGTGTTCGGCGGATCGTCCTCGGAGGAATCGCTGTCCGCGCCCTCGCCGCCGACCTTGCGGCGCCGCCGGCGCCGGCGCCGGCGGGTGGAGCCGTCGCTGTTCGTCTCGTCGTCGTCGCCGTCGTTGTCATCGTTCTCGGCGGCATCGCCGGACTCCGCGGACTCCGGCGCGTTGCTGTCCTCGTCGGCGTCGTTGTCGTCGCCCTCGCCGTCGGCGTTCTGCTCGCCCCGGCCCCGGCCCCGGCCACGGCGGCCACGACGGCGGCGGCGCGGCTGATCGCCGTCGTCACCGGACTGGTCGTTGTTGTCGCCTTCGTCCTCGACGCTCGTGTCCTCGACCTCGTCGGTCTCGGCCGGCGGCTCCTCGACGCGGCGTTCCTTCTCCTCGGTGCGGCGCGAGCGGCGCTGCTTGCGCACCTGCTCGACCGCGGACGCGTCCGGGGGCAGGAACAGCGGCACGGCGACGCTGGTCGCGGCCTCGAACACCACCGGCTCGGCGTGCGGTTCTTCCCGATCGAGATGGGTGAACAGCTGCACCGACGGCTGGTGAGCCGGTTCGGTGGAACCACTACCCGGGTTCGGCAGACCGTGCTGCGGCTCGGGCGCGGAGAACAGCGAGCCGGACTGCGCGGCCGGCGCGGGCTCGGGGGCGGCGGCTGCCGCGGGCTCGGGAGCTGGGGTTTCGGCCTCGGGCTCGGCCAGCGCGTCGCGCACGGACTCCGCGACGGCCCGATCCACGTTCGACTGTGCGCTACGCGCGTCGGAGCCCAACTCGGTGAGTTTGGCCAGGATGCGTTTGCTCGTTACTCCCAGCCGCTTGGCAAGTGCATGAACTCGGATTCGTTCCGGCAATTGATCGGCATCCTGTGATGTTGTTTCCTGCGGCTCTTGATCGGCCACGAAGTCTCCTCGGGCCCCCGGGCGCGTCCCTCCCGGTATGGAGTAACGCGGCCGACGCGGGGGCGCTGTTCGTTCACCTCACGCCGGTGGCGCGAGGTTGTGTGGTCTCGCACCGCGTGTCCGGTTACCGCCAACGGTTCGCGTCGGTCGGGCTCACTGGTCATACGGTGCCTGGCTGTTGGCTGAACTCCGCGGGGTGAGCGTTCATCCAGCATGCCGACGCGAACCTCCGCGCCCCGATGTGGGCGCGGACATCCGTGGCAGCGATGATCGGCATCGAACCGCGGTGTCATCCGGTTGCCCGGCTCCGATAATCCGCGTACCTGCGCGAATAGTCGGCGCCTGTGGCAACCACTGCCAGTATCCCACACCGGGCACCGCTCGTTCGCCATCGGCGCACGACTTAACCTCGCTAGCGCTCGGTCAAGTCGCGCCCCGTGGGCGCTGTGCTTGTGGTTCGCTCGCAAGCTCGCTCACGAACCTGACACGCCGATGACGACCGCTCAGTGCACTCCACGTGCGGTGAAAATCAGGCGGGGAATTCCGGGAACCAGAGGGCGATCTCGCGCTTGGCGGAGTCGGTCGAATCGGAGCCGTGCACCAGGTTGTACTGGGTTTCCAGGCCGAAATCGCCACGGATGCTGCCGGGTACGGCCTTCTCGACGGGGTCGGTGCCGCCGGCGATCTGACGGAACGCGGCGATGGCGCGCGGACCCTCCAGGATGGCCGCGACCACCGGGCCGGACGTGATGAACTCGATCAGCGAGCCGAAGAACGGCTTCTCCGCGTGTTCGGCGTAATGCGCCTTGGCGACCTCTTCGGTCACGTTCTTCTGCTCGAGCGCGACGATCTTGAGGCCCTTGCGCTCGATCCGGGCGAGGATCTCACCGGTCAAGCCGCGCGCAACGCCGTCCGGCTTGATGAGTACCAACGTCTGTTCAGTCACGGCGACAGCATAGAGGGCGCCGTCGAGGCGACAACGGGGCAACCCTGCTCGACTAGGACGAGCGCTGGATCCGCTGGCTCGGCAGCAAACCGGCCTCCATGCGGCGGCGCACATCGTTGCGCAGGATCAGGATGAAGCCCCAGACCACCGCGAACAGCACGCCGATGACCCCGATCGACGGGTGGAAGAACACCCCGAGCAGCACCAGGACCTGCAGGCCCAGGTTGAACAGCATCGCCCAGGACCGGCGCTGCACGCCCGCGCCGAGGATCATCAGCAACGCCAGCGCCACACAGTAGGTGCCCGACACCCAGGTCACCCCGCCACCGACCGCGGCGAGCACGGGCAGGGCCAGCAGCACCACGATGGCCTCGAGGATCAGCGTCCCGGCCATCACACCGCGGAACCCCTTCCACGGATCGGTCGCGGGGGCGGGAACGGTCTCCTCGGCAGCACTCACGGATAACACCTTTACGCTGGATTCTTTCCGAACAGGGAGCGGGCCGCGCCCGCGGTGACGACCGACCCGGTCACCACGACACCGGCGCCGGAGACCATCTCCCCCGCCTCGCTCGCTTCCTCGGCGAGCGCGATGGCGGTCTCCAGGGCGTCGGGCAGGGTGTCGGCGGTGACGACGCGCTCGTCGCCGAACCGCTGCACCGCGAGATTGGCCAGGCTGTCCACGTCCAGGGCGCGCGGCGAGCCGTTGCTGGTGACGACGATCTCGTCGAGCACCGGCTCCAGCGCTTCCAGGATGCCCGCGGCGTCCTTGTCGGCCAGTACGGCCACGACGCCGACCAGTTTGCGGAAGTCGAATTCCGCGGTGAGCGTGGCGGCCAGCGCCTTGGCGCCGTGCGGGTTGTGCGCGGCGTCGATGAAGATGGTGGGCGCGTTGCGCATCCGTTCCATCCGGCCCGGGCTCGCGACGGACGCGAAGGCCGACCGCACGGCCTCGATATCGAGCTGACGGTCCTTGCCCGCGCCGAAGAACGCCTCCACCGCGGCGAGCGCGAGGACGGCGTTGCGAGCCTGGTGCTCGCCGTGCAGCGGCAGGAAGATCTCGTCGTAGACGCCGCCGAGGCCTTGCAGTTCGAGTTGCTGTCCGCCGACGGCGATCTGGCGGGCCAGCACCCGGAACTCCGCGCCCTCGCGGGCGACGGCCGCGTCGACCTCGACGGCCCGGCGCAGCAGCACCTCCATCGCCTCGGGTTCCTGCTCGGCGATCACCGCGACGGTGTCGCGCGGTACCAGCAGGTCGTCCGGCGCGCGCTTGATGATTCCGGCCTTCTCCCCCGCGATCGAGGTGAGGTCGGAACCGAGGTAGTCGGTGTGGTCCAGCCCGATGGGGGTGATCACCGCGACCTGGCCGTCGATCACGTTGGTGGCGTCCCAGGTGCCGCCGAGCCCGGTCTCCACCACGGCCACGTCGACCGGGGCCTCGGCGAAGGCGGCGAAGGCCATCCCGGTGAGCACCTCGAACTTGCTCATCTGCGGCCCGCCCGCCTCCGCGGACTGCTTGTCGATCATCTCGAGGTAGGGCTGCAACTCGTGATAGGTCTCGACGTAGCGGGCCGGGCTGATCGGCGCGTTGTCCACGCTGATCCGCTCGGTCGCCAGTTGCAGGTGCGGGCTGACGATGCGGCCGGTGCGCCGGTGCAGCGCGGTGAGCAGCGCGTCGATCATCCGGGTGACCGAGGTCTTGCCGTTGGTGCCCGCGATGTGGATGGCCGGGTAGCTCTGCTGCGGCGAGCCGAGCAGATCCATCAGGGTGGCGATGCGGGTGAGCGACGGCTCGATCTTGGTCTCCGGCCAGCGCCGGTCGAGTTCGGCCTCCACCAGGGCCATTTCGGCCAGATCCACCGGCGAGGGGCTCGCACTCAGTTCCGGCGCCGCGAACTGCCGCTCCGGTTCCGGGTTGTCGCCGTCGTAGTCGATACCTTCCGGGTCGCTCACTTGCCCTCCAGTTCGGCCAGGCGCGCCTTGATCCGGGCAGCCTCGGCGGTGGCGACCTCGCGGCGGCCCTTGATCTTGTCGACCACGTTCTCGGGCGCCTTGGCCAGGAAGGCCTCGTTGCCGAGCTTGGCGGCGGTCTGGATCAGTTCCTTCTCGGCGGCGGCCAGGTCCTTCTCCAGCCGGCGGCGTTCGGCGTCGAGGTCGATGGAGCCGGAGGTGTCGAGTTCGACGGTCACGGTGCCGGTGCTGAGGCGAACCTCGAGCGAGGCGGTCGCCGCGAAGTCGGCACCGGGTTCGGTCAGGCGGGCCAGGTTGGCCACCGAGGCCTGCTGGGCGGTCAGGTCGGCGGCGTCCAGGCCGATCAGCTTGGCGGCCACCTTCTGCTTGTCGGCCAGACCCTGATCGCTGCGGAACCGGCGGATCTCGGTGATGAGGCGCTGGGTGTCGGCGATGCGGCGGTCCGACACCGAGTCGGCGGGCACGCCGGAGCCGGTGGGCCAGGCCGAGATCACGATGGACTCGCCACCGGTGAGCGCCTGCCACAGCGATTCGGTGACGAACGGGATCGCCGGATGCAGCAGGCGCAGCAGCGAATCCAGCACGTTGCCGAGCACGATCCGGGTACTGGCGGCCCGCTCTTCGGAGTCGGTGAACTGCACCTTGGCCAATTCCAGGTACCAGTCGCACAGTTCGTCCCAGGCGAAGTGGTACAGGCCCTCGAAGGCCTTGTTGAACTCGTAGCGGTCCAGCGTCGAATCCGTGTCCGCGACAACCTCGTCCAGGCGGTCCAGGATCCAGCGGTCGGCGTCGGTCAGCGTCTCGCGCGCGGGCAGCTCGCCCGGCTCGGCGCCGTTCATCAGCGCGAACTTGGTGGCGTTGAACAGCTTGGTGATGAAGCTGCGCGAGGCGGTCACGTGCGGGGTGCCCACGGACAGGTCACCGCCCGGCTGCGCGCCCCGGGCCAGGGTGAATCGCGTTGCGTCCGCACCGTATTCGGTGATCCAGTCCAGCGGATCGATGCCGTTGCCGCGCGACTTCGACATCTTCTTGCCGAACTGGTCGCGAATCAGGCCGTGCAGGAACACATCCTGGAACGGCACCTGCTTGCCCGTCTTGCCCGCGGCCAGCGCCGGGTCGTCGGAGACGAACATGCCGAACATCATCATCCGGGCCACCCAGAAGAACAGGATGTCGTAGCCGGTGACGAGAACACTGGTGGGATAGAACTTCTGGAGCTCGGCGGTGGACTCGGGCCAGCCCATGGTGGAGAACGGCCACAGGCCCGAGGAGAACCAGGTGTCGAGCACGTCGTGGTCCTGCACGAAGCCTTCCGGCGCCTGCTCGTCCGGGCCGACACAGACGATCTCGCCCTCGGGGCCGTACCAGATCGGGATGCGGTGGCCCCACCACAGCTGGCGCGAGATGCACCAGTCGTGCATGTTGTCGACCCAGTCGAACCAGCGCGGTTCCTGGCTGGCGGGGTGAATCTTGACCTCGCCGTTGCGGACCGCGTCGCCGGCGGACTTGGCCAGCGACTCCACCTTGACCCACCACTGCATGGACAGGCGCGGTTCGATCGGTTCGCCGGAGCGCTCGGAGTGGCCGACGCTGTGCACGTACGGGTGCTTGCGCGCGACCACGCGGCCCTCGGCCGCCAGCCGCAGCCGGATCTGCTCGCGCGCCTCGAAGCGGTCCATGCCGTCGAATTCGGTTCCGGTGCCGGCGATCTTGCCGGACTCGTCCATGATCGTCGGCATCGCCAGGTTGTGGCGCAGGCCGAGTTCGAAGTCGTTCGGGTCGTGTGCGGGGGTGATCTTCACTGCGCCGGAACCGAATTCGGGGTCGACGTAGTCGTCGGCCACGATCGGGATCTGCCGCTCGGTGATCGGGTGGTAGAGGGTGGTCCCGATGAGGCTCCGGTACCGCTCGTCCTCGGGGTGCACGGCCACGGCGGTGTCGCCGAGCATGGTCTCCACCCGGGTAGTGGCCACGATCACGTGCGGCTCGTTGTCGTCGAGCGAGCCGTAGCGCAGCGACACGAGTTCGCCGTCGACGTCCTTGTAGTCGACCTCGAGGTCGGAGATGCCGGTCTTGAGCACCGGCGACCAGTTCACCAGCCGCTCGGCGCGGTAGATCAGGCCCGCGTCGTAGAGCCGCTTGAAGATGGTCTGCACGGCGCGCGAGAGGCCCTCGTCCATGGTGAAGCGGTCGCGGCTCCAGTCCACGCCGTCGCCGAGGTGGCGCATCTGCCACTGGATCTGGCCGCCGGATTCGCGCTTCCAGTCCCAGACCTTGTCGATGAACAGCTCGCGGCCGAAATCTTCCTTGGTCTTGCCGTCGACGGCGAGCTGCTTCTCCACCACGGACTGGGTCGCGATGCCCGCGTGGTCCATGCCGGGCAGCCACAGCACCTCATAGCCCTGCATGCGCTTGCGGCGCGAGAGGGTGTCCATGATCGTGTGATCCAGGGCGTGGCCCATGTGCAGGCTGCCGGTGACATTCGGCGGCGGCAGCACGATCGAGTACGGCGGCTTGTCACTGGAGGCGTCGGCCGCGAAATAACCGGCGTCTACCCAGCGCTCGTACATCGCACTCTCTACCTGGCTGGGGTCCCAGCTCTTGGGGAGGGCGTCGGCACGATTCGGCTTCTCAGAGGCTGCGCTGGTCACCCAGGCATTCTAGTAGTCGGCGCGGACGCGCATCCCCCGCGCCCTTACCGGCGAGCATTCGGCGGAAATACAGAAGGCGAAGTCTTCGGTGGATGAGGGACACCGAAGACTTCGCCTACACCCATGAGCTTACCGGCGATCCGAGGCCAGGCCCCGAATCCATAAGTAATTCTCAGTTTCTCGCGCCGACGCGGACCTGGGTGTCCGCGAGCACCAGATCGCCGTTGATCGCCATGGCCGCCGCCGAGCCCGCGCCCGCGGCCACGATCACCTGCGCGGCCGGGTCGACGACGTTGCCCGCCGCCCAGACGCCGGGGACGCTGGTGTGCCCGGAGCGGTCGGCCCGCACCCAGCCGGCCTCGTCGAAGTCACAGCCCAGTTCGGACAGCACCGCCGAATTCGGCACGAACTCCGGCGTGACGAAGATCGCCTCGCGCCCGACGGCGCGGCCGTCGGCCAGTTCCACGCCGCGCAGCGCGCCGTCGACGACCAGGCGGGCCACCGCGCCCTCGATGACGCGCACGCCTCGCGCGTCGAGCCGGTCCCGCTCGTCCGCGGACAGGGTCATGTCGTTGCCGAACAGGATGACGTCGGCCGACCACTGCGGCAGCAGCAGCGCGACGTGCACCGCGCGGGCCCGGGCGCCGGCGTCGGTGCCGCCGAGCACGGCGATCGGCCGGTCGCGGACCTCGTAGCCGTGGCAGTACGGGCAGTGCAGCACGTCGACGCCCCAGCGTTCCCGCACGCCCGGCACCTCGGGCAGCACATCGCGCAGCCCGGTCGCGACGAGCACGCGACGAGCGCGCAGGACCCGGCCACCGGCCAGCCGGAGGGTGAATCCCGCGGCATCGGCGGCACTTTCGGCGCCGATCACCTCGTCGTCGACGAGTTCGCCGCCGTACCCGGCCACCTCCGCGGCCCCGGTCGTCAGCAGGTCCAGGGGCGGCATCCCGTCCCGGGAGAGAAAGCCGTGCATGTGCTGGGCGGGCGCGTTGCGCGGCGCGCCGCCGCGGATCACCGCGACCCGCCGTCGCGCCCGGGTCAGCACCAGGGCCGCCGACAGCCCGGCCGCGCCGCCACCCACGATCACTACGTCATATGTTTCGTTCATTCGACGATCACCTCCGCCGACCAGGTTGCCGCCTGGATGCGATCTCGGCAACAAAGATTGCCATTTCCGGGAAACCGAGGTGAACTGGAGACATGCAGAACGAGCCCGGCATCGCCGGCACCCTGGCCGGGATCGGACCCCGGCTCAAGGCGCTGCGCACCCACCGCGACATCACGCTGACCGCACTGGCCGAGACCACCGGCATCTCCAAGAGCACCCTCTCGCGCCTGGAGTCCGGGCAGCGCAAGGCCAGCCTCGAATTGCTGCTGCCGGTCGCGATGGCCTTGCAGGTGCCGCTGGACGAGCTGGTCGCCGCGCCGAAGATCGCCGACCCGCGCGTGCACTCGGCCCCGCGCAAGGTCAACGGCATGACCGTCCTGCCGCTGACCCGCCAGCCCGGGCCACTGCAGGCGTTCAAGATGGTCATCCCGGCGGATCGCTGCGACCCGGATCCGCGGGTGCACGACGGCCACGAGTGGCTCTATGTGCTCTCGGGGCGGCTGCGGCTGATCCTGGCCGAGCACGATCTGATCCTCGGCCCCGGCGAGACCGCGGAATTCGATACGCGCCAACCACATTGGTTCGGCAGTACCGGGCGCGGGCCGGTGGAGATCCTGAGCCTGTTCGGCAGTCAGGGCGAGCGCATGCACGTGCGGGCCCGCCCGAAGAGCAAAGCGTAGGCCCGGCAAAACCGGCTGGTCGGACGGGTAATCGGGTCCACATCGGGGCAAATCCGGTGGAAATTCAGGGTTTTCCCGGTTGCCGAACCGTGGCGAACTGGTGAACGCTAGGAGGGGTGAACCCCCCGCTCGACGCTCTACCCGTGCCACACTTCCCCGATCCCGGGTACCGCGCCGCGTCTTTCGAAGATTCCGGCACGCACACCCTGACGCCGGCGGCGATCCACGATCTACGCGGCGCCGCGCTCGACGAATTGCGTTACCCGCCAACCTCGGCGCTGATCTTCGCGGGCGTCCCCGGGGCGGGCAAGAGCACCGCGCTACGGATGTTCTTCGGCGCGACCGCCGACCTGGAGGCCGCACCGCAGGGGCCCGCGGGTTCGATCGTGCTGGATTCCCAGCACACCCGAAATCGGCTGCGGCACAGGCTCGGCTGGATTCCGTACCCGCTGTGGCGGCCGGTGGTGCACGTCGCGCACTACGCGGGCATTCGCGCGGCCCTGCGCGACGCGCGCGGCCCGGTGGTGATCCACGACTGCGCCACCTTCGGCTGGGCCCGGCGGCTGATCGCGCGCTGGTCGGTGCGCTACGGGCGCGAGCTACACCTGGTCATGCTCGATGTGCCGCCCACGGTGGCCCGCGCCGGTCAGTACGCGCGCGGGCGCCGGGTCAACGGGTTCTTCTTCACGCTGCACTGCCGCCGGTGGGCCCGGATGACCGAGCGGATGACGGCCGAGGAGCCGCGCTCCCCGGTCCGCTCCGCCCGCTCCGCCGTTTTGGTCGATCGCACCACCATCAATCGCCTGCACCGCGTCGCGTTCGAACCCTGAGCGGAACCCCAGCAGGAAGCTCAGGGCACCAGCACCGTCAGCGCGCCCGGTACCGCGCGCAGCGTGATCGGGAGCGTGCCCGCCGGTTCACCGTCGGCGGTGGCCGGTGCGCCCTCGGCCGTCAAAGTGACGGCGACCGAACGGTATTGGGTGACCGCCGGGTGATCGATGCGCTTGCCCGCGGACAGCGCCGGGAGCAGCTTGAGCATTTCCAGGCGCGGGACCGCACCGACCACGGTGATGTCGAGCAGGCCGTCGTCGGGTTCGGCGTCGGGACAGATCAGCATGCCGCCGCCGTAGGTGCGGGTGTTGCCGATCGCGACCATGACCGCGTCGGTGTCCAGGACGGTGTCGCCCGCCGGATTGTCGACCACGCCGGGCACGACGCCGGTGAGCTCGATCCGGTAGGGCACCGACAGACCGCCCGTGAGTTCGGCCAGCGCCGCGAAGGTGTAGCGCAGCGGGCCTTTGGGCCAGCGCATGTCGTTGGCGCGCAGCGTGACCCGCGCGTCGAAGCCGGTGCCGGTGATGGTCGCGAACCACATCGGGGCCGCGCCGGCCGCTTCGATGCGGCCCAGGTCGAGCACCCGGGTCTTGCCCGCCACCGCCAGATCCGCGGCGGCCTCCGGGGCGTCGGTGGGCACGCCGAGCGCACGAGCCAGGTCGTTGCCGGTGCCGCTGGGCACCAGACCGAGCGGAACACCGGTCTGCGCAACGGCTTCCAGCATCACGTTCATCAAGCCGTCGCCGCCGACGCAGATGACGGCATCGGGCCGGGAATCCGGCGAGCCGAGTGAATCCCGCACCAGGCGAACCGATTCCGCCGCCGAGGGGGCGCGGATCTCGGTGACTTCGACGCCGCGCTCGGCCAGCCGGGCGATGGCGGCCGTGGCGACATCGTGGCCCTTGCCGAGACCGGAGAGCCGGTTGGTGACGACCAGGGCCGAGCTGAGGGGTGACGCCGATGTCATCAGATCAGTTTTCCAGGGTTGAGGACGCCCGCGGGGTCCAATTCCTTTTTCACCGCGCGCAATACGCGCACGCCGAGATCGCCGACCTCGCCCGGGATCCACTGGCGGTGGTCGGTACCGACCGCGTGGTGGTGGGTGATGGTGCCGCCGGCCGCCATGATCGCGTCGCCCACGGCCTGTTTGGCGATGCGCCACTGCGTGATCGGGTCGGCGAGCTGCTTGGCCACGACGGTGAAGTACAGCGAGGCGCCGGTCGGGTAGGTGTGCGAGATGTGGCACATCACCAGGGCCGGTGTGCCCTGCTCGGTGAGCGAATCCGTCAGGGCCGCGGTAACCTTCGCCTTGAGCTCGGACAGGTTGGACCAGGTGGTCGCGGTTTCCAGGGTTTCGCACAGCACGCCGGCGTCGAGCAGCGCGTCGCGCATGTAGGGGGCCTTGAAGCGGCCGTGCTCCCACTCCCGGGCCGGGGTCTCCCCCAGCGCGGTGCCGCCGGCGGCGCTCAGCAGCGCGCTCGCTTCGGCGCTGCGGGCCGCGACGTGAGCGTGTGAGCCTTCGAAGGTGGTGAGCGCCAGGCAGCCGGTGACCGACTGCCCGCCGATGTCGCCGGCGCGGGCCAGGTTCAGGCCGGTCTCGGCCTCGTCGGAGAGCCGGAGCACGGTGGGCGCGGCGCCGGCCTGCACCACGGCGCGCAGCGCGGCGGCGCCGGTGGCGAAGTCGGGGAACGACCAAGCTTGGTAGCCGATGGTTTCCGGCTTCGGATGCACCCGCAGGGTGACCTCGGTGAGCACGCCCAGCGTGCCCTCCGAGCCGACGAACAGTTCGCGCAGATCGGGACCGGCGGCCGAGGCCGGGGCGCGGCCCAGCGCCAAAGTCCCCATGGGCGTAGCGACTTTCAGGCGCTGGACCATATCGTCGAAGCGTCCGTAGCCGGCCGAGGCCTGCCCGGAGGACCGGGTGGCGGCGAAACCGCCGATGCTGGCGAATTCGAAACTCTGCGGGAAGTGTCCGAGCGAGAGACCATGCGCACCGAGCAGCTCCTCCGCCTGCGGGCCGGTGAGACCGGCGCCGAGCGTCGCGGTGCCGCTGACCGGATCGATCCCCGAGACCGCGGTCAGGCGGCGCAGATCCAGCGCGATCACGGTGGCGAAGCGCCCGCGCACCGGGTCGACGCCGCCGACCACGCTGGTGCCGCCGCCGAACGGGACGACCGCGACCTCGTTGCTGGCGCAGTACTCCAGCACCGCGAGCACCTCGTCGTGATCGGCCGGGAACACGACCGCGTCGGGCGCGTCCTGCGGGGAGTCGGCGCGGCGGCGCAGCAGATCGGGAGTGCTCTTGCCGCCGGCGCGCACCAGGCGATCGTGATGGTCGGTCGACACGTGTGCCGCGCCGACCACCGCGACCAACCCGCTGCGCTGCACCGGCGTCAGGGCCGACTCGCGAAGCGGCACGTCGCCCTCATCGCGGCGCGCCACCGGGTCGCCGGAGACGCCGAACACCTGCGCCAGCAGGCCCCGGATCTGCGCCGAAAGTGGCTGCTGTCCGGCGGTGACACCCCAGGCGTCCCACACCATACTCGCCGCGCGCGGGGGCTCGCCCGGGTTTGCGACGGGTTCGGATTCCGGCTCGGTGCGCTGCGTCTCGACCATGCGTTACAGTTTGACATAGAGTGTCAAGCAGTAACGAGGAGACACATGCCTGAGCACGACACCGAACCCGAGCAGTCCCGCATCGACCTCGCGATCTTCGATGCCGCCCGCGGCTGCGTCGAGGAATTCGGCGTCCGCCGCACCACCCTCACCGAGGTGGCGCGCCGCGCGGGCGTCAGCCGGCCCACCGTCTACCGCCGCTGGCCCGACACCGGCGCCCTGGTCGCGGAGCTGCTGGTGCGCGAACTACGCACCATCCTCGCCTCGGCCATGCCCACTTCGGGCACCGGACGCGCCCGCTTGGTCGAGGGCATCGTCGCCGGAGCCGCGCAGATCCGAGCGAACCCGCTGTTCGGCAAGATCTTCCGTACCGACACCGACCTCATGCTCACCTACGTCTTCGGGCGCCTGGGCCGCAACCAGCGCACCCTGATCGAGCTGTTCGCCGCCGGGATCCGGGACGGTCAGCGCGACGGGTCCATCCGCTCCGGCGAGCCCGCGCACCTCGCCACCATGCTGCTGCTGATCTCCCAGTCGGCGGTGCAGTCGGCGGGCACCGTCGAACCGGTGCTCGCCGGGGCGGCGCTCGACACCGAGCTGGCCCGCGCCATCGACGGCTATCTGCGACCCGAAGCCGACAGCTGAGTAACCGCCCGAACCATTCGGCACTGGAAAGGCACTGTGATGACTGCGAATTCGGCTGACTCCGCGCTGAACGCCGTGCGGCGGGCACGGGAGCTGCAAGACCTCGGCGACATCGATCTGCTGGTGATCGGCGGCGGTGTCACCGGCGCCGGCGCCGCACTCGACGCGGCCGCGCGCGGCCTGCGCACGGTGCTGGTGGAGCGCCACGACCTGGCGTTCGGGACCAGCCGGTGGAGTTCGAAACTGGTGCACGGCGGCCTGCGCTATCTGGCGAGCGGGCAGGTCGGCATCGCGCACGAGAGTGCCGTCGAACGCGGCATCCTGCTCCGCACCACGGCCCCGCACCTGGTGCGGCCGCTGCCCCAGGTGGTGCCGCTGCTGCCGAGCGTCGGGGTCGCACAGCGCGCCCTGATCCGTGCGGGGTTCGTGGCCGGAGACGTGTTGCGGCGCACCGCCGGAACGCCGCCCGCGCTGCTGCCCCGCTCCCGGCGGATCGCCGCCGCCGAGGCCCTGCGGCTGGCGCCGACCGTGCGCCGGGACGGGCTGCGGGGCGGATTACAGGCCTGGGACGGCCAACTCGTCGACGACGCCCGTCTGGTGGTCGCGCTGGCCCGCACCGCCGCCGCGCACGGCGCCACCGTGCTGACCCGGGTGGAAGCCCTCGACGTGCAAGGCGATTCGGTGACCCTGCGCGACACGCTGACCGGCGAGACCCAGCACGTGCGACCGCGCGCGGTGCTCAACGCCACCGGCGTCTGGGCCGACCAGGTCGATCCGAGCATCGAACTGCGCCCCAGCCGCGGCACCCACCTGGTCTTCGACGCCGCGGCCTTCGGCGGCCTCACCGCCTCGCTGACGGTGCCGGTCCCCGGTTCCACCAGCCGCTTCGTCTTCGCGTTCCCCGCCGCGCACGGCCGCGTCTACCTCGGTCTCACCGACGAGGACGCGCCCGGCCCGGTGCCCGACGAGCCGAAGCCCACCGAGACCGAGATCGATTTCCTGCTCGACACCATCAACACCGCCCTGCGAGAACCGCTGACCCGCGGCGATATTCGCGGCTCGTACGCCGGCCTGCGCCCGCTGCTGAAGACCGGCGACGGCAGCACCGCCGACATCTCCCGGCAGCACGCCGTCCTGCACTCCCCCAACGGTGTCATCACCGTTGTCGGCGGCAAGCTCACCACCTATCGCCAGATGGCCGAGGACGCCGTCGACGCGGCGGTCAGCGCGCGCGGGCTCGCCGCCGCTCCGTGCCGCACCAAGCGACTTCCCTTGGTGGGCGCGGTATCCGGCGCCGCCCGGGACCGCATCCCCGCGCCGCCGATCCTCGTCGAGCGCTACGGCTCCGAGGCGCCGGAGGTCCTCGCGGCCGCCGCGTACCTTCCGGCGCCGCACGAGCCGGTCGCGCCCGGAATCGATGTCACGGCAGCCGAATTCGCCTTCGCCGTCAGCCACGAGGGCGCGCTCACCCCGGACGATCTACTCGACCGCCGTACCCGCATCGGCCTGGTTGACGCGGACCGCGCCGCGGCCCTGCCCGCCGCGGCCTCGGCCTGCATCACGACGATCGCCTGATCGGCGTCAGTCGAAGGTCCAGTCGGCGAGGTCGGCGCGCATGCAGGCGCGGGGCCAGCGGTCCAGGCCGTGGGTGGATTCGGCGGCACGGAGTTCCCGCAGGCCGGGGGTTTCGGCGCCCGGAGCCAGGTAGTGGAAGCCGAGGCGCTCGTAGTACGGGCCGTTCCAGGGCACCTCGGTGAAGGTGGTCAGGGTGATCGCTTGCAGGTCTTGATCTTTCGCCCAGCGGACGGCGTGATCGATCAGGCCCTTGCCGATGCGGTGACCCGCATGGTCGGGATCCACCGAGACCTGGTCGATGTGGGCGTTGCCGTCGACCAGGCCGAGCACCAGGTACGCGATCGGGTGATCGGTGTCGTCGGGAAGGACCCAGGCGCGTCCGGCCCGCTGGAACTCGCGCAGCGTGGCCAGCGTGGGCGGGTCGTCGTCGGCGACGGCCTGCATTCCGATGCCCGCGAACGGTTTTCCCGCGGCGCGTTCGATATCTTGGAGTACCGGCAGGTCGGACTCGCTCGCCTGCCTGATCTTTCGCATCATCGATCCTGGCACGGATTCAGCCGGCCGGCGTAGCGAGTATTCCGTTGATCAACACCCGCAGCGCCCACGCCTCGCGCGCGTCCCCACCGGCCAGCATCTCCGCGCCCAGGCCGACGATCATCGGATAGCGCTCGGCGGGCAGTTCGTCGAAGGTCCGCTGCGCGGCCGCGACCGTGTCCTGCTCGTCACCGCCTTTGACGTTGTAGGCGCTCTGTTCGGCCGCCTGCGCGGTGATGTACAGGTACAGCAGATCGACGGCCCAGGCCTTGGTGCGCGCGTCCAGTCCGCCCTCGTCGAGCACCGCCAGCAGGCGTTCGATCAGGGCCAGGGCGTTCGGGCTGGTGGGTATCGCGCCCAGCGCCACCAGCGCCAGGCCCTCGTGCTTGCTCATCACCGCCACCGCCGCCTCGACCAGCGCGTCCAGGCGCTCCCGCCAGCCGCCGCCCGGCGGGTCCGGCACGGTCCCGAGCACGTGGTCGAGCATGGCCGCCATCAGGTCGTCGCGGTTGGCGACGTAGACGTAGAGCGAGGCCGCTCCGGTGTCGAGATCCTGGGCCACGCGACGCATGGTGAGCGCGGATAGGCCCTCCCGGTCCAGGATCCGCAGACCGGTTTCGACGATGACCTCGCGGCTGAGCGGCGCTTTCGCCGGGCGGGCGCGGCGGCTGACGGGAGCACTCATGGCGTTGAGCATACGCCCATGACGAACGCCGTTTGACACGAACAGTGTTCGGATCTACGGTTTATTTCAACGAACAACGTTCGTTCACCTCCCGTTCAGGAGCTTCCCATGTTTCTCATCACCGGCGGCCGCGGCGCGGTCGCCACCCACCTGTCCGTTCTCCTCCGCGCCGATGGCCACACCGTCCGCGTCGGTTCCGCCCGCCCCGAAGCACTCGACCAGCCTGCCGTCGCCTGCGACCTGCGGGATCCGAGCACCTTCGCCGGCGCCCTGGGCGGCGCCGACGCCGTCTTCCTCTACGCCGAGGCCGCCCACCTCACCGAATTCGTCGGTGCCGCGGCCGAAGCCGGTGTCGGCCATATCGTGCTGCTGTCCTCGTCGTCCACGCTGGATCCCGACGCCGCCGCCAATCCGGTCGCGAAGACCCATCTCGACGCCGAACGCGGTCTCGACGACGCCCCCATGACGGTCACCGTGCTGCGCCCCGGCGCCTTCGCGGGCAATGCCCGCAGCTGGTCGCACCCGATCCGCGCCGGGCATCCGGTCGAGCTGCCCTTCCCGAACGCCTACACCGATCCGATCCACGAACACGACCTCGCGGCCGTCGCGCACGCGCTGCTCACCCGGCCGGCGCACCGCGGTCGCCGCCACACGCTGACCGGCCCGCAAACCCTCACCTTCCGCGAACAGCTGGCACTGATCGCCGGGGTCATCGGCCGGCCGGTCGACTGCGCGCACGTCACCCCGGAGGCTTGGCGCGCCACCGTGTCCGAGTACATCCCGCCCGCCTATGCGACGGGGCTGCTCGACTACTGGGCGCGGTGCGACGGCCTGCCCACCCCCCTTACCGATGCGGTCGAACAGATCATCGGACGACCGGCGCGGCCGTTCACCGAGTGGGTGATCGATCACGTCGATGAGTTCGCGCCGGGCGCATGATCCTCATCACCGCAGGCAGTGGCGAAGTCGACGGCGCGAGTGCGGTGCCGCGGCGGTGAATCCGCACTGCACGGGGTGGACGCGCGCCGCCGGGCAGTCGCGATCCGGTTCCGCGCGAGCCGGATCGGGCCGTCCGGGACAACCTATGCTGGACGCCGGTATGAGCGGGTGCGACCACCGAATCCGCCGCTCGTGCCGCGGCCGCGCGTCAGCGTGCCGCACGCGGGTGCTCGGAAGGAGGCGCGGGTGGTCAAGAACCCGTCGACCGTCGGGATCGCGCCGGGCGAAGGTCTCATCGCACGCTTCGGCGAGGTCGTCATCTATCTGGGCGGCGAAACCGCCGCTACCGACCGGATTCTCGGCGCCATCGAGGCCGTGGCGGTGGGCGACCATCCCGGCGCGGCGATAGTGCAGCGGCTGGCCGCCGTCATCTTCGTCGGCGGATCGGAGCCGCCGCCGTTCGGGCTGGTGGCGCCGACCTCCGACGGCACCGTCATCCTGCTGCGCGGCTCGCTGATCGCCGAAATCCAAGGCGCCGAAGGGACCCGGCGACTATCCGGGGCCCGCGCCTTCACCTGGGTCGACGAGATCGTGCGGGAACCGGTGCGCCGCATCACTGTCAGCGGCAATATCGACATGCCGGTGCACCCGCGTTCGAATCTGCGCGACGGGATCGTCCCGGGCGGCGGCTTCGAACTCCGCGTCGGGTTGCGCCGGGCCGGAAAACGACCGGCCCAGCGCCCCGCCACCAAACCGCAGGCCGCCGATACCGCCGAGCCCGCCCAGACCATGCCCGCGGGCTTCGACGCCCTCGACGCGCTGGACGAACCCACCGTGCCGGAGAGCTCGCGCCGCGACCGGACCGCCCGCTCCGACCGTGCGTCGGACACCTCGCCGAAAACCGCTGCCGCGGGAACCGCCGCGCAGAGTGCGGAAACCTCCAGCTCGAGCCGGTCCCCGGCCACCGCAGCGCACAGTCCCGAAACCTCCGGGCCGAATCGCCTCGTCCGCGGCGACACCTCCGGCCCCGTCCGCACCACCGGCGGTAAACCCGTCCAGCCGCGCCGTGTCTCGGATGCCGACGGCCCCACCGCCAAGGCCGAGGGCGGGCGCGCCGAGCCGGCGTCCACCGAGGCCATGCCGAAGGCCTGGTCCCAACTGCCCGACTCGGACCCGGTGGTGCTGCGGAAGGACTCGATGCCGGCCGCGCCGCAACCGCCCGCCACCGCGCCGGACTCGCGCGGTTCCGGTGCGCTCGTCTACGCGGACACCGTGTTTCCGCTGGACCGCCCCTATGTGATCGGCCGCAGCCCCGGTGCGGACGACTCGGTGCGCACCTCGGCCGCCGCCCCGCTGCAGATCCCGCGCGACCGGCACGTCTCCCGGGTGCACGTCTACGTGACCCTGGAACGCGGCAAGGTCTTCGTCCGGGACGCCGGCACGCCCGCGGGCACCTTCATCGCCGCGCCGGGCGCGGACGGGTGGACGCGCATCGGCGCCGCGGCCACCGAACTGCCCCCGGGCTGGAGCATCCGCATCGGCGAACGCGTGGTCACCTACCGCCCCGGTGAGCGCCGTTCGGCGGTGCCGAAGATCTTGCAGAAGCGCCGCTGATCGGGGGTTGCCGCCGGTTGCGGGCGAGGAGAGAGGACAATATCGAGCATGCACCGCAGCGGTCCCAGACAGGACATCGACGAGTCGGCCCTGAGCGTGACCCCGCCGAAGCAGCGGGCTGCCGGACTCACCGCGGTCGCCGTCTCGCTGAAGCGGTCGGTGGACGAGATGGGTGTCGTCCGCACCGCGCGCACGCTGGCGCGGGTCAACCAGGTGCACGGCTTCGACTGCCCCGGGTGCGCGTGGCCCGAGCCCACCGGGCATCGCCGCCCCGCCGAATTCTGTGAGAACGGCGCGAAGGCCGTCGCGGAGGAAGCGACGCTGCGCACCGTCACCCCGGAGTTCTTCGCCACCCATTCGGTGGACGAGCTGGAGAGCAAATCCGGATACTGGCTGGGACAGCAGGGCCGGCTCACCCACCCCATGGTGCTGCGGCCGGGCGCCACGCACTACGCGCCCGTCGACTGGGACGACGCCTACCGGTTGATCGCGGATGAGTTGCGCGCCTTGGCTTCTCCCGACGAGGCGGTGTTCTACACCTCCGGGCGCACCGCCAACGAGACGGCGTTCCTCTACCAGCTGCTGGTCCGCAGTTTCGGCACCAACAATCTGCCGGACTGTTCGAACATGTGCCACGAGTCCTCCGGGACGGCGCTGAACAGTTCCATCGGCATCGGCAAGGGTTCGGTGTCGATCGACGACTTCGGCCAGGCCGACCTGATCATCGTGGCGGGCCAGAACCCGGGTACCAATCATCCGCGCATGCTCAGCGCCCTGGCGGGCGCGAAAGCCAACGGCGCCAAGGTGATCGCGGTGAACCCGCTGCCCGAGACCGGCCTGCTCGGCTTCCGGGATCCGCAGACGGTGCGGGGCGTGACCGGCGGCGTCGCCATCGCCGACGATTTCCTGCAGATCCGCCTCGGCGGCGATCTGGCGCTGTTCCAGGGTCTGGGGCGGCTGCTGTTCGAGGCCGAGGACCGCGCACCGGGCACCGTGGTGGATCGCGCGTTCGTCGACGCGCACTGCGCGGGGTTCGACGCCTACGAAAACCACACGCGCGCGGTCGATCTCGGCACCGTGCTGGAGGCGACCGGGCTCACCCGCGCCGATCTGGACCGCACCGCCGCGCTGTTCGCCCGGTCGCAGCGCGTCATCATCTGCTGGGCGATGGGCTTGACCCAGCAGGTGCACGGCGTCGCCACCATCGAGGAGGCCACGAATCTGCTGCTGCTGCGCGGCATGATCGGCAAGCCGGGCGCGGGCGTCTGCCCGGTGCGCGGGCACTCGAACGTGCAGGGCGACCGCACCATGGGCATCTGGGAGAAGATGCCCGCCGCCTTCCTCGACGCGCTGGACCGCGAATTCGGCATCACCAGCCCGCGCGCGCACGGCTTGGACACCGTCAACGCGATCCGCGCCATGCGCGAGGGGCGGGCGAAGGTGTTCTTCGGCATGGGCGGCAATTTCGTCTCCGCCACTCCCGACACCGAGGTGACCGAGGCCGCGCTGCGCGGCTGCGGCCTGACCGTGCAGGTGTCGACCAAACTCAATCGCAGCCACGTGGTGCACGGCCGCACCGCGCTCATCCTGCCCACCCTGGGCCGCACCGACGCCGATGTCCGCGACGGTGTGAAACAGCAGGTGTCGGTGGAGGATTCGATGTCGATGGTGCATCTGTCCACCGGGCGATTACACCCGGTGAGCGAGCACTTACGCAGCGAGGTCGGCATCGTCTGTGAACTGGCCGTCACGCTGTTCGGCCCGGACCATCCGGTGCCCTGGGACCGGTACCGCCGCGACTACGACAAGATCCGCGACGCCATCGCCCGGGTGATCCCCGGCTGCGCCGATTACAACAAGCGGGTGCGCGAACGCAACGGCTTCGTCCTGCCGCACCCGCCGCGCGACGCGCGCGAATTCCGCACCGCCACCGGCAAAGCCAACTTCGCGGTGAACGACCTGTACTGGCTCCCGGTGCCGCCGGGGCGGCTGATCCTGCAGACACTGCGCAGCCACGACCAGTACAACACCACCATCTACGGCTTGGACGACCGCTACCGCGGCGTGCACGGCGGCCGCCGCGTGGTCCTCGCGCACGGTGCGGACATCGCCGAATTCGGTTTCGCGGACGGCGATCTGGTGGACGTGGTGTCGGAGTGGACCGACGGCTCCGAACGCCGCGTCACCGGCTTCCGCCTCGTCGCCTACCCGACCCCGCGCGGCAACGCCGCCGCCTACTACCCCGAGACCAACCCGCTGATCCCGCTCGATCACGTTGCGGCCCGGTCGAATACGCCGGTCTCGAAGGCTGTGACGATTCGCCTGGAACCGCATGTGCATGTCGGTGCGCAGTCGTGAGCCGGGTTACTGCCCGCCGCCCTACCGTTCGCATCACCCAGGCCGGTGAGATCAGACGCCCTGACACGCTCGCGGTCGAGGAGCCACTCGAAATCCGGCTCGACGGCCAGTCTTTGACGGTCACCATGCGCACCCCGGGCAGCGATATCGATCTGGTGCACGGATTCCTGTTGAGCGAGAACATCATCGCCACCGCCGAGGATATCGTCAGCGCGCGCTACTGCGCGGGCACCGACGAGAACGGCCAGAACACCTACAACGTGCTCGACGTCCAGCTCCGCACTGCCGCGCCGGTGCGGCCCCGCGCGTTCCTGACCACCGGCGCCTGCGGCCTCTGCGGCAAGACCGCTTTGGACGAGGTCCGTGCCCGCACCCGCTACCCCATTCCCGCCGCGGGGCTCACCGTCGAGGCCGCCGCCCTGGCCGCCATGCCGGGCACGCTGCGGGCCGAGCAGGCGGTGTTCGACGCGACCGGCGGCCTGCATGCCGCCGGGCTGTTCACCGCCGACGGCGCCGTGCTGGCCGTGCGCGAGGACATCGGCAGGCACAACGCCGTCGACAAGGTTCTCGGCTGGGCGCTGCGCGAGAACCGTGTGCCCGCGCACGATCTGGTCCTCATCGTCAGCGGCCGCGCCTCGTTCGAGCTCGCGCAGAAGGCGGTGCAGGCCGGTATCCCGCTGCTCGGCGCCGTGTCCGCCCCGAGTTCGCTCGCGGTCGATCTCGCGGCCGATTCGAATCTCAGCCTGGTCGGCTTCCTGCGCGGCGAGACGATGAACATCTACACCGGCGCCCACCGCATCACCCGATAGCGGCTGCTTGCCGGTAGGTGTGTCGCCGGTTTACGGTGACAGCACCGATCTCCTTCGGCAGAAATGGGGCGACCGATGCGGTTCAGGTTGGAAGGCGATTCCGGCGGCGTCCGCGTCCGGATGCATTTCGAACAGCATCGGCGGCGCTGGCTGGCCGTGCGAATCATGTTGGGAATCCTGGCGTTCACGGGGCTGACGATCGGCCTGTGGGCCGTGCTGGCGCCGCAGTCCTGGTACAACAGCTTCCCCGGCTTCGGCATGCACTGGGTCTCCGTGGACGGTCCGTACAACCACCATCTGGTCGGCGATGTCGGCGGCTTCTTCCTGGCACTGGGCGCGATCTCGGCGTTCGCCCTGTGGCGCGGCGGCGCCGCGCTGGCGCAGGCCGCCGGTATCGGCTGGCTGGTGCTTTCGGTGCCGCACACGATCTATCACGTCTCGCACAAACCGGCCGAACTCGGTTCGGTCAGTTACACGTTGAGCCTGCTCGCCGTGCTCGCGCTGTTCGGGCTCGGGCTGGCGTGCCTGCTGGTGCCGCCGCGCGGCGCGCAGGTGCCCGATCCGGAACCGATCGAATTCCGCTTTCCCCGCCGGCGGGGCTCCCGCTGAAACTGTTTACGCCCCACAGCCTTCGGCTGCGGGGCGTATTCAGGTCTGCGGGTCAGGCCGGCCGGTCCCACCCACCGATCGAGGTGAGGTGGTGCAACGCGAGCACCACGGCCGGGGCGCACAGGTGGCCGTCTTCCGGTCCGAGCCAAGCCATTTCGGCGATCTCCGCGGCCGGGGCGGGCCTACCTTGTCCCGGTGCGCGAAAACAGTGCATCTCGACGAGGGTGCCGGGGCGACCGTGGGCCGGAGCCGTAATGGTCACCTCGGGCGTGAGGGCGTGCTCACTGAGCCGCACGCCGACTTCCTCGCGAACTTCACGGACGAGCGCTCGCGCCAGGGTTTCCCCTGGCTCCGGCTTGCCGCCGGGTAGATAGAAGGCGTCGCGGCCCTGAGTGCGAACCGCGAGCAGCCTGCCATCCTCGACACACAACCAAGCAACGGACGTGAGCGTTCGTTCCATGCCCAGCAGACTACGACGCAGGCGAAACCCGGTGGGGCTCAGGCCTCGAGCGCGTCCAGCAGGGCAGCCCGCTGGCGGGCGCCGAGCCCACCGATGCGGCGATCCTCGGGGATCTCGGCCTGGTCCATCAGCTTCGCGGCCTTGACCGGTCCAACTCCGGGCAGCGCCTTGATCACGGCGGCGACCTTCGTCTTCTTCACCAGGTCATCGGTCTCCGCCTTCTTCAGCAGTTCCGCGACCGAGACCTTGCCGGCCTTCACCTTGCCGATCAGTTCGGAGCGCGCCTTGCGCACCGCGGCCGCTTTGGCCAACGCCTCGGTGCGCTGCTCGGCGGTCATCGTGGGCAGTGCCATAACTCCTCCGCTTTCACTCGTCACTCGAACATCTGGATCGAACATCTGCTTGACCGGACCGAGTAAACAGCACGTACCTGGCGGTTCGGTGCCGACACACCGCGTAGTGATGGCGATGAGTTTTCTGGTGTCGCCGCGTCAGACCTGGTGTACCGCCCGCAGATAACGGGCGAAACGGACGAAAGGAATACGGAATATGCAGCTTTCACTTACCCGGTTCGCCACCTTCGACAGCGACTACCAGGCGCCCGGCGGTCCGGAGGAAAATACCAGTGCCGGATTGCCGCCCGGCGAGCGGACGGGCCTGGTCCCGAAAGTGCTTGTTCCGCAATGCTTTCCAGCAGACCGGCCGTCGGGCCGCGCAGTTTCGGGGCACCGGAACGGATTTGGCGACAGCGCCTACGGAAAGGCGAACGCACCCGAATAAGCCCCGCCGGGGAGCGACCCATTACGGCCCACCGTCTGCCGTAACAGCGGGCCCGCACCGGCCGACACAATTAGCAGAGAGACCTGCACAGGACAAAGGTTCAACGGCGAACCAGGGGGAGCAACGAGGCTCCCCATCCCGGGCGCGACCCCGCGTCGTCACCGGTCCGCAGCAGCGACCAGCACCTGTCACAGCCGGGATTCCGGGTCGTCGGCGATGGCTAATCGCCCGGGCGACCCACCTGGTGCGCTACCCTCCGAACTGGAACACGTTTCAATTCGCAAGGGGTTTCCATGACACAGCAGATCCGCGATGTCGTCGAGCAGTACGTCAAGCTGGTCGGTTCCGGTCCGACCGAGGACATCGTCCAGCTCTACGCGCCAGACGCCACGGTGGAGGACCCCATCGGCACCGAGCCCCGGGTGGGCCACGAGGCCATCCGGGAGTTCTACGAGGTGATCGCCAACCTCGACCGGGAGACCGAACTGCGCCCCGAGACGGTGCGGATCGCCGGCAACCACGCCGCCTTCCTGTTCACCCTCGTCACCAAGTTCGGCGATCAGCGCTTCACCCTCTCCCCCATCGATGTGATGGAGTTCGACGACGCCGGCAAGATCACCCGCATGCGCGCCTACTGGAGCCAGGAAGACATGAGCAGCGCCCCCGACTGAAGAAGTCGAGGGCGCTCCGAGAGTGCGGTAGCGGTGTGTCCCGGCCCCGGTTCTGGAGGCCGGACCCACCCGCCGCCGGGCGGCTAGGCGACGTCCAGCACGGCCGCTGCCACATTCGGGGCGATCTCGAAAGCGGCTGTGCCGGCGGCGACCTCGAGCAGCCGATCCACGCAGTGCGGCCCGGTCACCAGGCGCAGCGTGCGCCCGGTGTGCCCGGTCCAGTCCCGGGCCTCCAGCAGGACCCGCAGGCCGCAGACGCCGAAGAAGCTCACCATCGAGAGATCGACGACCACGGTGGGCGCCGCGGTATTCAGGCAGCCGATGAGCTCGCGGCGCAGAATGTCGGCGGTGAACTGGTCGATCTCGCCCGCGACGGCGCAGAGGGTGACAGTGGCGGCGGGCTGGGTGAGGGAGATACTGAGCCGATCCGCGGGATGTGGCGGCTTCGGTGTAGCCAGGCGCCGTTTTGTCGACGTGGCTGTGACGTGGGTGGCAATGACGGACATGGGAACCCCGGTCCTGTCGCGCACGGCAGCCGCGAAACCGCTACCGGCGAGAATTTTTCACCACGAGCAAATGGGGCTCGTAACTAGGCTGGTTGCTCAACCCTTACTCAGGTGTACCCCAACAGACAGGTCTGTACACCTCGGATGGCGAATTCGTCCCATATTCCCCGGGCAGCAGAAAGCCCGGTGTCGCGGACGGGACACCGGGCTTCGGTACTGCTGGGGCTACTACGCCGACTTCTCGCGGCGCTCGGTGCGCTGCGCCTTGCGGGGCACGATGGTGGGCAGCACGTTCTCGGTGACGGTATCGGCGTTCACGACCACCTTGGCGACGTCGTCGCGGCTGGGGATGTCGTACATCACCGGCAGCAGGACTTCCTCCATGATGGCGCGCAGGCCGCGCGCGCCGGTGCCGCGCAGGATGGCCTGATCGGCGATCGCCTCCAGCGCGTCCTGGGTGAATTCCAGGTCGACGCCGTCCATTTCGAACAGCCGGATGTACTGCTTCACGAGCGCGTTCTTCGGCTCGGAGAGGATCTTGACCAGGGATTCCTTGTCCAGATTGGTCACCGAGGCGACGACCGGGAGGCGGCCGATGAACTCGGGGATCAAGCCGAACTTGATCAGATCTTCCGGCATCACCTCGGCGAAGTGGTCCATGGTGTCGACCTCGGCCTTGGAGCGCACCTCGGAACCGAAGCCGATGCCGCGATGACCGGTGCGCTCGGAGACGATCTTCTCCAGGCCCGCGAACGCGCCCGCCACGATGAACAGCACGTTGGTGGTGTCGATCTGGATGAACTCCTGGTGCGGGTGCTTGCGTCCGCCCTGGGGCGGCACCGAGGCCTGCGTGCCCTCCAGGATCTTCAGCAGCGCCTGCTGCACGCCCTCACCGGAGACGTCACGGGTGATGGACGGGTTCTCGCTCTTGCGGGCGATCTTGTCGACCTCGTCGATGTAGATGATGCCCGTCTCGGCGCGCTTGACGTCGTAGTCGGCGGCCTGGATCAGCTTGAGCAGGATGTTCTCGACATCCTCGCCCACGTAGCCGGCCTCGGTGAGCGCGGTGGCGTCGGCGATGGCGAACGGCACGTTCAGCATCTTGGCCAGCGTCTGCGCCAGGTAGGTCTTGCCGCAGCCGGTCGGGCCCAGCATCAGGATGTTGGACTTCGCCAGCTCGACCACCTCGCCGCGGCTGTCGCGGCTCTTGTCGCCGGCCTGGATCCGCTTGTAGTGGTTGTAGACGGCCACGGCCAAGGTGCGCTTGGCGGTGTCCTGCCCGATGACGTAGTTCTCCAGGAAGTCCCGGATTTCCGCCGGCTTGGGCAGCTCATCGAGCTTGACCTCGCTGGACTCGGCCAGCTCCTCCTCGATGATCTCGTTGCAGAGGTCGATGCACTCGTCGCAGATGTACACCCCTGGTCCCGCAATGAGCTTCTTGACCTGCTTCTGGCTCTTTCCGCAGAACGAGCACTTGAGCAGATCGCCGCCATCTCCGATGCGCGCCATCTCGTGGGTCCCTACTTCCTTGTCCGCGTGCAACCGTCTGTCCAGGTTGCCAGCTATCCGCCGTACTCGCGTGTAATCACGAACACTTCGAGCATTTCGCGCGGGTCGGGCGGAGCCGTCAACCGGGAGCAAAGGTCCCTAGCTCGACCGTACCCGGTGAGTGTGACGGAGGTCGACAACTCGAGCATGTTTCTCGCCCCGGGATGTGCGAGTTCTCACTGCTTTGTAACACGTTCCGCGCTACGAGGGCGGATTCACCCCACCGTAGGCCCGGAATCGCCGATCCGCGCGTCGCCGCGCGCGGATCCACCGTAGAAAACAGGCCGGGCAGTTTGCCGTTAGGCCCACCGCCCGGCCGAATTCACCTGACAAACAGCAACTTCCGAGCGATTACTTCTGCGCGCTCAGCTTGCGGTAGTCGAACACCGTGTCCACGATGCCGTATTCCTTGGCATCGGCCGCGGTGAGGATCTTGTCGCGGTCGGTGTCCTTGCGGATGGTGTCCGCGTCCTTGCCGGTGTGGTAGGCGAGCGTGGTCTCCATCAGGCGCCGCATGCGCTCGATCTCGGCCGCCTGGATCTCCAGGTCCGACACCTGACCCTGGATGCCACCCTCCAGCGACGGCTGGTGGATGAGCACGCGGGCGTTGGGCAGGCAGGCACGCTTGCCGGGGGTGCCGGCGGCCAGCAGCACCGCGGCGGCCGAGGCGGCCTGGCCCAGGCAGACGGTCGCGACGTCGGCGCGCACGTACTGCATGGTGTCGTAGATCGCCATCAGCGAGGTGAACGAGCCACCCGGCGAGTTGATGTACATGGTGATGTCACGGTCGGGATCCAGCGACTCCAGCACCAGCAGCTGCGCCATGATGTCGTTGGCCGAGGCGTCGTCCACCTGCACGCCGAGGAAGATGATGCGCTCCTCGAACAGCTTGTTGTACGGGTTGGACTCCTTCATCCCGAAGCTCGAGTGCTCGATGAACGAAGGCAGGATATAGCGCGCCTGTGGGCTCGCCGGTGCGATGCCGGACAGTCCGGCGCGCGGGTCGATCAGGGCCATCTCGTCTCCAAAGTCTCTGTGGGTGAGCGGTTTTCGCTGCGGCTCAGTTACCCGCGCCGTTGGCCTGGTTCGCGTGGCCGATCACGTGATCGATGAAGCCGTACTCGAGGGCCTGCTTCGCCGTGAACCAGCGATCGCGATCGGCGTCGATGGTGACCTGCTCGACGGACTTGCCCGTGTGGTGCGCCTGCAACTCGTTCAGCTCACGCTTGGTGTGCGCGAACTGCTCGGCCATGATGGCGATGTCGGCGGCCGAGCCACCGATACCGGCGGAGGGCTGGTGCATCATGATGCGCGCGTGCGGCAGCGCGTAGCGCTTGCCCTTGGTGCCCGCGGTGAGCAGGAACTGCCCCATCGAGGCCGCCAGGCCCATGCCGAAGGTGGCGATATCGCACTCGACGAACTGCATGGTGTCGTAGATGGCCATACCCGCGGTGACCGAACCACCCGGCGAGTTGATGTAGAGCAAGATGTCTTTGTTGGAGTCCTCGGCCGCGAGCAGCAGGATCTGAGCGCACAGCTTGTTGGCGATATCGTCGTCGACCTGCGTCCCCAGGAAGATGATGCGCTCACGCAGCAGGCGCTCGTACACCGAATCACTGAGGTTGAGTCCAGCAGTCGCTGCTGTCATGACGACCCCTGCCTGGTTGTTTGTCACGGATACCTGCCTTCTCTTCTCACCGGCTTGCTTGTCTGGAGAAAACCTACACAGCGTCTGCTGTCACAAACACTAACGAAGCGGGGCGGCACCGAACTCCCGGTACCGCCCCTTCTTCGCTCAGAGCGCAATCAAGGCGTTGCTGCCCTGGGCTTTTCTGAAATTATTCGGCGGCTTCGGCTTCGACCTCGTCGGCGACCTCATCGGCCGGATTGCCGAACATCTCGGCGGTGTCGACGACATCGCCGTTGGAGTCGGTCACCTTCACCGAGCCGACCACACCGGCGAGCGCCTTGCCGCGGCGCACGTCGGCGAAGATCGCGCCGAGCTGGCCCGCCTGCTGCACCTGCTGGATGAACTGCTCCGGCGACAGGCCGTAGCGCTGGGACTGGAACAGGATGCGCTCGGTGAGCTCCTCCTGGCCGACCTGGGTGCCCTCGGCCTCGGCGATGGCGTCCAGCAGCAGCTGGGTCTTCACCGACTTCTCGGCCGATTCCTTGGTGTCCTTCTTGAACTCTTCCAGGCTGGAGCCCTGCGCCTCGAGCGCCTCGCCCAGCTTGGCCTCGTCGTGGTCGAAGCTGTGCACGGCGTCGTGCTCGACGGCCTCGATCTCGGCCTTGACCACGGCCTCGGGCAGCGGGACCTCGACCTTGTCGAGCAGGGTCTCGAGCACCTTGTCGCGGATCTCGCCGGCCTGGGTGACCTGCTTGTTGCGCCGGACGCGGCTCTTCAGATCGTCCTTGAGCTCTTCGAGGGTGTCGAATTCCGAAGCCAGCTGGGCGAACTCGTCGTCGGCCTCGGGCAGCTCGCGCTCCTTGACCGACTGCACGGTGACCTTGATGGCGGCTTCCTTGCCCGCGTGCTCACCGGCCACCAGCGTGGAGGTGAACTCGCCGGTCTCGCCGGCGGACAGGCCGATGACGGCCTCGTCCAGGCCCTCGATGAGCTGACCCGAGCCGACCTCGTGCGAGAGGCCGGTGGTGGAGGCGTCGGCCACCTCTTCGCCGTCCACCGTGGCGGACAGGTCGATCGAGATGAAGTCGCCGTCCTGGACCGCGCGCTCGACCGGGTTCAGGGTGCCGAAGCGCTGGCGCAGCGACTGCAGCTGCTCGTCGATGTCGGCGTCCTCGATGGTGAACGCGTCGACGGTGACCTCGATGTCGTCGTAGGCCGGGAGGGTGATCTCCGGGCGCACGTCGACCTCGGCGGTGAAGGCGAGCTCCTGGCCGTCTTCGATCTTGGTGATCTCGATCTCCGGCTGGCCGATGACCTTGATGTCGGCGGCGGTGACGGCCTCGCTGTAGCGGCCGGGCAGCACGTCGTTGACGACCTGCTCCAGCACGGCGCCGCGGCCGACGCGGGTCTCGATCAGCTTGGCCGGGGCCTTGCCGGGACGGAAGCCGGGGATGCGGACCTGCTGGGCCAGCGCCTTGTACGCCTTGTCGAAGTCGGGCTTCAGCTCCTCGAAGGGCACCTCGACATTGATCCGGACCCGGGTCGGGCTCAGCTGCTCGACGGTGCTCTTCACGGACATGCTCCTTGTTCGTTGTTCGGTTCGGTGTTCGTTCTGGTCGCGCAAAAACTGTGGGTGCGCACGACGAAGCCCGCCCCGATGAGTGGAGGGGACCCGCCCGTCTGGACGACGAGGCGGTGTACGCATCCCGACCAGGTTAGTTGAACGCCGCCGAGGGCGTATTTCCGCCCCCGGCGGGGGGTGCTACGACAGGTTTACTGGCCGATCTTCACCGCGTCGGTGACGAACACCAGCGTCTCGTTCGGCTTGACGCCGTTGCCGCCGGCGCCGTAGCCCAGGGTCGGCGGCACGATCAGCAGTCGGCGCGCGCCCTGCTCGATGCCGACCAGGCCCTGATCCCAGCCCTGGATGACCTGGCCCGCGCCGAGGGTGAGCGGGAACGGCTTGCCGCGATCGAAGGAGCTGTCCAGCTTCTTCTTGTCCGACCAGGTGACCAGGGAGTAGTTCATCGAGAGCGCCTGGCCCGCGGTGGCGCCCGGGCCGCTGCCCGCGACCAGATCCTTGCTGATCAGCTCCGTGGGCGGCTTGCAGTCGTCCGGGATGGTGATCTTCGGGTTCTCGCCGAAACCGCCGGTGACCCCGATGTCGTCGGCGGTGCAGACGCGGGTCGGTGCGGCGGCCGCCTTGTCGTCGTCGCCGCCGCAGGCGGTCAGCGTGAGCGCGGCCATGGCAACGGTGCCGATTCCGATGATCCTGCCGAGTGTTCGCATGCGGCGGACACTATTGCACCGGCCCGCCGCGCGCCTATCCGGCCTCGGTCCGGCCGTGCCTCACGCAGAATGGGTACGGCACGCAAGACGGATGGACACACCGAGCGTGAGGAGTCCGGGAATGACCCAGGCGAGCGGCACCGAGGATGACACCTCGGCCGACAATGTGGGCGGCAGCGGCGGCGACACCGTGGCGCCCACGCCCTATCGGCTCGGCGACGCGCCGGGCCCGCTGGATCGGGACGAGCTCACCTCGATCGACGCCTGGTGGCGCGCGGCGAACTATCTGGCGGTCGGCCAGATCTATCTGATGAGCAATCCGCTGCTGCGCGAGCCGCTGGCGGCCGAGCACATCAAGCCGCGGCTGCTCGGGCATTTCGGCACCGTGCCCGGGCTGAATCTGGTGTGGGTGCACGCCAATCGCGCGATCCGCCGGCGCGGCCTGAACGCGGCGTTCGTCGCGGGTCCCGGGCACGGCGGGCCGGGGCCGAACGCCTGCGCCTGGCTGGAGGGCACCTACTCCGAGCTGTACAGCCACATCCCGCGCGACGGGGCCGGGATGGGCGCGCTGTTCGCGCAGTTCTCCTTCCCCGGCGGCGTGCCGAGTCACTGCGCGCCGGAGACGCCGGGCTCGTTCCACGAGGGCGGTGAGCTCGGGTACTCGCTGCTGCACGCCTTCGGCGCCGCGCTGGACCACCCGGATCTCACCGTGTTCTGCGTCGTCGGCGACGGCGAGGCCGAAACCGGGCCGCTGGCCACCAGCTGGCACGCCAACAAGTTCCTCAATCCCGGGCGCGACGGCGCGGTGCTGCCGATTCTCGCGCTGAACGAATACAAGATCGCCAATCCGACCATCCTGGCGCGGATACCGGAGTCGGAGCTGATCTCGCTGCTGCGCGGCTACGGCTACGAGCCGCTGGTGGTCTCGGGTCAGGATCCGGCCGCGGTGCACCAGGACATGGCGACCGCGGTGGACACCTGCCTGGAACGCATCGCCCAGATCCAGCGGGCCGCGCGCGGCGGCGCCGACCACGAACGGCCGATCTGGCCGATGATCGTGCTGCGCACCCCGAAGGGCTGGACCTGTCCGCCGCGGGTGGACGGCGAGCAGGTCGAAGGGACCTATCGCGCCCATCAGGTGCCGCTGCCCGCCGCCCGCTCCGACGACGGTCACCGCGTGGTGCTGGAGCAGTGGCTGCGCTCCTATCGGCCGGAGGAGCTGTTCGACGAGGCCGGCCGGCCGGTCTCGGAGCTGACCGACCTGGTGCCCGCCGGCGAGCGGCGGATGAGCGCGAGCCCGGTGGCCAACGGCGGCATGCTGGTCCGCGATCTGCGCCTGCCCGACTGGCGCGACTACGGCGTGCCGGTCGACGCACCCGGCAGCGGCCAGCACGAGGCGACCCGGGTGCTCGGTGCCTGGCTGCGCGACGTCACCGCCGCCAACCCGGACAACTTCCTGACCTTCGCCCCGGACGAGCTGGCCAGCAATCGCCTCCAGGACATCCTGGAGGTCACCGGGCGGGACTGGCAGGCCGAAATCGGCGAGTACGACACGAAATTGGATCGCACCGGCCGGGTGATCGAGGTGCTCTCCGAGCACATGTGCCAGGGCCTGCTGGAGGGGTATCTGCTCACCGGCCGGCACGGGGTGTTCACCTGCTACGAGGCGTTCATCCACATCATCGACGCCATGTTCAATCAGCACGCCAAATGGCTGGACGCCAGCGCGCAGGTGCCGTGGCGGCGGCCCATCGCGAGCCTGAACTACCTGCTCTCCTCGCATGTCTGGCGGCAGGACCACAACGGGTTCACCCATCAGGATCCCGGGTTCCTGGATGTGGTGCTGAACAAGAAGCCCGAGATCGTGCGGGTCTACCTGCCGCCGGACGCGAACACGCTGCTGTCGGTGTACGACCACTGCCTGCGGTCCAAGCACTACGTCAACGTGGTGGTGGCCGGGAAACAGCCGCAGGCGGACTGGCTTTCGGTCGCCGACGCCGCCGTGCACTGTGCCCGCGGCGCGGGAATCTGGGATTGGGCGGGCCACAACGACGCCCTCGGCTCCACGCCGGACGTGGTGCTCGCCTGCGCGGGTGACGTGCCGACGCTGGAGACGCTCGCGGCCGCCGCGATTCTGCGGGATCGCATGCGGGACTTGCGTATTCGGGTGGTCAATGTCGTCGACCTGATGCGGCTGCTGCCCGAGCGGGAGCATCCGCACGGCCTGCCGGACCGGGAGTTCGACACGCTGTTCACCCGGGACCGCCCGGTGATCTTCGCCTTCCACGGCTACCCGTGGCTGATCCACCGGCTCACCTACAAGCGCACCAACCACGCCGAGATGCACGTTCGCGGCTACAAGGAGAAGGGCACCACCACAACACCTTTCGACATGGTGATGCTCAACGACATGGATCGCTTCCATCTGGTGATGGACGTCATCGACCGGGTGCCGGGGCTGCGCGAGAAGGCGGCGGGGCTGCGGCAGGAAATGGTGGACGCGCGCTGGAATGCCCGCGCCTGGACCCGCGAGCACGGCGAGGACATCCCCGTCGTCGCGCGGTGGGCCTGGCCCGACCCGAGCCGCTGAAACTCCCTTGCGACGTTCGCACAGGTGAGCGACGATCGCAGCATGCTCTTGACGATCACCTGTACACCGCCGGAGGGCGCGGGCTGGCCCGCGTCCGATCTGGGGTTCTTGCTGCACAAGAACCCCGGGCGGGTACAGGAGTTCGAGCAGTCCTACGGCACCGCGCACGTGCTGTATCCGGAGGCGAGCGCGCGGCGCTGCACCGTCGCGCTGCTGCTCGAGGTGGACCCGATCCGGCTGGTGCGCGGGCGATCCCGCAGTACCCCGGATTTCAGCCTCGGGCAGTACGTGAACGATCGGCCCTACGCGGCCTCCTCGCTGCTGTCGGTGGCGCTGGGCTCGGTGTTCCGCACCGCGCTGCGCGGGCGCTGCGAGCTGCGCCCGGAGCTGGCGCAGACGGAACTGCCGCTGCGGATCGAGTTGCCGGCCGTGCCGTGCAAGGGCGGCCCGGAGGCGGCGGAGCAGGTGTTCGCACCGCTGGGCTGGACGGTCCAGGCCACTCCCCTGCCGCTGGATCCGGCCTTCCCGGAGTGGGGTGAATCCCATTACCTGCGCCTGGAACTCACCGGAACCATGCGCCTGTCCGACGCGCTGTCGCATCTGTACGTACTGCTGCCGGTCCTGGACGGCGCCAAGCACTACTGGCTGGCCGCCGACGAGGTCGACAAGCTGATCCGCACCGCGGCCGGGTGGTTGGCCGAGCATCCGGAACGCGCGTGGATCACGCGCCGGTACCTGGCGCGCCGGCAGTCGCTGGTGCGGACCGCGCTGGCGCGGCTGGCCGAAGTGGACGAGGTGGAGCCGGAGCTGCTGGACGCGGTCGAGGTGGACGACGGCACCGGCCAGAGTGCGAGCGGCGCCGCGCCGACCGAACCGACGAGACAATCGAGCGCGGCAGCGATCCAGACCGGCTTGGACGATCCCCCGCCGGCCGAATCCGATACGCGCACACCCGCACTGGCGGTGCAGCGGCGGGCGGCGGTGCGGGCTCAGCTGCACGAGGCCGGCGCCCATCGGGTGCTCGATCTCGGCTGCGGCGAGGGCGTGCTGTTGCGCGAGCTGTTGTCGGACACGACGTTCACCGAGATCGTCGGTGTCGACGTGTCGATGCGCGCGCTCAACATCGCCAAGCGGCGCTTGCGGCTGGATCGGCTGCCGGAGCGGGTGGCGAATCGGCTGACCCTGCTCCAAGGCGCGCTCACCTACACCGATGCCCGGCTGCGCGGCTATGACGCGGCGGTGCTGATGGAGGTGATCGAGCACATCGATCCGCCGCGCCTCGGCGCGCTCGAACATGCCGTGTTCGGTTCGGCCGCACCGGCTTCCGTAGTGGTGACCACGCCGAACTCGGAGTTCAACGTGCGCTACGAGACGCTGCCGCACGGCGATTTCCGCCACGACGACCACCGGTTCGAGTGGACCCGTGCGGAATTCGCGGCCTGGGCCGAGGGTGTCGCGGCCCGCTACGGCTACGACGTGCGCTACCTCCCGATCGGCACACCCGACGAGGAAGTCGGGCCGCCCACCCAAATGGCGGTCTTCACCGAGCTCACGCGCAACGACGAGAAAGGAGCCGCGTGATGACCGAACTGAGCATCCCGGAGCTTTCGCTCGTCGTGCTGGTGGGCAGTACCGGCTCGGGTAAGTCCACCTTCGCGCGCAAGCATTTCCGTTCGACGGCGATCGTGTCCTCGGACGCCTGCCGCGGCGTCGTCAGCGATGACGAGAACGATCAGTCGGCGACCCCGGAGGCATTCGCGCTGGTGCACCACATCGCGGGCGTGCGGCTGCGGCGCGGGCTGCGCACCGTCATCGATGCCACCAACGTGCAGCCGAAGGCGCGACAGGAACTGGTCGCGGTGGCCCGGGCGCACGACGTGCTGCCGGTGGCGATCGTGCTCGACGTCCCGGATTCGGTCTGCCTGGAACGCAATTCGGCGCGCTCGGAGCGAGCCCACCTCGGCGCGCACGTGGTCACCCGGCAGCAGCGCGACCTGCGCCGGAGCCTGCGCGGTTTGGAGCGCGAGGGCTTCCGCAAGGTCTACGTCCTGCGCGGCGTCGCGGAGATCGAGGCCGCGACCATCGCCGACGAGCGGGCGTGGAACGACAAGCGCGAGGTCACCGGTCCGTTCGATGTCATCGGCGATGTGCACGGGTGCCGTTCCGAACTGGAGACCCTGCTGAGTGTCCTGGGTTATGACCTGGAGCGCGATGCCGTGGGCCGCGCGGTCGGCGCGCGTCATCCGGCCGGCCGCACGGCGGTGTTCGTCGGCGACCTGGTCGACCGCGGGCCCGATACCCCGGGCGTGCTGCGCCTGGTCATGGGCATGGTCGCGGCGGGCACCGCCCTGTGCGTCACGGGCAACCACGAGTACAAGCTGGTGCGGGCGCTCAGCGGCAAGAAGGTGAACCCGGCGCACGGTCTGGCCGAGTCCCTGGCGCAGCTGGAGGACCAGGACGAGGACTTCCGCAAGTCCGCCCTGGACTTCTGCCGCGGCCTGATCAGTCACTACGTCCTGGACGGCGGCAACCTGGTCGTCGCGCACGCGGGCCTGAAGGAGGAGTTCCACGGGCGCGCCTCCGGGCGGGTCCGCTCGTTCTGCATGTACGGCGAATCCACCGGCGAGACAGACGAATTCGGCCTGCCGGTGCGCTACCCGTGGGCCGAGGACTATCGCGGCCGCGCCACGGTCCTCTACGGGCACACCCCGATGACCGAGCTGCGCTGGGTCAACAACACGCTGTGCCTGGACACCGGCGTGGTCTTCGGCGGGCGGCTCTCCGCGCTGCGCTATCCGGAGCGGGAGCCGGTTTCCGTTCCGGCGGAGCGGGTTTGGTACGAGCCGGTACGTCCGCTGGAAGCCACCACCCTGGCCACTCCGGCCGGTGTGGTGCACCGCGACCCGGGCGTGCTCGACCTCGACGACGTCGTCGGGCGGCGCGTGGTGGAAACCCGCCACCACGGCCGGGTCGGCGTGCAGGAGGAGAACGCCGGCGCCGCACTGGAAGTCATGAGCCGCTTCGCGCTGGACCCGCGCTGGCTGGTCTATCTGCCGCCGACCATGTCGCCGTGCGCGACCTCGGCGCTGGAGGACTACCTGGAGCATCCGGCCGAGGCCTTCGCCTACTACCGCTCCGAAGGCGTGCGGCGGGTGGTGTGCGAAGAGAAGCACATGGGGTCACGGGCCATCGTCGTGGTGGCGCGCTCGGCCGCGGCCGCGCGTGACCGGTTCGGCGTCGGCGACGGCAGCAGCGGTGTCGTCTACACCCGCACCGGACGCCCGTTCTTCGACGACGACGCGCAGACCGAGGCCCTGCTGGGCCGGGTCCGGGCCGCCGCCGACCGCGCCGGGCTCTTCGAGGAGCTGCACACCGATTGGCTGGTGCTCGACACCGAGCTCCTGCCGTGGTCGGCCAAGGCCCTCGGCTTGCTGCGCAACCAGTACGCGGCGGTCGGCGCGGCCGCGCGCGCCTCGCTCGGCGCGGCATCGGAACTCCTTGCCGCCGTGGCGGATCGCGGCATCGATGTGGCCGGCCTGTCGGCCCGCACCGCTGCCCGGCGCACCGACGCGGCCGCCTTCACCACCGCCTACGGCCGCTACTGCTGGCCGGTCGACGGGCTCGACGGCATCCGCCTGGCGCCGTTCCAGATCCTCGCCGGCGAGGGCGTCAACTACGCGACCAACGAACACCGGTGGCATCTGGAGCGGATCGATCGCCTGGCCGACGCCGACGCCGGGCTGTTCACCAGGACCGACCGGATGTTCGTCGATCTGGGCGACACCGAACAGGTGGCCGCCGCGACGGCGTGGTGGACCGAGCTGACCACCGCGGGCGGCGAGGGCATGGTCGTCAAACCGGCGGAGTCGCTGGTTCGCGGGCCGGGCAAGACCGACGATCAGGGCGGCGCGACGAGCACCGGCCGGCTCGTCCAGCCGGGCGTGAAATGCCGTGGCCCGGAGTATCTCCGGATCATCTACGGCCCGGAATTCCAGCGTCCGGACAACCTGCGGCGGCTGCGCACGCGGGGCCTCGGCCGCAAGCGGTCGATGGCGCTGCGGGAATACGCGCTCGGCCTGGAAGCCCTGGACCGCTTCGCGGCGGGTGAACCGCTCTGGCGGGTGCACGAGGCCGTTTTCGCGGTCTTGGCCCTGGAGTCCGAGCCGGTCGATCCGCGGCTGTGACTACGCCGCCGCGGTGCGGAAGGCGGTGGGGCTCAGGCCCCGGTAGCGCTTGAAGGCGGCGCTGAAGCCGAAGGGGTCGGCATAACCGACCGACTTCGCGACCTGGGCGACGGTGAGATCGGTGTCGGCGAGCAGTTCCTCGGCTTCGTCCATCCGGAAGTCGGTGAGGTAGGCCAGGGGCGGGCGGCCCATGAGCTCGGTGAAGCGCTTGGCGAACAGGGCGCGCGAGACGCCCGCCTCGGCGGCCAGGGTGGCCACCGACCACGGGCGGGAGGGGTTGCCGTGCATGGCTTTCAGTGCCGGGGCGAGCAGCGGGTCGGACATGCCGCGGTACCAGGTCGGCGCGTCGGCGCCGGCCTGCTCGAACCAGGTTCGCAGGGTGCAGACCAGCGCCCAGTCCAGCAGGCGGTCCATCAGGGCCTGGGAGCCCGCGAGGTGGGCGGCGCAATCCATGGCGGCCCGCTCCAGCCAATCGCAGGTGTCGACGTCCTCCTGGATCACCAGGGCGGGCGGGAGCGCGCGCAGCAGGCGTTCGTGGCGGCGGCCCGCGGCCCGGTAGGCGCCGACGATCAGTGCCGTCTCGGAAGACTCCGCGCCCCAGCTGATTCCGCTGATCTCCGCGGCGGTGCACACGGGATTCTCGGTGAAGCAGGCGATTTCGTATTCGAGATGATCCCGCTGTAGCGAATCGGGACTGTCGGCGAGGTGGAAGGGGGCGCTCGCCCGGATCACCGCGGTGTCGCCCTTGCCGACGCGCTGCTGGGTGCCGTCGGGCAGCAGCAGCGTGCCGCCGCCGCGCAGCACCGAGATCATGGTCAGCGGGGCGCGATCGGCGAAGCGGATGGTCCAGGGCGCCTCCAGGCGCGCGTTGCTGACCACCGACCCTTCGGCGCGGATGCCGTTCAAAAGTGCGCTCACCGGATCCATAGCGCCCATCGTAGACGAACTCCTATCCATCGAAGGGTTTCTCCTATGGATCGTCCACACGATCGGCGGTCTACTGGAGACCTCGCCAGCCAGAACGACGCAACCGGATCAGGAGATACATCGTGCCGAACACCACCCAGCCCACCGCCCTCGTGGTCGTTTCCCATCACCGCACCGACTCGCTCACCGCGCACACCGCCCGCCGCGCCACCGAGCGGCTGGAATCGGCGGGCTACCGCGTGGACTACCTCGATCTGCACGCCGAGGGCTTCGACCCGCGCATGAACGCCGAGGACCAGCCGGACTGGGGCAACCGCGACAAGCCGTATTCGGCCGAGGCGCAAGCGCATATGCGGCGGATCCTGGCCGCGGACCTGGTGGTGGCGGTCTTCCCGGTGTACTGGCAGACGGTGCCGGGCCTGCTCAAGGGCTGGATCGACCGGGTCTGGAACTACGGATTCGCCTACGGCCGCAGCAAGCCCAAGCTCGCGGGCAAGCGCATGCTGTGGCTGGGCCTGGCGGGCATGACCAGCGACGACGCCTTCCTGCCCGATATGCACGCCACGCTCGAGGCCAATCTCAGCGCGGGCATCGCCTACTACTGCGGCTTCACGCACTCGCGCGTCGGCCTGTTGCCGGATGCCGAGGAACGCCCGCAGCGCCTCGACGACGCGGGCAACCTGCTGGTCGGCGCGGCGGTGGCGGGTGCCGAGCGGACGGCCCAGTACCGCGAATTCGACCGGCGCACACAGGAATTCCTGGACGAGTTCCTGGCCGCCGAGGTCGTCCCGGCCTGATCCTCAGCCGATCGCGGCGAGCCGTTTGAGCTGCCCCGCCAGCGCCTGGTCGGTGACCGGGGCCAGCGTGAGATCGGTGCTGGTGGTGAGCAGGTAGCGGCCGTCGCCGGTGAAGTCGAGCCAAGTGCGGTGCCGGGTGGGCGGGGACATCGGGTCCTCCGGGGCGACGGTGACGGTGATGAAGCCGCGCGCGTCGATCGGGCGATGCAGGGTGCGGCGCAAGGAGGCCGCGCGGCGGGCGGTTTCGGTGTGCTGCCAGTGATTCGGATCGTCGTAGAGGACGGCCTCGCGCGGTTCGCGCATCGCGGCCAGCCGGCCCGAGGGCGCGGTGCCGATGGCGTCGACCAGGTGCTGGGGGACATTGCGGGCATGGCACGCGATGACGGTGACATCGCAGGGGCCCGCGATCAGGACCGTGCCCCACACCAGGTGGGTGGCGCCGAAGGCGAGGATGGTCTCCTCGGACTGCCCGTCCGGGGTGTAGCGATCGCCGGAGACGGTGATGGTGGTGGCATCGGAGCGGGCGCACAGGGTGAGCGCGCCGGTCAGGTCCGGGTCGGCGTTGCGCTGGAAGCGCTCGGCGAGTTTCAGTTTGTCCCAGTCGTTTTCGCTGCGCACCGTGCCACGGTGCGCCATGTTGATCGGGTACGGCCTGCGGTCCAGGCCGGTCTCCACCGACCACACATAGGTGAATTCGTCGGGATCGAATTGCCATCTCACGGCGCGCACTCTTTCCGAGCGAAGGCGGGCACCGCATCCCCGGAGGCCACCAGCGTCGAGTTGTAGAGGAAAGTCAGCGCGTCCTGGGCGTCGGCGAGCGCGTCGGCGGCGGCGATGTCGTGCGCCATCTTCCGCGGCCCGCCCTCCACCACCTCCACCACCGGATCCGGATGCGGCACATAGGATTCCGGTAGCTCGGGGATGGCGTCACGCACCTTCTGCGCGGCCGCGGAATTCGCTTCCATCAGGCGCTGCACCTCGCCGCAGACCTGCTGCGCCGCGGCGCCGGCCTGGACGAAAGCCTCGGTCGACTCGCGCGCCGCGGCCGCGGCGCGCCCCTCCCAGTCCCCGAACTCGCGGCGCACGGCGCCGGTGAAGGCGTCGAAGGACTCGGCCAGCGTCTGCGCCGCCGCCCGCCACCCGTCGGCGGTGCGCCCCAGCGCGGCCGGGTCCAGCGCCTCGTGCACCAGGTCCCAGATCTCCCGGTGGGTGTAGGCGTCGAAGGATTCACGATCGGGAACATAAGCCGGATCGGCCCCCGCCGCACCCGGACCGTCGTCGGTCACCGTGTGCCCTCCAGTTGCTCGGTCGCCGCCCGCAGCGCCGCCCGCTGGGCGGCATCCGCCTGCGCGATCAACTGCCCGGCGGCCAGGTAGCCGACTTTCACCCGCAGCGCGGTCTCCTCGAAGGCGGCGAGCAGCGCGAGATATTCCGCCCCTTTGGCCTCGAACCCCCGCGCCAGCGCGTGCCCGGAGGCCAAGTCCGGAAACCCTTGCACCGCAGCGAGATCTGTCCCCTGCTCGCGCGCCCGGCGCAAGCCCGCCACCAGCGCGTCACAAGCCACGCCGAGCCGTCGCGCGGTATCCGCAGGTAGGTGGAACCCACCACTCGCGGCCGCGTCGAGCAACCCGCGCCCCTCGTCCGATCGCACCAGGTTTGCCCCCTCGAGCTAGGCCTGCACCACTGTCACCGAGCCCCGGCAGCCTATCAGCGGGGGCGAGCACGGACGGCGCGAACCCGATCGGCGGTAGCAGATTCCAATCACACAGGGCGGCTGTTGTATTCGGTCACCGCCGGGCCCGCGCGTGCCACCGGGGCGTTGGTCCGATAATTGCAAGCAGCTTGCTCGCGGCGACTGTAACCCGCGTCACTATGCCGGTCCCGGCGGCTCGACTACCGCCAGATCTCCTGGATCGGCGTGGCGAACTCCGGCACCGGGGCGGGGTCGGACGGCGGCGTGCGCGAGAAGCGGGGCGCGGGGGCGGGCTGCCGGACACCGTCGATGTCGACCAGCGCGCCCCGCGCGCTCAGGTGCGCGTCGTCGGCGGCCTCGGTGAACGTGCGCACCGGCGTCACGCAGGCGTCGACGCCGTCGAACAGCGCACACCACTGCGCCTGCGTCCGGGCGGCGAACTTGTCGGCGAAGATCTTGCGCAGCACCTCCTGTCCGCTCCTGTCCCGTTGCGGCGGCAGTGTTTCCGCGTCCAGTTCGAGCACGCGCAGCAGCTCGGCGTAGAACTGCGGCTCGTAGGCGCCCACCGCCATATACCGGCCGTCGGCGGTGGAATACGTGTCGTACCAAGCCATTCCGGTGTCGAGCAAGTTGGTGCCGCGCTCCTCGGACCACAGGCCCTGCTGGGCCATGGTCGCGAACACGTGCGACAGGGTCAGCACGCCGTCCACCATCGCGGCGTCCACCACCTGGCCCTGCCCGGACCGTTCGCGCTCCAGCAGCGCGGCGAGGATGCCGAGCACCAGGAAGACCGAGCCGCCGCCGTAGTCGCCGAGCAGGTTGATCGGCGGCACCGGCCGGTCCCCCTTGCGCCCGATCGCGTTCAGCGCGCCGGTGAGACCTATGTAGTTGATGTCGTGCCCCGCCTGCTGCGCGCGCGGGCCGTCTTGGCCCCATCCGGTCATGCGGGCGAAGACGAGTTGCGGGTTGCGCTGCAGCGCGACCTCGGGGCCGAGGCCGAGCCGTTCCACCACGCCCGGCCGGAAGCCCTCGATCAGCACGTCGGCGCGCTCGACGAGAGCCAGCACTGCCGCCAGATCGGCCGGGTCCTTCAGATCGGCCTCGGTGATGGTGCGGCCACGCAGCTGCGCGGCCAGGGCCGTGCGGTCCGGTACGCGCTGGACGCGCACCACGTCCGCGCCCAGGTCGGCCAGCATCATGCCCGCGTGCGGCCCGGGGCCGATGCTGGCCAGTTCGATGATGCGGATGCCCGCCAGCGGGCCCTTCGCGGTGCTCAAGTCGGTTCCCCCTGAGATGTCGTGCCGATCCCCGTCAGTAGAACACGTTCTAATTTCGGCCGCTAGTGTTCTGGATCGGAGTGCGGGGCAAGGGGTTCGGCCGGAACCGCCCCGGCGGCACGCAACCGGGCGGCGCGCAGCAGGAGGTAGTCCCGCTCGGGGGTGCTTGTGGTGCGCGCCGCGGCCGACAGGTAGGCCGCAACGGCGGCGGGCCGATCCCCGGCCATCTCGGACAGGTGCCCGCGCACGGCCGCGAGGCGGTGGTTGCCCGCGAGCTGCGCCTCGAGGGTGTCGGCCAGCGCCAGCCCGGCGGCCGGGCCTTCGACCATGGCGCACGCGACCGCGCGGTTGAGGGTCACCATCGGATTGGGGGCGAGCCGCTCGAACACGTTGTACAGGGCCAGGATTCGCGGCCACTCGGTGTCGTCGGCATGCCGCGCCTGCGCGTGCACGGCGGCGATCGCGGCTTGGATCTGATACGGGCCCGAAAGACCTTGGGCCAGTGTGCCCGTCGTGAGCCGCACCCCTTCACGAATGAGCGCGCGATCCCACAGCGCGCGATTCTGCTCGGCGAGCGGGATGAGCTCGCCGTGTGCGCCGGTCCGGGCCGCGCGCCGGGCATCGGTGAGCAGCATCAGCGCGAGCAGGCCGGTGACCTCGGCGTCCCGCGGCAGCAGGGCGTGGATCGAGCGGGCCAGGCGGATCGCCTCACCGGAGAGGTCGGTGCGCTGCAGTTCCGCGCCGGCGCTCGTGGTGTGCCCCTCGGTGAAGATCAGGTACAGCACGTGCAGCACCGGGCCGAGGCGGCTGCGCCATTGCGCGTCACCGGGCCGCGCGAACGGCCGGTCCAGGGTGGAGAGTTTCTTCTTGGCGCGCGTAATCCGTTGCGCCATAGTCGCTTCGGGTAGCAGGAAGGCGCCGGCGATCTCGGCGGTACCGAGGCCGCCGACCGCGCGCAGCGTCAGCGCGATCGAGGCGGCGTCCGACAGCGCCGGATGGCAGCACAGGAAATACATGGCCAGGGTGTCGTCGCGGTCCACCACCTCCGCGTCGGCGACCTCGCGGTCGAAAACCGTTGCCTCCCTGCGCCGCCGCGCCACCTCGGCGCGCACGGCGTCGGCCATCCGGCGCTGCGCCACCTGGATCAGCCAGCCGCGCGGGTTCGCCGGCCGGCCCGCCTCGGGCCACTGCGTCGCGGCCGCCAGCAGCGCCTCCTGCAAGGCATCCTCGGCGGTGTCGAAATCGCCGAAGCGGCGCACCAGTACACCGAGGACCTGCGGCGCCAGCTCGCGCAGCAGGTCCGCCTCGGCCCGGGCCGGGGCCTCGGTCACTGGTCGACGGTCGGGGCGCTCATCACCGCGCGCACCTCGATGTACTCACCCACCGGCTTGCCACCCGGGCCGGGGCCGGCCGAGGCCTGCGCCGCGATCTCCAGGGCGCGCTCGGGGCTGTCTACGTCCACCAGCCAGTACCCGGCCAGGAATTCCTTGGTCTCCGGAAAGGGACCGTCGGTGACCACCGGCGCCGAGCGCCCGTCGGAGCTCACGATGCGCGCTTCGTCCGGCCCGGCCAGGCCCTGCGCGGAGATCAGTTCCCCGGATTTGGCCAGTTCCGCGCTCAGGGCCCGCTGGAACTCGATGTGGGCCATGATGTCTTCCGGCGCCCACTCGGCGATCGGGATGTCGCAGTGGGCGGTGGCGCTGTAGGTCTTCAGCAGCATGTACTTCACGGTTCGGCTCCTTGCCGTTCGGTGCGCCCGTCCGGCGCTCTCGAGGGTAGGTCGGAACCACGGGTCCGCTCTCGACACATTCCCGGATCTGTGATCCAGTTCACAAATCGAGGGCGGTATCGGCCAGGCGCTCGGGGTCGACCGGCGCACCCGAGCTGATCAGTTCCTTGATCCGATCGGTGACATCCCAGACGTTGACGTTCATGCCGGCCAGCACCCGGTCCTGGGCGTCGAGCCAGAACGCGACGAACTCGCGCCCGGCCTGATCGCCGCGCACCACCACGCGCTCGTACTCCCCCGGCGCGGTGTAGCCGGTGTACTCCATGCCGACGTCGTACTGATCGGTGAAGAAGTAAGGGAGCCGGTCGTATTCGGCGGGCTTGCCGAGCATCGTCGCGGCCGCGACGGCGGGCTGGTTGAGCGCGTTCGCCCAGTGCTCCACCCGGATCCGCCGGTGCAGGCGGGGATGGTCCTGGGCGGCGATGTCACCCACGGCGACGATATCGGGATCGCTGGTGCGCAGGCCGGCGTCGACTAGGACGCCGTTGTCGACGTCCAGACCCGCGGCGCGGGCCAGCTCGACAGCGGGTGTCGCGCCGATGGCGACGAGCACCGCGTCGGCGGCGATCGCGGTGCCGTCACCGAGCCGGATGCCGTCCGCGTCGATCCCGGCGAGTTCGGCGCCCAGCCGCAGGTCGACGCCGTTGTCCCGGTGCAGCTGGGCGAAGAACTCCCCCATCTCGGGCCCGAGCGCGCCCAGCAGCGGCAGCTCGGCCGACTCGACCACGGTGACCTCGACCCCGGCCGAGCGCGCCGCGGCGGCGACCTCCA
The DNA here is from genome assembly GCF_040654295.1 of Nocardia sp. NPDC050712. NCBI lineage: Bacteria > Bacillati > Actinomycetota > Actinomycetes > Mycobacteriales > Nocardiaceae > Nocardia > Nocardia sp. NPDC050712. The sequence goes on from NZ_JBFAHT010000004.1 coordinate 539,123, forward strand.
AGCCGATCCAGCCCGCCCCGACGATGGCCAGGCGGCCGATCTTGGCGGTGCCGGACAGCAGCCCCAGGATCGCGTCGGAATCCTCGATGGTGCGCAGCTGGTAGACGTTCGCGCCGTCCGCGCCCGGCAGGTCCAGCCGCCGCGGCGCGGAGCCGGTGGCCAGCGCCAGCTTGTCGTAGGTGAGGGTCGAATCATCGGGCAGCGTCACGGTTTTCGCGGCGCGATCGATGGCCCGCACCGCGGTGCCGAGCCGGACGTCGATGCGGTGGTCGCGATACCACTCACCGGGCACCGCGACGAAGTCGGCGAGATCCTTCTTGCCGAACAGATGGTCCTTGGACAGGGGTGGCCGCTCGTAGGGCAGATGATCCTCGGCCCCGAGCAGTGTGACCTGCCCTTCGAAGTCGCTCGCCCGCAGGGCTTCCGCGAGCTTGGCGGCGGCCAGACCGCCGCCCACGATGACGAAATGCCGTTCCGAGGTCATAGCGGACTCCTTGGGAGAGTACGAACCGGGACTCCGAACCCACCCTACTGTCGGCGTGGCGGCGAAATGCCGGGTTCCGGGAACGGGGAACGAATCGGCCGGTCTCGTGGTTGGTCTCCGATAACGGCCCCGCCGCGCGTTGTCGTGGCTGCCGAACCACCGATCGAGAGGAAATTCCGTGACCGACACGGCCGAGAAGAATGTCGCCGACTTCTGGTTCGACCCGCTGTGCCCGTGGTGCTGGATCACCTCGCGCTGGATCCTCGAGGTCGAGAAGGTCCGCGATATCGAGGCCAATTTCCACGTGATGAGCCTGTCGGTCCTCAACGAGGACCGCGAGGACCTGCCCGAGAGCTACCGGGAACTGCTGTCCACCGGCTGGGGCCCGGTCCGCGTCGCCATCGCCGCGGCGCAGGAGCACGGCGACAAGATCCTGGCGCCGCTCTACACCGCGCTGGGCAGCCGCATCCACGACCGCAAGGCCGAGTACGAGCGCCCCACCCGCAAGGAATCCCTGGACGCGATCATCGTGGACGCCCTGGCCGAGCTGGGCCTGCCCGCCGAACTCGCGCAGGCCGCCGAGAGCACCGACTACGACGAGGCGCTGCGCAAGAGCCATCACGCCGGCATGGACAAGGTCGGCAAGGATGTCGGCACACCGACCATCCACGTCAACGGCGTCGCCTTCTTCGGCCCGGTGCTGTCACGGATCCCGCGCGGTGAGGACGCCGGCAAGGTCTGGGACGGCGTGGTCGCGCTCGCGTCCTACCCGCACTTCTTCGAGCTGAAGCGCACCCGCAACGAGGACCCGGTCTTCGACTGAGTGCCTACGGGACAGGTTTCGGCGGCTGCGCCGGAACCTGTCCGTGCGGGGTCGCGCCGAGCGGCGGCGGGGTCTCCGGGCGCCAGAACAGCTTGCCGTGCCGGCTGCGGTCGCGCAGCGCCCACATCCGCCAGGTCAGCACCGGATGGCTGGACATCGCGTTGTAGATCCAGACGAAGAAGCCCTTCTCGGCGGCGGCCCGGTTCGCCATCTCGTCGTAGGCGACCAGCGCATTGAGGTATTTGCCCGCGGCCAGGGTGCCCATCGCGGCGGGCGTGCCGGAGTAGCGGAAGCAGACGCCGTGATTGTCGGCGGTGTACTCCTGGGAGCGCAGCAGCGCCGGGCCGAGCAGCGGCAGGAACGGCGCCAGATACATGCCGAGCATCCGCCAGTACGAGGCGTGCCCCGCCGCGATGTGCCCGACCTCGTGGCCGATGATGAACGCCAGCGCGTCGGGTTCGCGCGCGGCGCCGCCGATTTCGAACAGGTCGCTGTTGACGGCGACGAAGCGCCGGAACCCGTGCCCGGAGGCGAAGGCGTTGATCTGGCCGTTGCCGAGCACCACGTAGGCGTCGGGCACCGTCGGCATCCCGAACCGGGCGGCGGCCTCGACCACCATCTGATAGCCCTCCGGAAACTGGGTGGGCGACATCTTCACGCCGTCCACCCGCAGCCGGGCGTAGAGGGTGCCGCGGCCGAACCACACCAGCAGCGGCGCGGCGAGCAGGAACACCAGGTAGTCGTAGATGGTGCCGGACAGGGTGACCAGCAGGGCGAGCAGGAAGATCAGCACCGAGATCCCGACCACCACGCACAGCAGCGCGATCTCCCAGCTGTGCCGGGCGGGTCTGCCGTAGGGCGACAGACCCCTGGGTAGCTGGGGCGGCGGCATCGGCGGCCCGCCGTAGCCATAGGGCGCCGGGTACCCGCCCGTCGGGTACGGACCGTAGGCGGGGGCGGGGCTGCCCGCCGGTTCGTCCTTCGCGAGCGGATCCGGGTTCGACTGTGGGTCCTGCGGCTGCATATTTCGACCGTACCGTTCCCTTCCGGCCCTCTCGACGACGTCGCTGACCGGCCTGACAGAATCGCTGCCATGCGCGTATACCTGGGTGCCGACCATGCCGGTTTCGAACTGAAGAATCACGTGAAGGCCCATCTGGAACAAGCGGGCCACGAAGTCGTCGACTGCGGCGCCCTCGAATACGACGCCCTCGACGACTACCCCGCCTTCTGCATCGAGGCGGCGCGCCGCACCGTCGCCGACCCGGGCAGCCTGGGCCTGGTGTTCGGCGGCAGCGGCAACGGCGAGCAGATCGCCGCCAACAAGGTGCCCGGCGCTCGCTGCGCGCTTGCCTGGAGCGTGGAAACCGCCCAGTTGGCGCGCCAGCACAACAACGCGCAGCTGATCGGCGTCGGCGGCCGCATGCACTCGACCGAAGAGGCACTCGCCATCGTCGATGCCTTCCTCGCCGCCGAATGGTCCGACGAAGCGCGCCATCAGCGCCGCATCGACATCCTCGCCGACTACGAGAAGTCCGGCGAGGCCCCGGCGGTCCCCGCGTACTGACGTGCCGGAAGGGCATACGCTGCATCGCCTCGCCCGGGCGCATCAGAAGGCGTTCGGCGGGGACGTGGTGCGGGTGTGGAGTCCGCAGGGAAAGTTCGCCGCCGGCGCGGCCCGGGTCGACGGGCAGACACTGGTGCGCGCCGAGGCGTGGGGCAAGCACCTGCTGCATCGGTACGAGTCCGGGCTGATCGTGCACGTGCATCTCGGGTTGTACGGGGCGTTCACCGAATCCGCTGTGCCCATGGGTGAGCCGGTCGGGCAGGTGCGGATGCGCATGGTCGGGGCGGCGCACGGCACCGACCTGCGCGGACCGACCGCCTGCGAGATCTTCACCCGCACCGAGGTCGACGCGCTGACCGACCGGCTCGGGCCCGACCCGCTGCGGCGGGGCGCCGACCCGGACCGGGCCTGGCAGCGAATCCGCCGCTCCCGCAGGCCGATCGGGGCGCTGCTGATGGATCAGTCGGTGCTGGCCGGTGTCGGCAACGTGTACCGCGCGGAACTGCTGTTCCGGCACGGGATCTCACCGCACCGGCCGGGCACCGCGGTGAGTGCCGAAGCGTGGCAGGCGATGTGGACCGACCTGGTCGCACTGATGAAGGTCGGTGTGCGGGTCGGCAAGATGGTCGTCGTGCGGCCCGAGGACGACCACGGGGATCCGTCCTACGCCGCGGACCGGCCACGCACCTACGTCTACCGCCGCCAGGGTTCGCCGTGCCGGATCTGCGGAACGCCGGTGCTGCACGCGGTCATGGACGCGCGGAACCTGTTCTGGTGCCCAACCTGTCAATCGGACTGAACAGCGTGCCGCTCCCGGGCGGCGAGCACGTCGGGCGCGTGCCGGACTTCGGCCGGACCCCCTGACGAAGAAGCCTCCCCGCCCGGCTTCTCCGTCAGCCGGCGACGGCGGCGTCGATCTCCGGTTCGCCGGAATCCGAGAACGCGAACCGGCGGCCGCCGGCGGTCTTCGCCGAGTACATCGCCCGGTCGGCGCGGCGCAGCAGATCGGTGAAGTCGCAGGAGGTGCCCGGCGGGTTGTGGGCGGTGCCGACGCTGGCCGAGACCGGGACCGGGCCGGCCGAGGTCCACACCGGGTCGCGCAGGGCGCCGACGATCTGGTGGGCGATATCGGTCAGGGTGCCGTGCGACCTGTCGACCGCGAGCACGAACTCGTCGCCGCCGTAGCGGCAGATGACCGTGTCCGGCGGGCACACCTCACGCAGCCGGTTGGCCAGTTCCACCAGGACCTCGTCGCCGACCGCGTGCCCGTAGCCGTCGTTGATCTGCTTGAAGCGGTCCAGATCGATCAGCAGCAGGCCGACGCTGCCCGCCGGATCGGCGGCCATGCGGCGGACGCGGTCCTGCAGCAGGGTGCGGTTGGCCAGGTCGGTGAGCGCGTCGTGGGTGGCCTCGTGCCGCAGCCGGTGCTGCAGCGCCGCGATCTCCTGCACGCGCAGTGAGACTTTCGCGGAGATGTTCTGCTCCTGCTGGGCCAGGGCGCGCTCCTGCAGCGCCTGGGCATAGCTGTCGATGGCCTGGCTGGCGACGAACGGCCACCGGGTGGCCACCAGCGACCCGGGGCGCCCCGCGGGGAAACCCAGTAGCCAGCGGCTGGCCTGAGCCAGCATCCGAGTGCGCTCGAACGGCGGTTCGGCCAGGCGGGCGCCCAGGGCGCGGGCGTCGAGCATCGGGAAGGGTTCGGAAGCGGCCAGTCGGAGCAGTCGATTGACGATGTCCACGAGAACAGGTTCTAGGTCTTTCATCGTGGTGTGCGCGCCCGGTTCGGCGCACACGGCCTGCGCCCAGGCGCGTGCCATGTGCTTGACCGGAGGTGTCGATTCGGACATCGCGATCACCCGCCACGGGTGGCGTCGGTGGCCGGGCGCAGGGCGCCCAGGCAGGAGCCGGCCTCACCTCTACTGCTACGCGGTTCGGTCCACCAAGCACGGCGCACGCTCACCGCCCCCTTTCCAGATACCCCCGTCCGGCAAAAAGGATCCTAGCAAGCCACCCGGCGCCGAAAAACGTCGTTTTACAACGAGTTTCCGTTGCCTCGCGAATGGCGATCGGATGTGTGATCGTTCTCGGGCGCCGAGCGTTACACCTAATCTTGGTTCGCTGGAGAGTCGCCAGGAGACACGCCGAAAGTGTGCCGGGACCTGCCGATCCACACCCGCCGGCCGCCCCGGCCCGGGCGATTGGCATTTCCGCGGCGACATTCGGTACAGTCGTTGCGCACACGACATCTGGCGATCCCATCGATGTCGTTTGCCTTGCGGGTGTAGTTCAGTGGTAGAACTTCTGCCTTCCAAGCAGATAGCGCGGGTTCGATTCCCGTCACCCGCTCTTCACAGGGGGATCATTCGTCCACGGCGCCTCTGGGCCGTGGCTCACGGGGTGTAGCGCAGCTTGGTAGCGCATCCGCTTTGGGAGCGGAGGGTCGCAGGTTCAAATCCTGTCACCCCGACATAGGTTCGAGGGCTTCGGCCCAGGTCACAGGCCGTTTGGTGCCGCCGCAGCGAGAAGCCGGAACTTACGACGGCACCCGCGGCATTCCTTGTCATCGAGATAACCGGCGCGGGAGTGGATTTCGCTCAGCTGTAGTCGTCCTCCGCGGCCTCGCAGGCGGCCCAGTGCTCGGCGAGGCAGGCGCCGCAGATCTGAGCGGTTTCTTCGCGTGGGGTGTTGAGGGGCAGGATCGCGGTGGCGGGGGTACGGCAGAAGGCGCATGCGCGGGTGGGGGTAAGGGTGCTCATGGTCTGTTCCTCTCCGGGGGGCCGTGTTGCGGAGGGTGCTTCGATCATGAGTTCGTTGGGCGGGGCGGGCAGGTTTGTACCAGTTGTTGCCGCTAGTCGGTGCGCGGGAGGCGGCCGGTGCGGCGTTCGCAGTCGCACAGCGGTTCGTCGAGTGGGGGGCGGTAGTGGATTTCGCCGCACTCGGGGCATTCGTGGGTGCGATGGCCGGTTCGGCCGGCGCCCGGGCACGGGATCCAGCCGACCAGTGCCCGGCCGGTGAGGGGGTGGCCGGCCGGGCAGTGCGTGGGCGCGGGTTCGGCCCAGCCGCGGGCGGTGCGGATCAGCTCGCCGGGCGGGACGATTCGGCCGTCGACGGTGTAGCGGATGCGGCGGGACACTCCGTGAATCTAGACCGTATCGAACATATGTTCGGTATTTGCCTGGTGAAAACCCTCAGTCGACGAGGTAGCGCAGCATCACCGCCGTGTTGAAGTGCCGCGTCTCGGCCAGACTGAGCCGAATGCGCTTGTCCAGCGCGGGCAGGAACGGCGTGCCGCCGCCGAGCACGATGGGCAGCAGGAACACCTGGTACTCGTCGATCAGTCCGTGCGGCAGCAGCGCGGCCGCGAGGCTCGCGCCACCGACCTCCATCAGACCGTCGCCGTCGGCCTTCAGCTTGCGCACCTCCTCGACCGCGTTCTCGCTGACCAGCGTGCTGTTCCACTGCACCTCGGTGAGCGTCCGGGAGAAGACGACCTTCGGTTTCTCGGTCCAGAGCCCGCTGAACTCACGCTCGATCGGCGGCGCGTCCGTGGGCACGTGCGGCCAGTACTCGGCCATCAGCTCGTACAGGCGACGACCGTGCAGCGAGATCTCGATGTCCCGGTAGCGGTCGTTGTGGAACTGGTGCAGCTCGTCATCCGGGTCGGTCCAGTCGATGTTCCCCTCGCGGTCGTTGATGTAACCGTCCAGGGACACACTGAACCCATACGTCAGTTTCCTCATGACCGGATAGACCTCCTGCGCGCTCGAAACTCATCGGCGGACCTCGGCATGCGCAGGCAATCGTATCCGGCACGAGCCACCCGGCCCCTTACCGAACGAGGTCGGAATACAACCGCTCGACGGCATCGGCCGTGCTCCACGTGGCATCGAGACGAACCTCGCTGACGAAGCCGAGTGGGTCCCACCCGTGATACCAGGCCCGCATCTCGGTGACGCCGAATTCGGCGGCCTGCGGCCTGGTGGCGTGGCGGCGCGTGGTTTCGCCGAAGGTCAGGTCGTAGGCGTAGAAGTCGCTGCGGGTGGCGGCGGCCGAAAGGCGTTGCAGCATAGGCCCGTAGCGAGCGGCGCGCAGGATGCCCTCGACGAGGACGATCCGGCCCCGGGCCAGGCCGAACGTGGCGATGTGCTCGATCAGTTCGACATTCAAGCCGTCAGGTTTGTCCTGCTCCCGCAGCATCTGACGCCGGACCACATCCTGCGGCACGACGAGCACCGCGCCGGGCTCGAAGCGGTGCTGCACCGCCCGCGCGACCGTGGACTTGCCGGAACCCGAATTACCCCGCAGGACAACCAGTATCGACATCCAGGGATGTTTACGGTGCCTGGAGGAAGGTGAGGGTGCCGCGTTTGCGGAGGGTGAAGCCGAGGGTTTCGTAGAGGCTGATGGCGGTGGTGTTGGTGGCGAGGGCGTGCAGGAACGGGGTTTCGCCGCGGGCGCGGATGCCGGCGCCGACGGCGCGGATGAGGCGGGTGGCCAGGCCGCGGCCGCGGTAGGCGGGGTCGGTGCAGACGGCGCTGATTTCGGTCCAGCCGGGTGGGTGCAGGCGCTCACCGGCCATCGCGATGAGGCGGCCGTCGACGCGTAGACCCAGGTAGGTGCCCATTTCGATGGTGCGGGGCGCGTACGGGCCGGGCTCGGTGCGGGCGATCAGGTCCAGGATTTCGGGGAGTTCGGCGGGCGTCAGCACCTCGAGTTCCGGGTCGGCGGCCACGTGGAGTGCGGTGCCGTCCATCTGTACCGAGCCGACGTGATCGAGCACCGTCCAGCCCGCGGGCGGCACATGCCGGGCGCCGCGCAGGGCGGTGCTGCCGCCGGGGCCGAGCAGGGTGGCCAGATCGGCCCAGTCCTGGTCGTCGAGCACCGGTGGATGCCCGACGAAACGGGCGACCTCGGGGTCGTAGCGCCCGATCCGGCCCGACCAGTCCGCGAAGCGGCGATGCTCGCCGCGCAGCGAGGCCCGCACCGGATCGTCGAGCGGGTGCAGGGCGAGTTCGGTTTCGATGGTCGCGTCGATGGTCACCGCGAGCTCCTCCCGTATCGGTCCGACCCGGGAACGCTAGTCCGGACCGCCGCCCGCGGGCACCGGTTGCGATCACGACGATTTCGAGCCGCACTTCGAACGCTTTCCGCCCCAGGGTATTTCCCACTACTCAGGCTGATCGCAACCGTTGACCCGCCACCGGACCCACCGACAGTCTGACGCTGCGGGAACACGATCCGGAGGAGGCCTGCGCCGTGAGCACCAGACGACGGTTGAAAACCGTTACGGGAGTCAGTGGTTCGACCGATGTCTACAGCGCGGCGCTGGATCCCCAACGGTCGACCCTGGAATCGTCGATCGAGATCGCGAAACTGGCCGAGGCCAACGGCTTCGACGCCCTGTTCGCCGCCGACCTGCTCAGCTTCGGCGCCCAGGGCGCGATCGGCGCGCAGGAGCCGCTGATCTTCGTCGCGGCGCTCAGCGCGGTGACCGAACGGATCGGCCTGATCGCCACCGTCACCACCACCTTCCACCACCCCTACAATCTGGCCCGCCTCTTCGGCACGCTGGACCACGTCAGCAACGGCCGCGCCGCGTGGAACGCGGTGACCTCTTCGCTCGGCGAAGAGAACTACGGCGACCAGGAGTTGCCCGCCCCGGAGCAGCGCTACGCCCGCGCCACCGAGGTCATCGAGGTGGTCAACGCCCTGTTCGACAGCTGGCAGCCCGACGCGCTGACCCGCGACGCGCACGGCGGCGCGATCCTGCATCCGGACCGCGTCCGGCCGATCGACCACGCGGGCGAGTTCTTCACGGTGCGCGGCCCGCTGAACATCCCGACGCTGCCGCAGCGCCGGCCGGTGCAGTTCCAGGCCGGTCAATCCGCGGCGGGCGTGGAACTCGGGGCGCGCCTGGCCGAGGTCGTGTTCACCTCGCTGCCGACGCTGGCCGACGCCGTCGCCTTCACGACGAAGATCCGGGCCCGTGCCGCCGAATTGGGCCGCGCGGACGGCTTGCCGCTGATCATGAGCTCGTTCCACGCGACCTACGGCTCCTCCGAGGCCGAGGTGGCGCGCCTGGTCCGCGAACAGCACGAAGCCACCGACTTCGAGGCCGGGCGGATCGCGCTAGCGGACATGCTCGGCGGCGGTGTCGATCTCTCCGAACTGCCGCTGGACCAGCCGATCCCGGAGAAATTGCTGCCGGACGTGGCCTCGGTGCAGCGCCGGCGCGGGCGGGTGGAGATCTTCAGTGCCTTCGCCCGGCAGGGCAAGACCCTGCGCGAGTTGATCATCGCGGCCAAGGACACCGGCCACTGGGCCGCGGCGGGTACGCCCGAACAGCTTGCCGACGCCATCGCCGAACGCTACGACGCGGGCGTGCTCGACGTCATCTCGCTGGGCGGCCTGGCCGACCCGCGCACCCGCGACTTCCTGCTCAACGGCCTGCTGCCGGAACTGCGCCGCCGCGACATCGTCGCGAAGGACTCGATCGAGGGCACCTTCCGGGAGAAACTCGAACTCCCGCCGCTGCCTTCGCCGATCGTGTCGGTGGCGTGAGGCAGACTGCACGGCGTGGCAGCGACATTCAGCGCGGGGGTTGTGTTGTTCCGGCGGGGCGAGGCCGGTCCGGAGGTGTTGCTCGGGCATATGGGCGGCCCGTTCTGGGCGCGCAAAGATCTCGGCGCGTGGTCGATTCCGAAGGGCGAGTATCTGCCCGAGCAGGAGGACGCGCAGGCCGCGGCCCGGCGCGAGTTCACCGAGGAGCTCGGCCTTCCGGTGCCCGAGGGCGCGTGGGTGGAACTCGGCGAGGTCGCCTACGGCAGTGGCAGCAAGCGGAAAACGGTGGTCGCGTGGGCGATCGAGGCCGACCTCGACCCGGCCGCGATCGTGCCGGGCACCTTCGAGATGGAGTGGCCGCCGCGGTCGGGCAAGCGGGCCGAGTTCCCGGAGATCGACCGCGCGGAATGGTTCGCGCTGGCGACGGCCCGGGAGAAGCTCACCAAAGGCCAGCAGCCCTATGTCGAGCGGCTGGCCGAGCGGCTCGGCTAGGCCCAGGTGCGGCCGGTGATGAGCTCGTAGGCCTCGACGTACTTCCGCCGGGTGGCCGCGACGATGTCGGCGGGGATCTCCGGGCCCGGGGGCTCCTTGTCCCAGCCGGTGGAGGTGGACCAGTCGCGGACGAACTGCTTGTCGAAGGACGGCTGCGCGTGGCCCGGCTCCCACTGGTCGGCGGGCCAGAAGCGCGACGAATCGGAGGTGAGCACCTCGTCACCGAGGGTGAGAACCGCACCGTCCCAGCCGAATTCGACCTTGGTGTCGGCGACGATGACACCGCGCGAGGCGGCGTGCTCGGCGCCGCGGGTGTAGATGTCCAGGGTCAGGTCGCGCAGTTTCTCGGCGACCTCGCGGCCCTCCTGACGCACCACGTCCTCGAAGCTGATCGCCTCGTCGTGGCCCTCGGAGGCCTTGGTGCTCGGCGTGAAGAGCGGCTCGGGCAGCTTGTCGCCGTCGCGCAGGCCGGGCGGCAGCGCGATACCGGAGACGGTGCCGGTGGCCTGGTACTCCTTCAGGCCGCCGCCGGTGAGGTAGCCGCGGGCGACGCACTCCACCATGACCATCTTCAGCGGCTTCACCCGAATGGCGCGACCGGCGAACTCGGCGGGCACATCGGTGGTCGACAGCACGTGGTTGGGCACGTCGGCGAAGAACTCGAACCACCAGTTCGACAGCTGGGTCAGCAGCGCGCCCTTGTCGGGAATGGGGGTAGGCAGCGCGACGTCGTAGACCGAGACCCGGTCGGAGGCCACGAGCAGCAACGTCTCGCCGTCCTCGTACAGGTCGCGCACCTTACCGGCGTGCACATGCTTCAACGTCGAGCCTCCGAATCGTGGGTAGTGGATCCGAGCAGCACAATACCGGCGCCGGAAAACCCAGCGAAGCGCGGCGGTCCGGAGGATTAGGGTGGTGAGCAGAACCGTCCGCTGTGCCCGTTCTTCGACACCGAAGGAGCCTCATGTCCGCACCCAACCTCACACGTGAACAGGCGATCGAACGCGCCTCGACCGTGCAAGTCGAGAACTACCGCATCGAACTCGACCTGACCGACGGGGCGGGTAAACCGGGCGAGCAGCTCTTCTTGTCGCGCAGCACAGTCACTTTCACCGCGCAGCCCGGCTCGGGCACCTACATCGACATCGTGGCGCGCGGCATCCGGTCGGCCGTGCTCAACGGGACCGCCGTCGACGTCTCGGGCTACGACGAGGAAAAGGGCATCGCCCTGTCCGGTCTGGCCGAGCGCAACGAGCTGGTGGTCGAGGCCGACTGCGAATACTCCAACACCGGTGAGGGCCTGCATCGCTTCGTCGATCCGACCGACGACGCGGTGTACCTGTACACCCAGTTCGAAACGGCCGACGCCAAGCGCATGTTCGCCTGCTTCGACCAGCCGGACCTGAAGGCCACCTTCGACATCAGCGTGACGGCCCCGCCGCAGTGGCGGGTCATCTCCAACGGCGCCCCCGTCGAGACCCTGATCGGGGAACCGGGCAAGCACGTGTTCAAGACCACCCCGCGGATGAGCACCTACATCGTCGCGCTCATCGCCGGCCCGTACGCGGAGTGGACCGACGAGTACACCGACGAGCACGGCACCATCCCGCTCGGCATCTACTGCCGCGCGTCGCTGGCCGCGCACATGGACGAAGAGCGCCTGTTCACCGAGACCAAGCAGGGATTCGGCTTCTACCACAAGAACTTCGGCGTGCCGTACGCCTTCGGCAAGTACGACCAGCTGTTCGTGCCGGAGTTCAACGCGGGCGCGATGGAGAACGCGGGCGCGGTCACCTTCCTGGAGGACTACGTCTTCCGGTCCAAGGTGACGCGCGCGTCCTACGAGCGCCGCGCCGAGACCGTGCTGCACGAGATGGCGCACATGTGGTTCGGCGACCTGGTCACCATGCGGTGGTGGGACGACCTGTGGCTGAACGAGTCGTTCGCGACCTTCGCCTCGGTGCTGTGCCAGTCCGAGGCCACCGAATACAAGAGCGCCTGGACCACGTTCGCGAACGTGGAGAAGTCCTGGGCCTACCGCCAGGACCAGCTGCCCTCCACGCACCCGATCGCCGCGGACATCCCGGATCTGCACGCGGTCGAGGTGAACTTCGACGGCATCACCTACGCCAAGGGCGCTTCGGTGCTCAAGCAGCTGGTCGCCTACGTCGGCTTGGAGCCTTTCCTGGCGGGCCTGCGCGCCTACTTCGCCGAACATGCCTACGGCAATGCCACGTTCGACGATCTGCTCGCGGCGCTGGAGAAGTCCTCGGGCCGCGACCTGTCGGATTGGGGCGCGCAGTGGCTCAAGACCACCGGCCTGAACATCCTGCGCCCCGACTTCGAGGTCGACGCCGCGGGCAACTTCACCTCCTTCGCCGTGATCCAGGAGGGCGCGGCGCCCGGTGCGGGTGAGTACCGCGTGCACCGCCTGGCGGTCGGCGTCTACGACGATCAGGACGGCAAGCTGGTCCGCACCAAGCGGGTCGAGCTGGATCTGAACGCCGCCGAGCGCACCGACGTTCCGGAACTCCTCGGCGTCGCGAGCGGCAAGTTCGTGCTGGTCAACGACGACGACCTGACCTACTGCTCGGTGCGGCTGGATCCGGAGTCGCTGGAGGTGCTGATCAACCGGATCGGCGACATCGCCGAACCGCTCCCCCGCACCCTGGCCTGGTCGGCCGCGTGGGAGATGACCCGCCAGGCCGAGCTGCGGGCCCGCGACTTCGTCGCCCTGGTGCAGCGCGGCGTCGGCGCGGAAACCGAGATCGGTGTGGTGCAGCGGCTGCTGCTGCAAGCCAGCACCAGCATCGGCAGCTACGCCGACCCGGCCTGGGCGGCGAGCACCGGCTGGCCCGAATTCGCCGACCGGCTGCTGGAATTGGCGCGCGCCGCCGAGGCGGGTTCGGATCATCAGCTCGCCTTCGTCAACGCGCTCACCGGCGCGAAGCTGGAGCCCCGGCACGCCGAGGTGCTGCGCGCGCTGATCGACAACGATCCGGCCGACTCGGGTCTGCCCGGCCTGACCATCGACACCGATCTGCGCTGGCGCTTGGTGACGGCGCTCGCCGCGGCCGGCGCGATCGATGCCGAAGGCCTGGAAAGCCCGTTCATCGACGCCGAATTGCAGCGTGATCCGACCGCCGCCGGCAAGCGCCAGGCCGCGACCGCGGCGACCGCGCGCCCGCAGGCCGCGGTCAAGGAGCAGGCCTGGAACACGGTGATCGGCGACGACACGGTCGCCAACATCACCGCCCGCGCCATCGTCGGCGGCTTCGCCCCGGCCGGCCAGGGCGACCTGCTGCACCCCTACACCGACCGCTACTTCTCCGAGGTGCCCGGTGTCTGGGAGCGGCGCTCCAGCGAGGTCGCCCAGACCGTCGTCGTCGGCCTCTACCCGTCCTGGGATATCAGCCAGGACGCGGTGGCCAAGGCCGACAAGTTCCTCGCCGACAATCACCCGCCGGCGCTGCTGCGCCTGGTGAGCGAGGGCAAGGCGGGCATCGAACGATCGCTGCGCGCCCGGGCCGTCGACGCCGAGTAAGAACTGCGAAAAGGGCCCGTATCCCGTGGGATACGGGCCCTTTTCGTGCTCAGCGGAACAGCTCGACGCTGGCCGCCGCCCACTGGGCGAAGGTGGTGGCCGTGCCGGTGATCTCCGCGACGACGGTGTTGGCCTGCTGCGGGTGCGCGACGGTACTTCCGATGCCGTCGACATACCACTCGGCGTACTCACCCATTTCCGGTTCGAACAGCCGGATCGCATCGGCGCGCGGGATCGTCACCACGTCGAGGTCGCGACCGAGTGCCGCGCCGATCTGGCGGATCTTCTCGCCGCGGGTCAGGGTCTGCGGCCCGGTGAGTTCGTAGATCCGGCCGGCGTGCCCGTCGGACAGCAGAACCGTCGCCGCGACGCGGGCGATGTCGTCCATCGTGATCGGCGCGTTCGCGGCCTCGGGGAACGGGTCCCGCACCTGGTCGGACTGCCGGATCTGCTCGGCCCAGCCCACGGCGTTCTCGCTGAACTCGCCGGCGTACAGGTGGGTCCAGGCGAGACCGGAGCCCTCCACGGCCCGCGCGATCGGCTGCCAGTCGGTGTTCTCGTCGCCGGACAGATCGACGATGTGCTGGACACCGGCCTTGGCGGCCAGCTCGACGACTGCCTCGACGGTTTCCAGTACCGGGGCCAGATACACGCGGTCCACACCCTCGAACGCCTCGGGCAACGTGGACACCTTGCCCAGATATCCACGCACCACTTCTACGCCGTCGGGGAACGCGGCCCGCTCCGGATGGTTGGACAGCGCGCGGACGTCCTCGGCGCCGGCGGCGAGGAGATGATCGACGACCTTGCGCCCGATATTGCCGGTGGCAGCCGTGACAAGAATCTTCATCCTCCCAACGTGCCCGGAAAATTCGCCATGGCGCAAGCCCGAAAATGCCGTGCGCCAAGCAGTCCCGTCGACGCGACCGGCGCGCGCACCGGGTGGGTGCGCGCGCCGCATCGCCTCAGCCGCCGAGGTGCCGGCCCAGGAAATCCCGGATCAGAGCCGCGATTTCGGGTCCGTGCGTCTCCAGCGCGAAATGCCCCGCGTCCAGCAGATGCAGTTCGGCCTCGGGCAGGTCGCGCAGGAACGCCCGCGCGCCGTCCGGGCCGAAGATCTCGTCGTGCTCGCCCCAGGTGATCAGGACCGGCGGCCGGTGCTCGGCGAAATACTTCTGGAAATCCGGGTAGCCGTCGAGGTTGACCTTGTAGTCCGCGAACAGGTCGAGCTGGATCTCCTTGTTGCCCGGCCGATCCAGATAGTGCTGATCCAGGGTCCAGGTGTCGGGGCTGATCAGCGCCAGTCGCTCGGCCGGAACACCGTGCGTGTACTGCCATTTCGTGGCGTCGGCCGTGAGCAGCTCACGCGCCTGCGCCTCGTGGGCGGCACGATCGTCGGCGTGCGCGAACAGCACCTCCCAGAACGGGGTAAAGCCCTCCAGGTAGGCGTTGCCGCTCTGGGTGATCAGCGCGGTGACCCGGGCGGGATTGCGGGCGGCGATGCGCAGTCCGATCGGTGCGCCGTAGTCCTG
Source organism: Nocardia sp. NPDC050712 (assembly GCF_040654295.1). Lineage (NCBI taxonomy): Bacteria > Bacillati > Actinomycetota > Actinomycetes > Mycobacteriales > Nocardiaceae > Nocardia > Nocardia sp. NPDC050712. Next base: position 554,126 of record NZ_JBFAHT010000004.1, read on the forward strand.
GATGTAGAGGGCGAAACGTTCGATACCCAGCGTGTCCAGCAGTTCCAGGGTGATCTCGGTGAGCTTTTCGAAGGTGTAGTCGAACGCCTGCGCCGCGGGCATCGCCGACTGCCCGAACCCGATGTGGTCGGGCGCGATCAGGTGATAGTCGGCGGCCAACTCGGGCAGCAGGTTGCGGAACATTGCCGAGCTCGTCGGAAATCCGTGCAGCAGAACAAGTGTCGGCTTACTCGGATCACCAGCCTCGCGGTAGAACACCGGTAGACCCTGGATCTCGACGGTGTTGTGACGTACTGCGGTCATGTGCGTTTCTCCTAGTTCTTGACGGAATCGCCACGGCACGAAGTGGTGGCGGGCGCTATCGGGAATAGTGGGCAACTCGCGCCTCGTGCTCGCCCGGGAATCGAGGCGGCAGCGCCGCGGCGGTGGCCCGGGCAGGTGCGAGCAACAGCAGGGCCGCGACGCTGAAGCCGAGTCCCAGCGCGAAATACCCTCGGTAACTGTCGGTTTGACTGTGGATCAGGCTCGCGACGGCCAGGCCCGCCGCGGCGGCCAGCTGGTGGATCACCCAGGCCGGGGACAGCGTGCGGCCCATCCGCGCCGGGTCCAGCCCGCGCGACAGCACCGCCATGGTGAGCGGGATGATCGGGAAGGACGCGGCCCCGAACAGCACCGCGACCACGCCGAGCGCCGCCGAGCCGAGCGGCGAGATCGCCAGTGCCAGAGCGGCGATCCGCACCAGATACAGGCCGCGCAGCAGGCTTTCCGGCCGAAACTGGCGTTGCAGCCGCACCATGACCAGCGCGGTCAACCCGGCCGCCAGCGCGGCCAGCGCCACCAACCGCCCGGCGGCGACCACCGACCAGCCCTCCTCGATCGCATGCCGGGGCAACATCAGGATCACCACGTACAGGGTGGCCGAGTGCAGGCCGAACGAGACCAGCACGCGCGCCCGGCCCGACAGTGATTCCGCCTGTCCCGCAACGGGACTCGACACCTGATCGCCGGGCAGCACGGCCCACAGGATGCCGGTGACCGCCAGCCCGACCGCCCCGAACAGCGCGTAGGTGGCCCGGACGCCGATCGGGTCGAACAGCGCGGTCGCGGCCCACGGCCCGATCAACTGCCCGAGATTGATACCGATCGCCGCCCGGGTGAGCGCGGGCCCGACCCGGTCACCGAGGGCGCGCCCGATCAGGGTGGTGACGGCCAGCGTCGAGGAGGCGGCGAAGCCGAGCCCGCCGAGCACCATGTACGCCGCGACGAATTGCCAGGTCCCCCGGACCATCGACAGCAGCAGGTAGCTGCCGGAGATGAGCGCCAGCCCGCCGACCAGCACCGCCCTGGCGCCGACGCGGTCCAGTAACCGTCCGACGAACGGCTGCGCCAGCCCGGTCACCGTGGTGCCCAGCGCCGCCGCGACGGCCAGGGCGGTGGCGCTGACCCCGTAGGACGCGGCGGTCGGCGCGAAGAACACGCCCATCGAGAAGTTCAGGCCGAACGAGACGGTCATCGCCGCCAGCCCCGCCCAGGCCAGGTGTTCGCGCCGCATCGTCATCGCCGCGCGATCTGGCCGTCGATGGCGTTCTTCGGTAGGCCGGGAACGGAGTAGTCGAACTCCGGCGTGGGGGTGTTCAGATCCCGGTCGTAGGGCGGGATTTCGCGCAGGCTGCCGGAGCGGGCGCAGATCTGATAGCTGGTCATGGTCGTCCTTGGTCGGGGTCGGTCGGCGAACGGCCGAGTCGACTAACCGTTAATACAACTTTAAACGGTTAGTACGGTGAAAGCTATTCCCGCTCTGCGAAAGTCGCTGTCGGAAATGCGGCCGACTCGGCGCGCCCTTCGAATCTAGGCCGGGCCGCGGGCCCCGGGCAGGGACCGCGCACGTCACGATGGGGACCGAATACGCCACCGCCCGATATGCTCCGGCGGTGATAGAGGGCACGGTGCCGATTCAGTTGATCCGGCTGATTCACACGGCAGCGCTGCACGCCGGTGTCGCACCGGCGGAACTGGCCCACCTGCGCGGACTGGATCCGGCGCTGCTCGCCGACGACCTGATCCGGGTGCCGGTCGCCACCCCGTTCCGGATCTGGGAACTGATCGAGGCGCATGCCGGGCCGGAAGCGGGCCTCCGGGTGAGCGCCGCCGCCGCGCTGGGCAGCCTGCAGGTGTGGGACTACCTGTTCACCACCGGGCAAACCCTGCGCGAGGGCCTGGCGGCCGCCTCGGACTTCCACGCCACCATCACCGACCCGGCCGTCGGCCTGTCGGTCCTCGACGACGGCCGGTTACTCACCGTCCGCTACACCGGGATCGAGCCGGAGGCCGCCATCGGCGCCACCAACGAATTCGCGATCTCGCTGCTGCTGCGCCGGATTCGCGAAGCGACCGGCCGCCCGATGACGCCGGTCCGGGTGCGGCTCGGCCACCCGCCGCGCGGGCGCTACCGCCACCTGGTGGACGCCTTCGGCACCAGCCGCATCGACTTCGACGCGCCACACAGCGAACTCACCTTCCTCGACGCCGCCGAGCTGCCGACCGGCAACGATCCGCACCTCGGACACCTGATCCGGAGCCACGCCGGACTCACCCTCGACTCCGCCAAGACCATCCCCGGCTGGCCGGACCTGTTCCGCGCCGCCATGGCCGACGCACTGACGCGCGACGAACTCGGTCTCGACGCCGTCGCGCAGCGCCTGGCCATGAGCGCACGCACCCTGCAGCGCCGCCTGGGCGAGCACGGCACCAGCTGGCGGGCCGAGGTCGAGGCCGCCCGGCTGGCCAAAGCCACCGCGCTGCTCCGCGATACCGCGCTGCCGGTCGGTTCGGTGGCGACCCGGCTCGGCTACGCCGACGCCCGCGCGCTGCGCCGCGCCTTCCAGCGCTGGACCGGGCAGACCCCGGCCGAGTTCCGCGCGCGGAGCACCGGATAACGCGAACGGCGTGCGCGGCCCTTCGAAAAGGACTGCGCACGCCGTTGTGGTGCGAAGGGGTCAGCGGCCGATCGCGGCGGCCATGACGCGGATCGCGGAGACCAGGCCGTCGATGAGCTCGCCCTGCCGGAACGAGCTGCTGGCGGCGGTCACGCCGAGCTGGCAGACGCGATCGTTGGCGCGGTCGGCGACCTCGTGGCCGGAGCGCACCTCGATGGCGTTGTCGTTGGGCGAGACGGCGACGAGCACCGAGCGCGCGGCCTCGGGGGTCGAGGGGAAGACCGCGTCCGCACCGGCTGCCGGATCGGCGCCGAGATCGCCGATGTAGACGTTGAAGCGCACCTTGGTGGCGCGGGTGGCTTCGGTGAGGACGTTGTCCAGCAGCAGGCGCTCGTGATCGCTGAACGGCGCCTCGTAGAAGACGTCACCCGCCTCGTGCACGCCGGACACCCGTCCGCTGCTGGTCAGTGCGTACCCGTGCGGTAGATCGGACTCGACCACCGCGGGCCACTTAGAACCTGCCACTTGCCCGTCCTCCGATCAGCTCCACACCGGTGGATTCGATGGCCGCATGGGTGCCATGCGACTCAGTGTGGTGACCGTGCCCGGTCACCTCGTCGGTGGCACTCCACAGCACCGGCGGCTGCGTCCACTTCTGACCGAGGTCGAAATGGGCCGGCTTCTCACCGGCGAGTGGCTTACCGAGATACGACAATCCGGCGATCGCGCCGTAGATCACCAGCGGAATGCCGACGAAGATCAGCACTGTCTCGAGAATGCTCACGACGCCAACGGTATCCGATCGCGTGTAGTAGTTCAGCTACCACCCGCACGTGTCCGGTCACACCAGCCAGGCCGCGGCGTTCGCCGGCAGGTGGCCGAGCTCCAGCGGCACGCTGGCCAGCAGGAATTCCCCCGCGGGCAGGGGGATCGGCGCGCCGGTCGTATTGAGGACACAGAGCATTCCGCCGGGCCGCCGGAATTGCAGGACGCCGTCGGGGGTGCTGAACCACGCCAGGTCCGCGCCCGCGAATTCTTTCCGCATGCCCCGCAATTCGATCGCCATCCGATACAGCGAGACGGTCGACCCCAAATCCTCGAGTTGCTTCTCCGGGGTCAGCGCCGCCCAGTCGGCCGGCATCGGCAGCCACGGCTCGCCGGTGGTGAAGCCGAACGGCGGCGCGTCCCCCTCCCACGGCATCGGCACCCGGCAACCGTCGCGGCCGCGTTCGGTGTGCCCGGAGCGTTCCCACATCGGATCGCGCAGCGCCGCCTCGGGCAGGTCGTCGACATTCGGCAGGCCCAGTTCGGCGCCGTTGTAGATGAAGACGGCGCCGGGCAGCGCCAATTCGACCAGGATCATGGCCCGGGCGCGCGCCACTCCGACCGCGCCGCCGCCGTAGCGGGTGACCTCACGCTCGATATCGTGGTTGGACAGGGTCCAGGTCGGCGGTGCGCCGACCGGCTGCACGGCGGCCAGCGAATTCTCGATCGCGTCGCGCACCGCGGCGGCCTCGAACCCGATCTCGGCGAGCCGGAAATTGAACGCCAGATGCAGTTCGTCGGGACGCACGTATTCGCCGAACAGTACGTTGTCGTCGACCCAGACCTCGCCGATGGAGACCGCGCGCGGATATTCGTCGAGCACCTTGCGGAATCGGCGGTGGATCTCGTGGACACCGGGGTTGTTGAATCGGGGATCGTTGCTGTCGTGCGCCAGTAATCGCGAGGTGTCGACCTCGGGCATATCCGGTAGGCCTTCGGGTTTGGCCATACCGTGCGCCACGTCGATGCGGAATCCGTCCACGCCCCGATCCAGCCAGAACCGCAGGGTCTGCTCGAAATCCGCGAGGACGTCCGGGTTATCCCAGTTCAGATCGGGTTGTTCCGGGGCGAAGATATGCAGGTACCACTGCCCGGGTCTGCCGTCGGCCGCAGGCACCCGCGTCCAGGCCGGCCCGCCGAAAATGCTCGGCCAATTGTTCGGCGGCTCGGCGCCGTCCGGCCCGCGCCCGTCGCGGAAGTGATAGCGCGCCCGCTCCGGGCTGCCGGGCGCGGCCGCCAAAGCCGCGGTGAACCAGGGATGTTCGGCGCTGGTGTGATTGGGCACCAAGTCCATCGTGACCTTGATCCGGCGGACGTGCGCCTCCGCGATCAGGGTGTCCAGCGCGCGCATCCCGCCGAAGAGCGGATCGATATCGCGCGGATCGGACACGTCGTAGCCGCCGTCGGCCATCGGCGAACGCATCACCGGGGAGATCCACAGGGCGTCGACACCCAGCAATTCCAGGTAGCCGAGCTTGTCCCGGACCCCGGCCAGATCGCCGATGCCGTCACCGTCACCGTCGGCGAACGAGCGGGGATACACCTGATAGAAAACGGCGGAACGCCACCAGGGCTGGGCTTCGCGATCGGAGTCGGTCACACCGCCATGGTGCCAAAACTATGAGTCGAAAACGTTGAGGCGACGCGGCGCGGAAGTCACCACTCGCTGTTGATCAGCGAATTCGCGGCCATTTCCATGTAGTCCAGCAGCTGCTTGCGGTGCGCGTCGTCCAGGGTTTCCGGCCCGATCTCGGCCACGCCGATGCGCATGCAGCGCAGCCAGGCGTCGCGCTCCACCGGCCCGATCTTGAAGGGGTGGTGCCGCATGCGCAGGCGGGGATGGCCGCGCTCGTCGGAATAGGTGCGCGGGCCGCCCCAGTACTGCTCCAGGAACATGCGCAGCCGGCGCTCGGCCGGGCCCAGATCCTGTTCCGGGTAGAGCGGGCGCAGGACTTCGTCGGCGGCGACCTCGCGGTAGAACGCCGCGACGATGCGGTGGAAGGTTTCCTCCCCGCCGACCGCCTGGTAGAACGACGTCGCTTGCTCTCCGGAAGTCATCAATGCCTCTCGATTCGCGGTATTCGCCGTGTCCATTGTGCCCGCCGCTATCGAGTGCGGCACCGGCGGTGGACCTCCCCGGATAGCGCTGCGGCAGCACTTCAGTCGCAGTTAACCGAACATTGTGCGAAATCACCGTGCAATCAGCCGGTTTCCATGGTCATATTGGGGTCAGTCCCTGCTGACTACCACACGATCTTGAAGCCGACGCGGTCGGCCTTCCCGAGAACGGGGTCCGCACATGAAACAACGGCACGGCCGCCCACACGAGGCCCGGACGCACCGACAACTCCAGCCCGCCGACGTCCACAATCGTGGCTCGGGGGCTACTCCGCTGCATATCTTGTCCGATCATCATCCGGGCGGGGCCCATCGCTCCGGTGAGGCTCATCACGGTCCGCACCTCACCGCCGTCCCCTCCGAGCCCGTCCACTGGTTGAAGCGCCGGGTGCTGCTTCTCAACGCCACCTTCGAGCCGCTCACCGCCCTGTCCGCGCGCCGCGCGGTCGTCCTGCTCATCTGCGACAAAGCCGACGCCGTGCATCACAGTGCCGAAGGGCCGGTCGTGCATTCCGCCGAGTCCGCGGTCGCGGTGCCCTCGGTGATCCGCCTGCGCAACTACGTGCATGTGCCCTACCGCGCCCGCGTGCCGATGACCCGGGCCGCGCTCATGCACCGTGACCGCTACCGCTGCGGGTACTGCGGCGGCAAGGCCGAGACCATCGACCACGTCATCCCGCGCAGCCGCGGCGGCGAGCATTCCTGGGAGAACTGCGTCGCCAGCTGCGCACCCTGCAACCATCGCAAAGCCGACAAGATGCTCAGCGAACTCGGGTGGACCCTGCGCTCGCCGCTGGTGTCGCCGAAGGGGCCGCACTGGCGGCTGCTGTCGACCTCCACCGAGCTCGATCCGGTGTGGTTGCAGTACCTCGGTGAGGGCGCCGCCTAGGGCGCGTACTCGTTGACCAGCGTCGCCCAGGTGCCCGATGCCAGGGCCTCGAAGACGTGCGGCGCGTCACCCGGGTAGCAGATGTAATCGCCGGGGCCGAGTTCCACCGGGGCCTCGACCGGGCCGACGAGCGCGCGTCCGCTGCCGAGCAGGACATGCTCGGTGCAGCCGGGCATGTGCGGATCCGACACCCGGGCGTGGCCGGGTTCGGCGGTGATCCGGAACAGGTCGCGCCGGCTGTTGGGCGGGCTGACCGCGAGCAGGGTGGCGCTGTAGTCGGCGTGCTCGGCCGCCAGCCGCGGCCCCTCCCCCGCGCGGATCACGTGCACATTGGGTCGCGGCGGGTCGAGCAGGCGCGAGAAGGGCATGTTCAGGGCGACGCAGAGCGCCCACAGGGTTTCGATGCTCGGGTTGCCGCTGCCCGATTCCAGTTGCGACAGTGTGGATTTCGCGACCCCTGCGCGGTGCGCCACCTCGGTCAGCGAGAGCCCCGTGCGGGCGCGCTCGCGGCGCAGCGACTCGGCGATGACCGCCTGTGGTGACGCCGTCATCGGCTCGTCCTGCACCATCCCAGCTCCCGTTCCCGTCGGAACGCCGAGTTTAGCCGCGCCGCGTTCCGGCGCGCGGAGCCGTGTTGACTAACCCGGCCCCGAGCGTTCACCATAAACAACATGCGTTCGATATGGCGAACACTCGGCCGGGATACCGCCTCCGGTATCGCGGCCGTGCTGCTGGCGGTGTGGGTCATCGGGTTGTCCTACGGCGCCACCGCGATCAGCTCGGGGCTTCCACTCTGGCTGCCGGTGGCGCTGAGCTTCGCCGTGCTCGCGGGCGGGGCCGAGTTCCTGTTCATCGGCATCATCGCCGGTGGCGGCAGCCCGATCGCGGCCGTCCTGGCCGGGCTCGTCGTCAACGCCCGGCACCTGCCCTACGGGCTGTCGGTGCCCGACGAGGTGGTCGGCCAGGGCTGGCGGCGCGCACTCGGGGTGCACCTGATGAACGACGAATCCGTCGCGCTGGCGCTGGCCGAGTCCGATACCGCGCGCAAGCGGGTCGTCTACTGGGTGTGCGGGATCGGGGTGCTGCTGGCCTGGCCGGGTGGCGCGGTACTGGGCGCGCTGATCGGCACGGTCGTGCCCGACACCGCGGCGCTCGGGCTCGACGCGGTGTTCCCGGCGGTGCTGCTGGCGCTGGTGGTGCCCGCGCTGCGCGATCGGACCACGCTCGGCTCGGTCTGCGTCGGCGTCGCGGTCGCGATGGTGACCGCGCCGTTCCTGCCCGCGGGCCTGCCGGTGCTGATCGCGCTGTCGGGGGTGCTGTGGGCGGCGTTCACGACCCGGTCCACCGAGGCGACCGAGACCGCGCCACAACAGCTTTCCGAGGTGCCGCGCTGATGTTGATCGCGGGGATCGTCGCGCTGGCGATCGGCACCTACACCTTCCGCTGGCTGGGCCCGGCCCTGCGCAGCCGGATCCGATTCCCGGACCGGGCGAAGCGATTGCTCGAAGTGGGCGCGACGGTGCTGCTCGCCGCGCTGGTGGCGGTCGAGACGCTGCCGTTCACCGAGGGGAATGTCGGTGCCGCCCTGCCGGCCGGGGTGCTGGTGGCCGGGGTATTGGCTTGGCGGCGTTGGCCGTTGCTGATCGTGATCCTGGCGGCGGCCGTGACGACCGCCGGGTTGCGGTTGCTCGGCGTGGCCTGAGCCGGGTCAGTTCGGGAACAGCGGGATCGCGCCCGCGCGGCGGCGGGCAACCGAGCCGTAGCGCGCATCGATGCGCAGCCAGGTCCGGGTGGCGCGCACGCGCACGATCTCGGTGGGCTGGATGCGGCGGGATTCCGCCTTCTCCCCCGAGTGCGGGATGAAATCCATTGCGGTGAGCGCGAAGACGACCCGCATCGGCACCTCGACCTCGAGCCCCGGCGCCGACACCGTGAGCACGGTCTGATCGAGCAGCGCGGCCGGCGGGCCGTGCGCGCTGCCGTGCTCCTTGGCCAATTCCGCACCGCGCTCGGCGAGCTCGACCAGGGTGCGCGCCGGCACGTCGTCGACGTGCGCGAAGCCGTCCACCGGCGGCAGCGCGCCGCGCCAGGCCGAATCCATCGAGTAGCCCAGGTCGACGGGGCTACCGGAGGGCAGGCCCGCGAGCACCAGGTCCGCGCCGACGGTGACGTCGTCGACCCCGAGTTCGGCGACCACCGTGCGCACCGCGAGCGTTTCGAAACCGGTTGCCACCCAGGCGGAGACGAGGGTGGCGCCGCGGCGGCGCAGGCGCACCACGGCGGCCGGATCCAAGCGGACCGCGCGGCCGAGGAAGGTGGCGAGGTTCTCCCGCTCGGCAGGGTCGGCCACGTGCAGCACCCGCTGCTCCGCCATCACGAACGCCCTACCCGCACCACAACTCCGCCGTCACTCGATCGAAACTACCGGACTTACATCCACTCGCTGAGATATTCGCGCTCGCCCTCGGTCAGGCGGCGCAGGCGCTGGGTCTGGATATCGAAGGCCGCCAGCTGGGTGGAGGCGATCACGGCGGCCGGTGAATCCGGCGCCGCACCGGCGGCCCGCACCTCGTAGGCGACGGTGAAATCGACCGCGCGCAACTGCTCGATCCACATCGAGATGTCGAGCGGGGTGTCCTCGTGCCGCAGCTGCCCGCGGTAGCGCACCCGCAGATCGGCCAGCACGCAGCCCTCACGCAGCGCGACGGTGGGGCGCCCGTCGTCGAACAGCCAGGGAATCCTGGCCTCCTCCAGCAGCGTCACCATGCGGGCGTGGTTGACGTGCTGGAAGGCGTCCATATCCGACCAGCGGACCTCCACCTTGGCATGGAAACGCTTGGGTAGCAGGGCCGACGCACCGGCCTGCCGCCCATGCCCATTCAACGAACTCGTCAACGTGGTTACCTCCGATTGATCGCCCGCCGCACACACCCTGCCACGCTGCCCTAGGCGATCCGGCGAGATCGTGGACTTCGAACTTCCGACTCCCGGCCCGGACAACACCGGAGCCGCGGATCGATCTCGGTCCCCAGTATGGCAATGACCGTCGCCGCGAGCAGGACAGGGGCGCAAGCATGGCGCACCGCACAATCGCCGGGCCCCGGGATAGTGCGGTCGTCCAGTGGGTTCGCCGACGATCGGGGGCGGCCGGGACCGGCCGCCGCTCAGCCGGGTCGATCGGCCGCCGCGCGAATGGCCGCCGCGATTCGGTCGACGTCGAAACGTTCCGCCTCCGGCAGGGGCGCGCCCGCTTCGTGCCGGGTTCTGGCTGCCTCCGTCAACAGCTGCCGCGCTTCCTCGGTGTGGCCGGCTAGGACGGCGGCCCCGGCGAGCCCCTCCAGCGCGAGGGCAACCGCGCGTGGGTCACCGGTACGTCTGGCGACCGCCAGCCCTTCGTCATGGTGATCCCGCGCCTGTCCGGCGTCGCCGCGCAGTTCGGCGATGAAGCCGAGTTCGGCGAGTCCGTGGGCGATACCGGGCGCGTAGCCGACGCCGCGATTCCAGTCCAGGGCCGCGCGGGCATGTCCTTCGGCCTCGTCGAGCCGGCCCGCGCGCCTGGCGCCCAGGCCGAGGCCGACCTCGGCGAAGACCCGCCCGAGTTCGTGGCCCTGATCCACCGACAGCGCGAGCGCGCGCTCGTGCAGCAGGTGCGCTCGGTCCAGATCGCCCGCCAGCAGTGCCAGCCGCCCCAGACCGGACACCATATCGGCCACCCGTGGCCAGAGCCCGAGTTCCTCGGCCCGGCACAGGCCGTTCCGGCGCAGTAGATCGGCTTCGAGATACTCGCCGACGATCTCGGCTCTGCGGGCCAGCAATTCGGCCGCCCGGAGCTGCCCCCATCGATCACCGAGAACCGCGAAAAGACCGGCACTTTCGGCGGCGTCCCGGGCCATCGCCGAGAGGTCGCCGCGCAGCATCGCGTGGTGGGCCGCACTGCTCAGTGCCGCGGCCCGGCCCCAATCATCTTCGGCCGCGACAAATCCGGCCAGCGAGCGCTGCGCGAGCGCGGCGCTGACCTCTTGATCACCGCCGCCGAGCAGCACCTCACCCAGCAGCCACTCGGTGAACGCCCGGCCCGCCGGATCGTCCACCCGGTCGAACTCGGCCAGCCCGTCACGCACCAGTGCCGCCCGGTCGCACTCGCCGCGGCCGAGCAGGATCAGCGCCGACCGCCAGCCGTTGGCCCGGGCCCACAGCACCGGCGCGGCGGTACGGTCCGCGCCCAGCGCCGCGTCGAGCAGCCGGACGCCCTCCCCGATCCGCCCGCGCAGGAACCAGTACCAGGCCAGCGCGAGGACCAGGCGCAGCGCGACGACAGGCGCACCGCGGCGCACCGAATCCTCCACGGCGGAACGCAGATTCGCGTATTCGGTGTCCAGGTCCGTGAGCCACCGCCGCTGGTCCGGACCCCGCAGGTGATCGTGCGCCTGCTCGGCGAGCGTCGCGTAATACTCATTGCGGACCGCGCGCACCGTGTCGGCCTCGCCGGCCGCGAGCAGCCGTTCCGAGCAGTACAGCGCGACCGATTCCAGCAGCCGATACCGCGGGCCCGCCGCGGTGTCGGTCATCGCGACGAGGGACCGATCGACCAGCCGCGCGAGCAGATCGAGAATGCGGCCGGACGTCAGCTCCGCGGTCGCGCAGACCTGCTCGGCCGCCGCCAGCCCGAACCCGTCGGCGTGCACCGAAAGCCGGCGCAGCACAGCCTGTTCCGGCACGGTCAGCTGCTCCCAGCTCCAGTCGATCATCGCGCGCAGCGTCCGTTGCCGGCCGGGCCCGCCCCGGTGCCCGGTGACCAGCAGCTCGAATCGATCGTCCATCCGATCGGCCAGTTCGCGGACGCCGAGGGCCCGCACCCGGGCGGCGGCCAGCTCCAGGGCCAGCGGGATCCCGTCCAGCCGACGGCAGATGGTGGCGACGGCCGCCGCGTTTCCCGCATCGAGCGCGAAGCCGGGCGCCGCGGCCGCCGCGCGGGCGGTGAACAAACGGATGGCGCTGAACTTCGGCAGCGCCGCCACCCCGATATCCGCCGGGGAGTGCGGTAATTCGAGGGCGGCGACCGGGTAGACGGCTTCGCCGGGCACACCGAGCGGTTCGCGGCTGGTGGCCAGGACGCGCAGCCCCGGGAGCGCGCGCAACAGCCGCTCGGTCAGCCCGGCGGTCACGACCACCAGGTGTTCGCAATTGTCCAGCACCAGCAGGACCTGCTTGCCCGCCAGCGCGGTGATCAGCTGATCGACCGGGTCCGCGGTGGACCGGATGTCGTCGCGCAGCCCCAGGACCGCGTGCACGGTGTCCACCAGGGTGGCGAGTGCATCGGCGGTGCGGTCGATCCCGGCCAACTCGACGAACCACAACCCATCCGGGTGCTCGGTCGAGGTGCGGGCCGCCTCGATCGCCAGCCGGGTCTTGCCCACGCCGCCGGGTCCGACCAGGGTGACCAGGCGGCACCGGCCGAGCAGCGCGCGCACCTCGTGCGTGGCCTCGGCCCGGCCGATCAATTCGGTCAGCTGGCCGGGCAGGTTCGTCGACGCGGTGGCCGCGCGGGGAGCCAGCAGCGGATCCTGAGTGAGGATCGCGCGATGCACGGCGACGATCTCGGGGCCCGGATCGACGCCGAGCTCGGTGCGCAGCCGCTCCCGCAGATCGGTGAAGCCCGCCAGGGCCTCGCTCTGCCGTCCGGCGCGATAGAGCGCGCGCAGGTGCGCCGCCCGCAAGCGTTCGCGCAGTGGATGTTCGGCGACGACCGCCCCCAATTCCCCGGCCAGCGTGTCGTATTCGCCGAGTTCGAGCAGCGCCTCGGCACGGGCTTCCACCGCGGACAGCCGCAGTTCCGCCAGCCGGGCCGCCTCGACCGCCGCGAAATCCTCGTCCGAGAATTCGCCGAATGCCGGGCCGCGCCAGAGGTTCAGGGCGGTGGTCAGGGCGTCGGCGCGCGACCGGGCGTCGGCCGCGGGCACGAGCAGCGCTTCGAACCGGCCCGCGTCGATCGCGTCGGCTGTCACGTCCAGGCTGTAACCCGCGCCCCGGGACACCACCAGCGCGCGGGCCGCCGGGTCGGCGGCGGCGAGAGCGGCACGCAACTGCGAGATCTTGACCTGCACCGCGGCGGCCGCGGTCCGGGGCGTCCGGCGCGGCCACAGCAGATCGATCAGCCGATCGGTCGACACCGCCCGCCCACGATGCGCGAGGAGCACGGCGAGCACGGTCCGCACCTGCCCGGCCGGGATCTGGACCGGATCACCCTGATCCGTCCACACCAGCAGTGGGCCGAGCACACCGAACCTCATCTTCGTGACGATACGGACTTCCCCGCGGGCGCCCGATCGCCGTGTAGGGCAGCTGTAGGCGCGGGGTAAGCCGGTCCGGCGAAGGTCGTGACGTGACAACGACTTCAGCCGGAAAGGCGGATCCGATGCAGGCGACCGACCCCTTGCGCATAGCGATCATCATCGGCAGTACCCGAGCGCAGCGCTTCGGGCCGACGGTGGCCGACTGGTTCCACGACCACGCCCGCGGGCACGGCGGGCTCGACCTCGACCTGATCGATCTCGCGGAAACCGCGCTGCCCGATGTCCTGGACCACCCCGGCCCCGCGGTCCAGGCCTTGGCGCCGCGCCTGGCCCGGGCCGACGCCTTCGTGATCGTCTCGCCGGAATACAACCGCGGCTATCCCGCGCCGCTGAAGACCGCGATCGACTCCTACGTCGAGGAATGGAAGGCGAAGCCGGTCGCCTTCGTCTGCTACGGCGGCGTCTCGGGCGGCCTGCGAGCCGCCGAACAGCTGCGCCAAGTGTTCGCCGAACTGCACGCCATCACGATCCGCGACACCGTCAGCTTCCACTCCTGCTGGAGCAAGTTCGACGACAACGGCCGGCCGCTGGACAGCGCCGGCGCGGGCGCCGCCGCGACGGCACTGCTGAATCAGCTCACCTGGTGGGCTCGCGCACTGCACGAGGCCCGCGGCGCGCACCCCTACCCGCTCTGAAACCGGAGGACACCGATGCGGAAAAACCCGGCGGCAACACTGGCGCTGCTGGCCTTCTCCAGCCTGATCACCTCACTGGACTTCACGATCATCTACGTCGCCCTGCCCGACATCGCCCGCGACGTCGGATTCTCCGGGCACTCGATGCAGTGGGTGGTCAGTGCCTACGCCATCTTCTTCGGCGGGCTGCTCCTGCTCGGCGGGCGATCCGCGGACCTGCTCGGCCGGCGGCGGATATTCGTCCTCGGTCTGGTGCTGTTCGGTGGCGCGTCGCTGCTGGGCGGTGCGGCCGGCACCACCACGGCGCTGATCGCCGCCCGGGCGCTCCAGGGTGCCGGCGCGGCGCTGCTGTTCCCCGCGACGCTGTCGCTGGTCAACACCATGTTCGAGGAGGGCAGGCAGCGGATCCGGGCGCTCGCGGTCTGGGCGATGGCCGGTGCGGGCGGGCTCAGCCTCGGCGCGCTGCTCGGCGGGGTGCTGACCAGCGTATTCGGTTGGCAGGCCGTCTTTTTGATCAACCTGCCACTCGTGGTCGCCGGTGTGGTGGCGGCGTTCCCGCTGCTGCGCGCGGACGGTCCGCGCGATCGCGGGCGCGGCTTCGATGTCCCCGGTGCCCTCACCGGAACACTGGGCGTCACGCTGCTGGTGTTCACCGTGGCGCAGGGGCCGGAATCCGGCTGGACCTCGACCTCGGTGCTGGGCGGCGGCGCGCTCGCGATCCTGCTGCTGGCCGCGTTCCTGATCATCGAAGCCCGCAAGCACGACCCGCTCCTGCCGCCGCGGCTGGCCCGCGCACTGGGGCCGGTGCTCGCCGTCATCTTCGTGTTCGGCGCGACCATGCAGAACATCGTCTACTTCCTCACCCTGTTCCTGCAGAACGTATGGCGCTACAGCGCGCTGGTCACGGGGCTCGTGTTCCTGAGCCTGTCGGTGGTCATCGCGGTCGCGAACTTCACCGCCGAACGGCTGCTCGTGCGGATCGGCCTCCGCACCACCCTGATCATCGGCTTGCTGCTCGGAGCGGCCGGCGGTGCGGTGCTCGCCGCGGGGATGGTCGCCGACGGCTCCTACCGGACGATCCTGGCCGGAATCCTGGTCTACGGCGCGGGCATGGGCACCGTCTTCCCGGCGATGTTCGCCGCCGCGGGAACCGGTGTCGCCGAACCGGAGCAGGGCACCGCCGGCGGGATGGCCAACACCGCGATGCAGGTCGGGGTCGGTGCGGGGCTCGCGGTGCTCGTCGGCGTCGCGAACGCCGGCACGGCCGGGCTCAGCGGTGACGCCTTACGCACGGCAGCCGGGGACGGCCTGCGCACCACGGTCTTCCTCGCCGCCGCCCTCACCCTGCTCGGCCTGCTCGCCGCAGCCCGGCTGCCCGGCCGGCGCACCCGCGACTCCGAGGTCACGGTGGCCTCCGCCGCATCAGCTTTACCTCAACCCAAGTTGAGTTCCTAACGTCGAATCGACAGCCACAAGAACGGAGCGAAATGCGAATCTCTGCAATCGGTTTGGGAGAGATGGGCGCCACGCTGGCCGCGGCCCTGCTGGCCGCCGGGCACGAAGTCACGGTGTGGAACAGATCGGCGGACAAAGCCGAACCGCTGGTGGCCGCAGGGGCTCGCCTGGCCGAGTCACCAGAGGCGGCGGTGCGCGCGGCCGAGCTGGTACTGATCAATGTCCAGGGCGGAGCCGTCGCGGCCGACCTGTTGCGGGCCGCGGGCGCCGCGCTGCCGGGCCGGACCGTGGTCAACCTGACCGACGGCCCGTCCGAGCAGGCGACCGCGGCGTGGGAACTGGCGACCGCGCACGGTGCGGACTACCTGCACGGCCAGATCATGACGATCGCACCCGCGATCGGCTCGCCGGACGCGGTGATCTTCTACGGCGGATCCCGGCAGGTATTCGATCGGCACGAAGCGGTGCTGCGGGTCTTGGGCGGGCGCACGACCCACGTCTCCGAGGACCCGAGCGTGCCACTGGTGTACGGGATGGCCTTCCACGACATCATGTGGGGGCTGCTGAACGGATTCCTGCATGCCGCGGCACTGCTCCGCGCCGCCGGGATCCCGATCGGCCGCTACACCGAACAGGCGGAGGCCTCCCTGGCAGCGCTGCCGTCGCTGTTCCCGATGTTCGGCGGCGAGATCGACCGCGGCGAGTACGCCACGCCGTTCGGCGCGCTCCTGCACCACCTGCCCTCCCTCGACGATCTGGTCACCGAAAGCCATACGCGCGGTATCGATGTCGTGCTGCCCGCGTACACCAGGCAGCTCGTCGCCGACGCGCTGGCGGCGGGCCACGGCAACGACAGCTACTCCCGATTGGTCGAACACTTCGGCCGCCGGGCGAGTGACGCGTGAGCACGTCGATCGATCCGTCCTACCGATGGGACGGTGAAGAACTGGACATAGCGGCGTACCTGGCCCGGATCGGCTTCGACGGCGAGCCCACACCGACCCCGGCCACGCTGCGCCGCCTGGTTTTCCTGCACACCACCTCGCTACCGTTCGAGAACCTGGAGATCATCCTGGGCCGGCCGGTGCGCCTGGACGTGGCGTCGTTGCAGGACAAGATGGTTCGGCGGCGGCGCGGCGGCTACTGTTTCGAGCTCTGCGCGCTGTTCGCCGCCGCGCTGGAACGGCTCGGCTTCGGTGTCACCGGGTTGGCCGGACGGATTTTCCTGGGTCAGGACAACGCATTACTGCCCGCCACCCACGCCCTGCTGCGCGTGACCACCGCCGAGGATGACCGAATCTGGCTGTGCGACCCCGGTTTCGGATCCGGCCCGCTGGCGCCGATCGAATTGGCCCCCGGGCGAGGCGAGTTCGTCGCGGGCGCCTGGCGGTTCCGCCTCGAGCACGGCCGGGACGAACTGGGCGGCGACCTGTGGACCCTGCGCCACTTCGCGCGCGACGGCTGGCGGACCCGGCGGACCGTCTCGATGACTCCGCAGTATCGGATCGATCAGGAGGTAGGCAGCTACTACGTGTCGACCTCGCGGCATTCGCCGTTCACCACGCGCCCGATCGTGCAGCGGATTCGCCCGGAGGTACATCACATGCTGGACGGCGTCACCCTGCTGACCGGCTACCCGGACGGAACCGGCGCGACGCGTCAGGTGGCGCGCGCCGACCTGCCCGAGATCCTGGCCGAGATCTTCGATATCGAACTCGACGCGGCGGACACGGATCAGCTGGTCCACGCGCCGTGGCCCGCCGATCAGGGTGTGGTCCAGGCGGTTTCGAGGTAGCGCAGGAAGCGGGCGGCGGGCGGGGCGAGCGGGTGGTCGGTGCGCCAGGTCAGGGCGATGGTACGGCGGGCGGCCGGGGTGGTCAGGGGCAGGCCGATGGTGCCCGAGGCGCCGGCGAATTGTTCGGGCAGGATCGCGACGCCGAGGCCGGCGGCGACGAGGCCTTCGATGGTGGCCAGGTCGGCGCTCTCGAAGGAGATCTTCGGCGCCACCCCGGCCTCGGCGAAGAGGCCGTCGAGCAGCGTGCGATAGCCGAAACCGACCGGGGTGGTGACGAATTCGTCGTCGCGCAGGTCGGTCAGGGCGACGCGTTCACGGTCACGCAGGCGGTGCGCCGGGGGGACGACCAGGACCAGCCGTTCGCGTTGCAGCGGGAGCCAGCCGAAGGCGCCCGGTACCTGCCAGGAGGTGACGGCCAGTTCCACAGCGCCGGACTGCAAGTCGCCGATGATGTGGTGATGCGGTTCCTGGCTGAGCAGCACGCGCACGGCGGGCGCGTGTTCGTGGAACCCGCGCAGCAGTTGCGGCACCAGCGAGGTCGCCATCGAATCGAGGAAGGCCAGGCGGACCACGCCGCTGTCGGGGTGCAGGCGCCCGGCCAGTTCCACGGTCAGCTGTTCGTAGCGGGCGATGAGGTCGCGGGCGGCGGTGACGACGAGGTCCCCGTTCGGGTTCAGGTGCACACCGGTGGGCACGCGCTCGAACAGGCGCGCGCCGAGTTCGGCTTCGATACGGGCCAGCGCACGCGACAGGGTGGGCTGACTGACGCCGAGGATCGCGGCGGTGTCGGTCATGTGCCGGTGGTCGGCGAGGGCCACCAGCCAGTCGAGGTCACGCAGCAGCACACCCGCATCATACGTTCGACGCATCGAGAAACCGCGATCATGACATTGGACGTATGAGGCGAGGCGGCACAGGATCGGTCGAGTGACCACCGCCATAGCACCGGACCCGCAGACCGACCTGGGCCACCTCCCCGGCAGCCCCGGCTACCGGCGAGTCCTGGTGGCGCTCTTCGCCGCGGGGATGGCGACGTTCGTCCTGCTCTACGACACCCAGGCGCTGCTGCCGGAGTTCGTCGACGCCTTCGGCATCTCGCCCGGGGAGAGCACGCTGGTGATGTCGGTGACCACGGCCGCCCTGGCCTCGGCGCTACTGGTGTGCGGGCCGCTGTCCGAGGCCGTCGGGCGCACCCGGCTCATCCATGTCTCGCTGATCTCTTCGGCGGTGCTCGCCCTCGCCTGCGCGTTCGCGCCCAGTTGGCATGCGCTGCTGGCCTTGCGGCTGCTCGGCGGCATCGCGCTGGCCGGCCTGCCCGCCGTGGCCACCGCCTATCTGCGGGAGGAACTGCATCCCTCGACGCACGCCCGCGCGGCCGGCCTCTACATCGGCGGCACCGCACTCGGCGGCATGACCGGGCGCGTCGTGACCGCGCCGATCGCCGAGGCCGCCGGGTGGCGGTGGGCGCTGGTGGCCGCCGCCGCTGTCGCACTGCTCTGCGCGGTGATCGTCGCGGTGACCCTGCCGCCGTCCCGGAACTTCGCCGCCCGCCCGGCCCGGCCCCGCGACATCCTGGCGATGGCACGCGACGCACTCACCGACCGGGCGCTGCTCGCGCTCTACGTGATCGGCGCGTGCTCGGTCGGCGCGCTGGTCGCGGCGTTCAACGCGCTCGGCTTCCGGCTGACCAGCGCACCGTTCCACCTGGGCGTCGGGGTGGTCAGCCTGGTCTATCTCGTCTACCCGCTGGGCACCATCGGCGCCACGGTGTCCGGTCGCCTGGCCGACCGGCTGGGCCGCCGGGCGATCATGCCCCTCGGCAGCGGTCTGGCCCTGCTCGGCGCCGGGCTGACGCTGTCCGGGCGGCTGCCGATCGTCGTCACGGGCATCGCCGCACTGACTGTCGGCTTCTTCATCACCCACGGTTTGGCCAGCGGCTGGGTGGCGGCGCGCGCGCATGCCGGCGGCGTCAGCACGAGTCAGGCCGCCGCGTTCTATTTGTTCGCCTACTACGTCGGCGCCTCGGTGTTCGGCAGCCTGGGTGCGCACGCGTGGACCGGCGCGGGCTGGCCGGGCGTGGCCGCGCTGACCGCCGGACTGGTAGCCGTGGCGGGCGCGCTGTCGCTCGGACTACGCCGCGTACCGGTGCTGGGCGCCAACACTATCCGCTGAAACTCGCGCTCGGACGATTCGAAAACGTTGCCGGGCAACCGTATCGACAAATGGCTCCGCGGTCATACACTGGCAAAGCGTTTTTGCGCGCAGAGTTCGAGAAAGGCTCCCCATGCGCATACTCGGGATGCTGTTGTTCGCCATTCTGATCGGGCCGTTCGTCGGTGCCCTTGCCAGGCTGATCCTGCCCGGTAAACAAGAAATTTCCTTCTTCAAGACCTGGGGCCTCGGCACGCTCGGCGCCTTCCTCGGCGGGATCGTCGCGCTAGTGCTGGGTCTCGATTCGACCAGCGGTATCGACTGGGCCCAGTGGATCCTGCAAATCATCTGCGCGGCGATACTGATCGCCGCGGCCAGCCGCAGCAGTTTCGTGCGGCGCTAGCTCCGAAGACCGAAGTGCCGCTGGGCGGCAGCCTGAATCAGGCTGCCGCCCAGCGGCGTTCACCTCAGCGCGGGACCTCCGACTGGGCCCCGACACCGCTGACCATGCTGCGGACCTGCCGCGCCGCCACCGACAGGGTGGCCAGGTCGTGCGTGCCGGATTCGAACAGTTCCGCCAGGGCGGCGCGGGCGCGCCCGAGGCGGGACTGGTTCTTGGACTCCCAGTAGGCGATCTTCTCGTCGGCGGTCTCCTCCGGATCACCGGCGGAGAGCACGTCCAGGGTGAGCGAACGCAGCGACCCGTACATGTCGTCACGCAGCGCGAGCCGGGCCAGCGCGTGCCAGCGATCGCCACGCTCCAGATGACTGACCGCCTGGAGCAGCCAGTCGATCTTGAGGTGCTCGTTGAGCGCGTAGTACAGCGACCCGACCTCCTCGCCGCTGCGATCGGTGATGTCGGCGATATCGATGACATCGAGCAGCGGGAACAGCGTGAGCAGGCCGTAGACCTCGTTGGTGAGGTCACCGGGCGCACCGCGGCCGATCAGTTCGGCGGACTGATCGGTGAGCATGGCGACGTGATGGCCCCGCAGCCAGCCCGGAACCTTCGGCGCGAGTTCGCGCACGCCCCGGCTGTAGCGGTTGATCTCGGCGCCGACCGCGATGGGCTGCGGCCGGTTGCTCAGCAGCCAGCGCGAGGCTCGATCGAGGGTCTTCTTGGTCTCGAGTTCGAGCTCGTCGCGGACCGCGATCGAGGTGTCGCTCGTGCGGATGCGCGCCCACATGTCGTGCAGGCCGAAGATCTCGGCGGCCGCCGCGAAGGCCCGCACGGAATCGGTGGTGCTGGCGCCGATCTCCTCGTTGAGCCGGTGCGCGTAGGTGATGCCGCCGAAGTCGACCGCCTCGTTGACGATCAGCGTGGTGAGGATCTCCCGGCGCAGCGGATGCTTCTTGATCGCCGCGCCGAAACGCTCGCGCAACGGCACCGGGAAGTAATCCGGCAGCCGGGCCGCGAAATGCGCCATATCCGGCAGGTCCGAATCGAGCAGGTCGGCCTTGAGCGAAAGCTTCACGTGCGCCATGAGATTGGCGAGCTCCGGCGAGGCGAGCCCGGAACCCTCCTCCAGGCGGCGCTTCATCTCCGCTTCCGACGGCAGCGCTTCCAGCTCGCGATCCAGGCCGCGCCGCTCCTCCAGATCCTCGATCAGCCGCATGTGCACGTTCAGCATGCGGGCCGCGTTGAAGCGCGAGATGCCCATCAGGAAGTTCTGGGAGACGTTGTCCTGCAGCACCATCCGGGCGACATCGTCGGTCATCGAGGCCAGCAGCGGATTACGCTCGGCCACCGGCAGCAGGCCGGCGCTGACCACGCTGTCCAGCAGGACCTTGATATTGACCTCGTGGTCGGAGCAGTCCACACCCGCCGAGTTATCCAGGGCGTCGGTGTTCATCTTGCCGCCGTGGCGGCAGAACTCGATCCGGCCCAGCGCCGTGGCACCGAGGTTGCCGCCCTCGCCGATCACCTTGACGCGCAACTGGTTCCCGTTGACGCGCACCGGATCATTGGCCTTGTCACCGACTTCGGCATTGGATTCGGTGCTCGACTTGATGTAGGTGCCGATGCCGCCGTTCCAGAGCAATCCGGCCGGGGCGAGCAGGATCGCGCGCACCAGATCCGGCGGGGACAGCGAGACGACGTCGTCGCTCAGCCCCAAGGCCTGCCGGGCCTGCGGGCTGATCGGCACCGCCTTCACGGTGCGGTCGAACACGCCGCCGCCCGCGCTGATCAGCGCGGTGTCGTAGTCGGCCCAGGACGAGCGCGGCAGCTCGAACATGCGCTGCCGCTCGGCGTAGGAACTCGCCGCGTCCGGATTCGGATCCAGGAAGATGTGCCGATGGTCGAACGCCGCGACCAGGCGGATGTGCTCGGAGAGCAGCATGCCGTTGCCGAACACGTCGCCGCTCATGTCGCCGACGCCGACCACGGTGAAATCCTGGGTCTGGGTATCGAGATCCATCTCGCGGAAGTGCCGCTTCACGCTCTCCCACGCGCCCTTGGCGGTGATGCCCATCGCCTTGTGGTCGTAGCCCGCCGACCCGCCGGAGGCGAACGCGTCGCCGAGCCAGAAGCCGTAGCGCTGCGCCACATCGTTGGCGATATCGGAGAACGTCGCCGTGCCCTTGTCCGCCGCCACCACCAGGTAGGTGTCGTCGCCGTCGCGCCGGACCACCCGCTCGGGCGGGCGCACCGCGCCGGTGGCGCGATCGACGTTGTCGGTGATGTCGAGCAGACCGGAGATGAAGGTGCGGTAGCAGGCAACGCCTTCCGCGCCCAGCGCCTGGCGGTCCACGCCCGGATCGCCGGTGGCGGCGGGCGGCTGCTTCACCACGAAGCCGCCCTTCGCGCCGACCGGCACGATCACCGCGTTCTTCACCGCCTGCGCCTTCACCAGGCCCAGGATCTCGGTGCGGAAATCCTCCAGCCGGTCGGACCAGCGCAGCCCGCCACGCGCCACCGGGCCGAAGCGCAGGTGCACACCCTCGATCCGCGGCGAGTACACGAAGATCTCGAACTGCGGCTTGGGCTTGGGCAGTTCGGCGATCAGCTGCGGCTCGACCTTGATCGAGAGGAAATCGCGTGGTGCGCCCTCGAGATCGGTGACGTAGTAGTTGGTGCGCAGGGTGGCCCGGATCAAGCCCAGGATGGCGCGCAGGATGCGGTCGGCGTCGAGGCTGACCACGTCGTCGATGCGGCCGCGCAGGTGGGCTTCCAGCTGCGCGGCGTCGCCCTCGTCGACGGTGTCGGGATCGAAGCGGGCCGCGAACAGGTCGACGAACAGCCGCGCCACATCCGGGTAGGTGAGCAGGACCCGGGAGATATTGGCCTGGCTGTACGGGAAACCGGCCTGCTGCAGGTACTTCGCGTAGGTGCGCAGGATCGAGACCGCGCGCCAGGGCAGCCGGGCCCGCAGCACCAACTCGTTCAGGCCGTCGGCCTCGGCGCGGCCGTACCAGACCGCCTCGAAGGCGTCGGTGAACCGGTCACCCAGCCCGCGCACCTCGGCTTCCAGCGCGTCCGCGCGGGCCGAGGCCTCGAGCAGTTCGGCGTCCAGGTCGCGATCGAGGGAACTGCGCAGCAACTCCGGCCGGGCGAGCAGGCCGAAATCGTAGATCCAGCGTTCGACATTCCGGCCGCCCGGCCGGTCCAGCAGAATCTGGTACGGACGCTCGTCGACCACCTCGACGCCGAGGCTCTGCAGCACCGGCAGCACCTGGCTCAGTGAGACGCCGCTGCCGCCGATGTAGAGGCCGAAGCGCCACGAGCCCGGATCCGAACCCTGCTTGCGATACAGGTGCTGATCGATCTGCCCCTCGGACAGCCGCTCCAGCCGGTGGATGTCGCCGAGCGCGTGCCGCGGGCCGAAATCCTGCTTGTAGCCCTCGGGGAACGCGCTCGCATAGCGCTGCACCACACCGGGATCCAGCACCGTGGAGGTGCTGACCTCGTCGTTGAGGTAGTCGTCCCAGGTGTGGCTGGCGTCGGAGAGCAGACGCTGGATGCGCAGCCGGTTGGTCTCGGAGGTGTCGGCCAGCGTCCGCGCCGCCCGGGGCTTGCCGGACTCGGTATCGGGCATCTGGACTGTGAAATAGACGCTGGCGAGCTCGCTTTCGCTGACCCGCGCCGAGTAGTCGATGGAGACGCCGCCGAGTTCGCGGACCAGGATCTCCTGCATCTCCAGCCGGACCCGGGTGGTGTAGCGATCGCGCGGCAGATAGACCAGGCAGGCCACGAAGCGGCCGTAGGTGTCCTCGCGCATGAACAGCCGCACCTGCCGGCGCAGGCTCACGTTCAGCACCGCGACCGCGGTCTTGCGCATGGTCGCGATATCGGAGGAGAACAACTCGGTGCGCGGGAACGACTGGATGACCTCCAGCATCACCTGCCCGGAGAACGAATCCAGGTCGAAGCCGCTGTCCTCGATCACCGCGCGGACCCGGCGCTCGATCACCGGGATGTCGAGCACGTTCTCGTGCACGGCGGTGACGGTGAAGACGCCGATGAACAGATGCTCACCGACGATGTTGCCCTGCTCGTCCCAATCGGCGACGCCGACGAAGTACGGGTAGACCGAGCGGTGCACGGTGGCCGGGACCAGCCCCTGGGTCAGCATGAGCAGCGGGCGGCCGCCGCCGTTGATCGGCACCCGGAAGTCGGTGCCGACATCGGGGCGCAGCACGCCCAGGCAGGTGCCCGGCATCGGGTTCGAGGTGGTCGGGCCGTCGGCGCCGGTATCGAGGCGATACTGGGCGAAACCGAGCACGGTGAAGTTGCCGCTGGCCAGCCAGCGCAGCAGGTTCGCGGTATCGATCAGGTCGGCCGCCGGGAACGGGGCGTCGCCGGCCTTGGCGGCCAGCTCCAGATCGTCGGCGAGCTTGCTCTGCACCGCCTGAATGGCGTCGGTGTCGCCGATGACCTGGCGCACGTCGGCCACCACGTCGGGCATCGACTGTTCGATCCGTTCCAGCAGTTCACGACTGGTGGACGGGTGTAATTGCAGGTGCATCCAGGATT
Organism: Nocardia sp. NPDC050712; assembly: GCF_040654295.1. Taxonomy (NCBI): domain Bacteria; kingdom Bacillati; phylum Actinomycetota; class Actinomycetes; order Mycobacteriales; family Nocardiaceae; genus Nocardia; species Nocardia sp. NPDC050712. Next base: position 578,258 of record NZ_JBFAHT010000004.1, read on the forward strand.
CGCGCAGTACTCCGCCATTGCGGTCGACCTCGTGCGGCACGGCCTTGGTCAGCCGGCCGGTGTCGTCGCGCTCGACCTCGAAGATGGGGTGGATGACCTCGCTGACGCTGACGCCCATCCGGCTCAGCGACGAGGTGATCGACTCCACCAGCAGGGCCATGTCATCGGTCACCAATTGCACGGCGGCGCCCAGGCCGGACGAGTCGTCCGGGTGATACACCCGGACCAGCGCCCGGCCCCTGGGGCGAACCATCGCCAATTCCAGGTGCCGTCGGAAGATTTGCGTGATTCCGGTGACCGCACAGTCCACATCGCCCGCGTCGACGTGGCGGAAGTACGCCTCCTCGAGTGTCCCGAGCGCGTCCCGGAGTTGCTCGGGCAAACTCGCGGACCACGCCGCGGAGTCCGACCGCTCCAGATGCCGCCCGCCATTGGACAATTCGGACGAGACCGTCATAATTTTTCGCCAACTCCTCGGATTCGGTTCCGCAACAAAGTGACGCCGGTCCGAGAGTAGCTGTGCGATAGACGCGCGGGGGTGAAATCCCTTCCAAACACAGGGTGTTCACCACTGCCGTAGTGGTAGCCGCCTAATTGCCGTTGTCGAAACGCTGGCACAGCACCGATCGGACCGACACCCTCATGTAGATGCGAACGCAGTGAGTACGAACCATTGCTTGGACTGCGCCTGCGCATGCACGGACCCCACACTAGCGAGTGTTCCGGCGGCGCGTCGGACGACCAAATTTCCTTCGGCCGACCCGGCTTCGGGCGGGTTGCCCTCGCAGGTCCTTCGGCGAGATGGCGCTTTTGTGACACCTTCGGCGGAAATCGCGCGCTCGACAGCATGTTCGGGCGCGCCAACGCCGGACGGCGGGGCGAAGCGCGGGTGCGCTCGCCCCGCCGTCCGGTCGGGAAGTAGGTCGGCCCGAGATCAGTCGCGGGTCAGCCTGCGGTGCGTAACCCGGTGCGGGCGGGCCGCTTCCAGGCCCAGACGCTCGATCTTGTTGGCCTCGTACGCCTCGAAGTTGCCCTCGAACCAGAACCACTTGGCGTCGTTATCGGAGTCGCCCTCCCACGCCAGGATGTGGGTGCAGGTGCGGTCCAGGAACCACCGGTCGTGCGAGATGACCACGGCGCAGCCCGGGAACTGCTCGAGCGCGTTCTCCAGCGAACCCAGGGTTTCCACGTCCAGGTCGTTGGTCGGCTCGTCGAGCAGGATCAGGTTGCCGCCCTGCTTGAGGGTGAGCGCCAGGTTCAACCGGTTGCGCTCACCACCGGAGAGCACACCCGCCGGCTTCTGCTGATCGGCGCCCTTGAAGCCGAACGCGCTGACGTAGGCGCGCGAGGGCATTTCCTGGTTGCCGACCTCGATGAAGTCCAGCCCCTCGGAGACGACCTGCCAGACGTTCTTCTTCGGGTCGATGCCTGCGCGGTTCTGGTCGACGTAGCTCAGCTTGACCGTCTCGCCGACCTTGACCTCGCCGCTGTCCGGGGCCTCGAGGCCGACGATGGTCTTGAACAGCGTCGTCTTACCGACACCGTTCGGGCCGATGACGCCGACGATGCCGTTGCGCGGCAGGGTGAACGACAGATCCTTGATGAGCTGGCGGTCGCCGAAGCCCTTGTCCAGGTTCTTCACCTCGACCACGATGCTGCCCAGGCGCGGGCCGGCCGGAATCTGGATCTCCTCGAAATCCAACTTCCTGTGCTTGTCGGCCTCGGCCGCCATCTCCTCGTAGCGGCCCAGGCGCGCCTTGTTCTTGGCCTGCCGTGCCTTGGCGCCGGAGCGGACCCAGGCGAGTTCGTCCTTGAGGCGCTTCTGCAGCTTCTGGTCCTTCTTGCCCTGCACCTCCAGACGCTGGGCCTTCTTCTCCAGGTAGGTGGAGTAGTTGCCCTCGTACGGGTAGGCGCGGCCGCGATCCAGCTCGAGGATCCATTCCGCGACGTTGTCGAGGAAGTACCGGTCGTGCGTGACGGCCAGCACGGCGCCCGGGTAGGCGGCCAGGTGCTGTTCGAGCCAGAGCACGCTCTCGGCGTCGAGGTGGTTGGTCGGCTCGTCGAGCAGCAGCAGGTCGGGCTTGCTCAGCAGCAGCTTGCACAGCGCGACGCGGCGGCGCTCACCACCGGAGAGGTTGGTGACCGGCTCGTCCGGCGGCGGGCAGCGCAGCGCGTCCATGGCCTGCTCGAGCTGGGAGTCGACATCCCAGGCGTCGGCATGATCCAGGAACTCCTGGAGCTTGCCCATCTCCTCCATGAGCTCGTCGGAGTAGTCGGTGGCCATCAGCTCGGCGATCTCGTTGAAGCGATCCAGCTTCACCTTGACCTCGCCGAGGCCCTCTTCGACGTTGCCGCGAACGGTCTTCTCTTCGTTCAGATGCGGTTCCTGCATCAGGATGCCGACGCTGGCACCCGGCGCGAGGAAGGCTTCGCCGTTGTTCGGCTGGTCCACTCCGGCCATGATCTTGAGCACGCTGGACTTACCGGCGCCGTTCGGGCCGACGACGCCGATCTTGGCGCCGGGAAGGAAGTTCAAAAAGACATCGTCGAGCACAACTTTGTCGCCGTGCGCCTTACGAACTTTCTTCATCGTGTAGATGTACTCAGCCATATACGAAAGCCTATCGGTCTAGGGGTCGGTGGAGCGAAGCCGAGGGGTACGGATCAGGCGTCGACCGGCTGTGTTTCGGCGCGGTCGGAGGAGGCGCTCTGCACGGCCCGCGCGTCCCCCTGGTCTTCGCTGACACGTGCGCGTTCTTCAGCGCTCGATCCGGTGCAAGTATTCCGTATCAGGCTCACGGGGCCGGAGCCGGACCCGTGCTCGGAGTTGCGGGTGACCGCGGTGGTGCAGCGCGACAGATCCGGGCCGACGGCGTAGGCCCGCAGTTCCAGCTCGCGCCGGTCGGTGCCGTCCTTGGCCCGGTATTCGACGGTACGCCACTGCCCGTGCGCGATCACCGGATCACCGCGGCGCAGCGAGGCGTCGACGCCGACCGCGAGCCGGCGCCAGCAGGTGACGGTGATGAACAGGGTGCCGCTGTCCACCCACTCGCCCGCGGCGTCGCGGCGGCGTGAGGTGCTGCCGAGCCGGAAGGTCAGCACCGATTCCCCGGTGGGCAGCTCGCGCCGCACGGGAGTGGTGACGACATTGCCGATGACGGTGCCCGTGGTCTCGAACATGCTCACGCCCCTTCGGATTCCGGCCCCGGGCAGGCGCTCCGGGTGCTCGCTCCCCCTTGCGAGGGCTCCTCCAGCGTGCGCGCCGCGGGCTCGGAACGGACCGCCGATATCGAATTTGGGGACAGCTTTTCCGACTGTGGACATCTCCCTCTTCACACGACGTGACCAGGGCTTTCAGGTCGCGCAGCCGGTAACCCGGGGGAAGGACAGGACTACGATGCCGAGCCGATGTCGAGATCGGTGTTCGCGCCGCAGAGCACCACCACCGGCCGCTCGCCCCGAGCGGGCACGTACGCACCGCTCTGGATCGCGGCGAACGCGGTCGCGCCCGAGAACTCGACGACGATGCGGAACTCGCGCCACAGATAGTCGCGGGCGGTGACGATGGCGTCGTCGGTGACCAGCAGCGAGCGCACCCCGTAGCGGGCGGCCACGTCGAGCGCGAGCCCCCCGATCGTGGTGGCCCCCAGCACTTCCGCCCCGCGCCCGGCCGCGCGCACCTGCACCGGCCGGTGCGCGGCCAGCGCCGCGTGCAGCGCGGGCACGCCCTCGGGTTCGATGCCGATCACCGGTTGCCGCCGCCCGAGCGCCGCCGCGACGCCCGCGATCAGGCTGCCGCCGCCGACCCCGGCCAGCACCGGCGGCCGCCCGCGCACCTGCTCGGCCAATTCCAGCCCGATCACCCCGGCCCCGGCGACCACCGCCGGCATGTCGTAGGCGTGTAACTGCAAGGCCCCGCGTTCCACGGCCAGTTCCTGGGCATACCGGCGCGCCTCGACGTAGGTCGTGCCGTGCCAGAGCACTTCCGCGCCGTAGGACCACATCGCGGCGACCTTGGTGTGCGGCGCCGACTCCGGCACCACCACCGTGCAGCGCTTGCCGAGCTGGGCCGCGGCCAGCGCGGCCGCGATCCCCGCGTTGCCGCCCGAGGCGATCACCACCTGATCGGCCGAGTGCCCCGACTCCAGCAGCGCGTTCAAGCTGCCGCGCACCTTGAACGTGCCGCCGTGCTGGAGGTATTCGAGTTTCAGCGTGACCGGCACCGGGCCGTTCGGCCCCAGCACGGAGGTGTGGAACACCGGCGTCTTGCGCACCCGCCCGGCCAGCCGTTTGCGTGCGGCGCGCACGTCGGAGCGATACACCCGCCCCTCGATCTCCCGCTCCCCCACACACTCCTCGAACAGCCCCCGATCTGTCACCCGCGCCCACTCACTCGCGCGTCCCGCGGTCGCGTCTGGACAGCTGGGCGTACATCGCGTTGTGCGCGGCGAGATCGGCGTCGTGGTCCCGGTCCGCGGCCCGGTCGGTGCGCTTGGCCAGGCGCTCGTCGCTGCGCGACCACTGGATCAGCAGCGCCAGCATCACCACGACCAGCGGTATCTCGCCGCTGGCCCAGGCCACGCTGCCGCCGGTGCGCTGGTCGTCGAGCAGGTCGACGTCCCAGCCGAGGGCCAGGCTGCGGAAGAACCAGCCGCCCATCACCGTGGTCATGCTCATCAGCGCGACACCGAAGAAGGCGTGGAACGGCAGCGAGCCGAACACCATGCCCAGCTTGGTCAGCGGCTCGACCCGGCGCGGTTTGGGATCGATGCCGATCACCACCCAGTAGAAGAGATAGCCGCTGAGCAGGAAGTGAATGTTCATCATCAGGTGCGCGGCGTGCGAGTCGAGCACCGAGTCGTAGATGCCGCCCAGGTACAGCGCGTAGAAGCCGCCGACGAAGATGACCGACGCCACGATCGGGTGGGTCAGGAAGCGTGAGACCGGATTGTGCACCGCCGCCAGGATCCACTCGCGCGGGCCCGGCGCGCCGGTCTTCCCGGCCGCGGGCAGGGTGCGCAGCGCGAGGGTGACCGCGCCGCCGAGCGCGAAGAGAATAGGGGCCAGCATGGACAACGCCATGTGCTGGACCATGTGCACGCTGAACATCGCGGGCGCGTAGCGGCCGACGCCCGAGGACGTCGCGATCAGCAGCACCGCGCAGCCGGACAGCCAGGCCAGGGTGCGCCCGACAGGCCAGGCATCCCCGCGCGAGCGCAGGCGGCGCACCCCCATCAGATACAACACCGCCGCCACGATGGCCAGCGTGCCGAAGATCAGGTCGAAGCGCCAGTCGAACAGCAGCCGGCCGGCCGTCGGCGGCCCGGCCAGGTTGTAGCCGATTTCCACCTCCGCCGGCGTCGGGACCGTGGTCAGCGGGGGCGGCGGGGTCCGGCCGAGCCCGACCGCGAGGCCGATGGTGGCGGCGAAGATCAACGCTTCCACGCCGCCGAAGCGGATCAGCGCGGCGCGGTCGCTCGGATCGGCGGCCAGGGCGGGCAGGGCCGCGCGCCGTTGCAGGTAGCCGACGCCGCCGAGCACGCTCAGCGCGACCGCCTTCGCCACGATCAACTGCCCGTAGGTGGTGCCGAACAGATCCGCCCAGGACACCCGGACCACCGAGTTGATCACGCCGCTGACCGCGATGACGGCGAAAGCGACCGTCGCGACCAGCGAGAACCGCCGGGCGGCCAGCGCCGTGTGGGTGCCGCCGCGCAGCGCGTAGGCGAGCACCGCGAACAATCCGCCGACCCACACCGCGCACGAGATCAGGTGCAGGATGAGGCTGTTGGTCGCCACGTCGTGCGCGCCGCCGGAGGACGAGTGCCCGGTCAGGGCCAGCGGCATCATGGTCACGATCGCGGCGCCGAACAGCACCGGCGCCCAGCCCCAGCGCAGCGCCACACGGCAGCCGACCGCGACGATCAGCGCGAGGATCACCGTGGTGCGCCAGGCCTGGGCCAGGTCGACCAGCCCGATCGCGCGCCACAGTTCCTCGGGCCGCCAGACCTGCCCGACCGGCTGGCCCGTCGTGTCCGACACCGTCAGCGGAACCAGCAGCGCGGCGCAACACGCCCACAGCAGGGCGAAATTCGAGGCGCGGCGCAGCGCGCGATAGCCGCCGACATCGAGCAGGCCGTTGGCCTGCGGCGGCGTCAGGAAGGCCGCGAACAGCAGCGAACCCACGGTCAGCGCGGCGAGCAGGTCGGCCAGCGCCCGGATCGCGGGCAGGCCGTAGGTCGTCAGCGCACCCGGGTCCGGAATACCGAGCAGGCTCAGCGCCTGCGCCGCCGACAGGCCCACGACCAGCGCCGCGACCACGGCGGCGACGGCGATCGACAGGGCGGTGACCACGGCGAACGTTCCCGATGAACCTGTCCCGGCGGAGTCCGATCCCTCTGCTTCGGTGTGCGGGTCCAGCGGTGACGACATACGACTGAGCGTAGTTGGATGCTTAATACGTAGCCCGGCCGGGTTTGGGCCGATAACCTGTTCCTGGACCGGCACCGGCCGACACGGTAAGAACTGTTTCCGTCGCTAAGAAGTACCGATCTGGACGGTCGCTATACTTACCGTGCTGCTGGACAGCAAGGCCGTTGTCGGCCATGGTGGACGCACTGCCTCCGTAGCTCAGTTGGATAGAGCAAGGGCCTTCTAATCCCTAGGTCGCAGGTTCGATTCCTGCCGGGGGCGCTTCACCGGATGTACCTGCGGTTCTACCGCAGGTACTTCGGTACCCGCCACACTCGTCGCTCAAACAGGCCTGGACGGCGGCCTTCTCCCCCGAAAAGCGCCCGCTACCGCCACATCTCGCGCGGCCGAGCAGTAGCAATTATCAGGCAACTTTGAGTTCGAAGTATCTCGTGCGCGGTTCGTCGGGGATTCCCGGGTTGTCCGTCCCTATGATCTGTGTGTTTCCGCGCTTGCACCCTGCTGATCTATCGAGGTCGAGCGGGCGGCCCGCTTCTGCTCGATGTGGTAGCTATCAGACGGATACCTCCTTCGGCCTCGGTGAATGTTCGATTCGAACTTCTAGAGAGGACGGATGAACACCTGATGCCTATCAGTGTTTCGCGACGCACGATGACGGTGGCGCTGGCGGCCGCGGTCGGACTAGGGCTCACCGCGTTCGCCCCGGCGGGGGCGGCGGAGCCGCTGGACCAGTATCTGGATCTGCCGCTGGTGAATCGGGACGCGGCGAGCAGTCCCGGTGGGGTCCATCCCGAACTGCCCTACGACGTCGCGGAATTGCGCGACCTGCTCGATCGCGCGCGGGCGCAGCGGGTGGCGCCGACGCGGTATGCGGCGCTGCTCTACCAGTATTGGCTGGTCGACGTGACGAACAAGGCCGGCATCGACCTGCGGTCCTGGGATCCGCGCGTGGGTGTTCAGGCCAACCGCGACAACCTGATCAAGTCCTATCGCTACTACGAGGATCTGCAGCTGGCGCATCGCGAGTTGCAGTGGGCGGGGATGGGTGGGCAGGTCGGGGCCGACTTCGGCGGCGGGCTGCTCGATTTCGAGCTGATGAGCACCCTGTACGGCGTGCCCGGGATCGCCGAGTCCGCGCGTGCCGTGATCGGCGCGGTGACGCAGACCGCGGGTCCGCAGGCCGTCGATCTACTGCCCAGCGGACTGCGGGCGCTGGCCGAGGCGGGCAGCGCGATCACGCCGGAGGATCTGCACTACATCATCGGGATGATCCTGGTGATGCAGAAGAACATCTTCTCGGATCTGATGCCCATGCACGACGCGTACGTCACCGAGGGCCTGCCCGCGCTCGCCGAATTCCGCGCCGCGGGCCTGTTCGGCGACGACATCATGAATGCCTGGCGCGATGTCGCCTCGGGCGAGGACGTCCGGATCGCCGCGGGCAACGCCGCGTTGCTGCGCCGCGAGCAAGACCACGTGATCTCCAGGCAGTGGGACGAGACGCGCGCCTACAAGGGCAGTGTCGGCGAGGCGATCACCTACGCCAGCGGCGCGGCCGGGTCGCCCTCGGTGGCCGGTGTGGTGCCGCCACGCGAATTCCATCCCGTGCGGGTGCCGTTCACCATGGCCGACGGCCGGCCCGCGCTGCTGACCCTGCCGCTGCCGGACTGGAACTGGTCGGTGCTGGACGCCCGCTGGGACTACATCACCACCCAGCTGCTGCCGAAGTACCGGGACCAGGTCCAGAACGACTGGCCCGCACTCGAAGCCGCGCTGCGTACACCCTACGAGATTCAGCTGGAGTCGCACCGGCCCTTCCTGAATATCCCGCAGCTGCTGGATTCGGCGATCCGGCAGATCACCGTGACCCCGGTCGACGCCACGATGGCGGTGCGCTGAGATGCGGCGCTGGACTCTCGCCGCGGCCGCGGCCCTGCTGACCCTGGCCACCGGAACCGCGGCGGCCGACCCGGTTCCGCCGCGCACGCCCGGTCTGGGCGAAGTGTTCAACGGCTATGTGATCGGGGCGCTGCAAGGCGCGACGCCGGGCTCGCCCGAGGAGATCTTCCAGGCGCTGCTCGTCAACGACCCGTTCTATCAGGAGCCGCCGCTGACCGGCTCCGAGAAACCGGGAACGGTGATCAAGGCCAAGAAGGTGGATGTGATGTTCACCGGACTGAAGCCTGCCGACCTCGACGCCTACAAACTGATGTACGTCACCACCGGCGTCGACGGCGTCACCCCCGCCGTCAGCACCGGCATCCTGATGATCCCGCGGGATGACAAGCCGCACAGCGCCAAACACCTGATCTCGTATCAGGCGGCCAACGACAGCGTCGGCTGGGGCTGTCATCCGAGCACCCAGTGGACCGGCGGCGATCCGCTCGACGGCGCGTCCTGGTCCGCGCTGGGGCCGCTCGCGCTGATGTTCGGCAAGGGGCACGCGGTGATGATCTCCGATGTCGGCAACGACGCCGACCGGCGGCCGCACGGGGTGTTCGCGGGCAAGTTCGCCGCGCATGCCCAGCTCGACGGCGCGCGTGCGGCGTTGCACCACACCGACGCCGGCCTGGATCCGCATGCGCAGGTGGCGTTGTTCGGGATCGCGGGCGGCGGTGTCGGCGCGGCGTTCTCGGCCGAGTTGCAGCCGGAGTACGCCCCGGAGCTGGACGTGAAATCGACCGTGCTGGAGGGGATGGTCGTCGACCAGCGCAACTTCCTGCGGGTCGCCGACGGCGGCCTCGGCTCCGGTTTCGGCTTCGCGACCCTGCTCGGACTCGAGCCGTGGTACCCGGAGATGGCGCTGGACTCGCGGCTGAATCCGGCCGGGCGCGCCGTGGCCGACGTCTTCCGGTCACAGTGCCAGGACGCCTATTTCGCGCTGCCGTTCCTGCCGCTGCGCGCTTATTTCACCTCCGGGATCAGCCCCGCCGACGAGCCCGCTTTCCAGCACGTCTTCGACGACAACCGGCTCGGTGTCGGGGGTGCGCCCACCTCCAAGGTGCTGATCGCCTCGTGCGCCAAGGACGATTCGTTCATGTCGCTGGTGCCGGCCAAGGACGCCAGTGATCTGGCCGAGAACTACCGATCCCGGGGCACGGACGTCACCTACCAGCCGACGGACTGCGGGCTGGTCAAGATGCTCACCGATCTGTACGGCTGGGGCACCGATCTGTTCGGCATGCAGACCGTCGAGTGGCTCGACAGCACCTTCGACTGAGCCGGGTCAGAGGGCGAGACCGAGGTATTTGGTCTCGAGGTATTCCTCGAGACCTGCCCGGCCGCCCTCACGGCCGAGCCCGGACTCCTTGACGCCGCCGAAGGGCGCGGCGGGATCGGAGACGACGCCCGCGTTCACCCCGACCATGCCGGTCTGCAGGGCCTCGGCGAATGTCAGTGTCTCGCTCAGCTTCTCGCCGAAGACGTAGCCGATCAATCCGGCGCTGGTGGCGTTCGCCGCCGCCAGCGCCTCGGCGGTGTCGGCGAAGGTCCGGATGGGCGCGACGGGCCCGAAGATCTCCGTGCGCAGGATGCGGGCGTCGGCGGGTACCTCGGTCAGCACGGTCGGTTCGAAGAAGTGGCCCGGTCCGGGTCGGCGGTGCCCGCCGGTGCGTACGCGGGCGCCGCCGCGCACGGCCTCGTCGACCAGACGCTCGACCGCGGCCACCGCCGCCGCGTCGATGAGCGGTCCGACCTGGGTGCCGGGTGCGCTGCCGTCGCCGACCCGCAGGGCCGACAGCTCGGCGCTCAGCCGGTCCGCGAACTCCGCGGCCAGCGTCTCGTGCACCAGGAACCGGTTGGCGGAGGTGCAGGCTTCGCCGGAGTTGCGCATTTTCGCCTCGACGGCGCCGGCCACGGCCTTGTCAAGATCGGCACTGGCCAGAACGACGAAGGGCGCGTTGCCGCCCAGTTCCATCGAGGTGCGCAGCACGCGCGGGGCGGCCTGCGCCAGCAGCGCCCGGCCGACCGCCGTCGAACCGGTGAAGGTCAGCTTGCGCAGTCCGGGGTCGGCGATCAGCGGCGCGCACACGGCCGCGGCGTCGGAGGTGGTCACGCAGTTGACCACGCCAGGCGGGAAACCCGCCTCGTGTAGCAGTTCCATCAGGGCGAGGCTGGTCAGCGGCGTCTGCGGCGCGGGTTTGAGCACCAGGGTGCACCCCGCGGCCAGCGCCGGGGCGATCTTGCGGGCGCCCATCGCCAACGGGAAGTTCCACGGCGTGATGGCCAGCACCGGTCCGACCGGCTGCTTCATGGTGACGATGCGCCGCGCGCCCGAGGGCGCGAGCCGGTAGCCGCCGTCCGCGCGCACACCTTCCTCGGCGAACCAGCGGAAGAACTCGGCGCCGTAGGCCACCTCGCCGCGGGCCTCGGCCAGCGGCTTGCCCATCTCCGCGGTGATCAGCGCGGCGAACTGCTCGGTGCGCTCGTGCAGCAGGTCGAAGACGCGCATCAGCAGATCGGCGCGCGAGCGCGGGCTGGTACGGGCCCAGCTGTCCTGTGCCGCCACCGCGGCCGCCAGCGCGCGCTGCCCCACCGCGGCGTCGGCGTCGGCGACCCGCGCGATGATCGCGCCGGTGGCCGGGTTCTCCACGGCCAGCGTCGGCGCGTCACCGGTCCAGGCGCCGTCGATGTAGTGGCCCGTCATCGGGTCGGCTCGTCGAAGGTGATGATCTGGCGGATCGCCTGCCCGTCGGCCAGCCGGTCCATCGCCTCGTTGATCCGCGACAGGTCGATCCGGTCCGAGATCAGGCGCTCGACGGGCAGCACGCCGTCGCGCCACATCCGCACATAGCGTGGAATGTCGCGGGCGGGCAGCGCCGATCCGAGATAGCTGCCGACGACCGTCCGCGCCTCGGCGGTCAGGGTCAACGGCGAGATGGATGCCAGGGCGTCCGGGCCGGGCAGCCCCACCGTGACGGTGCTGCCGCCGACCGCGGTCGCGGCGTACGCGGTCTCGAAGGCCCGTGGATGACCGGCACATTCGATGACATAACGGGCGCGAATCCCCTTGTCCACCAGTTCCTCCGGCGTGTAGGCCGCATCCGCACCCAGCGCGAGCGCCTGCTCGCCCTTCGCCCGCAGCGTGTCGACCGCGACGACCCGGCGCACGCCGAGCGCCTTGGCGACCAGCACCGCCGCCATCCCCACCCCGCCCAGGCCGACGACCATGACCTCGTCGTCCGGGCCCGGGCGCGCGACGTTGAGCACCGCGCCGCCGCCGGTCAGCACGGCACAGCCGAACAGGGCCGCGACCTCCGCGGGGACATCGGCGTCGACCGGCACCACCGAGGCGCGGTCGACCACGGCGTGCGTGGCGAAGCCGGAGACACCGAGATGATGGTTGACGCGCACTCCGTCGCGCGACAGCCGCCCCGGATGGTGCAGTAACTCCCCCGCGTTGTTGGTCCGGCTGCCCGCCGGGCACGGCAGCCGCCCGCCCTCGGCGCAGGCCGGGCACTGCTCACAGCGCGGCAGGAACGACATGACCACGCGCTGCCCGACCGCGAGATCCGAGACCGCGGACCCGGCGCGGACCACCAGCCCGGCCGCCTCGTGGCCCAGCAGCATGGGCAGCGGGCGGACCCGATTGCCGTCGACCACGCTGAGGTCGGAATGGCAGACCCCGGCCGCCTCGATCCGGACGAGCAGTTCGCTCGGGCCGGGCTCCCCCAGCTCGAGCTGGGCGACGCTGAGGGGCTTGGAGTGCGCGAACGGCCGCCCGCGGCCGATCTCTTCCAGAACGGCTCCGGTTATCTGCATGCACCAGACGTTAGAAGCGGCCGAGCTTCCGGTATATAGCTATATTGCATACAGAAATGTCGTCGGACAGTTCATTCCGCACACGAGGATGGGACTATGGATTCCTCGGTCTCTGGAATTCTGGAAGGCCTCCACACCGGTATCCCCCAGCGCGAATTGGACGACCGCGTCGCGGCGGCGCTGGCCCGGGGCGAGCTGACCGAAGCGGCCGCGGTCGCCGCCCGCGAGCTGGGCGTGCGGGCGGCCGAACGCGACCGCCGCGAGGAGGTGCTGCGCGCACTGCACGACACCGCCACCGACCTCACCGGCATCCGCGATGTGGAGGCCGTGCTCCAGGCCATCGTGGGCCGCACCCGCACCCTGTCCGGCAGCGATATGGCCTACCTCAGCCTCAACGACCACGCCAGCAACGAGACCTACATCCGCAAGTCCGACGGCGTGCGGACCGAGGCCTACCGGCTGCTGCGCATGCCGATCGGCACCGGCATCGTCGGGCGCGCGGCCGCCGGGGTCACCTCGTATCAGAGCGCCGACTACCTCGGCGATCCCGAGATCACCCATCTGCCCGAGGTGGACGCGATCGTGCGGGCCGAGGGCGTCCGGTCCATCCTCGGCGTCCCGATGTACCTGCACGGCAAGGCGATCGGCGCGCTGCTCATCGCGGATCGCGCGCGACGCGCGTACCCGGACGCGACCGTCGATCTGATCGACACCATCGGCAAGCACGCCGCGGTCGCGCTGGACAACGCCGAGCGGTTCTCCTCGATCCGCGGCGCCCTGGAACGGCTCGGCCGCGAGCAGGTCTCCCAGCAGCACGAGATGTCGGAGTTGCAGAGCCTGATGGCGCTGGACCGGCGGCTGATCGAGACGGTGATCGGTGGCGGCGGTTACGCGGGGTTCGCCGATCTGGCGCAGCGGATCGCGGCGTCGCGGGTCGCCGTGCTCGACGCCGCCGACGGGGTGCTCGCGACCGGTCCCGGCGACCAGTGGTCCGCTCGCATCGCCGAGCTCGCGGCCGGCCCGCTCGCGCAACCCCTCCGCGCGGCGGCAGAGACGGGGGAACCTCGCGAATTCCGCACCGCGGGTGCGACATTCACACTGATCCCGGCCCGCACCGCGAGCGACCACCTGGCCACCCTCGTGCTGGCGGACCGCTTACCCGACCTGCCCGCAGGACTCCTGGAGCGGCTGTCCATCTTCCTCACCATCCTGCGCCTGTTCGACCGGGCCGCGCACGACGCGACCCAGCAGCTCCAGATCGAGCTGCTCGACGATCTCCTGTCCGGGCGCGACGTACCGGCGGATCGGAAACGGCAGCGCGCCAGTAGATTCGGGCTGCGGCCGAGCGATGCCCTGACCGTCGTCGTCCTCGCCGCGCCCGGCGCGGACGACCGGCGCATGGAGAGTCGACTGCGGTCGGCCGTAGCGACGCCGCGCGCGCTGATCGCCCGCTATGACGGTGACTTCTGCGTGGTGGCCGCCGACGACGGCGCGGTGGCCCAGCGCGTGCACACCGCGCTCGACGGCACGGCGACAATCGGATTCTCCGGCCCCGCAACCGGATTCGACCAGCTGACCACCTCCTACCGGCAAGCGCGCCGCGCTCTGTCCACGCTGCAGATGCTCGGCCGCACCGGCGCGCTGCTCGACGGCGCCCGCCTCGGCGCGGTCGGCCTGCTCCTCGACGCCGCGCACACCCTCGACCCGGCGTTCGGCCCGCTCACCGAAATCCAGCCGCTGCTGGACTACGACGCGCGGCACCACACCACCCTCACCGAAACCGCCTGGGCACACCTGGAATTCGGTGCCAACATCGCCCGCACGGCCGAGGAGTTGTTCATCCACCGCAACACCGTGCGGCAGCGGCTGTCCCGGATCGGCGCGCTGCTCGGCCCGGATTGGCTGGACGGCCCGCGCCGCCTGGACGTTCACCTCGCCGTGCGCGTGTGGAAACTGTCCGGATAGCAATTTCGTAGCAATGAGACCGCGAATGCTGAATTCTTGATACTCCCCGCGCACCGCGCCCGAGATGGGCGGTCCGATCCTTCATAGCCTCGAAGGGCTAACCTCCAGCATGGAGCGTGGCTTCGTTTCAGCGTGCCCGCCGGTGATACTTGGTAGAGGGAAGCCCGTGCTTCCGCAGAGGTGGAGGAGGTGGTGCTGCGGTGGCGACGGTTTTCCTGGTCGACGACCACGAGATCGTGCGGCTCGGCCTCCGCGATCTCCTCGCCGGCGCGGCCGACCTGCGGGTGATCGGCGAGGCGGGCACCTGCGCGGAGGCCCGGCTGCGGGTCCCGGCGCTGCGCCCGGACGTCGCCGTGCTCGATATCCACCTTCCCGACGGCAGCGGCGTCGAGCTGTGCAGCGAACTGCTCGCCAAGACCCCGGGCCTGCACTGCGTGATGCTGACCGCCTACTTCGACGAACACACCATGATCGGCGCGGTCCTCGCGGGCGCGAGCGGTTATCTGGTCAAGGACATCCGCTCCGGCGAACTGGTGGACGCGATCCGGGCGGTGGGCGCGGGCCGCTCGCTGCTGGACGAGCGCGCCGTCGCCGCCCTGATGACCAAGCTGCGCACCCAGGCCGCGACCGCGCAGGGACCGCTGGCGACACTGACCGATCGCGAACGCACCGTACTCGGCATGCTCGGCGAGGGCCTGACCAACCGCCAGATCGCGCGCCGAATGTTCTTGTCGGAGAAGACCGTCAAGAACTACGTCTCCCAGCTGTTGTCGAAACTGGAGGTGGGCGGCCGCACCGAGGCCGCGGTGCTGGCCACCAAACTCGGCCTCTCCGACAACCCGGACAGCGAAGCCGCCTACTGATCGAGCACCTCGGCCAACGGCCGGCGCGGCGTCTGCGGTAGCGGCGCCGCGCAGGTCGGGACCCAGCCGACGCGCATCATGGCCTGCGGATAGGCGCAGTCGTAGAGCACGTGGGTGCGGATATCGTCGCGCAGCTCGGGCAGGCCGAGCGGTTCGGTTTGCAGGCAGCTCGACAACCCCAGATCGGTCGCGGTCAGCAGCGTCGCGCTGATCGCCTCGCCCGCGCGCACCCGGGACTTCCGGTCGTCGGCGGGGGTGCAGATCACCAGCCATTCGGCGGCGTCCGGATGCCTGGTCCGGTCGGGCAGCGCGGGCTCGCTGAACCCGCGCACGGGGATCTCGTCGCCGGGGTCCGGTAGCGGGCTGTTTTCCGCGGGCACGCCGTCGGAGGTGCCGTGCCGCCCGCTCCAGGCGGCCAGTTCTCGTTGATAGGCACGGTCGGCGGCATGCTGGTCCACGGCTGCGCGGGCCGGTCGCGCCAGGTGCGGGCGCAGTCCCGCGGGCACGTGCCGCACCACCGCCCCGTGCGCGGAGGCCCGGGTGGCAAGCGTGCGGATGTAGCCCGAGGGCACCCGCCACGAGCTGTAGCGGCGCCGGTCGGACTGGCGGTGCAGCACCGCCGCGCTGAGTTCGAAATCGGTCCGGCTCGCCGCTCGCGGCGTGAATCGCACGGTGGCCAGATGATCGGGATCGTCCGGCTTCGGCAGGTAGTCGACCGCGGCCTGCCAGCCGAGCATCGCCATCGCCACGGTGCAGTGGTGCAGGGCAGCACCGCAGCTGAGGACCAGTCCGCGTTGCTGCGGATCGGTGGCGGCCAGGTGCCGGTCCGGATCGGCGTACAGCTCGACGGTGGGACCGGCAATCCGCCAGCGCCAGGGCTGGCTGTTGTGCACCGAGGGCGCGCGGAGCGCCATCTCGATCGCGGCGTGCATGGTCTCGGAGTCCGGCTGTGCGGAGCACATGGCTTCGGTGGCACCTTCCTGGTGGACGCGTGCGCGATCGGATCGCACGGGGAACCGCGCCACCTTGACCAGTTTGGGTAAATCCCCGGCAACCCGCACCGATCCGAAGGTCCCGAAAATTCGGGACAAATGCCCGGGACCGCCCCTCAGGCGGGGGTGCGCAGCCGTTCGAGGCCGTCCAGGATCAGGTCCAGGCCGAATTCGAACTCGGTCTGGTCGTCACACCAGCCCAGTTTCGGATCGGCGTCGTCGTGTACCGGTTCGTCGGCCATCATCCCGGCGATGTTCGGGAACTGGTCGGCCATGGCGGCCAGCATGGCGGTGGCCTCCTCGTCGGACGGCCCGCCCGCGGACTCGAACAGTTCCTGGGTGAAGCCGAGGGCCCGGCTGCCGAGCGCGTGCATGGCGTGGTGCGCCAGGTCGTAGGAGAAACCGCCGGTGCGCAGCAGGCCGATCACCGCGTCGAAGTAGGTGATCAGGGGCAGGGTCATCGGCGAGCGCGTGCCGATCAGCGCCGGCGCCCAGGGGTGCCGGAGCAGGACCCGGCGGGCGAGCAGGATGCGGCTGCGCAACACCGGTTTCCAGTCGGCGGGCGATTCGGCGGTCAGCGGCTGGACCTCGGCGTTGATGGTGTCGAGCACCACCTCGATCATCCCGTCGAGGAGTTCGGCCTTGTTCGCGACGTGGTGGTAGAGCGACATCGCCTCGACCCCGAGGTCGGTGGCGACACTGCGCATGGTGACCGCCGCGACCCCGTCGCGGTCGGCACGGGCGACGGCGGTGCGCAGGATCTGCTCGCGGCTCAGGCGGGGACGGTGCTCGGTAACCATTGCCGGCCAACTTTACCGTACGCAGTAAGGCGGCGACCCTTGACAGCCTTACGTTGTAATGCTTCCCTTACGGCAGCGGACTTACAACGTAAGAGAGAAGTTGATCATGTGGATTTGGATCGTGACCATCGTGGGCACGCCGGTCGGCCTGGTGCTGGCCCTGCTCGTGTTCCTGGTTGTGTCGATGCGCACCGGATATCGCCCCGGCCTCTCCGCCGTGCGCCGTTTCAACCGGCGCTTCACCAATCGCCACAACATGAAGACCGCCGGACAGCCCGGCGCCGGCTCCTCGGTGATCCGGCACGTCGGCCGGTCCAGCGGCAAGGCCTATGCGACGCCGATCGGCATCGCCGAGTCGGGCTCCGATTTCCTCACCCTGCTGCCCTACGGCACCTCGGCCGACTGGCTCCGGAACGTGCTCGCCGCCGGGACCGCCGAGGTCGTGCACGAGGGCGTCACCTACCGGATCACCGACCTCGGCCTGGTCCCCTGGGCAACGGTCGCCGCGCGGCTACCGCGCGGCGAGCGGATGGCCGCGCGGGTCTTCGGCGTCGATCAGGTGCTGCGCCTGGGCAAGCCGATCGCGCCGTAGGACGCTCGGGCGCGGCGCGCCTCAGCGCTTGTCATCAGCGGTTCCTTGTTCCGGGACCAGCAGATGCACGCGGCCGTGCGTGGCGAATTCGGTGGCCAGCGCGTGCTTGTCGGCGGCGGTCATGAGCGCGTACCGAGCGGGCGGGCGGCCGGTCCACTGGTGGACCGGGTCGTCGGTGTCCCAGCGTTGCTGCTGCAGAACACCTTTGACTATCTTGTTGGACCCGGTCGCGGGCAGGCGGGACGAAATCCGCAGCAGTCGCGGAATTCCCTTGCCGCCCAGATCCGGCTGACCGCTCAGCCACTCCGCCAGCGCCTGCGGATCCAATTCCGCGGGATCGGCCACCTCGACCGCGGCCATGAGCCGATCACCCGACCGCGGATCGGGCACCCCGTACGCGGCCGCGGCCAGAATTCCGGGATAGCGGCGCAGCACGCGCTCGGTGACGAGCGTCGAGGTGTTCTCGCCGTCGACTCGCACCCAATCGCCGCGGCGGCCGGCGAAATACAGGAAGCCCTTGTCGTCGAGGTAGCCCAGATCCCCGGACCAGTACCAGCCATTGCGCAGGCGTTGCGCGTCGGAATCGGAATCGGCGTAGTAGCCCTCGAAATTCGGAGAGCCGGTCTTGTCGACGATCTCCCCCACCGCCAGGTCGGCATTGCGCAGCTGCCCGCGCGAGTCCAGCTCGGCGACCGGGCATTCCCGCAGGGTCTGCGGATCCAGGATGACCACCCCCGCGTGCGCGGGGCGACCGAGTGCGGCGGCCGGGGCGGCCGGATCCGCGATGGCGACCGCTCCGCCCTCGCTCGAGCCGTAACCTTCGGCCAAGGGCGCGCCGAAGCGGTCGAGGAATCGTGAGCGATCGTCGGGTGCGGCTTCGGTGCCGAATCCGCGGGTGAGCCGGTTGTCGGAATCGTCCGGGCTCTCGGGAGTGGCCAGGACGTAGGCGATGGCCTTGCCGACGTAGGTGAAGTAGGTCGCGCCGAAGAACCGGATGTCGGAAACGAACTGCGAGGCAGAGAATTTCGGCGTCAGGCATACCGTCGCGCCGACGGCGAGCGCGGGCGCCCACAATGCCATCAGCGCGTTTCCGTGGAACAGCGGCATGCAGCAGTAGTCCACGTCTTGGCGGGTGTGCCCGAACTTGGCCGCCGCGGCGTAAGCGATACGCGCCAGACGGCCCTGGGTACAGCGCACGGCCTTCGAGCGGCCGGTGGTGCCGGAGGTGAACAACAGCAGCAGCAACGAATCCGCGGTCCCCGTCCCTGCGGTATCGCTCTCCGCGACAGCTGAATCCGCGAGCAACTCGCGGTACCGGGCGGAGGTGATGTCCAAGATCCGATCGTGCCCCACCCCGAGATCGAGGGATCGCAGCCGCGCCGCCCCGGCGGTGTCGGTAATGATCAGCCCGCAGTCGGTGTGCCGGACCTCCCCGGCCAGGGTGTCGTCGTCCCGGGTGGGGTTGATGCCCACGATCGTCGCGCCGGTCAATGCCGCACCGCCGAGCCAGAATACGAATTCGGGCACATTGTCCAGCAGTACCCCGATGTGTCGCGGACCCGACCATCGCAGCCGGGTCGCCAACGCTCCGCGGCGGTAGGACTCGGTCACCACCTCGTCCCAGGACCATTCCTGTTCGCGGGTGCGCAATCCCGGGTGCGGATCGCCGATCCGAGCGCGCAGCAGCGAGGCGATATCGGGCGCGGGATGCACCCCGTTCACAGCGCGTCCTCGCGCGTGGCGGTTCTGTCCATGATCAATTCCACGGTCGCGATGATGTGTTTGCCCAGCGCGCAGGTCCCGGTCACCGCTACCGAAACCCGTTGCCCCGCCACCGCGCTCACCCGGCCGGACAGCGTCACGGTGTCGTAGGCGTACCAGGGCGCGCCCAATCGCAGGTTGATCGAGGTGATCTGCGCGCGGGAACCGGCCCAGTCGGTGACGAAACGCTGCACCAGGCCGGTGTCGGTGAGGATATTGGCGAAGGTGTCCTGGGAGCCACGCGCGCGGGCGTAATCGCGGTCGTGATGCACCGGCTGGAAATCGCGCGTAGCCAGGGCCGCCGCGACGATGAAGGTCGGCGTCGCCGAGATGACCAGCTCCGGCAACCGGTCGTCCACCTCGGCCAGCGGCGGCTGCTCGGGCACCAATCGGGTCGGCGCGCCGCCGTATCGAGCGTTCTCGCCCGCCAGCGGCGCACCGGGGTCGTGTTCGGCGGGCGCGGCCGCGGCCGAGTCGGATCGTGCCGCAGGCCGGAACTTGAGCATCCGGAAGTTCATCTCGGCCACGACTTCGGCGCCGACGAGCCAGGTGCTGCGGACGGTGCAGAACCAGCCCTCCCCGAGCGCGGTCTGCTTCGGCCCCGCACACGCCGTCAGGGATGCCTGGAGCGAAACCTGCTCTCCGAGAGCGGTATAGCGGTGGTAGACGGTGTCGCAGTCGGTCGCCAGCAGCGAGGTGTAGCCCGCGCTGTCCAGCAGTTCGAAGAGTTTGACGGTCGGGTGGTCGTCATCGCGTTCGGCGCCCAGCGCGGGCATGGTCCACGCCTGTGTCATCGCCGGCGGCGCGACCACCGTGTCGTATCCGGCGGCGCGGGCGGCGGCGGGGTCGAGGTAGATCGGATTGGCATCGCCCAGGGCCTCGATCCAGTTGTTGATCATCGGCTGGTTGATCGGATCGCGGGCGGGGCGGGCGGCGGCCTCGGGGCCCGCGATCAGGGCCTGGGCCGCAGCGTAGAGGTCCGATAGCGCTGCTTCGCTCATGAGTTGTCCTGGGATAGAGGGGATACGAATCGGTCGATGCAGGGTAGGCGAATCCCGGTCGGGGTTGGCCGGATTCGACCTGATGGGCGACAACCGATGCACCGACGACATCCCGAAGATGTGCGACCGGACTAGTCGGCGCCGATGGCGCCGATGATGCCGAGTCGCGCGGCCCGCACGGCCGGCGGGATCGAGCCGAGCAGGCTCAGCAGCACCGCGCCCGCCGCGAACAGCAGCGCCGTAGCGCCCGGCCGATAGGGCACCTCGATGTTCATGATGTCCGGGGTCACGGTGCCGAAGAAGTACTGACTGGCCAGGCCGAAGCCTAAACCCAGGACGCCGCCGACGATTCCGAGGCCGGCCGCCTCGGCGAGCACCATGCGCACGGTGACGCGGCGGCTGGCGCCCATGGCCCGCAGCACCCCGATTTCGCGGCGGCGCTCCAGCACCGACAGCGTCAGCGTATTCAGCAGGGCGATCGCGGCGATCAGCACGACGATCACCCACATGGCGGTCGCGACCGCCATGCCCTGCCTCGCCGAGCCTTCGACGGCCGCCAGAGCCGTCGCACCGGAATACACCTCGGCCCCGGGGGCCAGCCCGCGCACCGTCGCCGCGAGCCGATCGGGGTCGGCGCCCGGTCGCGCCCGGACCTGGAGCAGGGTGGCGCCGGGCCGGTCGAACCACTCGCGCATCTGGGCCAGGCCCAGGCCGACGGTGCCGGTGAGCGCCGAGAAGTACGACACCACACCCAGCACGGTGGTCTCGTGCGGCCCGGTCGGCGTCTGGATGGACAGCGCGTCGCCCGCCGAAACGTCGAGGGTGCGGGCCATGTCGCGAGACAACACCACGCCGCGACCGGCGACCAGCGCCGCGCGCGTCTCGGGCGTCGAACCGTCGTAGAGCGGATTCACCGCGCCGGCGGCCATGCCGTACAGCAGCACCTTGTGCTCGCCGAGGGTCGCGTAGGCCACCTGCGCCTCGATCACCTGCTCGACCTCCGGCAGGGCGGCCACCGCCGCGGGCAGCGCCGCGGGAAGGGCCGGGCCGGTCGGAAATTGGTCCGGCGGATGCGAGGAAACCCAGATGTCGACCGCGCCCATCGAACCCATCGAGCCGCGCATCGATGCGAGCAGATCGTTGTTGGCCCCGGTGGTGGTGACCGTCACGGCGACCGCCATGAACACCGTCATCATGGTGGCCCAGACCCGCCGCGGCGCGCGTTCCAAAGTGGCGCCCGCCAATTCACCGGCCCGGCCGAAGCCGCGCGCGACCCGGGCGGTCGCGCCGACCAGCGGCCCGGCGGCCGCGAAGCACACCAGCACACCGGCTCCGAAGAACAGACTCAGCGCGACGCCGGACCAGAGGAATCCGTCGAGGTGCAAGCGCACCAGGACAATCGCGGCGACGAGGTCGAACACCGCCGCACCCGCGGCGGCCAGCCGCAGCCGGACCGCCACCTGATCGCCGACGCCCGCGCCGACCGGCGCCAGCGCCTCGACCGGCGAGACCTTGTACACCTGGTGCGCCGCCACCGCCGAGGCCGCCATGCTGGTGAGTACCGCGGCCGCGATCGCGATCGGAATCGCGGTCAGCGGCACCGAATACACCGTGCGCGCCTCCACCGACTGCACCAGCGCGGCGGGCAGCGTGCCGATCGCCATGCGCCCCATGGCGATTCCCAGCAGCGCGCCGATGCCGCCGCCGAGCACGCCGATCACCGCGGCCTCGACGAGCAGATCGCCGACGATCGTCGAGCGCTTGCCGCCGACCGCGCGCAGCATCGAAATCGTCTGCCGCCGTTGCACGATCGCCATGCTCATGGCGGTGTAGATGAGGAACGCGGCGACGATGAACGCCAGCGATGCCCCCAGCAACGTCATGGTCTGCATCATTCGCACGCCGCCGCCGGTCTGCACGGCGCGCGTGCCGGGCTCCGCGACCAGCGCGCGCCCCGCCACCACCGCGCCGACGGCGGTCCGCAGCGCCGCCGGGTCCGCCTCGGGGCGCGGCACGATCAGCACGGAATCGAGCCGGTCGGTGCGGCCGGTGACGCGCTGCGCGACCGGCAGTGAGGTCAGCACGTAGTGGCCCGCGTTGAGCCGCTCCAGCTTCTCCCCCGACAGCACGCCCGCCACCGTCACCTCCAGCGCGCCCAGTCGCAGCCGGGTGCCGGCCGCGACGCCCACGCCGGGTCCGACCAGCACACCGTTCGGCGTCGAGGCCAGCGCGAAGATCTGGCCGTCGACCGCCTCCTGTAGATCACTGTGCAGCGCGGTGGCGCCCCCGTCGGCGCCCAGCACCAGCACCGGCCCGACGCCGCTGGGCACCTTGGCGCGCAGCATCGGCACCGCGTGCGCGACGCCCGGTACGGCGGCCACCTGGGCTTGGAGCGCGGCGGGGAAGCCCGCGTCGGTGACACCGGAGATTTCGAGGGTCGCGCCCCCGGCCAAGCCCGCGACCAGCTGGTCGACCGAACTCGACAGCGAGCCGAAGATGCCGAGCACCGCGACGAGGAACGCGGACGACACCGCCATCACGGCCATCGAGGCGAAGGTCCGGCCCCGGTGCGTGCCGAATTCGCGCAGGCTGAACAGGCGCCAGCGGTCGAGCAGGGGTGTCATGGGCGTTCCGCGAGGGTCAGCGCGGCGGAGTCGGTGACGATGCGGCCGTCGCCGAGGGTGAGCACCCGGTCGGTGGCGGCCGCGGCCTCGGTGTTGTGGGTGACCATCACGACGGCGCGGGCGGCGTCGTGGGCGATCTCCGCGAGCAGTTCCAGGATGGCCGCGCCGGTCTTGGAATCGAGGTTGCCGGTCGGCTCGTCGGCCAGGATCAACGGCGGGTCCAGCACCAGCGCGCGGGCCAGCGCGACCCGCTGCATCTGGCCGCCGGACAGCTCGGCGGGGCGGTGCGCGGCGCGGCCGCTCAGCCCGACCAGGTCCAGTAGCTCCAGCGCCCGGCCCTTGGCGGCCCGTAACCTGGTGCCGTCCAGCAGTTTCGGGACGGCCACGTTCTCCCAGGCGGACAGCGTGGGCAGCAGGTTGAAGAATTGGAAGACGAAGCCCACGTGCTGCCTGCGGAATTCGGACTGCCGGTTGTCGTCCAGCCCGCCGATCTCGGTGCCCTGGAAGCGAATCGATCCGGAGTCGGGTGCGTCCAAGGCGCCCAGCAGATGCAGCAGCGTGCTCTTGCCCGCACCCGACGGTCCGACCACCGAGACGAACTGCCCGGCGGTGAGCCGCAGGCTGACCTGGTCCAGCGCGCGCACGGTCGCGCCGCCGATGCGGTATTCCCGCACCACGTCGGTCAATTCGAGCATGGGCCCTCCCGCTCAGCACAGCGGCTAACCCAGCGCAACGGATCACCCGCCGCGTACCGCGCATCAGCCTGTTTTGCTACACGTTCCAGCGGTCCAGCCGGAGCGCCGCTGCGATGCTTTAGCATCCTCAACGGTTCCGCCAAGACAACCAGAGTTGCGAACGGCCGTCAATCTAGAACACGTTATTTGCGATCGAGCAGGCATGATCGGAGGAATCGAGATCCCCGAGACGCCTACCGCGAGAATGCCAAAGCACACTTCCGGCAAGCGTTATCCATCGGCTAGTCGCCAGGCGCTCAAGGCGAGCTGGGCGCGCACCAACCCCGCGGGCTCGGTGAGTTCGAACCCCAATGTCCGGCCGAGCTGCTCGAGCCGGCGAGCGACACTGCTGTGATGCAGGTGCAGCAGCTCCGCGGCGCGGCGCAGCGAGCCGGTACCGCAGTAGACCTCCATGGTATCCAGATCGTCGGGGCTACCCGCGATTCCGGCGACGGCACCGACATCGGCGTTGTCCCGCAACGTATCCCGGGGCACCTGCGCGAGCAGCGCGAGCACACCGAGACTCCGGTAGTGCACCACCGGCTGCCGAGCAGTACTGAAGCGCAGCGCGGTACTCGCTTCGTACCACGACTTTTCCGGTCGCTCGGAGTTGCCGAGACCCGCGCGGACACCCGCCGGGAATCCGGCCGGGTCGAGCGCCGCGGACAGGAGCACACCGACGTCGCCGACCGTCGCGGCTTTCACCGGGCGGCCCGGGCAGACCAGGCCGCCGATCCGATCCAGCGGCAGATCCGAGCGCACGGCGGCGACGCGCACCGGCAGTTCGGCGGGAAAACCCAAGAGCCGCAACGCCCGATCGCGCGCCGCCGCCTCGGTGCCCGAGCTGATCACCAGCTCCACCAGCGCCGGGTCGGCCATGGTGGTGCGGGCCGGGCCGTAGCGTTCGACCACCGCCGCGGTGGTGATGGCGAGCCGGTCCAGCAGCAGGTCGTCCAGCGCCCGGGACGGACCGGTGCGTTCCAGCCAGACACTGCCGATCTCCTCCTCGTCGAGCAGGATCGGCAGCGTCAGCGACGCGACCGGCGGCGGTTCGGCGACCTCCCGGCCGTCCGGCCCGAACCGGAACATCCGCCCGGTGCCGTGCACCCGGATGCCCGCCGCGCATTCGGCGAGATTGGCCGAGGCGCGGGCCAGCGCCGGCAGGTCCACCCGCCGGCGCAGCAGGGTGTCGTAGAACATCACGACCCGCAGCGCGCCCTCGGCCTCGGTGTCCAGCTGCGAGAGCCGCACGATCAAGGCGTCCATCCCTGGAGGATAGGCGCGGCGATCGTCGCGCGGGAAGGCCCGGACACGCGACGATCGGCGGATGATCTCGCGGCCGCGGGCCACGACGATAGGTGTCATGGATCCCGAACTCGAACCGTTCACCGCGCTGTTCCCGCCGGCCGATCTGTCCGACCCGGCCGCCGCGCGCCGCCAGCTGGCCGCGCTGTCCGCCGCGATGCCGGTGGACACCACCGGCTTGGACATCGAAACCCGCACGGTCCCCGGCGATCCCGGGGTGCCGATCCGGATCTATCGGCCGCAGGACGCGCAGGGCGCGATCGTGTGGCTGCACGGCGGCGGGTTCGTGATGGGCGATCTGGAGACCGAACATCCGTGGGCCGCCATGCTGGCGCGCAACTCCGGTGCGACGGTCGTCTCGGTGGCCTACCGGCTGGCCCCGGAGCAGCCCTTTCCCGCCGCGCCCGACGATGTCTACGCGACGCTGCGGTGGCTGGCCGGGCACGCGGACGAGCTGGGCCTGGACCCGGCGCGGATCGCGGTCGGCGGGCACAGTTCCGGCGCGGGGATCGCGGCGGCGGTCGCCCTGCGGGCGCGCGACGAGCGCAGTGTGCCGATCCGCTTCCAGCTGCTGCACCAGCCCGGCCTGGACGATCGCCAAACCTCTTGGTCAGCAAGGAATTTCACCGACACGCCCTTCGTGACCCGGACGAAGATCGCGCAGATGTGGGGGCACTACCTGGGTGACATCCCGGCCACCCCGTACGCCGCGGCGGCCCGCGCCGAGGACCTGTCCGGGCTGCCGCCCGCCTACCTCGCCACCGCCGAGTTCTGCCCGAACCGGGACGAGGGCATCGAGTACGCGCTGCGCCTGCTGCGGGCGGGCGTGCCGGTCGAATTGCACCAGTGGCCCGGCACTTTCCACGGCTCGCAGGCCATCCTGTCCGCCGAGATCTCCCAGCGCCAGAACGCCGAACTCGGCGCGGCCCTGCGCCGCGCCCTGCACTGACCATTACCGACGAAAGGCACATCATGCGAGGCACGATTCCCCGGAGAATGCGGCTGCTGTCCGCGCTCACACCGAAGGTCGACTGGGATGCGCTCACCCCCGAGCAGGCCATCGACCTGCGCGCGGCGCAGGATCGCAAACTCGGCAGCGCGGTGGGCAAACTCATCACCGGGAAACCCGACCGCGGCGCGGACATCAGCACACACACCCTGGAGCTGCCGGGCCGGCGGCTGGATGTCCGCCTGTACCGGCCCGTCCAGGGCGGTACGGCGCTTCCGCTGATCGTCGCGTTCCACGGCGGCGGTTTCATCGGCGGCACACCCGCACAGGACGATTGGCTGCTCAGTCACCTGGCGGCCCGGCTGCCGGCCGTGGTGGCCGCGGTCGACTACCGGCTGGCGCCCGAGCATCCCGCGCCCGCGCAGGTCGAGGACGCCTACGCCGCGGTACCGCGGCTGGTCGAGCAGGCCGCGCGGTGGGATGCCGATCCCGGGCGGCTCGTCCTGCTGGGTTCCAGCGCGGGCGCGACGCTCGCGGCGCTCACCGCCCTGGCCGCGAACGATCTCGAGCTCCGGGTGCGCGCGCAGGTGCTGATCAACCCGCAACTCGACTGGACCGATCAGCTGTTCCGGTATCCCTCGTTCACCGAGAACGCGGACGCGCCGACGGCCTCGCCGGCCAACTGCCGGGCCTTCGGCCGCCTGGTACTGCCCGCGTCCTTCGAGGCCCGGGCGATGTCTCCGCTGTATGCCGCGGATCTCACGGGTGCCGCCCCGGCGATCATCCTGGCGGCGGGCCTGGACACGCTCGAGGATCAGGCACCCGCCTACGCCGACGCTCTGGCCCGCGCGGGCGTCGAGACGACGCTGATCCGCTATCCGGAAGCCACGCACGCTTTCCTGAGCATGCCGGGCGCGGTGCCCGCCGCCCGGACCGCGCGCGCCGACATCCTCGGCTATCTGCGCGACCACGTCCTGGCGGCACGCCTGTAGGTTCCGCCGCGTGTAGAAACGTGGAGGTGAGCATGTGGAAGATCTGCCGGACCTGCGCGGTCGAGCACGAGGCGGCCGCCGAACGCTGCGCCATCTGCGCCGACGAGCGCCAGTGGGTGCCCGCCACCGGGCAGCAGTGGGTGACGCTCGAAGAGCTTGCGGCGCAAGGGCATACGGTGGCGATCCAGGAGCTGGAGCCGGATCTGTTCGGCCTGACCGTGCGGCCCCAGGTCGGCATCGGCCAGGAATCGCATCTGCTGCGCACCCCCGCCGGGAACGTGCTGTGGGACGTCACCGGATATGTCGACGCCGACGCCGCGCGGCGGGTGCTCGAACTCGGCGAGGTGGTGGCCATCGTGCCCAGCCACCCGCACCACTACGGCGTGCAGGTCGAGTGGAGCCGGGCGCTCGGCGGGGTGCCGGTGCTCGTCGCCGAAGCCGATCTGGAGTGGATCGCCCGCCCGGACAGCGCCATTCGGCCGTGGTCCGATCGGCTGGACGTGCTGCCGGGTGTCGTCCTGCGTCAGCTCGGCGGGCACTTTCCGGGCAGCGCGGTGCTGCACTGGGCGGCCGGGGCGGCGGGCAAGGGCGTGCTGTTCAGCGCCGATACGGTCCAGGCGAACCCGGACCGCACCTCGGTCGCGTTCATGCGCAGCTACCCCAACCGCATCCCGCTGTCCCCGGCCGTGGTCGAGCGTGTCACCGAGGCGGTCGAGGAATTCGACTTCGACCGCCTCTACGACAACTTCGGCAAAACCATCGACCGCGACGCGCGCGCCGCGGTCCGCCGCTCGGCCGATCGCTATATCGGCTGGGTGCGCGGCGATTTCGACCGGCTGACCTGACTACGACGCGGCGTCGAAGCCGGTGCGCAGGTCGGCGAGGATGTCCTCGATGCCCTCGATGCCGACCGCCAACCGGACCAGGCCCGGGGTGACGCCGGAGCTGAGCTGCTGCTCCGGGGTGAGCTGGGAGTGCGTGGTCGAAGCCGGATGGATGACCAGCGACCGGACATCACCGATGTTCGCGACGTGGCTGTGCAGGGTCAGCGCGTCGACGAACTTCTTGCCCGCGTCGATACCACCGGCCAGCTCGAAGCCGATGATCGCGCCGGTGCCCTTGGGTGCCAGCTGCTTGCCGCGCTCGTACCACGGCGAGGAGGGCAGGCCGGCGTAGGAGACGGAGGTGACCTCGGGGCGCTCGGCGAGGAACTCCGCGACCTGCTGCGCGTTGCTGACGTGGCGCTCCACGCGCAGGCTCAGCGTCTCCAGGCCCTGGCTGATGAGGAAGGCGTTGAACGGCGCGATGGCGGCGCCGAGGTCACGCAGCAACTGCACCCGGGCCTTGATGGCGTAGGCCGGCGCGCCCAGATCCGCGTAGACCACGCCGTGGTAGCTCGGGTCCGGCTCGACGAAGCCGGGGAACCGCGGCGCGTCGCCGTCGCGCACCGACCAATCGAAGGTGCCGCCGTCCACGATGACGCCCGCGATCGCCGCGCCGTGCCCGCCGAGGTACTTCGTCGCCGAGTGCACGACGATGTCGGCGCCGTGCGCGAGCGGCTGGATCAGGTACGGCGTGGCGACGGTGTTGTCGACGATGAGCGGCAGCCCCGCGGCGTGCGCGACGTCCGCGATCCCGCGAATGTCGAAGATGTGGTTCTGCGGGTTGGACACGGTCTCGCCGTAGAACGCCTTGGTGTTCGGGCGGGTCGCCGCGCGCCACTGGTCCAGATCGTCGGGATCCTCGACGAAGGACACCTCGATGCCCAGCTTCGGCAGCGTGTAGGTGAACAGGTTGTAGGTGCCGCCGTAGAGCCGCGGGCTGGACACGATGTGGTCGCCCGCGTTGGCGATGTTCAGGATGGCCAGGGTCTCGGCGGCCTGCCCGGAGGACAGCAGCAGCGCCGCCACGCCGTTCTCCAGCGCGGCGATCCGCTGCTCGACCGCGTCCTGGGTCGGGTTGCCGATGCGGGTGTAGATGTTGCCCGGCTCGGCCAGGCCGAACAGCGCCGCGGCGTGCGCGGTGTCGCGGAAGGTGTAGGAGGTGGTCTGGTAGATGGGCAGGGCACGGGCCTGCGTATTGGTATCAGGGACCTGCCCGACGTGGATCTGCTTGGTCTCGAAGCTCCAGCTGGACGTCGGGTCTGCCACGGGGGTCGGTTCGCTCATTCCCCGACGCTAGGAACGATGCCGCTACCTGGCAAGTCTTTCGTTCGCATTGACGACAATGGTGGCGCTTATTTCTTCCGGGCCCGGTAGGCCGCTACGGCGTTGCGGTTCCCGCAGGCGGTGCTGCAATAGCGGCGCGAGCGGTTGCGGGACAGGTCGAGCACGATGCCCGCACACCCGGTGTCGGCGCAGATCGACAGGCGGCTGAGCTCGTCGGCGCGAATGAGGTCGATCAGGGCCATGGCGGTTTCGACGGCGATGCGGACCGGTAGCGCGGCGTCCGGCGCGACCGCGTGCACGTGATAGTCGACCTCGCCGTGCCGGACCAGCTGCGGGATCGCGTGATGCTCGGCCAGGGTCTCGTTCACCAGGTGCACGGCGGTGTCGCGATCGCTGGTGAGCAGGCGGCGCAGCGCCGGTCGCAGCGCGCGCACCGCCGCGAGTTCGGCGGCGGTGCGCGCGTGCGCGCCGGTGTAGACGTGCTTGGCGAAAAACCGGTCCAGGTGCGCGATTTCGGTCAGCGTGTCCGGATCCTCGCCCGAGTTCACCAGCTCCACCGCAGCGACCAGCGACGCTTCGGTGTCATGAGCAAAGTTCATGTTGACATATTACCAAGCCGCTCGTAGCGTCATCAGTCATGACGATGTTGACTCATGACATGAACGTCCGCCGCCTGCGTTCCGGGCTGCTCATCGCGGTGGCGTCGGCAACGTCGTTCGGCCTGGCCGGGTCGCTGGCCCGCGGCCTGATGGACGCCGGCTGGAGCGCCGCGGCGGCGGTCGCGGTGCGCGTGCTGGTCGCGGCCGTCGTCCTGCTGCCGATCGCGGTGATCCAGTTGCGTGGCGAGTGGCAGCTGCTGCGCCGCAACGCCGGGCTGATCACCGCCTACGGTTTTCTCGCGGTCGCCGGTACCCAGCTCGCGTACTTCAACGCCGTCCGGCACATGGAGGTCGGGGTCGCGCTGCTGATCGAGTACACCGCGCCGATCGCGGTGATCGGCTGGCTCTGGGTGCGCCACCGCGAACGGCCCGGGATCACCACCGTCGCCGGCGGTCTGATCGGCATCACCGGCCTGATCCTGGTCATCGATCTGCGCTCCGGCCTGGCCGCCAGCTGGGTCGGCATCGTCTGGGCCCTGGCCGCGATGATCGGCGCGGCAGCGTATTTCGTGCTCTCGGCCCAGGGTGACGGCACCCTGCCCGGCACCGTGCTGGCCGCGGGCGGCCTGCTGATCGGCGGCCTGGCCCTGCTCGTGGCGGGCGCGGCCGGCCTGGTGCCGCTGCGCTTCGCCACGAATCCCGTTGTCTTCCAGGACTTCACCGTCACCTGGTGGCTGCCGGTGCTGGCCCTGGGCACGGTGACCGCGGCCTTCGCCTACGTCTCCGGCATCGCCGCCACCCGCCTGCTCGGCTCGCGCCTGGCCTCCTTCGTCGCCCTGTTCGAGGTGCTGGCCGCCTTGAGCTTCGCCTGGGTGCTGCTCGGCGAGGCCCCGCGCCTGATCCAATTGCTGGGCGGCGCACTGATTCTCGTGGGCGTCGTGGTGGTCCGCCGGGGCGAGCTCGCCACGGCGGACCGGCAGGCCCAGGAGCGGGCCGAGATCAGCGTTGCCGCAGCAGGAACCGCTGAACCTTCCCGCTAGGCGTCTTGGGCAGGCTGTCGACGAAGTGCACGGTGCGCGGGTAGGCGTGCGCCGCGAACTTCGTCTTCACCAGCCGCTGGAGCTCGGCCGCCAGTTCCGGGCTGCCCGCCACTCCCTCGCGCAGTACCACGAAGGCCTCGACGACCTCGCCGCGCAACTCGTCCGGCATGCCGACGACCGCGGCCTCGATCACCGAGTCGTGCAGCACCAGCACGCTTTCCACGTCGAACGGCCCGATCCGGTAGCCGGCCATGATGATCACGTCGTCGTCGCGGGCGGAGAAGTAGAAGAAGCCGTCCTCGTCGACCATGCCCGCGTCGCCGGTGATGTACCAGCGGCCGTCGGCGGCGTAGCGCGAGGCCGTCTTCTCCGGCGCGTCCTGGTACCCGGAAAACCACAGGGCCGCGCTCGCCCGGGTATCGACGGCCACGCGCCCCGGCTCGCCCGGGCCGAGAACACGATCGGAGTCCTCGGCCAGGATCGCCAGGGCGAAGCCGGGCAGCGGCTGCCCCATCGATCCGGCCCGGGTCTCGGCGCGCACGTCGTCCTGCCAGGCGTTGGCGATGAGCATGCCGGTTTCGGTCTGGCCGTAGTGGTCGCGCACCGCCAGCCCCAGCGTCCCGGTCGACCAGGCCGGAATGTCCGGCGTCAGTGGCTCACCCGCCGAAGAGGCCCGCCGCAACGTCAAACCGGCCGGGGCCGCGGCACTGTCGGCGCGCAGTGCGCGGTACACCGTCGGCGCGGCGGCGAAATTGGTGACGCCGAACTGTTCGAGCACCTGCCAGGTCAACGGGGCCGAGAACCCGGAATGCAGGAGCAGGCTGCGGATTCCAGTGACCAGCGGAGTGAGCAGGGTGTAGTACAACCCGTAGGCCCAGCCGGGGTCGGCGATGTTCCAGTACACGTCGCCAGGCCGGACATCGAGCCCGAACTCCTGGTAGAGCTGCAGGCTCGCGAGAGCCCGCAGCGGCACCGGCACACCTTTCGGCGTGCCGGTGGTGCCGCTCGTATAGAGCTGCACGAGCAGCCCGTCCGGTCCCACCGCCACGGCCGCGCCGCGCGGGTCGTCCGCGGTGTATTTCGCCAGCAGCGCGCCGACCGACAGCTCGGCCTCGGCCCCCGCCACGATCACCTGCCACGCCGGGTCACCCGCGACCTCCGCCTCCGGTGCCAGCTTGGGCAGCTGATCCGCGTCGGCGACAACCACTTTCGCGGCACTGGAGGTCAGCCGGAAGGCGACGGCCGGGGCCGCGAACGCCGTGAACAACGGCACGTGCACCGCGCCCCGCCGCCAGATGCCCAGCAGCACCGTCACCAGATCGGCGGACTTGCCCATCAGCACGCCCACCCGGTCACCGGGTTCGACGCCGAGATCGGCCAGCGCCGCCGCGAACCGGCTGGACCGCTCGCGCAGCTCGCCGTAGGTGAGATCCACCGCCGTCGTGTCGCTTTCGATGATGGTGAAGGCGACGGCGTCGGCCGGATGCCGATCGCAGAGCAGGTCGGCGGCGCACACCCGCGGCGCGCTGTATTCCTCGAGTAGCTGCCGGACACGGGCGGTGGGGTCGGTCATGATCTCTCTCCTGATCGAACGTGACTGGCTGAAACGATTACCGCTGCGCACCGCCGGCCCGACCGGGTGCGCAGGATGACAGGGACCATAGTGAGGCGGGTCACGCCGCGACTACCCCCGGAAGAGGGGAGCCGGCGCCCGTTAGGGCAGCAGCCGCAGCCGGCGCGCCCGCACCACGGCTTCGTGCCGGGAGCCGGCCTCGAGCTTGCGCATGGCGCTGCGCAGATAACTCTTCACCGTCTCGGTCCGCAGCGAAAGCCGCTCGGCGGCTTCGGCATTGGAGCAGCCGAGGGCTACCTGGGCCAGGACGTCGAGTTCGCGCGGCGCCAGCGTCACCGTCGTCTCCAGCGGGCTCTGACCCGCCACCACGGCGGCCAGCCGCTCCGACAGCCCGGCCAAGGCGCGCCGCAGCCCGGGGTCGTCGACGCCACCGGCGATGCCGCGCAACTCCGCGTGGATGCCGCGAATGCCCTCGGCCCGGGCCGAATCCGCCGTGCTCGCGACCGTCGCCGCCGCGCGGGCCAGGCGCATGCGCCGGTCCACCTCGTCGCGGATCGCGAACTCGGCGGCGAGCCGCGCCGCCGACCGGGCGATGACATCGGTGGCCCGATCGCCGACCGGCGCCGCGCGCCCCGCGGCGTACAGCACCGCCCGCGCGTTCCCGCTCACCACGACCGGCACCGCCACCACCGACCGGATACCCTCGCCGACCACCATGCGGTCGTAGTCATGGCTGATCGAGCGCGCGTTCGCGTAGTCCGCGACACTGGCCGGCCGCCCGAGCGCGACCACCCGCCCGCCGAGCCCGCTGGCCGGAGCGACCAGCAGGCCGTGCAGCCCGCGCGTCCGGGTGCCGACGAATTCCGACAGTTTCAGCACGCCACCGGCGTGCACGACACCGCCGAACACCACCGGCACCGCCAGTTCCCGCACGAGCCGGCGTAGTTCGGCCCGCAGGGCGTCATCGTCACGAGGGCGCAGCGAAGCCGGTGTCTCGGTCATCGGCGATCCCTTCGTCGAGCGGCTGCGGACCGGCAGCGTAAGCGGATGCTAAATCCCGCGACGCGACGCCGTCCCGATTTCCGCCGAACGAGCCCCTCGCCGCTACCCGCCGGCGACCCGGCTCGGGCACCCGATCTCCCACCAGATCCGCCAGCACGCGTGCAGCAGATGCGCGCGGACGCCGCCGGCCGAGGTGCGGTGCGCGCCGCGCGCGACGGTGACGTCCATGAGCAGGTCGCGGACGTGGCCGTCGCGGGTGTCGATGCCCTGGGGATCGGTGCCCGAGATCGCGAAGGGCACGGCCGGGATGAAGCCGATCCGCTCCGCGACGGGAGCGAGGGGTTCGGGGTCGGGCAGGTCCGAGTCGCGGCGGTAGAGCACCTGGTCGTGGTAGCAGCGATCGTCCTCGATCTGCTTGCGCACCAGCATGTCTCGCCAGCGGGTGCCGTCGAGGATCTCCTCGACCGACAGGATGTCGCCGACCCCGTGATAGGGGGTGCACAGGCCGTTGGAGACCGAGAGCAGCTCGCGGTGTTCCGGATGCAGATAGCCGCCCAGATTGCGGTGCAGCAGCGCCAGTTCGTAGTCGGTGGCGCCTGGCCGCACCGGTGACGGGCTGTCCGGCCGGCCCAGGGCGTGCAGTTCGTCGATCTTCGCGACGATCTCGGCCAGCGCCGGTGGATGGGTGCGTAGATTGCGGCCCCACCAGGGTTCGGAGTACTCGCCGAGGGTGGCTTGGTCGGCCTCGGCGATCATGCTGTCGAGTTCGGCGCTGAAGAAGCTGTAGAGATCCGGATAGGTCATCTCCGGCGGCAGCGGCACCGCCGCACCGGTGCCCAAACGCGTGGCCCGCCCGGCGAACAGGAAGATGTTCCCGGCATAGCCGATGTCGTTCTCTACGACCAGCTGGTACTGCTCGGGATCGTTGGGCGCGCCGACCTCCTCGGCCCACTCCTCGTCGTCGAACCAGATGTCGGCCTGCATCAGGCCCGACGCCCAGCGCGCACCCAGGCCGAGGTCCTCGGTGCCGAGCAGCGAGTAGGACAGGTCGAAGTACTCCCACCCGTCGGCGACGGTCAGCAGCTCCCGGTACTGCGGGTCCAGCTCGCGGCCCAGCCGCTGCTCCGCGGCCCGCAATTGTTCTTCGCTCGCACCCGGATTCGGCCGGGTATCCGATTCGTACTCGCGGAACTCGACCAGTCGCCGCTTCTGCACGACCATGCGGCCGATCAGTTCCTGCCAAGCCTCCCGTCCCACGGCCGCGCCCATCCGACTCCTTCGCTGGCAGTTTGCTACCAGCGGAGCCTAGTCAGCTCGGGCGGATCGGACGGGGAGCCGTGGCCGGGCGGATCGGCGTGTCGGGCTCCGTGGCCGCCGCGGCGGCGGATGCGGGAAAATGAACGCGTGAGCACCGACAATGCCCGACCCACTCCCCCTGTGACCAGCGCTTCGATCATCGTGCTGACGCTCGCGCGCAAGGTGGAGACCGAGTTGGGAGCCGCGCTGGCGCCGCTGGACCTGACCATCGGGCGGCTGGGGTTGCTCGGGCATATCTCCGGGGTGCCCGGGGTGTCGTTCAGCGATCTGGCACGCATGTCGGGCACGAGCGTGCAGAGCGTGCACAACGCGGTGAAGGCGCTGGTGAGCGCCGGGCTGGTACAGGATCGGACGGCGCGGGCCGGGTCCGCCTCGACGATCGAGCTCACCGCGAAGGGCAAGCGGCTGCTGGCCGCCGCGCGCGTGGCGGTCTCGGAGGTCGACGCCCGGCTCTTCGGGCCGGAGTCCGATCCGATTCTGCGACAGGTGGGTGCCGCGATTCTGGCCGCGTTCGCCGAGTCCTGACAACCGCCGGTGCACCGCCGGTGATTCCGGCCACATCCTTCAATGTAGTTGAAGCTTGCGCTAGGCTTCAACCACATTGAAGGATGAGAGGGGTTCGTTCGTGGAGCAGGTACTGCTGTCGATCCATGTGGTCGCGGGCATCGTCTTCGTCGGCGGCTCGGCCGTCGCGACCAGCTTGTTTCCCCGGTACGCACCGGTCACCGGCGGGCCCGCGGACTCCGAGCGCAGCCCCGGCATCGCCCGGGCCATGCACCGGATCACCGGCGGCTACGCCAAACTCGGCCTGATCGTGCCGCTCATCGGCATCGTGCTGGCCGCCGTGCAGGGCCGGATGGGCGAAATCTGGATCACCGTGGCGATGATCCTCACCGCGATCGCCGGCGGTCTGGTCGCACTGCAGATCTATCCGCTGCAGCAGACCGCGCTCGCCGACCCGGACGACGGCCGCCGCCTGCGCACCCTGTCCATGCTCGCGGGCATCTACAACCTGCTGTGGACGGCGGTCGTCGTCCTCATGATCGTCCGGCCCGGTTCCACGGCCTGATTCCATCCTGCAAGGAGACAAGACATGTCGAGCACGACCGATGTGCTGGCGCTACCCGCCACCCCGCTGACGGACAAGGCCGACGAGCTGATCACCGGGGCACTGACACCGCACCTGCGCCACCACAGCATTCGCGGCTTCCTGTTCGCCCGCGCCTACGCCGCGGCCGAGGGCCTGTCTCCGGATCGGGACTACAACGCGGAGAACCTCTTCCTCATCTGCGCGCTGCACGACATCGGCCTGTCCGACGTCGCGAACGGCGACCAGCAATTCGAGATCGACGGCGCCGATTTCGCGGCCCGGTTCCTCGAGGACAACGGCGTCACCGACGAGCGCGTCGACATCATCTGGGAGGGCATCGCCGCGCACACCAACAATTTCACCGACTCCCCCGTCTTCCGGCGGCGCCGGCCCGCCGAGATCTGGATCGCCGTGCACGGCATCGGCATCGATGTCGGCGGCAGCCCGGCCGGCCTCCCGCCGGGCTGCGCGGACCTGATCCACCGCGCCTATCCACGCCTGGGCGGTACCCCCGCCCTGATCCGCGCCGTCGAAGACCAAGCCCTGCCCAACCCGGCGAAGCGGCCGCCGTGCACGTTCGCGGGCGAGCTGGTGCACCAGCGGCATCCGGACCTGCCGTATCCGACGCTGGACATGCTCTTCGCCCACGGCGGCTGGGACGACTGAGGGCTATTCGGCGCGCAACACGTCGACGGTTTCCAGCCGGCTCGCGTGATAGAGCGGGTAGGCCGCGGCCGCGGCCACCAGTGCCAGCACTCCGGCCAGGCTGATCAGCAACGGCCGGGGCAGCACACCCCAGTCGAGCTGGAAGCCGTAGAAGACCGGGGAGGCCAAGGCCTGCAGATAGATCAGGCCCAGCCCGCCGAGCGCCGCCGCGGCGCCGGTGAGTACGGCCAGCAGCGCCGCCTGGACGACGATGGTGGCCTGTTCGGTGCGGGTGGTCACGCCGATGGCGCGCAGCACGGCGCGTTCGCGGCGGCGCTGGATCAGGCCCAGCACGAAGATGTTCAGGACGCTGATCCCGGCGGTGATCATCACGACGAATCCGGTGACGGTGAAGGGTTCGAAGAAACGGGTGATGGCGGCATCCGCGGCGCGGGCCCATTCTTCGTTGTCGTAGACCGAGAGACCGGCTTGCAGGGCGAGGAAATCCGCACGGTGCGCACTGGCCTCCGCCGGGGAGGAGTAGCGGACCACCACCTGATCGCGGACCGCCTGCCAGTCGCGGGCGGCCAGCGTGTCGGAGACCAGGACGATGTCGCCGAGCGTGGAATCGTTGATGACCCGCGGCTCGAAGGTGCCCGCCACGCGATAGTTCTTGCGGCCCTGCGGAGTCGGCAGCTCGACGCGGTCTCCGGTGGCCGCGTTCAGGCGGCCCGCGGCAATGCCGCTGAGCGCGACCTCGCCGTCGGCCAGCCCGCGCCACAGGGCAGCCGGATCGCTGGTCGGCTCGGCCACGGCCGTGGCGTGCCAGGTGCCGGGCGAAATACCGAGCACCATGCGGGGTTCGGTCTTCGACGGCAGGAAAGCCGTTCGGCGAGCGGATATCTCCCGGTCACCGGCGGCGCGGACGATCTGCTCGTAGGTCTGATCGGCGAGCTGACCCTGGCGCTGATCGAGGATGGCCTGCGGCGCGATGACGAGCGCATCGGGCAGCCGCGAAGCCTTCTGCGCCGCAACCTGATCCGCGGCGAGCAGTTGCACACTGGCCGAGCCGATAGCCAGGCCCGCCCCCACCGTGAGGACGGCGACGGTGGTGGCGAACAGCACCGAATAGCGGCGCAGGTCGGCGGTGGCGAGCCGGCCGACACCGGCGCGCCGCCGGGTCAGCAGGCCGAGTAGCCGGGTGGCGACCGGCGGGGTCAGCCAGACCGTCACGGCGGCGAGACCTGCCAGGCCGAGGAATAGGGCGGTGCTGCCGGTGTCCAGCGAAACCTTGCCGCCGTTGAACTCTCGCATCAGCAGCACGGCGCCGAGCAGCATGGCCACACCGAGCAGAACCGTCCACAGCGAGACCGAGCGGGTGCGCCGCACGACGCCGAAACTGGCCATCGAGGCGAGCGGGCCCTCGCGCACGAGCCGCCAGGCCGGACCGGCGATGGCGAGCACGCCACAGAGCACGCCCGCGCCGATGCCGTAGCCGAGCAGGAGCGGGTCCCAGTGCGCCGAGATGACCGCGCCCGAACCGTCCAGCATGGAGCGGCCGAACCGGTCGACCAGCACTCCGCCCAGCAGGAAACCGGTTGGCACGGCCAGGATTCCCCCGATCGCGCCCACTACCGCGCCTTCGCCGAGGAAGCCGAGCAGCATGGAGCGCGGCGCCGCGCCGATCGCCCCGATGGTGCCCAGCACCGAGCGGCGATCCTCGATGCCGAGCAGGATGGTGTTGATGGCGATCAGGATGCCGACGATGATGCCGCTCAGTGCCGTCAGGTTCAGCGTCTGCTGCCCGGTGGCGTAGATGACGGGGACCTGCGGGCGTGGCGGGCCGAGTTGTCCTACCGCACCCACGATCTCGCGCACCGCCGCCTCGAGATTCGCGCCGGACTTGGGCACCACGAACGCGGCGGTGACGAAACCCGGTGCGCCCAGCAGCCGGGCGGCGTCGTCCGGGGTCGGCGCGAACAGCAACTGCCCGTTGTTGATCCCGGCGACCCGGTCGAACTCGGGGAAGGTCCAGCCGAGGTGCGTGGAGCCGGCGGGCTGCCCCGGAATCCGTACCTCCTGACCGAGTTGCAGGCCGAGCCGCTCGGCGATCGCGGTGGGGATCTCGAAGGGCATGCCGGGGCCGTCGGCGGGTTTCTCGGTGCGGGCGCGCTGCTCGCAGTCGAACGGGCCGACCAGCAGCTCGATGGTGCAGGGCGCGCCCATCACGAAGAATCCGTGCCGATTCCCGCCGATCTCCAGCGGGGCCAGACCGGCCACGAACGGCACCACCGCGACGGCGTCGGGCAGTTCCCGGCTCAACCGCTCGACCACCGAATTCGGCAGGCGCCCGGCCACGTCCGGCGTCACCTGGATGACCTCGGCGCCCGCCGCGGCGGTCAGCGCCGGGCCGAACGAGTCGAACGGCCGCGATACCTCCGCGCGCAGCATCATCATGCCGAGCACCAGCGTGACGCCGATGCTCACGCCCAGGACGCTGGATATCGTGCGCCGCCAGTCGAAGACGAGCGCCCGGAGATGGACACGATGAAACCGGGTGGCACTGCCCCGACCTAGCAAACCCACTACCCTTCCCGCACTGTTTCCCGCACCCGGCCGTCGACCAGAGTGATGTGCCGCGAACCGAATTCGACGACCGACGGGTCGTGGGTGACCATGATGACCGCCGCGTCCTGCTCCGCGGCCAGCTCGCGCAGCAGCGCGAGCACCTCCGCCGAGGAGTGGCTGTCCAGATTGCCGGTGGGCTCGTCGGCCAGCAGCAGCGCCGGTTCGGCGGCCATCGCCCGCGCCACCGAAACACGCTGCATCTGACCGCCGGACAGCTCGGCCGGGCGGTGACCGGCGCGCGCGCCGAGCCCCACCCGCTCCAGCAGTGTCCGGGCCCGCTCGTCGGCCAACCGGGCCGGGACGCCGTCCAATACCAAAGGCAGCGAGACATTTTCGACCGCGGTGAGCATCGGCACCAGATTGAAGAACTGGAACACGAAGCCCAGGTTCCGGCGCCGGAACGCCGAGCGCGCGTTCGGCCTCATCGCCCAGATATCCGCGTCGCGGAACAGGACTCGCCCCGCGTCCGGTGCGTCCAGCCCGCCCGCCACGTGCAGCAGCGTCGACTTCCCGGATCCCGACGGACCGGTGACGACCACGAATTCCCCGGGGCCGACGGTGAAGTCGAACTCGCGCAGCGCGTGGATCTGTTCACCGCCGCGCGCATAGGTTTTGGTGACACCGGCCAGCTCGAGCACCGCCGGCATCAGGCCGCCCGGCGGGCGCGGATGAGCAACTGGTGGCCGTTGTGCACGGTCTCCACGGTCTCCAGCCCGGCCTTGGCCAGCAGCTGATCGACGTCGGCGATCGTGAAGTTGGAGGTGATGGTGCCGGTGGCGACGGCGCGCTCGATGAGCCGGTCCTTCCAGCCCACCCCGGGGCTGGTCAGCACCGACAGCGACAGTTCGCCGTCCGCGGCGAGCAGGGAGGCGAGGTGGTTCAGCACCGCGTGCGGATCCGGGAAGACGTGCAGCGCGCCGTAGCAGCCGAGCCGCTCGACCGAGCCCGGTGCGAGACCGAGCGTGGTGGCGTCGGCCACCAGCGAGACCACGGTGCCCTGCTTGCGGAACCGCTTGGCGGCCTTGCGCAGCATGTCCGGGGACAGATCCACGAACAGGATCGGCGGCAGCCGCTTCACCTTCGCCGCGCCGAGGGCGAACTTGGTCAGGCTGCCGTCACCGACGCCGACCTCGACGAACGCCGTGCCCCGGGACTCGGCGGTGCGCACCTGTTCGCCGCAGAACCGGCCGAGCACCCGCAGGTTGCCGCGCCACACGATCCAGAACAGCAGCGTCGCGACGATCGGGTAGGCCTTGGAATAGATGCGGTAGGCGAAGCGGATGGTGTCCTTGCGGTCGGCTTCGGCCGGCGCCGCGGCGGGCGCGTCGCCGTAGAGCCGCAGACCCTTGTCGAGCACCGGCACCGCGACCGCGCCGGAGGCGGTCACCAGGGCGCCGTCGGGGCCCTCGGTCAGCGGTTCGCGGGTGGCGGGATCGACCAGCGGGGGCAGGGCGGCGAGGGTAGTCACTGGGGCTGACACTCCAATTCCGTAGTAGTCGTTGACCATTCGCTCGTAGAGCGCGGCCGGGGTGAACCGGCGGGCCAGATGGGATCGGCGCACGTCCGGGCCGACCCGGTGGATCGCGCGGACCTTGCGCGCGGACAGGATTCCGGCGACGGCCCGGGCCACCACCTCGGGGCTCTGGCCCGCGTCGAGGTAGTCGTCCAGCCGCTGCTCGACTTCGGCCGCGGCGCCGCGATATTCGGCCAGCCGGGTGCCGGACTGCTGGGCGGCGGCGAAGATCGGGGTCTTGGTCCAGCCGGGCACCAGGGTGGCGACCTGCACGCCGGACCCGGCGGTCTCGGCGCGCAGGGCCTCGCCCAGCTTCTCCACCGCCGCCTTGCTCGCCGAGTACCAGCCGCCGAACGGCATCGCGGTGATCGCGGCACCGGAACTGACCAGAACGATCCGGCCGTGCCCCTGCGCGCGCAGGGTCGGCAGCACCGCGCGGACGACTCGGGCGGTGCCGAGCACGTTGATGTTGAAGATGTCGGCGGCTTCCGCGGATTCGGTCTCCTCGACCGCGCCCTTGATCGCGTATCCGGCGAAGGTGATGACCGCGCCGAGCGTTTCGTGCCGGGCGCGCACCTCGGCGACCCAGCGCCGGACTGTCGCGTCATCGCCGACATCCACGACGCTGATCGGAAACCCGAGGTCCGGTGGCGCGACGAGATCGGCGCCTTCCACCGCGTAGCCCTGTG
This sequence comes from Nocardia sp. NPDC050712, assembly GCF_040654295.1. Lineage (NCBI taxonomy): Bacteria > Bacillati > Actinomycetota > Actinomycetes > Mycobacteriales > Nocardiaceae > Nocardia > Nocardia sp. NPDC050712. The sequence continues at coordinate 619,292 of NZ_JBFAHT010000004.1, forward strand.
CGCGCAGCACCTGCGCGGTGGCCCGCCCCATCCCCGAGGCCGCGCCGGTGATCAGGACCACGCCCGATTGCTTGCCCATACTCCGCCTTCCGATTCGGCTCACCCGCATACCCGCAGTACCGCGGGCAGTACCTCCAGTCGCGCGGAGCCCACGACAATGACCTCGCCGTCGAGTTCCAGTGCGCTCGGCGCTCCCGGAATCAGGTCGACCACCGCGCCGCGGCGGCAGGTCGCCAGCGGTGACTGCGAGAACTTTCCCTGGTAGAGCCCGGCGATCAGCCCGAGGATCCGGAGACGGCTCGCCGGGGACCAGATGTTCACGTCGAACTGCCCGTCGGCGGCGCGCACGCCGGTGTCATAGCGCATGCCACCCGCGAAGTGCGGCGTCTTGAGTACTCCGACATTCGTGATCGGGCCCTGGTGTTTCCAGTCCGCGCCGAGGATGTCGATCGCGAGCGGGCGGAAGGTCGCGATATTCCGCAGCGCCGAATAGATGATCGCCGCTTCGGTATTGCGGCGTTTGAGCCGCTGGACCAGGCCGGGGGCGGTGTTGAAGAAGTGGTTGCCCGCGGCGACCAGGCCCATGCTGGCGTTGAGCAGGAAGTACCGCACCTCGGTGCGGCCGTCGGTCAGCATCATCGTCGCCTTGCCGACGTCGACCAGGGTCGCGGCGTCCGCGTCGATCCGCACGGGGACACCGGCCACCGCCCGATCGGCGGCGAACGGTTTGTGGAAATCGTTGGAACTACCCAAACCCACCGCACCCAAGGCTGTTTCGGGGTTGCGTGGGCGATCGGTGGCGGGGTCCATGAGCGCGTTCAGCACCAGGTTCACCGTCCCGTCACCACCGGCGGCGACCACCGTCGAGGTCCCGGCCGCCAGCTCCGCGTGCACCGCCCGCTCGGCCGCCACCGCCGATTCCGGTGCCGCCCAGCGCAGTTCCGGCCGGCGCCGCTCGAGCTCGGCGCGCACGCCGGGCCAGCGGGACTCGGTGCTGCCGTTGGCCTTCGGATTCACGACAACGAACATGCCGCGCCTCCCACACCGAGCCAGTCGGCCAATTCCGTCCAGTCCCCGGCGGCGACGTCGCCCCGGGTCGTCCCAGCCCGTGCCCGGCCGGTTTCCAGCAGAAACACCGGAATCCCGAGCTCTGCGGCGGGCCCGTCCTTGATCGCGTCGTTGCCGATCATCACGCACTCCCCCGGCCGCGCGCCGAGGTCGTCGAGCAGCTCGGTATAGAACTCGAGCCGCGGTTTGGATCGTCGCATGGTCTCTCCACTCGTGATATGCGTGAACGTCGCCGGATCGAAACCGCCCCAGCGCAATCGGGCGGTGACGGTCTCCAGCGGCCACAGCGGGTTGGTGGCGACCACCTGCCGAATCCCGGCCCGCGCCAGCCGGTCGACCACGGCCCGGGCCGGCGGCAGCGGATAGAAGCACCGCCGCAGCCGCGGAAACTGTTCGTGGGCAAGGGCGCGGAAGCGCGCGTCGGCCGTGGCCGGTTCCAGTCCGGTCACCTCGCCGAGCAGCCGGACGATCTGCGCGTGATTGGTTTCCTCGGAATCGTTGGCCCGCACCCGCTCCAGTACCCCGTGCAGGGCGCGCAGGAACCGGACCGGCGGCACCACATCCCGGAAGGCGGCGGCGGCCACCACCGGCATCAGCACGCGAAACATGCGCTGCCGCAGCCCGATCAGCGTGCCGTCGAGATCCCACAGCACCGTGTGCACGCCGCGCGCGCGGAGCAGGTCACTCATTCCTGGCCGTCCAGCACCGCTTGCAACTGGGCCCGGGTCATCCCCACCGAGGCGGCGAAGGCGTCGATATCGGCGGCTTGCCCGCTGGCCCGCCGCGGCAGCGTGGCCAGGCCGAGGTCGACCACGGTTTTGACCAGCGCCGCCGGGAACAGCCACGGCCCCAGGTCGCGCTGGAACACCCGGGTCAGCCGGTAGGGCGCGGACAGCCGGGCGCCCAGCCGGGCGGGCGCGGCGGCATCCGGTGTCAGCGAACTCATCTTGGCCGCTTCGCTTCCGGGCACCACCAGCAGGTTCGACCACAGCGCCCGGAAGCGATCCAGCTTCTCCCGCGGCGCGCGGGTGGCGTTGAACTCCAGGTAGGCCTTCTCGATCACCGAGGTGTGCGTGGACCGGCTGCTCAGCAGCGTCGCCGCCGCGCGCGTCTTGCGCGCCACGTCGTAGCGGTAGAACCGGGTGGCGTGTGCCGCTGTCGCGTCGATCAGCTTCGCGCACAGCGGATCCGGGACCAGCCGGTGTGCCAGCGAGAGCGCGTGGAAGACCAGGTTCTGCGAGCCGGCCTTCGCGATCTCCGCGCCCAGCAGCTCGGTGTCCAGGTCGCCCGCCGCGTAGCGCACCAGGTTCCAGATATCGGCGAGTTCCCGCAGGCCGGTCTTGTAGTACGGCAGGTGGATGCACAGGTGGTGCAGGTTGTCCTCGGACGCCATCGCCCACGCCGGGACGCCGTAGAAGTCGATCTGCCGCACCCGCGACCAGATCGCCTGGTAATCCACGGAATACCCGGCCAGCGGCGTGATCAGCCCCCAGTGCGTGCCGACCACGAGCGCCCCGTCGCGCGAGACGAACGACGGCAGATGATGGGTGCGCCGCTCGCGCACCTTCGGCGCCTTGCCGAGCAGCTCGGACACGCTGAACAGCCGGAATTCCCGGTAGACCTCGAGCACGGTGTCGATGTCCTCGACCCGCACCAGGATGTCGATGTCGTTCATCCGCTTGTAGAGCGGATCGCCGTAGATCTCCGCGCCGAACAGCATGCCCTTGAGCACCACCACCCGCACCCCCGCCTCGTGCAGGCGGCGCAGCAGCGGCAGCGCGGCGTCCAGGCGGGCCTGATTGGTGGCCGAGATCGCCGCGGCGATCTCGTCGAAACGCGCCTGGACCGCTGTGGGCACCAGGTCGTAGACCCCGGCCTCGCCCAGGTTCGCGGCCACCAGCGGCGCGGTCGCGCCCGCGGCGGCGAGATCGAACACCTGGGCCCAGTCCCGCACCCGCTGGGCCAGCCGGACCAGTTCGGCGCGCTCCACCGTGCTCGGCGCGGCGAGGGTGGCCAGCACGGTCAGCCGCTGCTCGTCGGTCAGGGTGCTCATGCCGCTGCTCCTTGCTCGGGATGGAAGCCGAAACTCTTGGCGACGGTGTCGATCCGGTCGACCGCGAGATCCAGCTGGGCGCGGGTCAGCGTGGCCATCATGGAGATGCGGATGCGCTGTTGATCGCGCGGCACGGCCGGGAACTCGACGCCGTTGACGAACACCCCGGCCGCGTCCAGGGCCGAAACCACTTCGGCGACCGCCACATCCGGGGGCAGCAGGATCGGAATGATCGCGGTCTCGGGACGAACGTCGAAACCCCGGGCCCGCAGGGCACGACAGAAATAGCCGACGTTGTCGTGCAGTGCCGCAACTCGTTCCGGATGCGCCTCGATGAAGTCGAGCGAGGCCAGCACCGAGGCGACCACCGCCGGCGACAGGGCCGCCGAGAACATGTACGAGCGCGCGAAGAAGCGCAGGTAGTCGACCATGTCCTTGGTGCCCGCGACGAAACCGCCGGTGGTGGCGAACACCTTCGAGAAGGTGCCCATGGCCACCTCGACCCGGCCCTCCAGGCCGTAGTGCTCGGCGGTGCCCCGGCCGCGCGCGCCCAGCACTCCGGTGCCGTGCGCGTCGTCGACCGCCAGCCAGGCCCCGAAGCTGTCGCACAGCTCCCGGATCTCCGGCAGCGGCGCGATATCGCCGTCCATCGAATAGACCCCTTCGACCGCGACCACGATGTTCGCGCCCGGATTGCGCCAGCGCGCCTGCATCAGCCGCAGCCGCAGCTGGTCGAGATCGTTGTGCGCGAACGACATCGAGCGCACCCGCCCGAGCTGGATGCCGTCGTAGAGGCTGGCGTGGTTCTGCACGTCGTAGACGAGCACGTCGCCCTTGCCCAGCAGACCGGTGATCCAGCCGACGTTGGCGGCGAAGCCCGAGGAGAACACCAGCGCCGATTCACAGCCTTTGATCTCGGCCAGCCGCTCTTCCAGCCGCATATGCAGCGAGGTGGTGCCGTTGAGCAGGGGCGGCCCGCCACAGCCGACACCGTATTCCCGGGTGGCGGCGACCGCCGCCTCGATGATGTCCGGCTCACTGGCCAGGCCGAGATAGTTGTTGGAGCCGAGCATGATGACCTCGCGGGTGCCCGCGCCGTCGCGCACCGGCACCGCGGCGCCGGCCGGGCCGGCGATCTCGCGCAGCACGAATCCCAGTTCCCGCGAACGGGTGACGTACGGCCGGAAATCGGCGAAGCGTTCCTCGAAGGTGGACGCCTTGGGATCCAGGTAGTCCGCCAGGCTGAAGTTCTCCCCGTGATTCATTCCGCCCTCCTTTCGGTGATCGTGACCGTCCCCGCCCGGCCGTCCAGCGCGACCAGGTCGCCGTCGTGCAACAGCCGGGTGGCATCGCGGACGCCGACGACGGTGGTGATGCCGAGTTCGCGGCCGATGATGGCGGTGTGCGAGAGCACGCTGCCCTTCTCGCTGACCAGTCCGCCGGCGGCCACCATCAGGAACACCCAGCCGGGGTCGGTGGTGGTGGCGACCAGGATCTGGCCGTCGATCGCGGTCTCGGCGTTCGGCTCGTGCAGGACCAGCGCCGGCGCTTCGACCCGGCCCGGCGCGCAGCCGATGCCGGTGAGAACGGTCGCGTCACTGTCGAATTCGGTGAAGTCGACGGCGTTGTCCGCGGCCGCGGCGATGCCGGCGGTGACGATGCGCGAGGGCATCGGCTGTCCGCGCCAGCGCTCGTGGTCGGCCTGGCGGGACGCCACCAGTGTGCGCGGATCGCCGTCGACGGCGGTGCCGCGCACCAGTGCGGTGATCTCCTCGTAGGTGAGGAAGAAGATGTCGCGCGGGTCGTCGAGCAGTCCGGCCTCGTGCAGCTGGCCGCCCAGCACCCGGAAGACCCGTTTGACCAGTCCGAAGGTGCGGCTGCGGCCCAGTCGCATGTTCTCGCGCTGCGCGACCGTCTTGCGGGCCTGCCGCAGCGTCAGCCGGAAGAGGACGCGGTGCCATCGATTACCGCGCAGCAGGGTCGCCACCCGGGCCTCGGCCGCCCGCCGGATGCCGCGCTCGTGCGCTTCCATGTGGTCGATGTTCTGGCCGCCGCGCACGTAGTTGCGCAGGATCGGCACCAGGCGGTGCGGGTGCAGGCCGAGCGGGTCGGTCTCCAGTTTCAGTTCGTCGACGGTGCGGTCGCCGAACTCCGCGATATGGGTCGCGCAGGCGGCGTGGAAATCCGGGAACCGCGTGTGCACTTCGGCCCAAACCTGTTGCGCGTCGCGTGCACTGGCGAAGAGCTCGGTCAGCGCCGCGTCCGCGCGGATCCGCGCGGCGAGCGCGACCGCGGAGCGCACCGGCAGCACGCTGTCGACACCCTGTTCCCCGCAGAACAATTCGTTGCGAAGGGTGATCGCGTCGTCGCCGGTGACACCGGCCTTTTCCAGCAGCCCGCCGACGATGTGGAAGAGCTGCTGGGCCAGGAAGTCGTTGAAGATCTGCACCGAGTACGCGGGCACCAGCTGGGCGATGCACCGCTCCAGCCAGCCGAGCAGCTGATGCGGATCCCGTTCGGACTCCGCGGTTTCCGGGGCGAGCCGGCGGTGCAGATCAGCGGTGAACTCGGCCAGCACCGTGAAGAAGCTCGCGAGCCGCCGGGGCAGCCGCAGCCAGCCGAACAGCAGGATGAGCACGATCCGCAGCTTCTGGTAGCCCGCGACCAGCCGCCGGGGCAGCGATTTGGCCGGCGCCGGCCGCCGGTAGCGGTTCTCGATGCCGAGCGCCGCCTCCCAGCCCTCGATCGCCGACTCCATGCCGGGGATCTGCAGAAACAGGCGATACCAGTTGCTGATGTTGTAGTAGAGGTGACCGTGCGCCGAACCGACCAGGAATGGGTACAGGTCGGCGGCATTGCGGCGCACCACCGCGCCGGTGGCCCCGAAGTCCCGGTGGCAGGCCCGGAAGACCTGCTCGTAGGCCAGCCGGACCACCGAGAAGGTCAGCGGGCTGGACAGTCCCGGATAGGACTCGGCCACGTTGACGTTGTCGAAGATGGTTTCCCGGGCGCCCGTAGCGGTCACCGGGCGCACCTGCAACAGGTGCAGCACCCCGGCCGTGTCGATGGCCCACTCCACGTCCTGCGGACCGCCGAGTTCACCGGCCAATCGCAGTGCGGTGTCCACCAATTCGAGTACCTGGTGCTCGGCGAGCGCGGGCGCGGTGGTCGCGGGGATCTCCTCGACCCGGGTGCCGTCCGCGCCCAGGGTGACCCGGCTGCGCTTGTCCGCGATGTCGCGCGAGAGGATGCCGCGCGAGCGCACGTCGACGAAATAGGTATCGCACTCGACGGTTCCGGAGACGACGCCCTCACCGAAGCCGAGCCCGGCCGAGACCACCGCCTCGGCGGTGTCGCCGGATTGCGGGTTACAGGTGAAGACCACACCGGCGACGGCGCTGTCGATGAGCACCTGCACGATCACGGCGGGCTCGGCGACGGCGTTGTCCAGCCCGCGCCGGGCCCGATAGAACAGCGCCCGTTCGGAATACGCCGACGCCAGGCAGGTCAGCACGGCGGCGTCCACCTGATCCGGGCGCACCCCGAGCACCGTATCCAGCTGTCCCGCGAACGAATCCGCCCCGGAGTCCTCGCCTCGGGCCGAGGACCGCACGGCCAGTGTCGCCGCGCCGAATCCGGCGACGCGGTCCGCGAGATCGCCGCGAATGTCGGCGGGCAGGGTCAGCCCGGTGATCAGCCGTCCGATGCGGGCGGCGCTGTCGCGCAGCGAGATCCGGTCGTCGACGTCGAGAGTGTCGAGCACGGTGCCGATCTCGGCGGCGACCGGGCGCAGAATCCGCGTGCACGCCTCGACCGTCAGGACGCAGAACGGCGGGACCCGGTGCCCGCGGGCGGCCAGCCAGGCCAGATTGGCCGCTTTGTTTCCGGCCTGCGCCGCGGCCGACTCGGCGGTCGCGCGCTCGTCGAGCACCGAAATCGGCGTCGTATCCACGGTATCGGTCATCGACCCGCCTCCGTTCGCTCAGCTGCCACCGGGCAGACGGCGACCGCGCCTGCCGTCGCCGGGACCACGGCGGGCCCGGGCCGCCCGCGCCGGCGGGTGATCCGGACCAGCACCGGACCCGGCATGTTCGAGATCTCCGGATGCTCACGCACCCGCATGCCGTTCACCAGCTCGATGTCGAACTGCGACAACAGCATCGCCAGCCCCACGCGGACCTCGGTCAAGGCCATGTGCTGCCCGACGCACAGGTGTGCTCCCCACCCGAACGGGAAGTAGTGGAACGCGGGCCGGGCCCGCACCGCCTCGGTGGTGAACCGATCCGGATCGAAACGCAGTGGTGAGGACCAGAATTCCGGCAGCCGATGGTTCACGAACGGACTGATCGCGATCATCGCCCCGGCCTCGACGTCGAACCGGTCGAAGGAATCGGCGGCCACCGCGGTCCGGCTGAACGCCCACGCGGGCGGGTGCAGTCGCATGCTCTCGTCGATCACCCGGCCGGTCAGCTCCAGCTTGCCCAGCGCGGCGGTGTCCGGCGCGCCCGCGCCGAGTTGCCCGTCGACCTCGTCGACGACCTCGCGCAGGACCGCCGGATTCCGGCACAGCTGATAGATGGTCCAGGCCAGCGCGCCGCCGGTGGTCTCGTGCCCGGCCAGCAGGAAGGTCAGCACCTCGTGGCGCAGCTGCTGCTCGTCCATGGCGTGCCCGTCGTCGTCCCGGGCGCGCAGCAGGCGGCTGAGCAGATCCGTGCTGCCCGGGTCGTCGCGGTGCGCGGCGATCACGTCGTCGACCACGCCGTGCAGCCGGGCCAGCACCGCGCGGAACCGGCGGTTGGCCGGGGTCGGCACGCTCGGCGGCAGCGGCAGCGGGGACGCCATGTGCCGCATCACCCAGTCCACCCCGGACCGCACGTCGGCCTCGATCCGCGGCATCACATCGGCCACGTCGGTGCCCATCACCGCCCGGCAGACCGTGTCGGCGGCGAAACCCATCACCTCGGGCACCAGATCGAAGGTCTCGCCGGTGTCGGCGCGCGCCGCGAGCCGGGCCAGCATCCGATCCGCGCAGTCCACCATCAACGGCACCTCGTCGGTGACGTGCTTGCGGCCGAATGCCGGTTTGATGAGGGCGCGCTGGCGCTTCCACAGCGGGCCGTCGCTGGTCAGCAGGCCGGGGCCGAGCAGGTGGTCCAGGCTGCGGTAGCTGATGCCCTTGGTGTAGCCCTCGACGTTGGTCACCATGACCTGCCGGATGTGCTCCGGGTCGACGAGCAGATGGAGCTGCTCGTGCACCAGCCGCAGCCGGACGCTGCCGCCCGCCGCGACGGCCTGGTCGTAGAACAGGGTCAGCGGGTCGCGCCGGTATTCGAGGTAGGCGCCGAGCGGGTGCCGGAACGCTGGTCCGGCGAGCTGCCGGGCCGCGCTCATCGGCCGCTCCCGGCCGCGGCGGTGGCCGCGTCGGCGACGAACTGCTGATAGGCCAGCGCGCGTTGCACTTTGCCGCTGGTCGTCTTGGGGATGGCGCGCTTGGGCACCAGGTGCACGGCCGCGGCGAGGACGCCGGTGCGCGCGCTGACGGCCGCGCGCAGGGCCTGGCGCAACCGGGTGTGCTCGCCGCTGTCGAGTTCGGTTTCGACGATCAGATGCAGCGCCTCGGAGTCCTCGCCCGGCGCGCGATGACCCACCGCCACCACACCGCCGAGCCGCACGCCCGCGACGGATTCCGCCGCGTGCTCGAAGTCGGTCGGGAAATAGTTCGCGCCGCGGATGATGATCAGGTCCTTCTGCCGCCCGGTGATCCGCAGGCGGCCGTGCCGCAGGTAGCCGAGATCGCCGGTGGTCCACCAGCCTTCGGCGGTGCAGGAACCGGCGGTCACCTCGGGGAGATCGAAGTAGCCCGGCGTGCGCGACGGCCCGCGGAACTGCACCTGCCCCAGCCGGTTCTCGCCCAGTGCCCCGCCCTGCTCGTCGGCGATGCGCAATTCGGTGCCCGGCACCGGCGGCCCGCAGTCCACGACACGCAGCGCGTCCGGGTCGTCCTCGGCGACGTCGACGACCGTGCCCGCGCGCGCCAGGGCGTCGCGGCTCACCGCGTCGTAGTCCAGCCGCGGGCTGGGCGCGGACACCGTGATCGCCAGCGCCGCCTCGGCCATGCCGTAGCAGGGCACCAAAGCATTCGCGGGCAGGCCCCAGGCCGTGAAACGGTCCACGAACCGCCGCACGGTCTCGGGCACGATCGGCTCGGCGCCACAGAACAGGAAGCGCCACGACGACAGGTCGACACCGTCGATCTCGGCGTCGCGAATCCGCGCGGCGGCATAGCCGTAGGCGAAATTCGGTGCGGCGGTGATGGTGCCGCGATAGCGGCCGACGGCCCGCAGCCACTCGGCCGGTGCGCGCAGGAAGCGGCTCGGGGGCAGCAGCACGGCGTCACAGCCCGAGAACACCGGCGTCAGCGAGCCGCCGATCAGGCCCATGTCGTGGTGCAGCGGCAGCCAGCCCACCCAGGTCTCCCCCGTGCCCGCGCCACAGACCCGGGTGATCTGCTCGCAGTTCGCGGCCAGGTTGCCGTGGGTGATCTGCACACCCTTCGGAGTGCCGGTGGATCCCGAGGTGCACTGGATGAACGCCAGATCGTCCGGGCTCGGCAGCACCGGCGTCGCGGCCGGCGCGTCCGGGGACAGCGCGGTGCGATGCAGGGCGTCGCCGTCCAGCACGGTGATCTCGCCCGCCACCGCGGCCAGCTCCTCGGCCAGGGCGGCGACGGTGACGATCGCCGCGGGCCGCAGGTAGGCCACCAGCCGGGCGAACTTCGCCGTGAAGACCTCGAGCCCGCCGAAACCGCCGGGCGTGGCCACCGCCGTCGGCACCGCGCCGAGCATTTGCAGGCCGAAGAACGCGGTCAGGAAGCCGGGCGAGGTCGGCAGGCAGAGCAGCACGCGATCGCCCTGCCGCACACCGGCTTCGGCGAGGGCCGCGGCGGAGCGGCGGGCGGCCGTGCTCAGCTGGGCGAAGGTCAGCTCGCGCTGTCCCTCCGGTTCGGCGGCGAAGACGACCCGTGCCGGTCGCGGGTCCGCGTCGCCGTAACCGAGCAGCGCGTGCAGGATGCTCTCGTGCCTGGGTGTCACGCTCACGCCCGCTGCTCCCGTACGTAGGCGACGATCTGATCGACCGTCTCGAGCCCGATCGCGACGTCCTCGGGGATGGCGATGTCGAACACGTCCTCGAGCCGGACGGTGAGATCGATGGAGGTGGGTGAGTCCAGCCCGTAGTCGATCAGCGCGGTCGCGCCGTCGATGTCGGCCGCCGACAGCCACAGCACCTCGGCGACCACCGTGCGTACCTGATCGGCGAGGTCGGCGGCGCCGACCGGGGTCGCCTCGACGGGGGAAGTGGTGTCACTCATCGAACAGCCGCCCTTCGGTGATGCAGGTGTAAACGGACTTGTCCAGATCGACGCCGTCACTGGTGTCGATCGTGTGGAACCGCAAGCGCGGGAACGCTTCCGCGAACAGATCGCGGGCACGCAGATAGCCCTCGCGCAGTGCGGCCAAATATTCCGGCGTCTCGTGCGCCTCCTTGCTCGCGCCCGCACCGCGCTGCGCGCACCGGGCGGCGGCCTGCTCCGGCGGCACATCCAGCCACAGCACGTCGTCGGGGAGCGTGGTGCGGAACCGCTCGCCGAAACCCGCGACGGACCCGGCCGGATCGCGCCCGACCAGCCCGGCGATGTCACCGAGCAGGTCACGCAGCTCGATATCCAGTCCGAGCCTGCGCATTTCGCGGTCGTGCCAGCCCCGGATGCGGTCGAGCGCGCCCGGCTCGAGCACGGCGCCGAGTTCGGCGTAGGCGGCGGTGAGATCGCCGTCGATGCCCGCCAGCAGCAGATAGAACGGGCCGTAGACCTGGGTCTCGATCAGCGGGTGCCGTTCCAGCACCAGCACCGAGGGCCGGTAGGTGTCGGTGTAGAACCGCTCCACCGGGCCGTACAGCGTCATCTGCAGATACAGGGCCACCGCCTTGACCTGGAGGTTGCCGATGGTGTCCGCGCCGTCGCTCATGGCCTTGAGCTGTCGCGACAGCGCGGCGAGCGGCACGTCCGGGGTGTCGTGGAAGTCCGGGCAGGTGAAGGACTCGAAAGCCGTTGTCGCCGGGGCCAGCTCGCGCAACCGGGTCATGACCGAGGTCTTGCCCGCACCGTCGATGCCCACCACCGCGACCCGCCGGGTCTGCGGCGCGTTCACTTGTCCTCGCCCTCCAGCTCGGCGAGGATCGCGGCGGTGATCTCGGCCGCCGGTGCGGTGCCGTCCAATTCGGACCAGCCGAACTCCGCGGACAGCGCCTTGATGGCCTGGTGCGCGCGGGACTGGAAGTCCAGGAACTCCTGCTCGTCGCCGTAGCCGCTCTCGTAGTCGCTGCGGTTCTGCTTGCGCGCCAGCGCGTCCTGCGGCGCGATCGCGAGATGGAAGGTGCGGTCGGGCTCCGGGAAACCGGAGGCCAGCGCGCGCAGCACGGTCGGATCGCCGCCGTAGGCCACCTCGGTGGCGTAGTACTTGTACCAATAGGCGTTGACGAGCAGCACATCCGGGCCGCGCGCGGCGGCCAGGTCCAGCGCCAGCTGCATGGCGTGGAACAGGAAGTGCGTGCGCGCCAGCGGGTTCAGCACCTGGAGGTATTTGTAGATGTCGGCCGGCTTGTCGAAGGGCAGCTTGGAGGCCACCTTCGGATCCAGGAACGCATCCCAGATCGTCACCGCGGCAACGGTTTGCCCGTTCGCCTCGAAGGCGGCGGCCAGGCGGGCCACCTGGGTGGTCTTGCCCGAGCCGTCGCCACCGGCGATGCAGATCAGGCGCTTGCGGGCGGTCAGGGGTTCGACGCGGGGCGACGCTGCGGCAGACATGAGTGCTCCTGTGAGATCGAGAGAGAGGGAACCGAATTCGGCCGCGAGCGGCGCTTCGGTGGCGACAGGTTCGGTGCCCGCGGCCGGTTCCGGATCGAGGATTTCGATCGTGCCCGCGCCGCCGTTCACCCGGACCCGCTGCCCGGAGCGCAGCGTCCGGGTCGCGTCCGCCACGTTGAGGACCGCCGGGATGCCGTACTCGCGGCCGATGACCGCGGCGTGCGAGAGCATGCCGCCGACCTCGGTGACGACGCCGGCGACCAGGCCGAGCGCCGGGGTCCAGCCGGGGTCGGTGAACTGGGTGACCAGGATGTCGCCGGTGCGCAGGCGGCCGATGTCGCGCAGCGAGGTGAGCACCCGGACCGGGCCCTCCACCACACCCGGGCTGCAACCCAGGCCGCGCAGCAGCGAGCCGTCGCCGGCCTCGACCGCGACCGGGGCGATGCCCGCGCCGAGTTCGTGCGGCGGGACCAGGTCGCGGTAGCCCTGATACATCGCGCGCCGGTAGGCGATCAGCGCGCTGAATTCCGCGGTGCTGCCGCTCGTTCCGCCGAGCTCCGCCAGCTCGTGCACGGTCAGCAGGAAGACGTCGTCCGGGCCGTCCAGAGCGCCGGCGGCCGCGCAGCGCCGCCCCGCTTCCACCACGTATGCGCGCACGATCGCGTAGCAGCGCGCGGAGAACTCCCGCATCCGTTCGCGGGCAACCAGATACTCGCGGGACCGCCGCACCTGCTTGTCCAGCCCCGCACCGAACCGGATGCGCGCGAGCGGATCCGAGCGCACCCGAGCGCGTACCGCGGCCAGCGTGCTCTCGAATCGCCTGCGCTGCTCGGCCAAGCCCTGATCCGGATCGGCGGGCGGCGTCCCCGAGTCGAGCATCGACTCGATCATCGAGCGCATCCGCTCCGGCTGCTCCGACCAGCGCGGGCAGGTCAGTTCGAGCTCGGAGTCGGCATGGAAGCCGTGCTCGTCCAGAAACGCCGCGAGCGCCGAATCCCAGCCCGGGCTGTCGAATCCGTGCTCGGTGGCGGCCCGGTAGAGCGCGACGATGCCGCGCTGCATGGCCATGTGCCCGATATCGCCGAGCCCACCCATCAGATCGATGCTGGCCGTGCTGCCGCCGGTGCGGGCGTCGATCTTGTCCAGCAGCGACTTGACGTCGGTTTGGACGCTGGTGTTGTAGTAGATCGTGGTGAAGTAGGTGCGCTCGGTGCCGGCGTGGAACTCGAGCAGACACGCCCGCAGGTCGCGGTAGAAGGCCTCGTCGCCGGTGCCGGGCAGCGCGTCCACTTTGGCGCGCCAGCCGGCGTAGGTCGACGGCCACCCGGTGGCGAACCGCTCTACCACCGAAAGCTGTTCGCGGTAGCCGGAATACAGGGCCCGCACGACGGGCAGGGCGCGGGCCACGGACAGCGGTGTGATCGGGGTGCGGGCCGGGCCCGCGGGGCCGTAGTCCTTGCTGACGCCGAGGTCGAGATCGAAGTGCTGCTCGTGGTACCCGGGAATCTTGGCGTAGCACTGCTTGACGGCCGCCGCGTTCCAGTAGGGACGGCCGTAGTAGGTGGCGAGCCAATCCGGCTCGGTCCGTGGATCGAGCAGCTTCAAGCCGGACCAGAAGGCCTGCATCGAATGGTGGAAGGCGTTGTCGTACAGCGAGGCCATCAGCGGCGTGCACACCGCCGAGGACACCCCGCCGTCCCGGAAGTCCGCGTCGCTGAACAATTCGATGTCGGCGCGCCAGCTCACCGCGGTGATGGCCCGGGACTGCAGCAGCCACAGCACACCGTCGTCGTCGATCGCCCACTCCAGGTCCTGCGGGCGGTGCCTGTGCGCCTGCACCCGCAGCATCAGCTCGGCCAGCGCGGCGATCTCGGCGTCCGCGCACTCGACGTCCTCGCTGCCCTCGGTCCGCTCCAGCACCTGCCCGTCGCGCAGGCGCACCCGCAGGTTGGTCGGGGTGATATGCCCGGAGACCAGGCGCTCGCCCAGGCCGCGGCAGCACTCGATCATGCCGTTGTCCTCGAGGCCGGAGAGCGGATCGAGGGTGAACGCGACGCCCGCCGTGCGGGCGGGCACCAGACGCTGCACCAGCACGGCCACCCGCGCGGCGGCGGGGTCCAGGCCCGCGCGGGCGAGATAGCTCTGCACCCGGTCGCTTTCGGCGGAGTGGCGGCAGTCGACGATCCGGCGGCGCAGGGTGTCGATATCGGCGACGTCGAGATAGGTCTGATAGAGACCGGCGAAGCTCGCGTCGTCCAGATCCTCGAGCACCCCGCTGGACCGGACCGCGACCGGGAACCCGCCGAGCTGGTCGATCAGGGCGCGCAGATCGCCGTCGGTCAGATCGCCCAGTTCGACATCGGCGGTCACCACGAAGCCGGGCGGGACCGGGAACCCGGCCACGCGCAGCTCGTGCAGGGTCGCGGCCTTGCCGCCGGCGTGCTCGACCGGGAAGTCGCCGGCGCCGAGTAGCGCGGGCGTGGAGCGCGATTCAACCATGGAGATCGTTCCTGACCTGGGCAGACGAAGTGGCTCGAGCTCGTGGCGCGCGGCCAGCGCACGCGCCGCGCGGACGCCGTCGACGGTGAGGGCGCCGTAGGAGGGACTCGCGGTGTCCGGTTCGAAGCCGAGCAGGATGGTCTCGGCCATGCAGGCGTAGAGCACGCCCGGCGCCATGCCGGTGCCCGGGAACTCGGGAGTCTGCCCGAGCGGCAGCGACATCCGGCCGCCGGACAGCACGGTGACGGTCGGCAGGGCGTCCACCTCGGGTGCGACATCGCCGGGTACGGCGAGGTCGCAGACCAGCACGGACGCGTCGGCGGCCAGGTGCGCGGGCTCGATCAACGGGGCCGCGGCGTTGCTCGCGGTGACGATCACCCGGCAATCGCGCAGCGCGCTCATGTCTTCGCGCACAACGATTTCCGCCCGGAACTCGGCCCCGCCGGACGCGGGGGCGAGCCGGTCCGCGACTTTCCGCAAGCGCCGTCCGGACCCCGCGCGACCGACCAGCACGAGTGAATCGGCGTGCGGTGCCAGAAGTTCCGCCATGACCGCGCCGATATTGCCCAGCGCGCCGACGATGCCGACCCGCCGCTCCCCCGGCGGGAGGTCCGCCAATTCGGCGCGCACGAGTTCATAGGCCGAGGCGGCGGTGAGCGAGTTCCCGGAGGTGACGCGCGCCTCGTCCTCGATCACCGCGCGGGAGCCGTCGGTGACGATCGAGGTGTAGCCGCCGAGACCGATCACCGAGGCGCCCAGATCTATCGCGAGATCCACTGCGTCCAGGACCAATTGACGGGCCCACTGGATCTGGCCCGCGCGCTGGCTCTCGACGATCTGCTCCGCCGAGACCGGCACCGCGATCATGCGCACGTCGACGCGCGCTCCGGTCGGCGAAAGCACCTCGGTACCGGTGATTTCGAACGGTTCCAGGACACCGCGCACCCGATCGAACAGGGCCGCGCACTGCGCCGGCGACCAACTCGCCAGCTCGGGCACCAGCGCCCGCAAGGTGCCCGGGGTATCGAGGTTCGCCAGAAACGCCACCCGCCCCGGATCGGCCGCTACCGGCGCGCGATCCCGGCGCGGTCGCGGAACATGCTGCGGCGCGATCCATTCGGCGCGCGCGGGGCGCGCGAGGTGGGCGAGCAGCCGGGCGTAGTCCCCGTCCCGGATCAGCGCCGCGGTGGCGTCGAACGCCGCGATCACGCGATCCACCTCGCCCGCACTCAGATAGGCCGAGGGTTGCAGGCGCAGGGTGTCGGGCGCGGACAGGGTCGGCATGATCCGGATGGCGTGCTCGTGCAGGAACACACCGGAGATCAGATAGCCCCACAGGTGCTGGTCCACGAGGGCGCGCAGCAGCCCGGAATCCGGCCGGGGCGGCCGCAATTCGAGACCGAGCAGCAGGCCGCGACCACGCGCCTCGACGAAGACATCCGGCCAGCGCGTGACCAGTGCGTCGAGCCGGGCGCGCAGCCGCGTACCGAGTTCGGTGATCCGGGTCTGGTTCCGCGCGAGCAGGTCCAGCGTGGCGGCGGCGATGGCCGCCGAGAAGTCGTCCTCGCCGAAGGTAGAGGTGTGGTGCCTGCCGAAGTCGAGCAGATAGCGCCGCGCGTCCACGAGCAGCGCGGAGATCTTGGCCAGCCCACCGCCCAGGGATTTCGAGAGCAGGTAGTAGTCGGCGCGCACGCCGGACGGTTCGGCGGCCAGGAAGGTGCCGGTTCGCCCCATCCCGCACTGGATCTCGTCGAAGACCAGGGCGGCCCCGTGCCGGTCGGCGAGTTCGCGCAGCGCCGCCAGGGTCGCGGCGGGCACCTCGTGCACACCGCCCTCGCCCTGGATCGGCTCGGCGAAACACGCTGCCACGCTGGACAGTTGCCGGATACCGGCGCGCGGACCGCCGGTCGCGTCGAAGTCCACGGCGCAGTAGTCGCGTAGTTCGGTGTCCAGCGCCCCGAGGACCAGGTCCGGTTCCCAGCTCGTCAACCGGACCCGGCGCGGGCCGGGAACCGCCAGATCACCCGGCGTGCCCGGGTTGTCGGTGAGCGCCGCCGCACCGGCCGATCGACCGTGGAACGCACCGTCCAGAGTGACGTATACCGGATCGGTCGCCCGCATCGCCGCGACCGTCTCCAGCCCCGCCGCCAGCACGTCTCCGCAGCGGCGACCCGCGGCGGGTCCCCCGTCGAAGCGCACGTCCAGCACGCCGTCGCGGCGCGCCCGCCGCTGCGCGCGCTCCAGTTCCTCCTGGATGCCGGACAGCCGCCGATTGCGCTCGGCGGCAGCGTGTTTGATCGCCGATTCCACCGCGTCGGCTCCGGTGCTGCCGAAGGTGACGACGTACTCCGCCCCGGTCGCCGCGCCTACCAGATCGGACAGCCGCCGCGCCAGATCCCCGGCGGCGCCCCGAATGCTGGCCTGCGCGGCGAACGGCGCCCGCGCCCGCAATGTGTCCTCGGCCATACCGACCAGCTCGGGATGGTTGTGCCCGAACAAAGTTGCTCCGTGCCCACCAACCAAATCGAGAATCTTTGTGCCCGCGACCAATTCGTCACCCTGCGCACTGCGGTAGGAGACATCCAGGTGCAGGGCGCGCAGCAACCGGGCCAGCTCGGGGCGCGCGTGCGCGCCGTAGGCGAGGTGCGCGTCCATCAGTTGCTGCCGGTCGCGGCGGTCGCCTTACCGAGCACGTGCTCCGCGATCTCGCGGGCAGTCCGCAGCCCGGCCGCCTCGTCGTCCGAAATCTCCACCTGGAAAAGGTTTTCCAGCTCCACAACGAGATTGACCGAGCGCACCGAGTCCATGCCGTAGTCGGTGAGCGGCCGGTCGGGATCGACGTCGGAAATCTGCAGGTACTCGCGAACGAGTTCGCTTACTTGGTCTAACACTGTGTGCCTCAACAGCTTTCAGTACCTCCTCGGACTTCGGCAGCACGCGACCGGCACAACGGGGCGACGGCGGAGCGCGACGAAGCAGCGACGTAGGTGGATCCGGCAACACCGCCGGCGGATCAAAGGGGACTAAGCAAATCCCTTGCGGAACACAGTGATTGCGGTACTCATCGAGGGAGGCGGTCATTGCCTCCGGGTCGGCGGGTCACACGGGACGCTGTGTCAGGTCATGACATTCGGCGTCGATTCGCTGTGTGACTTCACCGTAGGGCCACCCCCCGGACGCCGCAAGTTCTCACGGGCCTTTTTTATTGCGAGTGATCTTTATCTAAGTTGCACGAGGGCCACTTCAGGGCTACCGTTACGACATGTCGTGCGTCACATCGTGACCCGAATAGTGATGCCGGCCACGCCCTCGGCACGCGGTCGGCCCCGGATCCGGAGCTGTCCGAAATTTACGTGAATGTAACTGTGCCCCGGGTCTTTTCATCATCCGACGACTTCCGACAGCACGGCCGGTCGCGGCCGGCGTGCCGAGATGAGGCTTCAGACATGAGAATTCGCGGCAACGTTGCCGTATCGGCGTGCACGGCGCTGACCGGCGTGGCCCTCACCCTGACCGGCGGCGCGCCGAGCGCCGTCGCCGAACCCGCCGCCGGTTGCGGCGCGTGGACCAAGACCGTCGTGGCTTCCGGCTACAACATGCTGGAGGGCTTGGGCTTCGACGGCCGCGGCGGCCTGCTGCTGTCGGACCAGTCCGCCACCGGCGTGGGCGGCGCCATCCGGCGCCTGGACGCGGGCGGCGCGCGCAGCACCGTCACCGAGGTGGACGGGCCGGGCGCGGTGCTGGTCGCGCAGGACACCGCCTACTTCGTCTCCGGGCTCAGCGTGCCGCACGTGCTGGCCGGCAAGACCGACGGCAGCATCAAGTCCATCGATCTGGACACCGGCGCGATCGCCACCGTCGCGGCGAATCTGCGCCTGCCCAACGGCCTCGCGCAGTTACCCGGCGGCGATTTCGTCTTCACCTCCGACATGGGCCCGGATCAGCGGATCTCGCTGGTGCGCAACGGGTCCTACGCCGGGCCGTTCGCCGGGCTGACCTCCACCAACGGCATCTCCTACGACCCCGCGCGCCGCCGGCTGTTCGTCTCGACCACCTTCGACCCGATCACCACCGTCGCCATGTACGACGTCGACCGTCCCGGCGCGGACCCGGCGCTGTTCACCCTGCCCGGCTTCGGCCCGCTCAACGGCGGCGACGATCTCACCGTCGGCCCGGACGGCAAGGTCTACCTGGCGCTGAGTACCGGCGGGAAAGTGGTGCGGCTGGATCCGGACACCGGCGCCTCCTGCACCGTCGCCGACGGCCTGCCCCTGACCACCGCCGTGGAGTTCGGCGCCGGACCCGGCTGGGATCCGAACGCGCTGTACGCCACCAGCTATCTCGGCACTGTGACCAAGCTGACTCGCGAATAGTAGTTCGGCACACCACGTTTCCCGATTCGGCGACGCCGCCGCACCCCACCGCCCGGGTGTGACGGCGTCGCTCGTCCTGTCTCCGGTCACAATCGACGGTCCGAATTTTCTGTTCGAATGCACAGGGGGAAGCCGCCCGCGTTGGGCACCTTGCGGGATGATGATGGCGCCAGCGTCACCCCGAGGGGAGGATCCCACCGTTGTCGAGCCCACCCCCCGGGCGCCGCACGCAAGCCGAGCGCCGTGCCGAAACCAGCGCGAAACTGATCGAGGCCACCATCGCGATCCTCTCCGAACAGGGCTACGCGCAGACCTCGGTGAAAGCCATCTGCGATCGCGCGGGCCTGTCGCACGGCGCCCTGTTCGGCCGCTTCGCCACCCGATTGGATCTCGTGGTGGCGGCCGCCGCCGAAGTCTCGCGCCGCCAGGTAGCGGACTTCACCCGGCACGTCGCGCACTTCCCCGACACCGACGATCTGGCGGTGGTGCTGCCCCTGCTGCGCGAATCCTCCCGCGCCGCGATCAATGCCGTCTGGGCCGAGTTGCTGATCGCCGCGCGCACCGACCCCGAGTTGCGCGCGCACCTGGCTCCGGTGACCGCCGACTACGGCCGGGCGATGCTGGCGGCCAGCGCCGAGGTCCCCTCCATGCATCGCATCCCCGAGGAGTTGCGCTCCGGGCTGGTCGCGGTCATCATCACCCAGTTCTGCGGTGACGCCCTGACCCGCCTGCCCTTTCCCTCCGAGGAATCCGATCAGCGCACGATGGAGGTGCTGGTCGCCATGTTCTCGACCTACCGGGATTCGCTGTCCTGAGCTGTCCGCCGCCTAGACTGGACGGTGTGAAAGCTCGACGGCTCGTAGCCCTGTCCCTGTTCGCGCTCCTGGTTCCCTTCGGTGCGATCGCCTGCTCGGCCGAGGGCGCGGGCAGCAAGACCGAGTGCCAGCTCAGCGGCTGCACCATCACCTTCGACCGCGGCGTGAACGCGAAGGCGTCGGTCCTCGGTATCGACGCCGAACTCGTCGCGGTGAACGGGAACACGGTGACCTTGAAGGTCGGCGGCCAGCAGGTCGACGTGCCGGTCGGCGACACCCAGCCCGCCGACGGCTTCAACGTGACCGTGCAGGAGGTCACCGCCGACAACGTCGTGGTCAAGATCGCGACGGGTATCACCGTCAACTGAGCCGCGGCGGGTGGGTCTAACTCGCCCGCGCCAGGCTGTCGCCGGCCGCCAGCGCCGACAACGTGCTCGAGCAGCCCGCGTCGATCCGCAGTGCCGCCAGGTCGTCGCCGCGCGTACGGCCCCGGTTCACGATGATCACCGGATGCCCCTGCTTGGCGGCGTGCCGGACGAAGCGCAGGCCCGACTGCACCGTCAGCGACGACCCCGCGACCAGCAGCGCGTCCGCCTCGTCGACCAATTCGTAAGCGGCGGCGACCCGTTCGCGGGGCACGTTCTCGCCGAAGTAGACGATGTCGGGCTTGAACAGGCCGCCGCAGCGCTCGCAGTCGACCATGCGGAAGGACGCGGTGTCCTCGACGACCGCGTCGGCGTCGGGCGCCACCTCCACCCCGGTGGCCGTGGCCGCGGTGACGAAGCCGGGGTTCGCGGCTTCCAGGCGATCGGCCAGGGTCATCCGCGAGATGAGCGCCGCGCAGCCCAGGCAGCGCACGCGGGCGTAGGTGCCGTGCAGGTCGATGACCCGGCGGTGCCCGGCCTTGGTGTGCAGCAGGTCGACGTTCTGGGTGATCAGGCCGGTGACCACGCCGAGGCGTTCCAGCCGGGCCAGCGCGCGATGACCGAGATTGGGCCGGGCCGCGTCCATCCGGCGCCAGCCGATGTGATTGCGGGCCCAGTACCGCTGCCGGAACACCGGATCACCGACGAACTGCTGGTAGGTCATGGGATTGCGGGGCGGCGCGGCCGGGCCGCGGTAATCGGGGATGCCGCTGTCGGTCGAGAGCCCGGCGCCGGTCAGCACGGCGACGCGGCGGCCGGCGAGCAGCTCGAGCAGCGCCGTCAGATCCGCCTCGGGCAGGCCCGGTGTCGAAAGGTCCGGCATGGGATTCAGGGTACGGATCCGGCACAGTCCGCCGGCTACCGGATCGGCGGACAGCGCGGCCCTATCGTGTGATCCTGAATACGGGATACGGGTAACCCCCATCACGTGGTGACGGTCACATTTACCACGCACCCTGCGCAGCCCGTGCCCAGCCCGAAAGCTCCATATTGCGCACTTTGCTCAACTTGTGACACGTCTCTTGTTCATTTCGCGCTACAAATACAGACTGTGGTCAACAAGTGCTCAACTATGCGAAGCGCCGTCCGGTGCCGAGCGGATGGGTGGATCCTGATGACCGAGCTCGCGGACCGCGAACTGATCCCAGCCCCCTACGACCTGGCCGACCGGTATCGCGTCGGCGCGGGAACCGTCGTTCTGACCGGCGTGCAGGCCATTGCCCGCCAGCTGGTCGAGCAGCACGTGCGTGATCTGCGTGCCGGACGCCGCATCGGCACCTTCGTCTCCGGATATCAGGGCAGCCCGCTGGGCGGCGTCGACAAGATGCTGGGCGGCATGCCGGCCGTGCTGTCCGAGCACGACATCTCCTTCGTTCCCGGCCTCAACGAGGAACTCGCCGCCACCTCGGTGTGGGGCAGCCAGGCCGAACTACCCGAGGGCGCCGCGACCCACGACGGCGTGGTCGGCGTCTGGTACGGCAAGGGCCCGGGCCTGGACCGCGCCACCGACGCGCTGCGGCACGCCAATATGTACGGGGCGAGCGCGCGTGGCGGGATGCTGCTGCTGGTCGGCGACGATCCGGCCTCCAAGTCCTCGACCGTGCCCGCGGTCAGCGAGCGCTCGCTGGCGGCGATGAACATTCCGGTGCTGTTCCCGCGCAACGCCCGCGAGATCATCACCATGGGCCTGCACGGCGTGGCGCTGTCGCGAGCCAGCGGCTGCGTCGTGGCGCTCAAGATCGTCGCCGATGTCGCCGACGGCGCCTGGGCGGTCGACGGCGCGGCCGGCGACATCGACATCACGATTCCCGAGATCACCTGGGCGGGCCGCCCGTTCGTCTACCAGCAGCGGCCCATGGCCGCGCCCACCGACAGCGTCATCGCCGAGGCCGACCTCTACGGCCCGCGCTGGGAGCTGGTGCACGCCTACAGCACCGCCAACGAGCTCGACGTGCTCGAGGTGAACCCACCGCACGCCACCGTCGGAATCGCCGCCACCGGGACCACGTTCGACGCCGTGCGCCAGGCCCTGCTGGATCTGGGCGTCGAGGACGCCGACCTGATGCGCGCCGGGGTCCGTCTGCTGCGCATCGGCATGCCGTTCCCGATCGCGGGCCCGCGGGTCCGCGAATTCGCCGACGGCCTGGACCATCTGATCGTCGTCGAGGACAAGACCGCCTTCCTCGAGACCCAGATCCGCGACATCCTCTACGGCAGCGCCGACGGCCCGCGCATCCTCGGCAAGCGCGACCTCGACGGCAAGCCGCTGTTCGCCCAGGACGGCGAACTGACCACCGGCCGGATCATCGCGCCGCTGCGCCGCGCCCTCAACGCCCACCCCGACATGCTCGGCCTGACCAAGAAGCGGCCGCTGCCGCCGCCGCTCACGCTGTCGGTGCTCAGCGCCAAGCGCGCCGCCTACTTCTGCAGCGGCTGCCCGCACAACCGCTCCACCGCGGTACCGGAGGGCTCGCTGGCCGGCGGCGGCATCGGCTGCCACACCATGGTGACGATGTCCGGCCGCGAGGACTCCAAGGTGCTCGGCCTGACCCAGATGGGCGGCGAGGGCGCGCAGTGGATCGGCCAGGCGCCGTTCACCCAGGTACCGCACCTGTTCCAGAACGTCGGCGACGGTACCTATTTCCACTCCGGCCAGCTGGCCGTGCAGGCCTGCGTGGCGGCCGGGGTGAACATCACCTACAAGCTGCTCTACAACGACGTGGTGGCGATGACCGGCGCGCAGGACGCCGAGGGCGCGCTGGCGGTGCCGAAGCTGACACACAAGCTCACCATCGAGGGCGTCAAGCAGATCATCGTCTGCGCCGCCGAGCCCTCGAAGTACCGCAAGCGCGACCTCGCGCCCGGCACCAAGCTGTGGCACCGCGATCGCCTGGACGAGGCCCAGCGCGCGCTGCGCGAGGTCCCCGGCGTCACCGTGCTCATCTACGACCAGCACTGCGCCGCCGACGCGCGCCGCCAGCGCAAGCGCGGCACCCTGCCGACCCGGCGCACCCGCGTCGTCATCAACGAGGCGGTGTGCGAGGGCTGCGGCGACTGCGGCACCAAGAGCAACTGCCTGTCCGTGCAGCCGGTGGACACCGAATTCGGCCGCAAGACCCGCATCGACCAGACCTCCTGCAACACCGACTACACCTGCATGGACGGTGACTGCCCGTCGTTCGTCACGGTCGAGCTGCCCGATCCCGCCGCCGCGAAGACCAAGAAGCGCAAGAAGACCCGGCACCCGGAACCGCCCGTCCTGCCCGCGCTCGCGCAGACCGCGCCGACGTCGACGCAGAACGTCTTCCTGGCCGGCATCGGCGGCACCGGCATCGTCACCGTCAACCAGGTGCTGGCCACCGCCGCGCTGCGGGCCGGCTACGACGTGGCCAGCCTGGATCAGATCGGGCTGAGCCAGAAGGCCGGCCCGGTGGTGTCGCACCTGCGGTTCGTGGCGGGCGCGCTGGAACCGGCCAACCGCCTCACCCCCGGCTCGGCCGACTGCATCATCGCCTTCGACCTGCTCGCCGCGACCGACACCAAGAACCTCGCCTACGGTTCCGCCCAGACCACGGTGTCGGTCGCCTCGATCAGCCAGACCCCGACCGGGGACATGGTCTACGACAAGTCGGTCGACTACCCGGAGACCGGGCTGCTGTTGTCGCGACTGGAGGGGGTCTCGCGTTCGGTACGGTCCTTCGACGCGCTCGCCGCCGCCGAGATCCTGTTCGGCAACACCGCCGCCGCGAACTTCCTGCTGGTCGGCGCGGCCTGCCAGTCCGGCGGCCTGCGGCTCCCGGCCGAGGCCGTCGAGGAGGCCATCACCATCAACGGCGTCGCGGTGGCCGCGAACATCGCCGCCTTCCGCTGGGGCCGCGCCGCCATCGCCGAGCCGGACCTCTTCGCCGCGGCGACCACCCGCACGGCCCGCGCACAGGCCGAGATCGTCGTTCCCCCGGCGCTGTTCGACGGCTTGACCGCCACCGGCGAGACCCGCCGCCTGGTCGAGTCGCGCGCCGCGGAGCTGATCGGCTTCCAGGGCCCGAAGGTGGCCCGGGAGTACGTCGCCGCCGTGCAGCGGGTGTGGGCTGCCGAGCAGCAGCGCACCGGCCGCACCGAATTCAGCGAGCAGGTCGCCCGCGGCCTGTACAAGTTCACCGCCTACAAGGACGAGTACGAGGTGGCCCGCCGCCTCACCGACCCGGCCTTCCTGGACGAGGTCAGCGCCCAGCTGCCCGAGGGCGCGAACCTCACCTACAAGCTGCACCCGCCGGTCCTGCGGGCGCTGGGCCGCAAGAAGAAGATCGGCATGGGCCCGAACAGCCACGTCGCCCTGCGCGTGCTGGCCAAGGGGAAGCGGCTGCGCGGTACCAAGTTCGACCTGTTCGGCTACGCGCACGTGCGCAAGGTGGAGCGGGCCCTGCTCGCGCACTACACCGCCATGGTGGCCGCCCTGGCCGAGGAGCTCTCGGAGCAGAACTACGACCGCGCGGTCCAAGCCGCCGGGCTGACCGATCTGGTCCGCGGCTACGAGGACATCAAACTCGCCAATATCGAGCTCTACCGAGTTCAACTGCGCGAGCTGGGTATCGAGCCGCCGCAGCTCTGATCGGCGCCGAGCGGGACGTCCGGACCTCCAGGCCGGGCGTCCCGTTCGCGCGTCCGGCGTTACCGCTCAGCACCGCAGCCGTATGAATCGCGCGATCGAATCGATCACCCAGCCGTGATCGAATCCGGGTCACGAACGGCGATAAAGGGATATGGGCACTCGATCAGCCCCCGCAGATCGCCGAGACCGCCCCGGACAACACCGCCAGGCCGTGCTCGAGTTCGTCATCGGCGATGGTCAGCGGCGGCAGCAGCTTGATCACCTCGTCCTCCGAGCCGGAGGTCTCCACCAGCAGGCCGCGCTCGAAGGCGAGGCGGCAGGCCTTGGCGGCCTGCGAGGCGTCCTCGAAGACCAAGCCCTGCACCAGCCCCCGGCCGCGCACCGACAGGCCGGAGTGCTCGGCCGCCAGCTCGGTCAGCCCGGCCCGCACGCGCTCGCCCTTGGCCAGGGTGGACGCCGTCAGCGCACCGTCGGACCAGTACCGCTGCAAGGCCACCCGGGCGGTGACGAAGGCGGCGTTGTTTCCCCGGAAGGTGCCGTTGTGCTCGCCGGGCGTCCACTGATCGAGCTCGGGCCGGAACAGCACCAGCGCCATCGGCAAGCCGTAGCCGCCGATGGACTTCGACAGCGTGACGATATCGGGGGTGATGCCGGCGAATTCGAAGGAGAAGAACCCGCCGGTGCGCCCGCAGCCCATCTGGATGTCGTCGACGATGAGCAGAATGCCGCGCGCGGAGCACAACTCGGCCAGCTCGCGCAGCCAGGCGGCCCGGGCCACGTTGACGCCGCCCTCCCCCTGCACGGTCTCCACGATGACGGCGGCGGGCTTGTCCAGCCCCGAGGACGAATCGTCGAGCGCGCGCCGCATCCACCGGAGCTCGTCCTCGACGCCGAGGAAGCCGTCATAGGGCATCGGCGCGACGTGCACCAGTGGCACTCCGGCACCCGCCCGCTTGGCGGCGTTGCCGGTCACCGACAACGCGCCGAGCGACATGCCGTGGAAGGCGTTGGTGAAGTTCAGGATCGGCTGCCGCCCGGTGACCTTGCGTGCCAGCTTCAGCGCCGCCTCCACGGCGTTGGCGCCGGTGGGTCCGGGAAACTGCACCTTGTAGTCCAGGCCGCGCGGCTCGAAGATCGTGTCGCGCAGGGTCTCCAGCAGATTGCGTTTGGCCACCGTGGACATATCCAGCCCATGGGTGATGCCGTCGCCCGCGATGTAGTCCAGCAGCGCGCGTTTCAGCACGGGATTGTTGTGGCCGTAGTTCAGCGAGCCCGCACCCGCGAAGAAGTCGAGGTAGTCCTTGCCCTGCTCGTCGCGCAGCCAGGAGCCGCTCGCGGTATCGAATACGGTGGGCCAGGACCGGCAGTAACCCCGGACGTTCGACTCGAGGGTTTCGAATACGGTCCCCTGAACGACAGTCATCGGCGTTCCTTCCACGAGCGTCAGAACGAATCTGAAGTGCCTGTGTTTCTAACACCGGGGCGACAGGTCTGTCTCGCTTTTCCCAAAACCGCGCGGAACCCTTCCGCGTGTCCGCGCCCGCGCACTACAGTTGACTGCTTGTGCGCTGCAGTGCGGAGGGGGCAGGAGGACTGTCTGCGGCAGCGAAAATGTGGCGGGCCCAACGGGTCTACGTCCAACTCGCCGTCGCCGGATTTCGCAGGCAGGCCCAGTACAAGCTGGCCATGTTCGCCGGTCTGTTCACCAACTGTGTGTTCGGCATGGTCCGGGCGGCCGTGATGGTGGCGGCGGTGCGGGCCGGCAGCGAGTTCGGCGGCTATGACGAAGGCAGCATCGGCGCCTACGTATGGTTGTCGCAGGGGCTGCTCGGCGCCATGCAATTCATGGGCCCACCACTGGAATTGGTCGACCGGGTCAAGAACGGGGACATCGCGATCGACTTCCTGCGCCCGGTGGACATCCAACTGGGCTACCTCGCAGCCGATCTCGGCCGGGCCGCGTGCACCATGCTGCCCCGCGGCATCCCCAGCGTGGCCTTCGGCATGCTCACCTTCGGCCTGGCCATGCCCAGCACGCCGGGCCCCTACCTGCTGGGCGCGCTGAGCCTGCTGTGCGCGGTGTCGCTGTCGTTCCTGTGCCTGTTCGCCGTCGGCCTGATCGGCTTCTGGGTGATCGAGACCCGGGGCCTGCGGGTGCTCTATCAGATCTGCGGCACCTTCCTGGCCGGACTGTTCGTCCCGGTGCACATGTTCCCCGACTGGTTGCGCACCATCGCGCACACCACCCCGTTCCCGTCCATCCTGCAAACGCCCATCGACATCCTGTCCGGCCGGGTGGCCGGGATGGAATCGGTGACCCTGGTCGGCATCCAAGTGTTCTGGGTGCTGGTGGTCGGCGCGATCGGGCGCATCCTGCTGGCGGCGGGCCGCCGCAGACTGGAGGTGCAGGGTGGTTGAGGCCCGG
Organism: Nocardia sp. NPDC050712; assembly: GCF_040654295.1. NCBI lineage: Bacteria > Bacillati > Actinomycetota > Actinomycetes > Mycobacteriales > Nocardiaceae > Nocardia > Nocardia sp. NPDC050712. Next base: position 646,422 of record NZ_JBFAHT010000004.1, read on the forward strand.
ATCGCCGAGGTGCCGTCCGGTACCTGGCTGACTCCGTACTCCGCGGTGCTGCGCTCCCGGATCCGCGCACAGCGGTCCTACCGGCTGTCCTTCGTCAGCGAGGTGTTCAGCGCCTTCCTGATCGGCATCGTCGAATTCGCCGAGGTGTGGGTCATCTTCCATCAGGTGCGCGTGCTCGGCGGCCTGGACATGGACGCGGCGCTGCTGCTGTTCGGCCTGAGCAACACCGGTTTCGCCTTGGCGCAGGTGCTGGTCGGCCATCTCGATTCGCTGCCCACGCTGATCCGCCAGGGCACCCTGGACGCCTATCACCTACGGCCGCAACCGCTGTTGCTCCAGCTCATCACCGGCGACATCTCGCTGCGCCGGCTGGCCCGCGCCTCGGTCGCCATGGTGGTATTGGGAATCGGATTGGTACGCAACGACATCGACTGGAACCTGAGCGCGTTCACCCTCCTTGCCATTACCTTGATAACCGGCGTTCTCTTGTTCTCCGGCATCTTCGTCTGCGCGGCCGGGCTGCAGTTCTTCCTGATCGACGGTGCCGAACTGACCAACAGCTTCACCTACGGGGGGTCTTTCGCCGCTATGCAGCCCGCCTCCGTCTTCCCCACGCCGCTGAAACTGTTGTTCGGGTTCGCCATTCCGGTGGCGTTCACCGCCTATCTGCCGACCATCGCGCTGCTCCAGCTACCCGGACCGGACATCCTGCCTGCCTGGCTGGCGTGGTTCTCCCCGCTGGCCGCACTGTGGGTATGGGGAGCCGCGTTCTGGCTGTGGCGGCTCGGAACCAGGCACTACCAGGGAGGTGGCGGATAAGCGTGGCGGACAGCGATTTATCGGATCCGATCGTCGACATCGAGAACCTCACCAGGCAGTTCACGCTGTACCGCAAGAACGGCCGGCGTTGGCGCAGACAGCGCGACACCCTCACCGCGGTCGACCGGATGTCGTTCCGGATCGAACGCGGCGCCGCGGTCGGCTACATCGGCGCCAACGGCGCCGGTAAATCCACGACGATCAAGATGCTCACCGGCATCCTGGTGCCCACCTCCGGCAGCGTGCGCACCTGCGGGCTGGAACCGGTGCGCCAGCGCCGGGAGCTGGCCGCGCGGATCGGCGTGGTGTTCGGGCAGCGCTCGCAGCTGTGGTGGGATCTGCCGCTGCGCGAATCGTTTTCGATCCTGGCCGCCATCCACCGCCTGGAGCCGGACATGACCCGCAAGCGCACCTACGAGCTGGTCGAGCAGCTGGAGATGGCCGAGACCCTGGACACCCCCGTGCGCCAGCTCTCGCTGGGCCAGCGGATGCGCGCGGAAGTCGCCGCGGCCCTGCTGCACTGCCCGGAACTGGTGATCCTGGACGAGCCGACGATCGGCCTGGACGTGCTGTCCAAGCAGCGACTGCGCGAATTCCTGCGGGCCGAGCGGGTCGACCGCGGCACCACCCTGTTGCTTACCACCCACGACATGGGCGATATCGAGCGGCTGTGCGACCGGGTGCTCGTCGTCGATCACGGCAGCCTGGTCTACGACGGCTCACTACCCGGCCTGGGCGCCACCGTGGGCGCCCGGCGCGTGCTGGTGGTCGACCTGGCCGAGCCGACGCCCGACCTGGTCGACCTACCCTGCCACGCCGAACTCCTCACCAGCGAGGGCGACGGCATCCGTCAGCGCCTCGCCTTCGACGCCCAGACCACCACGGCCGCGCAACTTCTCGCGGCCGTCTCACACCGCGCCGAGGTGCGCGATCTGTCCATCGAGGAACCCGATGTCGAGGACATCGTCCGCCGGATCTACGAATCGGCGCGGTGAACCGGCGTCGTTTCCCCGGGCTCGCGCGGCCCCTGATCCAACCGGAACGGCGGATACTCGTCGCGCAACAGCGAGGCGTACACCTGTACACGCAACGACCAACGGTGCAGGCCGAGCAGTAAATCGAACAGGCGCGCCGGGTAGACGGCCGTGAACAGCAGGGCGATCACCGCGATCAGCGTCAGGATCGGCTGCAGCGCGACCCAGGACATCCCGTAATCGTCGGAGAAAGCCATGTATCCGCCGCCGGCGAAAGCGGTGACCACGAGATAGTGCGGAATCGCCAGGAGCCACCATTTCACCAGCACCAGGCCGCGGCTGAGCTGCTCGGGATAATCGACTTCCAGATCGGCCGGGTAATTGTCGTCGCCGCGCAGGCTGAACGGCGGATATTTGTCCGTGCCCAGCGGCGACCAGGCATAGAAGCCGACCCGCCAGCTCCAGCGCAGCACCCCGACCGAGTAGTCGAACAACCCGCGCGGGTACCTACCGGTGAACAAGATCGCCAGCAACGCGATGATCCACACCACCACGTAGCCGATGCTCAGGAAGAACAACACGATCACGTGCGGGATCGCCAGAATCCATTTCACCAGCCACATCCACCGCGAGACGGCGGGGTCGAGATCACCTCGGATGCGAACGGGACTGGTCGGACCGACGGCGGGACCCTGTTTCTCGAGTTCCATGTCCATGATCGACGCTCCTTCCGGGCGCTCGATTCAGCGGAGAAACCGTTGCGAATGCCGAAATTATCCCGTACTGGACGGGCGTTTACCGGGATATCGGCTTGCGGCATCCGGACGCGCCGAGCCATACTGCGGGGCGTCTTTGCCGAAACTCGTTGCCCTGGGGGGTATCTCGATATGCACAAGTCTCGTACGGCCGTGGTCGCCGTCGGCGTCATTTTGATAACCGTGCTGGTGCTGACCATGAGCGGCTGCGGCAAGAGCAAGAAAAAGAAGAAGTACTCGAGCTCCTCGCCCGGTACCTCGCAGAGCACCGGCACCCCCTATCGCGACTGCGAGGAGGCCTGGCGGCTGGGCAAGCCGCCGATCCGCAAGTCCGACCGGGGCTTTTCGGTGACGCTGGACCGGCTCGACGGCAAGGAAGACGGTGTGGCCTGCGCCACCCGCCCGAGCCCGACGACGACGAAGTCGCCGACCCGGACCCCGACGAAGACGCGCTGAGGCCCGGAAACGACAAACCGCCCCGGATGCCGAAGCATCCGGGGCGGTTCGGAAGCGGTCGCTTCTAAGTCATCAGCCGCCGAAGGAGCCGGTGAACAGGGTGCTGAAGATGCCCGACAGCGCGGCGGAGCCAGTGCTGAGCAGGCCGCTGAGGGCAGCGGAACCGGTATCGATGATCACGGGAATCATATAGAGCAACCTCCATTGTCGGATTCAGTCCGCCGGTCTCCCTTGTGGGGCGACCGACCACACAGACGATGCCGGGATCGCCTGTGAAAGCCCTGGCCGCAACCTGATAGCGAACTTAGAGGCGCTGGTGTTTCAAATCACCGTAACGGAAAATATTGCGCTCCCGATCAGCTGGGTGATCGTCCGTGCGAGGAATACAGGCTGATATCGCCGCCTTCACCGAGGAACGCGTTCACCAGCAGGATCCGCTCCGCGGCCAGGTCTTCCGGATGCGGCGACTCGGTGGTTATCGAGATCTGCGGGATAGCCGCCCAGTTCACCACGTAGCGTTCGGGCGGCCCGTCGTCATCGGACAGCCGCGCGAGCCGGAACACCGACACCGTTTTCCGGACGACGAGGTTGCGGACGACCTCCGCGATTCGCTCGGGGTCTTCCAGCGCGAACATGAAGCCGAATGTCAGCTCGGGCGAGGACACGTAGGCAGGCACGAATAGGGAGGTTAGTGCATCTGTTCACAGTGCACAGCAGCCCCGCCCAAGGCGGTTGCCACTCATACGCTCTCACGCGCGGGTAGTGCCCGGTGGCCGGCGCGGGCCGACGGAAAATGCGGAGCGCGCGTGACCTGCCCGTAACGGACCATAACGATTTCCCGCCAGCTGGTTGTCTTTTACGCTATACGGTTGCACTGTTCCGACTATCGCGCTTTCCTGAATATGTCCCGATTTTCTCGGGCCGTCTTCCTCATCGCATCGTCGCGGATTTCCCCGGTTTCTTTGCCGTGCTGGTGGACCTGTGTGGGGGACGTCCGAGGCGCGGGGCTGTGCCGGAGCCGAGGGGTGCCCCTCCCTGAAATCCTCCTCGGCCCTGGCGCATCCACAGTCGAATCGAAACACCGCAAGGGCGTGCACGATGCAATACGCCGAGCCCACGAGTTCCCACCCCCGCGTCGGAACCCACGAGTTACCACACCGCTCGGCGTTGCTCCGCGCCTTCCGCGAACCCCACGATCCACACCAGCGCAAGCATCGGGTACTGCTGACCGCGCACGAATTGGTCGAATGCCACGAGCGCCGCAACCGCGCCCTGCAAGCCGCACACGCGCCCGAGGCCGCCCCCGGCCTCGTCGCGGCGTGCAGTCAACTGGTCGAGGACATCGACGAGCAGCGGCGCGAGCTGATCGCGCGCATCGACGACTGGGTGGCGACCAACGTCGCGCACCGCACCGGCGCCTCCCTGCACACCGAGACGCTGGGCGCGGTCATCGACCGTATGGCGGCGAAATGGATTGCGGCACAGCAAGCTTTAGGAATGAATGGGCACGGCGCGACGCCGCCACCGCAGGTGGACTCGGATGCCCACCTGCAGTGGACGCGGCTGGCCGAACTGGCCGACGGCTATCAGGATCTGATCACCGACGTGGTCGAGCACCGGCGCCGGCTGCCGGTCTGGTGAAGCGCTAGCGGTGCTCGCCGGGCTCGACGATCTCCGGTTCGACGATCTCCGGCTCCACGACCTCGGCCGTGACGAACGGGCTGCCCGCGGGCTCGAACTCCTCGTCGTAGGCCGGGTCGACGTCGGCGAAGTCCGGATCGGACTCCATCGCGTCGCGCCGGGCCGCCGCGGCCGCCTCGTTCATCTCGATGGCGTCGGTGATCCAGTCCCCGATCTCGCGGGTGACCTCGGCGACCGTGCCGGTGATGATCGAGGCGATATTACCGACGTGCCTGGCGCCGGAAGCGGTTAATTCTTGAATCAAATCCTTGTTGCTTTCGAATTTCCCGATCATTCACACACCGACTTCGCTCGCCTTTCGCTGACGCATCACGATAACACCGGGAGTGGGCTCCGAGGCGACGAGTGAAGGCGGCAGCGCGAGCTTGCAAATCTTCCACCACACCGAGCCGACCTGCTTGCTGAACGGGCCGATGTTGTAGGGCAGACCGTATTTCTCACACAGCGCGCGCACCTCCGGCGCCAGCTCCGGATAACGGTTCGCCGGCAGATCCGGGAACAGATGATGTTCGATCTGATGCGACAAATTCCCGGACATGATGTGGAACAGCCGGCCGCCGGAGATGTTCGCCGAGCCCAGCATCTGCCGGACGTACCACTCGCCGCGGGTCTCCTCGGCGGTCTCGTCCTCGGTGAACGTCTGTACGCCGGTCGGGAAGTGCCCGCAGAAGATGATCGAGTAGGCCCACACGTTGCGCACCAGGTTGGCGGTCACGTTGCCCGCCAGGGTGCTCAGGAACAGCGGACCCGACAGCGCCGGGAAGACGACGTAGTCCTTGAGGACCTGCTTGCCCGCCTTGCGCCACTGGCCGCTGACCAGCTTCTTGATGTCGGACCAGGACCGCTTGCCGCGCACGATGTTCTCGACCTCGAGGTCGTGGCCCATCACGCCCCACTCGAACAGCATCATCAGCGCGAAGGCATAGAGCGGCTGGCCCAGGCGCAGCGGATTCCAGGCCTGCGCCTCGTCCATCCGCAGGATGCCGTAACCGATGTCGCGGTCCTTGTTGTGGATATTGGTGAAGGTGTGGTGCATGTAGTTGTGCGAGTGCCGCCACTGATCGCCCGGGCAGACGTTGTCCCATTCGAACTCACGGGAATTCAGGTCCGGCTCACGCATCCAGTCGTACTGGCCGTGCATCACGTTGTGGCCGATCTCCATGTTGTCCAGGATCTTGGACACACTGAGCGAGGCCACCGCCGCCAGCCACACCGGCGGCAGGAAACCCAGATACATCAGGCCGCGCCCGGCGATCTCGAAACCGCGCTGCGCCTTGATGATCGAGTAGATGTATTCGCGGTCGCGGTCGCCCAGGTCGGCGACGACGCGGTTGCGCAGATCGTCGAGCGCCTTGCCCAGCTCCTCGACCTGATCCGGCGTCAGGACCAACGGCCCGTCCTTGGTTTCGGTCAGAATAGTCATGCTTGTTCCCCTTGTCGTTTGCTCGTCAGACGTCGATCTCGACGTCGCCCACCGGCGCGCTGATGCACAGCTGGATGGGCTGATCCGGGTCACTGCCGGTCTCCCCGGTGCGCACGTTGCGCGTGCACCCCGTGCGGCGAACCGCGGTGCAGGAGAAGCAGATTCCCATTCGGCACCCGTACTCCGGGCTCAATCCGGCGGCCTCGGCCTGCTCGAGCAGCGTGGCGCCGCTGTTGGCCGCGCTCACCCCGCTCGCCGAAAAGCTCACCGTCCCGTGGACTTCGCTGTCGTCGACCGGCGCGAGGCTGAGCGTGAACTCCTCGGTGTGCAGCCGGTGATCCAGCTGCTCGGCCTCGTAGACCTTGCGCACCGCGGCCATCAGGGCCCCCGGTCCGCACACGAAGGTCTCGGCATCCGCGAACCAGGGTGCGACGCGCTCCAATTCGTCGTAGTCGAAGTACCCGGCTCCACTGATCTCGGTGCACGAGCGGACGGTGACGGGCTCGAGGTCGTCGGCCGCGCGGCGCCCGGGATAGCGCAGTTCGATCCGGACGTTGTCGTGCGCCTGCGCGATCGCGTCGAGTTCGGCGCGATGCGGTACCAGCACGGGCGATTTCGCGTAGTGCAGGAAGGTGATCGGGCCCTGGTAACCCTCCGACGTCAGCGTACGCAACATCGACAGCACCGGGGTGATGCCGCTGCCGCCGCTGATCAGCAGCATCCGGTCGGGCCGGGCGGTGGGCAGCCGGAAGGTGCCCGCGGCCGGCTCGAGGTCGACCACCAGGCCGGGCGCGGCGTGCTGGTACAGGTGCTGGGAGACCAGCCCGCCGGTATGCGACTTCACGGTCAGCTGAATATGCCGATCGCGCCGGCTCTCCGGATTCACCGGCGAGTAGCACCGCTGGTGCCGGACGCCGTCGATCACCACGCCGAGCTGAATGTATTGACCGGCGTCGTGGCCCCGCCACTGCCGGGTCGGACGCAACGTCAGCGTCACCGAGCCCGGCGTCGAGCGGCGCACGTGGGTGACCTCGGCCCGCAGCTTGCGCGCGGTCAGCGTCGGCCGGATCAGTTCCAGGTACCGGTCCAGCGGGTGCGGCGTGGTCAGCGCCTGCACCATATCGATGAGATCCACCATTCGGTTCTCCATGCCTCTTTTCGGGCCGACGGCGTGCGATCCGAAATTTCAGTGCACGCCTGTACACTCAACTAGTGTGACCGATGACCCCGTGCAGCTGTCAACCGGCAGATTGTGTGACCCGAACAACATCCCCAGAAGGTGCGTATGGTGAACGGATGTATGCTCACCGAGATGAATGAGCAGGCAGCGACACGTATCGAGCGCAAGGAACGGACCCGGCAGGCACTGCTGGACGGCACCCTCGCGCTCGCCGCGGAACGCGGTTTCGCGGCATTGAGCCTGCGTGAGATCGCCCGCTCGGCCGGCATCGTGCCCACCGCCTTCTACCGGCACTTCGCCTCCCTGGACGACCTCGGCGCGACCCTGGTCGACGAGGGCGTCACCGCATTGCGCCTGGCCCTGCGCGAAGTTCGCCGCAGCCCGAACGCGGGCGCGGCCGCCTCGGTCCGCTTCGTCTTCGAACAGGTGGACCCCAAGCGCGACCTGTTCGGCTTCCTCATCCGCGAACGCCACGGCGGCGCGGCGGCATTGCGCAACGCCATCAGCACCGAACTCCAGCTGATCGTGCGCGAACTCGTCGCCGACCTGTCCCGCATCCCCGCCCTGGACTCCTGGGCGCCGCGAGATCTGGAGATCGCCGCCGATCTCATCGTGGGCACGGTCACCCACGGCATCGGCGTCTACATCGCCGCGCCGGCCCGGGAGCAGAAGTCGATCGTCGACCGCACCGTGCACCAGGTCCGCCTGGTGGCGCTCGGCATGGGCCTCTGGAAGCCGGGCCGCTAGCCCACACCCCCACCACCGGGAAGCGAACTTCGCCGCACCCTCCGACCTGACCTCTTCATGCCCGCTTGCGCACACTGTTCGCATGTGCGTACATTGTTCATCACACGGGAACAGCGTTCGCAAGAACGGCACGGAGCACGAGGAGCAGGACATGTCGAACACCATCAGCCGCACCACCGAAACCCGCTTCAGCATGGCGAAGTGGCAGCAGCGGCTCGATACGCTGCGCGCCGCCCACAACGTGCCGGGCGCGGCGCTGGCCGTGGTCGTCGACGGGCAGGTGCACGAGCTGGCCAGCGGCGTGCTGCACCGGGGCACCGGCGTCGAGGTCACCACCGACTCGGTGTTCCTCTGCGGCTCGATCGCCAAGGTCTACACCGCGACGCTGATCATGCAGCTGGTCGACGAGGGCAAGCTGGATCTCGACGCCCCGGTGATCGAGGTCCTGCCCGAGTTCGCGGTGCCCGATCCGGAGGCCACCAAGACCATCACCACCCGCCAGTTGCTCTCGCACACAGCGGGTTTGACCAACGACTTCAATCACGACACCGGCCGCGGCGACGACTGCCTGGCGAAGTTCGTCGAGGCGGCGCGCGAGGTGCCGCAGGACTGCCCGGCGGGCACCATCTTCTCCTACGGCGGCATCGGCTACGTGGTGATGGGCCGGATGATCGAGGTACTGACCGGTCTCACCTGGGACCAGGCCGTCGCCGAACGACTCGCCGCGCCGCTGGGCGTACGGCATCTGGTCACCCTGCCGGAGCAGGCACTGAAATTCCGCACGGCGATGAGCCATCTCGGCGAACCGGGCGTCGACCCCGATCCGGCGCCGGAGTGGGATCTGATGCCGCGCTCGGTCGCCCCCGCGGCCCGGGTCATCTCCAGCGCGGGCGCCATGGCGCGCTTCGCGCAGATGCACCTGGAAGGCGGTGTCGCACAGGACGGCACCCGCGTGCTCAGTGCGGCCAGTACCGCGGCCATGCAGCGCCGCGAGGCGGACTGCCTGGACAAGTGGACCGTCAGCGGTGACGGCCAGGGCCTGGGCTGGGTACTCAACAACTGGAACGGCGTCGGCGGCTTCGGCCACGACGGCGCGGCCATCGGGCAGTACGGCTACCTGCGCGTCATCCCGTCCGCGAAAATGGCGATCGTACTGCTGACCAACGGCGGCGGCGCGCGCCAGCTCTACTCGGATCTGTTCCGGGAGCTGCTGGCCGAGCTGGCCGAGGTCACCATGCCCGCGCCGTTCGCGCCGGCCGAGAACCCGCCCGCGGTGGCTATCGCCCCGTACACCGGCGTCTACAAGCGGGCCGGTGTGGTCGTCACGGTCAGCGAGCGCGACGGCAAGGCGCACATGCTCTACGAGTTCGTCGACTCGATGGCCGGGATGTCCCCGCCGCTGCACATCGACCTGATCCCGGTCAGCGAAACCGTCTGGGCCGGAACGGGTGCGGGCCCGTCCTTCAGCGAAGGCTATATGCCGGTGATCTTCTCGGTGCTGGCCAACGGCGTCCCGTGCGTGATCGTCGGCACCCGCGCCACCCCCAAGACCGACTGATCACGAATGCCGCTGCCCCGCCGGTCGATCCGGCGGGGCGTCAGGCGTCGACCGGCTCGGACGTGCGCTCCGGCGGCGAGACCGCCAGCAGGGCGGCCAGCCCGACCGCGAGCACCAGCAGCAGCCCGATGATCCCCACCCGTTCCGCACCGTCCCCGTCGCCGCCGAACACCGCGACGAAGACGCCGAACAGCGTGGGCGCGAGGAAGGATGCGGCCCGCCCGGTCGTGGTGTAGAGCCCGAAGTACTGGCCCTCGCGTCCGGGCGGGGCCAGCCGGGTCAGGAACGAACGCGCCGAGGCCTGGGCCGGGCCGACCGAAATCGTCAGCAGCAGACCGAAGATCCAGAACATCAGCGACCCGGACACGAACAGCAGCACGGTCCCCCACACCAGCATCGACGCGAGCGACACCACGATCACGATCTTGGGCCCGAACCGGTCGTCGAACCGCCCGGCCACGATCGCGCCCAGGGCCGCGACGACATTCGCGGCGATGCCGAACAGCAGCACCCGGGCATCGGTGAAGCCGTAGACCTGCACCGCCAGCACCGCGCCGAAGGTGAACACCCCGGCCAGGCCGTCCCGGAAGATCGCGCTGGCGATCAGGAAGCCGACGGTGCGGCGATCGGTGCGCCACAGGTCCCGCAGGTCTCGCCACAGCACTTTGTACGACCCGAGGAATCCGGCCCGCGCCGCGCCGGGATCGGCGGTGGTGCGCGGGATTTCGGGCACCGCGAAGAAGACCGGCAGCGCGAAGAGCGCGAACCATATCGCCGCCAGCACGGCGATCAGGCGGATGTTGAGGCCGTCCGCCGTCGAGACGCCCAGCAGGCCGCGGGTGTCGCCGTCCCCGGAGATGAAACCGAGGTAGCAGGCCAGCAGCAGGAAGATGCCGCCGAAATAGCCCATGGCCCAGCCGAATCCGGAGACCCGGCCCAGGGTGGCCGGGGTGGATACCTGCCGCAGCATGGCGTTGTAGGGGATGTTGGACAGCTCGAAGGCGGTCGAACCGATGGCCAGCAGCAACAGGCCCAGCCACAGGTAGCGATGGTCGTCGCGCACCGCGAACAGCGCCGCCATCGACAGCACCGTGATGCCGGTCAGAACGGCAAGGGAGAGTTTGCGTTTGGCCGAGGCGTCGAACCACTGCCCGCTCACGGGCGCGGTCACCGCGACCACGAAACCGGCGATGCCGAGCGCGAATCCCAGCCAGGCCCCGGCCGAGATGCGGCCCGGCAAATCCTCGCCGACCTCTTTGACCAGGTAGACCGAGAATACGAAGGTCAGAATGACAGCGTGGAACGCGGAGGACCCCCAGTCCCACAGCGCCCATGCCACTACTTGCCCGCGCCCAGCGGCTTGACCAACAGTCGCCTCGGCGTTCACCTCCGTCATGCGGCGGAGCATAACCGGGCGAGACGTCCGGTGGGGGTCAACTCGGACCACCTCGGCGCTATGCACTCAGTTGCATAGTACCGCGTGTTACGGCTACCCTGTCCGCATGGCACTCGAGCATGCCCTGCTGGTATCGCTGACCGAGCGCGCCGGCTCGGGGTATGAGCTGGCGCGCCGCTTCGACAAGTCCATCGGTTACTTCTGGAGCGCCACGCACCAGCAGATCTACCGGGTGCTCAAGCGCATGGAGGAGTCCGGCTGGGTCGACGGCCAAGCCGTGGCCCAGGACGGTAAGCCCGACAAGAAGGTCTACTCCGTCAACGAGTCCGGCCGCGCCGAACTGGCCCGCTGGATCGCCGAACCCTCCAGCACCGACCTGCCGCGCAGCGAATTCGGCGTGAAGATCCGCGCCGCCGCGCACGGCGATATCGAGGCCCTGTGCACCGAGGTCGCCCGCCAGCGCGACCAGCACGCGCAACGCCTCGAGGTGTATCGCCTGCTGGAGAAGAAAGACTTCCCCGCGCCGGAACAGCTCTCCGGCACGCCCCTGCACCAGTACCTCGTCCTGCGCGGCGGCATCCGCGTGGAGGCGGGGTTCGTCGAATGGTGCGACGAGATATTGCAAGCCCTGCGTCCACGCGCGTCAGCCCCGCGCGTGGACAACGACGGAGAAAGTGGAGCTCACCCATGAGTTCGTTCCCCCACCTGTTCGAGCCGCTGGATCTCGGCTTCACCACGCTGCGCAATCGCGTGGTGATGGGCTCGATGCACACCGGCCTGGAAGACCGGGCCTGGGACACCAACCGGCTGGCCGCCTACTTCGCCGAGCGCGCCCGCGGCGGCGTCGGCCTGATCATCACCGGCGGCTACGCGCCCAATCGCACCGGCTGGCTGCTGCCCTTCGGCGCCAAGCTCACCAACAAGACCGAGGCCTACCGGCACCGCGCCATCACCAAGGCGGTGCACGACGAGGGCGGCAAGATCGCCATCCAGATCCTGCACGCGGGCCGTTATTCCTATATGCCCGGCAGTGTTTCGGCCTCCTCGATCAAGGCGCCGATCAATCCGTTCCGCCCGCGCGCGCTGAGCGCCAAGGGCGTCGAGCAGACCATCGAGGATTACGCCCGCTGCGCGAAGCTGGCCCAGTTCGCCGGCTACGACGGCTGCGAGATCATGGGCGGTGAAGGCTATTTCATCAACCAGTTCCTCGCGGCGCGCACCAACAAGCGCAAGGACAAGTGGGGCGGTTCGCCGGAGAACCGGCGCCGGATCGCGGTGGAGATCGTGCGCCGCACCCGCGCCGCGGTCGGCCCGGATTTCATCATCGTGTTCCGGCTGTCCATGGCCGAACTGGTGGAGAAGGGCCAGACCTTCGAGGAGATCATCGCGCTGGCGAAGGAACTCGAAGCCGCCGGCGCGAACATCCTCAACACCGACATCGGCTGGCACGAGGCCAGGGTGCCCACCATCGTCACCTCGGTGCCGCGCGCGGCGTTCGTCGAGTTCACCGCGAAGATCACCAAGCAGGTGAACATCCCGGTGTGCGCGTCCAACCGCATCAACATGCCCGAGATCGCCGAGGAAATCCTGACTCGCGGTGACGCCCAGCTGATTTCGCTGGCCCGCCCGTTCCTCACCGACCCGGAATGGGTGAACAAGGCCCAGCAGGATCGCGTCGACGAGATCAACACCTGCATCGCCTGCAACCAGGCCTGCCTCGATCACGCCTTCCAGCACAAGACCGTCTCCTGCCTGCTGAATCCGCGGGCCGGCCACGAGACCGAGCTGAAGCTGCTGCCGACCCGGCGCAAGAAGCGCGTCGCCGTCGTCGGCGCGGGCCCGGCCGGGCTGTCCGCCGCGGTGAGCCTGGCCGAAAGGGGCCACCAGGTCGACCTTTTCGAGGCCGACGACAAGATCGGCGGCCAGTTCGATATCGCCCGCCGCATCCCCGGCAAGGAAGAGTTCAACGAGTCCATCCGCTACTACACCCGGATGCTCGAGGTGCACGGCGTGAATGTGGTGCTGAACAAGCGCGTCACCGCCGAGGAGCTCATCGCCGGCCGCTACGACGAGGTCGTGCTGGCCACCGGTGTGAAGCCACGTATCCCCCGGATCCCCGGTGTCGACCATCCGATGGTGCTCTCCTACGCCGAGCTGGTGCGCGACGGTAAGCCCGTCGGCAAGCGCGTCGCCGTCATCGGCGCCGGCGGCATCGGCTACGACGTGTCCGAATTCCTCACTGTCGAAGGCCATCCCACGCTCAAGCTGGACGAGTGGAAAGAGGAGTGGGGCGTCGACTCGGAGAACGAGCAGGTCCCCGGCCAGCTCGCCAAGCCCAAGCCCGCACCCGCCGCCCGCGAAGTCGTGCTACTGCAACGCAAGAGCTCCGCGTTCGGCTCCGGCCTCGGCAAGACCTCCGGCTGGGTGCACCGCGCCGCCCTCAAGGCCAAGGGCGTCGACCACGTCGGCGGCGTCAACTACGAGCGCATCGACGACAACGGCCTGCACATCAGCTTCGGCGAGAAACGCGAACGCCCCCAACTGATCCCGGTCGACAACGTCATCATCTGCGCCGGCCAGGAATCCGTCCGCGACCTGGAAGAACCCCTGCGCGCCGCCGGCATCGACCTGCACCTGATCGGCGGCGCCGACCTCGCCTCCGAACTCGACGCCAAACGCGCCATCGACCAGGGCACCCGCCTGGCCGCCAAGCTCTGACCCCTCGGGTGCGCCGCAGCGGGCGTCACGCGGTTGGACGGGGGGCTGACGGCAGGCACTAGGCTCGCACGCGTGAGCTTGCCTTCTCCTTCTTCCGAGAACCGCGCCGTCGTGACCGGTGCCTCCTCCGGCATCGGCATGGCGCTGGCGGCCGAACTCGCTTCGCGCGGGTATTCGCTGATCCTGGTCGCGCGGCGCGCGGATCTGCTGACCGAGCTGGCGGAGCGGTTGACGCTGGCGCACGGCATCACCGCCGAGGTGCGGGCGGTGGATCTGTCCGATCGGGAGCAGCGGGCGCCGCTGACTGCGGAGCTGGCCAAGCGGGAGATCGCGATCCTGGTGAACAACGCCGGGGTGGCGACCTTCGGGCCGCTGGCGAAGCTGGATCTGGATTACGAGCGCGCCATCATGGAACTGAACGCGGTCGCGGTGCAGGATCTGTCGCTGGCGGTGCTGCCGGGCATGATCGAGCGGCGCAGCGGCGGCATCCTGATCACCGGGTCGGCGGCGGGCAATATGCCGATTCCGAACAACGCGACCTACGCCGCGTCCAAGGCCTTCACCAACACCTGGGCCGAGTCGCTGCGCGGGGAGATGAAGGAGTACGGCGTCAACGTGACGCTGCTGGCTCCCGGCCCGGTGCGCACCGACAACCCGGACCAGGACGAGGTCAGCTCCAAGATCCCGGAGTTCATCTGGGTCACCGCCGAGCACACCGCGAAGATCACCATCGACGCGCTCGCCAAGAACAAGATGCGCGTCGTCCCCGGCCTGATCAGCAAGGGCATGAGCCTGGCCGGCCAGTACGGCCCGCGCGCCATCACCTCGGTCGTCGCCGGCGCCGCCTACAAGAAGCTCGGCGGCTAGCGGGTCGACCATTCCTTCCGGTTGTACTCCAGAATGACCGGATGCAGCAGGCTGGACACGGTGTCGCCGCCACTGCGCCGGTCGGGCGGGAAGACGGTGGCGGCCGCGAGGGTCGCCTCGTCCAGCGACCGCGCCCGGATACCGCTCGCCAGCCCCGCGCGGGGCTGGGTTTCCCGCGTGGCCAGCACGAAACCCCAGTCCCCGAAGCTGGGGACGTTGAGGTGGTACGGCCGGGTGTGCAACCCGGCCGCCCGCACCGTCGCCTCGATGCACCAGAACGAGGTCGGCGCGTAGAACGGTGACCCGGATTGGATCACCGCCGCCCCACCGGGTTCCAGTGCGCGCAGGAGCAATCCGTAGAACTCGCGGGAGTACAGCTTGGCGATCGAGGTCTGATCGGGGTCCGGAAAGTCCACGACGGCGGCATCGAAGCGGCAACCGCAGTCACGCAGCCATCCGAAAGCGTCCGCGTTGACCACGTGCACGCGCGGGTCGTCGAAGGCGCCACGGTTGAGTTCGGCCAGCGCCGGAAAGGTGCGGGCCAGCCGCACCACGGCCGGATCCAGCTCCACCAGGGTGACCCGCTCGACATCCGGGTAGGCGAGAATCTCGCGCAGTGCCAGCCCATCGCCGCCGCCGAGCACCAGCACGTGCCGCCGCCGCTGCGCCAGGGCGGGATGAACCAGCGCCTCGTGGTAGCGGTACTCGTCGACCGAGGAGAACTGCAGATCCCCGTTGAGGAACAGCCGGGTGTCGAGATCGCGCAGCGGCGAAGCGGATTGGGTGACCACGATCTTCTGATACTGCGACTGTTCGCTGTAGACAATGGGATTGGCGAACAGCGCCTGCTCGGCACTGGCCTCGAACCGGTCCGCGTACAGATAACTCCCACCGAGCGCGACAGTGACCAGAAGCGCTGCCACCGTCAGGAATCCGCGCGCCAGCGCCCCGAGTTCCCGGCGGAACAGGATGAGCACCAGCACGAGTCCCGCGACCGCGTTCACCGCGCCGACCACCAGCGCACCCCGGATCTGCCCGAACACCGGCAGCAGCAGGAACGGGAACGCCAAACCGCCCAGCAACGCCCCGATGTAGTCGGCCGCGAACAGATCCGCCACCGCCGAGCCCGCGGCCTGGGCCCGAATCCGTTGCAGCAGCACCATGAGCAGCGGAATCTCCGCGCCCACCAGCATCCCGATCACGAACGCGACCAGCACCAGCGCGCCGGTGTAGACCTTCAACCAGGCGAAGGCCGAGTAGAGCAGGATCACCGAGAACCCGCCCACCATCGCCAAGGCCAGTTCGATGGCGGCGAAAGCCGGTGCCGCCCAGCGCTGTAGCGGCTTGGCCGCGAGCGCGCCCACACCCATCGCGAAGATCATCACGCTGAGCACGACCGAGGCCTGCACCGCGGTGTCGCCGATGAGGAAGCTGCCGAGCGTCACCAGCGCCAGCTCGTACACCAAACCGCAGGCGGCACAGATGAATACGGTGAGCAGCAGCCCGAGCCGGGCCACCCGCGGGGGCAGCGGCACTAGGACAGACCGGCGGCCACGACCAGCGCCACCGCGATGTGCAGCGCCGCCGACACCCACACCGCCGGGTTGCGCCCGGTGCTGTCGTCGATCAGCAACTCGCCCAGCTTCCCGGGCGTCAGCAGGTCCAGTAGCACGAAGGCGACCGCCATGACGGCCAGGCCGATCAGCCCGTAGACCACGCTCGCCGCGAGTGCGCGACCGATGCCGCCCTCGGAGGTCCAGATCGCCATGGCCACAATGATTCCCACGCCGAGTACGTTGGAGGCGGCCAGCAGCGCGGCGTTGG
Source organism: Nocardia sp. NPDC050712 (assembly GCF_040654295.1). NCBI lineage: Bacteria > Bacillati > Actinomycetota > Actinomycetes > Mycobacteriales > Nocardiaceae > Nocardia > Nocardia sp. NPDC050712. Next base: position 662,840 of record NZ_JBFAHT010000004.1, read on the forward strand.
GGTTGCGGTCCACCCAGATCTGCTGCCGCAGATTACCCGGGGTGATCACGTCGACCAGGACGAAACCCAGTGCGATCAAGGCGATTCCGACAGCGCTGTAGGCCAGCGCCGCACCGCCGTCACGGGCCAGATCGGCGAGCATGTACTTCTCCTAGCTGTTGTGGCGCTATTTGCCAGAGTTGTTGCCGCCGTTGGAGCTGGAGGCAGTCGAGGTGGAGGGCCAGTTCGAATCCGCCAGTCCGCCGCGGTGGCGGCGATACCCGTTGTCGTAGGAATCGATGTCGACCTTCGTGCTGCCGGCCAGCGCACTCACCACCACCAGCCACTGGTCGTAGCGCAGGTAGACCGTGTTGTCCCGGTTGCGGTGCGCCGCAACCGGTTGCACGGCCTTCGAGACGTCCTTCTCGACCTGGTTCACCGATTTGGCGGTGGTGTAGACCTTCCCGCCCAGGCGGTCGTCCAGCTGTGCCGCACGCTGATAGTGCTTGGCCAGATACGGCCCCGGATCGGTGGGATTGAGCGCGTCGACCAGACCGACGACACCGCCGCCCAGCACCAGCAGGGTGACCAGGGCGCCGGCGATCCCGCCCCACATGACACCCATCAGCCCCCGGCGCTTACTCCGGATCGCCAGCCACACCGCGACGACGAACCCGATGGCCGCCAGCACGAGCACGGCGATCCATAGACCTGCAGACAACACTCCACCTCCCAGCGCGGAGCATCATAACGGTCGAATGCCGCAAAACGCCCACGCGGGAGGTGGATTGGGTGTGCTCCGCCGGCCCCTACCGTCGGCGCGTGCCGAAAATGCTGCGGCTGATCTCGCGGCCCGCCGCCGTCGCCGCCGACCGCAGGAAGCTCTTGACCGCCGGATTCTTCATGATCCGGTCGGCGGCGCTGTCGTCCTCGACTTGCCGGGAGCGGCCCGGTGTGGGCGGCGCCTGCGGCGCCTCCTGCGCGGCGGCGGCCATCTTCGCGGCCAGGATCTCCGAGGCGGATTCGCGGTCGATGGTCTGGCCGTACTTGGCGTAGAGCGCGCTGGACAGCGCGCGCGAGTGGATGCCCTCGTCGCCGATGGTGTCCATCAGGGAGCGCGGCGGCTGAATCCTGGTCCACGCCACCGGAGTCGGCGCGCCCTTCTCCGAGAGCACCGTCACGATCGCCTCGCCGGTGCCGAGCGAGGTGAGCGCCTGCTCCAGGTCGTAGGCGCCGGTCTTGGGGTAGGTGCGCACGGTCTTGGACAGCGCCTTCTGATCGTCCGGGGTGAAGGCGCGCAGCGCGTGCTGGATCCGCGCGCCCAGCTGCGAGAGCACCGAATTCGGGATGTCGGTGGGCAATTGGGTGCAGAAGAACACGCCGACGCCCTTCGAGCGGATCAGCTTGACCGTCTGCTGCACCTGATCGAGGAAAGCCTTGGACGCGTCGGCGAAGAGCAGGTGCGCCTCGTCGAAGATGAAGACCAGCTTCGGCTTGTCGACATCCCCGACCTCGGGCAGCGTCTGGAACAGATCCGCCAGCACCCACATCAGGAAGGTGGAGAACATCACCGGCCGGGCCGCCTGCGCGCCCAGTTCGAACAGCGTGATCACACCCTGCCCGCCGGCGATGCGAACCAGATCGGCCGGATCCAGTTCCGGTTCGCCGAAGAAGGTGTCCCCGCCCTCGCTCTCCAGGTTCACCAGCGCACGCAGGATCACGCCCGCCGTCTGCGCCGAGACTCCGCCGATGCCCTTGAGGTCCTCCTTGCCCTCCGGGCTCGTCAGATGCGTGATGACCGCGCGCAGATCCTTCAGATCGAGCAGCGCCAGGCCCTGCTGATCGGCCCAGTGGAAGATCAGGCCGAGGGTGGATTCCTGAGTGTCGTTGAGCCCCAGCACCTTGCTGAGCAGCACCGGACCGAACGCGGAGATGGTGGCGCGGATCGGCACCCCGACCCCGCCGGTTCCCAGCGAGACGAACTCGGTCGGGAAACCGCGCGGCGCCCACTCCCGCACACCCGTTTCCAGCGCCCGCGCGGCCAGCTTCTCGTTCGACTCCCCCGGCGCGCTCAACCCGGAGAGATCACCTTTGATATCGGCCATCACCACCGGCACGCCCGCCGCCGACAGCTGTTCGGCGATGCCCTGCAACGTCTTGGTCTTGCCGGTGCCGGTGGCGCCCGCGACCAGCCCGTGCCGGTTCAGCGTGCGCATCGGAATCTTGACCAGCGCGGTCGGATCCACGGTGCCGTCGATGAGCACCGTGCCCAGCTCCAGCGCCTCGCCCTCGAAGGCGTATCCGGCGGCGATCTCCTGCGCCTGCGGCGAACTGCCCGCGGCCGGTTCATGCTCGGCCAGTTCGCGTTCGGCGGCCTCCGCCGCCGCCTGAGCCTGCGCCGCGACTCGCGCGGCCTCGGCCGCCGCCGCCCGCGCCGCCGCGGCCTTCTCCTGTGGGCTGGTCATCGCACGTCCTCCGTCTGGGTCTGACACCGCTAGCGGATAGCTGTCGTACCGAAAACGCTTGCACCGAACTGTGGAGCTGGACTGCCTTGCGAAACTCTATCCCCGCCGATCACCTTCGGACCGGGTAAAGCGCGGTGGCGTCGGCGTCAACCGGCGGGGCGGTTGCCACTAGTGTTGCCGGGGTGTCCGACAAACTAGTGGTGTGGATGGATTGCGAGATGACCGGCCTGCGTCTCGACGGCGACAAGCTGATCGAAGTGGCCGCGCTCGTGACCGACAGCGACCTCAACATCCTCGGTGAGGGCGTGGACATCGTCATCCACGCCGACGACGCGGCGCTCGCGGCGATGCCCCCGGTGGTCGTCGATATGCACGCGCGCTCCGGCCTGACCGAAGAGGTGCGCCGCTCCACCGTCACCCTCGAAGAGGCCGAGCAGCAGGTGCTCGACTACATCCGCCAGTACATCCCGCTGCCGGGGACCGCACCGCTGGCCGGCAATTCGATCGCCACCGACCGCGGTTTCCTGGCCCGCGACATGCCCGCCCTGGACAAGCATCTGCACTACCGGATGATCGATGTGAGCTCCATCAAGGAGCTGTGCCGCCGCTGGTATCCCCGCATCTACTTCGGCCAGCCGGAGAAGGGCCTGACCCATCGCGCCCTGGCCGACATCAAGGAATCCATCCGGGAACTCCAGTACTACCGGCGCACCGCCTTCGTCGCGCCACCGGGCCCGTCGACCTCCGAGATCGCCGCCATCGCCGCCGAAGTGAGCGGCGCCACGACCGAATCGGTGCAGCTCAACGGCGCCTCGGACACCGATTAGGGACTAGCGGGGTAGACACGCTAATATCTATCGCGCCGGTGATTCACCGGTAATGGTGGCCGTAGTTCAGTTGGTAGAGCACCAGGTTGTGATCCTGGCTGTCGCGGGTTCGAGTCCCGTCGGCCACCCCGCCAGAACCCCGGGTTCCGAGCAATCGGACCCGGGGTTCTTTCGTTGTGTGCCACAACCGAACTCACCCTTTTCTAGTGTGAAACGCACATTCTCCTGAATCTCTCGCGCCGCGGCGCCCGGCCCCATACACTGCGATCTTCAGGGGTGGGTGTCGAGTCGGGGCACCCCCGATCGACCAGAGAGACACAAGTACGTGATGCGTTCCGCGGTAATCGCAGCAGTCGTCGGCGCCACCTTGCTCACCGGTACCGGGACCGCGGGCGCCGAGACCTCCTCGGGGTCCGGCAGTGCGACCACCGGGTCCTCCGGCGGATCCTCGGGCGGGGCCACCACCACCGGTTCCGGTACGTCCGGCTCGGCCGGCGGGCTGGAGCGGGTGATCTTCGGCGGGCCGCTGCTCTGCGCCGCCGTCGGCAGCGCGTTCAACGCGAATCTGAGTTGCCCGGGTACGCCGGGACCCAACATCCCGTAAGCCGAGCAGTACCGAGAAAAGGCCCCCAGCGCGTGCGCTGGGGGCCTTTTCCGGGGTTGCGGAGGGTCGAGTATCAGCCGATGTCGGCGTTGCCCGCCTTCCACTCGCCCCACGGGACGTTCCAGTCACCGAGGCCGTCCACGCCCGACAACGTGCCGCCCACGGTGTTCTTGACGATCGTGATGTCGCCGCGCTTGGCGTTCTCGAACACCCAGCGCGCGTTCGACGGGCTCAGGTTCAGGCAACCGTGGCTGGTGTTGGAGTTGCCCTGTGCACCCACCGACCACGGCGCCGAGTGGAAGAAGATGCCGCTGTAGGAGATCCGCGTCGCATAGTCGACCGGGGTGCGGTAGCCGTCGGGCGAGCCGACCGCGACACCGTAGGTCGAGGAATCCATGATGATCTTCTCGTGCCGGTCGGCCACGATGTAGATGCCGTTGTCGGTGGGTGTGTTGCTCTTACCCATCGAGGTCGGCATCTCCTTGATGACCTGGCCGTTCTTCTCCACCACGACCATCTTCGTGTTGTCGTCGGCGGTGAAGACCATGGCGTCGCCCACGATGAAGTGCGAGGTCAGGTTGTCCTGGCCGTAGAGCCGGTTGCCGAGATCCTTGCCGTAGACGTTGACGTCGATGCTGACCTTGGTGCCCGGGGCCCAGAAGTGCTCGGGCCGCCAGCGCACCTCACGGTTGTTCACCCAGTAGAAGGCGCCCTCGACCTTGGGTTCGGTGGTGATCGTGATCGCGTCCTGCGCGGCCTTGCGGTTCGGGATGTTCTCGTCGAACTGGATCGCCACCGGCTGGCCGATGCCCACGACCTCGCCCTCACCCGGGATCAGGTACGGCTTGGTCTGGTTGCCGGGCGAGCTGGTGGTGAAGCTCATCGTCGTCGAGTTCGCACCGCCCAGGCCGATCGCGTCGGCCTGCAGCTTGTAGGTCTTGCCGTAGCCGAGGACCTCCGCGGTCTCCCAGGTCTGGCCGTCGCCGCCGAGCTTGCCGCTGACCGGCCGGCCCTCGGCATTGAGCAGCTGCACGTTCGTGAACTTGCCGTCCTCGACCTTGAAGGTCATCGGCATGGCGGGCGAGACACCCACATCCCCGTTCTTCACCGGGGCGACCAGCTTCGGCTTGATCAGCTCGGTCATCGGGTTGCGATCGATCGCGACGGGAGAACTGATTCCTCCCGACGACGAGCACGCCGACAGACCCAGCGTCGCCACCGCGAGCAAGACCAGCGGCCCGCTGAGCATTCGCACCGAACGACCACGACCTAAGCGCATATTCCAACCCCGTTTCAAGTCCCGACGCCGTTCGCCAACGCGCCGATGGCTTCGGATCCAAACCGACTGCACAGCTCAACCCACCGCGCCGACGGGATCGGTCGAGACCTCTTCCGCCATTCTGCCAGCCCGACCGGCCCGAACCAACGCCAACACCGCCCCGGACGTGGCGGAGTTACACCGGTTAGATACGCCGAAGGGCCCCGGTTGTTAACACTTCTCGCCAACCTCGTTCGCGCACCGGATCCGACGCCACGAAACCGCCGCTCACCAGGCGATTTCACTTCTGGCGCACCTTCCTGTTAATGTTTGTCCCGCACCGGAACGGAGCCAAGCGCACCGGCCTGGAGCAAGCAAGCGCCATTAGCTCAATTGGCAGAGCAGCTGACTCTTAATCAGCGGGTTCGGGGTTCGAGTCCCTGATGGCGCACAAGCAAAATCCCTGGCAGATCATCTACCAGGGATTTTCTCATTTCCCGGCATCATGCCACGGTTCCTCCGCGCTCGGGGCTGAACTGTTCGAGGCCGGTGATGCGCAGCAGTTCCAGGGCCGAGGCGGACGGCGTGCCCGGGGCGGCGGAGTAGACGACGACGGTTTGATCGGCCTCCGGAACCAGCAGGGCGTCGCAGTCGAGTTCCAGGATGCCCAGTTCCGGATGGGCGACGGTGGCGGTGAGCCCGCGCAGCTGCCCGGAGCGCCCGGCCCGCCACAGCTGGTCGAATCGTGGGCTGCCCGTGCGCAGTTCGGTGATCAGCTGCGCCAGACCCGGGTCCTTCGGATATTTGGCCTGCACCGTGCGTAGACAGCCGACACAGTCGACGGCGTTGGCGGCTTCCTCCTCGGGGGTCAGCACCAGCCGGATCAGTCCGGGGCCGAGGAATCGGTGCCACATGATGTTGCGCCGGGCCGGCGGCTGCTCGGAAAAGTCGCCGAACAGGGCTGCCGCGAGTGAGTTCCACGCCAGCACATCGGATTTGGCGGACAGCACCAGGGCGGGCAGGTCGGACATGCGGTCCAGCAGGCGCAGCACGCTGGGCCGGATCGCCAAGGGGATGTGGCCGGCCTGCGGCGGCTCGCCGCCCGCGAGCCGGAAGATCAGATCACGATCGGAGTCGGTGACCCGCAACGCCCGCGTCAGCGCGCGCAGCACCTGATCGGAGGGCTTCGGGCCGCGGCCCTGCTCGAGCCGGACTATGTAGTCGACGCTGACCCCGGCCAGCTGCGCGACCTCTTCGCGCCGCAACCCGGGAACCTGCCGGCGTGGGCCACGCGGCAGTCCGACGTCGGTGGGATCGACGCGCGAGCGCGCGGTGCGCAGCACTACAGCCAGCTCGGTCCGGTCCACCCTCCCATCGTGCCGCAGGGCCGCCGGCCAGGGGTGGTACCGGCGGTCCCAGGCCGCCCAGGCCCTGGAGCCGACCGGCGGGCGGCGCGAGGCTGGCCGCATGACAACGACAATCGCCCTGGTGACCGGGGCGAACAAAGGACTCGGGCGCGAAACCGTGCGCCGGCTGGCCACATCGGGGTGGGAGGTCTTCCTCGCCGCGCGCGACGCCGCCCGCGGAATGCGGGCGGTGGCCGAGCTCGCGGCGGAAGGACTCACAGTCCACTTCGTCGCCCTGGACGTGACCGCACAGGAATCCGCGCTCGCGGCAGCCGAGACGGTCCGGGCCGCGGCCGGTCGCCTCGATGTGCTGATCAACAACGCCGCCGTCGCCGGACCGTCCACGCACCCGGCCGAGACGCGCGTCGAAGAGTTGCGCGAGGTATTCGAAACCAATGTCTTCGGCCCGGTCCACGTGATCAACGCCTTCCTGCCGCTGCTGCGCGCCGCCGGACACCCGCGCATCATCATGGTCTCCAGCGGCATGGGCTCGATCGCGACGATCACCGACCCGCGGTGGAAAGACCTGGTGCGCCCGGCGCTGGGATACCCCGCGACCAAAGCGGCCCTGAACATGCTGACGACCCAATATGCCCAAGCCCTCGGCGATATCCGCGTCAATGCCGTCGACCCCGGATACACAGCGACGGACCTCAACGGCCGGACCGGTTTCCAGACCGTCGCCGAAGGTGCCGAGGCCATCGTCGCACTGGCGGTCTCGGGACCGGAGGGCCCCACCGGCGGATTTTTCGACCGGAATGGAACCATCCCGTGGTGAGGGCCGCAGCGATCGTCCTCGCACTGGCGGGGGTAGGCCTTGCCCTCGCGCAACTCACGCCGGAACCGAAGGACCATCCAGTGGAACAACGACATTCGAGCGCCACCGTGCTGTCGCTCGGACTGCACCCCAGCGCCGTCGACTACAGCCGCTATCCGGGGCTGGACGAGGTGACGCTGACCGCCCGTATCGCGGCCGGCGAGGCCGCGCTGCGCGACGCGGGATTCGACATCGTGTCCTGCCAGGTGCCCGCCGACCCCGATGCCGCCGAAGCGACACTGCGCGACTGCGCGTCGCGCGGATCGTTCCGGGTCGCCATGATCGGCGCGGGGGTGCGTATGGCCGCCGAGCACACTTTGCTGTTCGAACGTCTGGTTAACGTGCTCATCGAAACCGCACCCGGCGTCCGGCTGTGCTTCAACACCTCACCGGAGACCACCATCGACGCGCTGCGCCGTTGGGTCCCGGCCACCGAAAGGTAAGTCCGCCAACGATTCCGGCCGGTCTGCACGCATACGACCCGCGCGCTGCCGCTGTTTGCCGTAGCGGCAACGGCGGGCGCCAGGGCTAACTGTGGCATCGGTGCGCGCACCCCGCATCGTAGTCAAGCCAGCTACACCGCGGAGACAGTGGGTCGACGCCGATCAGCCCGCGCCACAACATCATTCACCGCGCGGCCGGGTTCGTTCAAGCCGCGACACCGAACCTACTGAGCAGTTAAGATTGTGTTCGGAACTCGATCGAAACGCATTGCACTGAGACAAATCCCGGATCAGACACCCGGATCCGGACGGAGGGCTGCGAGATGGATTGACGACGATGCAACTACGTAGCAATGAGTCGGCGTCGGGGCTACATCCTCTCAGTGAATCTTCCTGGGAGATTTGGTTTTTCGCGGGAGTTTGCCATGCTTTTCCGAATACTTGGTCCTCTCGAAGTCCTACATCGAGACCAGCAGGTTGCCATCGGCAGCGCGAAGCAACGAGCTACGCTCGGTTTTCTACTGCTGCACGCCAACCGGGTCGTCCCGACCAGCGCATTGCTGGACGCGCTGTGGCCGAAGTCCGAGTCCCCCGCTACCGCCCGAAAGATTCTGCAGAACGCGGTCTCGGGGCTGCGCAGCACGCTGTCGGCCGATCCCACGCACCCCGGCACCTTGGTCACCAAGGCGCCGGGATACATGGCGCGGGTGGACGACGATCAGATCGACCTGTTCCACTTCCAGCGCCGGGTGCAGGAGGGGCGTGCCGAATTGGCATCGGGCTCGGCCCGCGCGGCTTCGGTAGTACTCGGTGAGGCGTTGGCGCTGTGGCGCGGCTCGGCACTGGCCGATCTGGTCGAGGCGGGCACGACCTGGCCCGAGCTGACCGCGCTGGAGAACGCCCGCATCGACGCCATGGAGGATTATTTCGACGCCGAACTGGCCTGCGGGCGGCATCGCACCATCCTCGGCGAGCTCGAACGCATCGTCGAATCCGAGCCCTTGCGTGAGCGCTTACGCGGTCAGTTGATGCTCGCGCTGTACCGCTGCGGCCGCCAGGCCGCCGCGTTGAACACCTACAGCCGGGTCCGGGCCACGCTGGTGGCGGATCTCGGCGTGGAGCCCGGCCGGGAATTGCAGCTGTTGCAGCACGCGATCCTGAATCAGGACGCCTCGCTACAGCTGGCCGCGCCGGGGACACCGCTGGTCGTGCAGTGGCCGCGGCCGGCCGAGGCGAGCGCGCCGACCGAGGTCGTTCGCGACTTCCCGGCGGTGCGCCGCGAACAGGTCAGCATGCTGCTGGCGCAGACCGAATTCGGTTGCGACCACGGCGATCCGGTCGAACCCGGTGATCTGGTCCGGCGTCGCGAAGAGGTGGCGCGCGATATCCGGGGCATCGTCGAGGACTTCGGCGGGTCCGTCGTCACCGCGATCGGATCCTTCACGCTGGCGGTCTTCAATCCCCCGGAGTGGACCCAGGATCACGCCGAGCGCGCCGTGCGGGTGGCCGACGCGATCGTGCGCCGCCTGGGTGATGTGCCCGCCGGGCCGCTGCTCCGGGCGGCCGTGGTCACCGGTGAGACGTCGATCCGGTACTGGTCCGACGACATGGACATCCCGCAGCCGGAGAGCGGTGCGGTGCTGGAGCGATGTCAACGGCTCCTGGCCGGTGCGCCTTTCGGCGCGATCCGGGTGTGCGACATCACCCAGGGCGCGACTACTCCCCAGGTCGGTTACGACCTGGTCGACGACGGTCCCCGCACCTGGCAGGTCACCCATGTGCACGCGACGCCGAGCGCGACGTTCTCGATCGGCACACCGGATCGCGAACTGGAACTGGAGCTGGAACTGCTGCACGGCACGCTGAAGCGGGTACAGCACCGGGCCGCACCGCATCTGGTCACGGTGCTCAGCGACCGGGGAGTCGGCGACAGCTGGCTGATGCGGGAGTTCGAACGCCGCATCCACGAGCAGGACGTGCACACCCGATTCGTGGTCTGCCAGACGCCGCCCCCGCACAGCGCGCACCGTCATTCCCCGGTGCCGTCGGCGATCGTGTCGTCCTGCTGCGCCATCACCCCGGCCGATTCGGCCACGGTGGCGGCCGGCAAGCTCACCGGTTTTCTGCGGCAACTGCTGGGGTCCGGCGAGTCCGCGCGCAAGCTCACCCAGTTGCTGCGGCCGCTCGTCGATCCGTCGCTGTCCCCCAGTGCGGCAGAGGTATTCGAGAGCCTGCGTTGCTTCCTGCACGCGCTCGCGCTGGACTGCCCGCTCACCCTGGTGCTCGAGGACCTGCACTGGGCCACCGACGATCTGCTGGATTTCGTCGAGAGCCTGGGCGCCAGCCTCGGCGACGTACCGGCACTCATCGTCGTCACCGCCCGCGACGACCTGCTCGGCCGGCGGCCGGACTGGGGCGGCGGCATGCGCCGGTTCAGCACGATCGCGCTGGATCAGCCCCTGGCCGGCAACCAGGAGCCCGCTGCCTAGGCTCGATCAGCCCGCGTTGCGGTGCAGATCGGGGCGCGGGGGCGGCGGCGTGCCGATGGGTGCGGCCACCGCCTCGGGAACGCCGCTGTCGCGCAGGCGGCGCAAGAACTCGCTGAAGGCGGCGGTGTCACAGTGCACGCGCTGCGACACCGTGCGGCCCCAGCGCAATTTGATGAGATGCACGCCGGTGTTGAAATACGGCCCGACGCCCGGGGTTTCGCCGGTTTGCACCCATTCGACGACGACCGCGGTGCTCCTCGGGCTACCGGAGACGAGGACATCGGTGACGTCGAATTTCAGATCGGGCAGCAGGCGAGCCCAGCGGGCATACCAGGTCTCGATGTCGGCGAGGTTGTCCCGGGAGCCGCCGAGGGTGTGGTCGCCCGCGAACCAGTGCGCCGGATCGGGACCGAAGCGGTCGATGACCGCCTGATAGTTCCCCGCGCTCACCTCGTCGAACGTCTTCAGGATCCGGCGCTTGACCATTCTGCGAAACATGGTGCCTCTACTTCTCGTTCGACCAGCGGAACAGCGTCACGCAGGCAATCAGGCCGCCCACGCACCAGGCCGCGAGGACGAAGAAGATCCGCCAGAGCTCCCAGGTGCCGGCCGGCTCGTAGATCGCCGCGTCGGCGGGCAGCAGCGTGGCCCGGAAACCCTGGGCCATCCACTTGACCGGGAAGATCGAGCCGATGGTCAGCATCCAGACCGGCAGGGTGGTCAGCGGCACCACGAACGTGCCGGACAGGAACTGCAATCCGATCGCCGGGGCGTTGGTCACCGCCGCGGCCGCCACCGCGTTACTGGCAAAATTGCTCACCGCGATGCCCAGCAGGGAACAACTCACCACGCCGAGCAGGAAGACCCAGGCGAAGGTGAGCCAGGTGGACAGATCGGTGGGCAGCGTCAGATCGAAGGCGAAGACGCCGACCAGCAGGAGCAGCACGGTCTCCGCGATGCTGGCGATGAGCACCAGCATGATCTTGCCGATGAAGTACGACACCGCCGTGGTCGGCGTGCCGCGGAAGCGGCGCAGCGCCCCGGTATCCCGGTCGTCGGCGATGCTGATACCGAGGTTGATGAACGAGGTCGACAGGATGCCGTAGGCGATGATGCTGGCCGCGATGATCGTTCCGGTCTCGACGTGCGCCTCGGGCAGCTCGGTCTTGAAGATCGACCCGAGGAGCACGCAGATGACGGCCGGCATGGAGAAGGTCAGCGCCAACTGCTCGGGACGCCGGAAGAACATCTTCAATTCCGGTACGACACGGGATAATCCGATGCGGAGCGGCGAGGGCAGTTTCACCGGCGTGGCGCCGGCGTCGGCCGGGGCCGGGTTCTCGGTGGCGATGTCTGCCTCCATCACGCGGCTCCGATCAATCGCAGGTAAGCATCTTCGAGGGTCGGCCGGGTGACCGTGAGTTGATCGAGTTCCGTTCCCGCCACCGAGTTCTCGAGGATCACCTGGGTCGGGTTGTCGGTGTGCACGGTATGCACCTGGTCACCTTCCTGCCAGCGCACCGTGGCCGAGGCATCGGCGAATTTCACCAGCTGGGTGGGCGTATCGATCGCGACCACCTTGCCCGCGGCGATCACACCGACCCGGTCCGCGAGCGCGGACGCCTCGTCCAGGTAGTGGGTGGTGAGCAGGATGGTGATGCCCTCCCGCGCCAATTGCTTGATCAGGTCCCAGAATTGCCGGCGGGCCTCCGGATCGAATCCGGTGGTCGGCTCGTCCAGGAAGACGAGTTCGGGTAGTCCGATGATGCCCAGTGCGACATCGAGGCGGCGGCGCTGACCGCCGGACAGGGTGCGCACGATGGAGTTGGCCTTGTCCTCGAGCCCGACCAGTTCGAGCACGTCCTCGGGTTTGCGGGTGCGGCCGTAGCTGCGGGCGAACATCCGCACGGTCTCGAGCACGGTGAGCAGGGCGGCGTCGCTCGCGTCCTGCAGCACGATGCCGATCTTCGAACGCCACACCCGGTCGCCGCGGGCGGGATCGACCCCGAGCACGCTCACCTCGCCGGAATCGCGTTTACGGTGGCCCTCGAGGATCTCCAGCGTCGTCGACTTACCCGCGCCGTTCGGCCCGAGCAGGGCGAAGATCTCCCCGCGCTCGACCTGGAGATCCAAGCCGTCGACCGCCCGCTGCTTGCCGTACGACTTGGTCAAACCTCGAATCTCGATGGCGGGTGAGGTAATCGAGTCTGCGGTCATCGGAGGCTCTCTTCCGCTTCGGCGACGGCGGGGAACATGCGCGATTCGATGTATCCCGCGACAGCACGGCAGGTCTGGTAATCGAAGATCAACGTTACCGGCATGCGAACCCCCGAACCATGGGAAACGCGTTCCCTGATCTCCATGGCGGCAAGGGATTCCACGCCCAATTCCTCGAACAGCCGATCCGGCGACACCGAGTCGGGGGAAGCGTGCCCGAGTGTCGCGGCCACCTCCCGGTGCACCAGTGCCAGCAGGGCCGCGCCGCGCTCTTTCGCACCGAGGCCGGACACCGCCGCGGTCCAGTGCCCGTAATCCACGGCGACCTCGGCGGCCGGGGCGGCGCTCGCGCGGGCGAGGTTGCGGAAGAGCGGGTCCGCACCGGCGGTCTCCAGATCCAATCCCGCGGCGACGACCGGCAGGTCCGTTGCGTAGACCAGATCCAATGCGCCGTAGAGCTCTTCGCCCGTTGCCGGGCCCAGGCACACGACGCGCGCGGACTTTCCCGCGGCACGGCACCGGGCGGCCAGCGCTTCGGCGGATACCCGAATCCCGCGCGCGGCCTGATATTCCGGCCCGTCCCGCAGTCCGTCGGCGGGGACGAAGACGGTCAACTCCGTCGATCCCGGAACCTCGTGCAGCGCCCAGAACTCGGAATCGGCTGCCGGAGAATCACTCCCGGTGAAATAGAACAGCGAGAATGCCGTCTCCGCGCCGGGTCCCGGCTCCGCCCACGACCCGAACTCGACCTGCGCTCCGTACCCGGCGAGCCGGTCCCGCACCGCCTGCCGGTCCGCCTCGTCGCGGGCGAGGTAGCGGATCCGGTCGACTCCGCGCTCGCGCACCAGATGCTCGACCACCGGCCACTCCACCGCTCCGCCGAGGACCACCGTCGCCGGCGTATTCGGCGGCGCTTGCCGATCGGTGTCGCCGACCCGGGCCAGGCGCCGGACCGACACCGTTCCGTCCCGCAGGCGCAGCTCCGGTTCGTCGATGGCGGCCAGCCACGGCATCAGCTCCCACGCATCGGACACCTGCACCAGGGTGAACCGCCCGAAGGCCCCCGGCAGCGCCGTGTCCGGTCCGCCGACGAGGCCGATCCTGCTCGACGCGAAACAGTCGAGCCCGCCCCAGGTTTCGCTCGACCGCAGCTCGGCGTCGTCATCCAAGAGCACGATGTCGGGCCGGGCGTCGGCGCTGTCGAGCCGCGCGGCAAGTTCCGCCATGGTGTCCGCGGTCCAGGCGGGCTCGAAGGGCAAGCGCCCGAGCGTCTCCGCGGTGCAGCCAACCGCCGCCCAGCGCGCCGGACGCGGCGCCGAGCGCAAAACCGCCGGCTGCCAACCCACCTCGTACAGGCGGCTGCTCTGCACACGGAAGGCCGCCGCCAGCTGCCGGCGGGAAATCGGACGGCCGACCACCGAGCCGATCGCACCGACCGGCCGCCCCTGCTCATCGGCGATGGCCAGCGACACCGCGTTGCCGCTCGGCCCCGTGGCGCCGCCGGTGATCCGCACCCGGATGGCCTCGGCGCCGGTGCGATACAGCGTCGCGTCGGCCCAGAGAAAGCCGACGATCATCCCGTCGGCGACCATGCCCGCGGCCCCGGCGATCATCACGTGCATGGCCGCGTCCAGCAGCGCCGGATGGATCCGGAAGCGCTCGGCCGTGCGATGCTCCGGCGCGGGCAGTGCCACCTCGGCGAACATTTCGGCGCCGCGCTGCCAGGCTGCCCGCAGACCGCGGAAGGCGGGCGGAAAGCCGTAGCCCTCGGCGGTGAGCCGGTCGTGCAGATCGCCGATCTCGATCGAGGTGGCCGCGGTCGGCGGCCAGGTGGCGAAGTCCTCGAATTCGGCCGGATCCGGTTCCGGCACCGCGGAACTCAGCCGACCGGCGGCCTGACGGATCCAGCCCTGATCCGGTGCGGCGCCCGCCGGGCGCGCGTAGATGGTGAACGCGTATCCGGGCCCGGACGGCTGGAGCTGGATCCGAGCGCTGGTCCCCTCGTCCGAAATGACCAGCGGGGCTTCGATAACCAGCTCGTCCAGATGCGGATGCCCCACCTGGGCGCCCGCCTCGAGCGCCAGCTCCACCAGGCCGGTGCCCGGCAGCATGGTGCGACCGAGCATTTCGTGCCCGTTCAGCCAGGGCTGCCGGGCGAAGGAGAGCAGCCCCTCGAGCGCGACCATGTCGCTGCCGGGAACCGGCACGGCCTTGCCGAGCATCGGATGGGCGACGGTGCCCTCTTCTTCGAGCTGTGATCCGTCGATGGTGACCGTCGGCATCAGCCAGTACGGTTCGCGCTGGAAGGGGTACAGCGGCAGATCGACACGGTGCGGTGCGGGCCAGGCGCAGAACGCGTCCCAGGCCACCGGCACGCCGTGCACGAAGATCCGTCCCGCCGCGCCGGCCAGCTGCCGCAGCCCGCCGTTGTCGCGGCGCAGCGTGGCCACCACGGGCACATCGAGCCCGGCGTCCTCGAGCGTGCTCTCCATGCCGATCGCGAGCACCGGATGCGGGCCGACCTCGAGGAACACCGCGGACTGCGCGGCCAGACCGCGCACAGCCTGCTCCAGCTCCACCGGTTCACGCAGATTGCGATACCAATACTGGGCGTCCAAGCGGGTGGTATCCAGCCAGCCGCCGGTCACCGTGGACCACAGTGCGATCGAGCCCGACCGGGGCTCGATGTCGCGCAGCTGGGTCAGCAGTTCCTCGCGCACCAGATCGACCTGTGCCGAGTGCGCGGCGTAGTCGACCGCGATCCGGCGGCATCGAACACCTTCGGCGGCAAGGCTTTCCGCCAGCTCGTCGGTCGCGTCGACCGCGCCGGACACGATGGTGTCCCGGGGCCCGTTGACCGCGGCGACCGAGAGCCGGCCGGCCCAGCGCTCCAGGCGCCGGGCCAGTTCGGTGCGCGGCAGCGACACCGCGAGCATGGCGCCCTGGCCGGACAACCTAACCAGCGCCTGGCTGCGCCGGGCCACCACGCGCGCCGCGTCGGCCAGCGACAGCCCGCCCGCGACACAGGCCGCCGCGATCTCGCCCTGCGAATGTCCCACCACCACATCGGGTGTCACCCCGAGCGACTTCCACACCGCGGCCAGCGACACCATGACCGCGAACAGCACCGGCTGCACGACGTCGACCCGATCCAGCGTCGGCGCGCCGTCGGCCTCCTGCAACACCGCCGACAACGACCAGTCGACGAACGGGGCCAGGGCCTTTTCGCAGTCGGCCAGCGCCGCGGTGAAAACCGCTGAGGTGGCGAGCAATTCCCGGGCCATGCCGGGCCACTGCGTGCCCTGGCCGGGGAAGACGAAGACCGTGTCGCCCCGGCCGGGCCGGACCGCGCCGGTCACCACGTTGTCCGCGAAGCCGCCGTCGGCAACGGCGCGCAGGCCCACCAGCAGTTCGTCCCGGTCGGCACCGACTACGACAGCACGGGTTTCGAACAGGGTCCGGGTACGCAACAGGGCCAGGCCGATATCGACCGGGTCGACATCGGCGGGAAGTTCGGCCAGCCGCTGGGCGACCGCCCGCAATGCCGGGCGGTTCCGGGCCGACAGCACCCACGGGATGATCGACGGAACACTGTGCGCGTCAACCGGTTCCACCGCGGGCTCGGGCGGCGCTTCCTCCAGAATCACATGCGCGTTGGTCCCGCTGATACCGAACGAGGACACCGCCGCCCGTCGCACCCGCTCCCCCGCCGGCCACGGCTGCGGGTCGGCCAGCAGTTCCACCGCGCCCGCGGACCAATCGATCTTCGAGGACGGCGACTCCGCGTACAGCGACCGCGGCAGCATTTCGTGCTGCATGGCCAGCACCATCTTCATGACGCCCGCGACGCCCGCGGCGGCCTGCGTGTGCCCGATATTCGATTTGATCGACCCCAGCCACAGCGGCCGGTCCCGTTCCTGGCCATAGGTGGCCAGCAGTGCTTGCGCCTCGATGGGATCGCCGAGCGCCGTGCCGGTGCCGTGCGCCTCCACCACATCCACCTCGGCGGCCGTGACCTTGGCGTTCTGCAGCGCCTGCCGGATGACGCGCTGCTGGGACGGCCCGTTCGGCGCGGTCAACCCGTTGGACGCGCCGTCGGAGTTCACCGCCACCCCGCGCACCACCGCCAGCACCCGGTGCCCGTTGCGCTGCGCGTCCGAAAGCCGTTCCAGCGCCAGCATTCCCGCGCCCTCACCCCAGCCCACGCCGTCGGCGGCGTCGGAGAACGACTTGCACCGGCCGTCGGAGGACAGGCCCTGGTTGGCCGCGAACCCGAGAATGGTGGTCGGCGTCGCCATCACCGTGGAGCCACCGGCCAGCGCCAGTTCGCACTCCCCCGCGCGCAGCGAGTTCACCGCCAGTTGCAGCGTCACCAGTGACGCCGAGCACGCGGTGTCCACGGTGACCGACGGGCCCTCCAGCCCCAGGAAGTACGACACCCGGCCGGACAGCACCGACGGCGCGCAACTGGTGCTGAAGTGCACGATGTCCGCGCCCGAGAGCATGACCATGGTGCCGTAGTCCTCGTTGTTGATGCCCGCGAAGACACCGACCGCGCGACCGCGCAGCGCCGCGGGATCGATGCCGGCCCGTTCCACCGCCTCCCAGGCGACCTCGAGCAGCACCCGCTGCTGCGGACTGATCGTCGCCGCCTCCCGGGGCGAGATGCCGAAGAAGTCGGCGTCGAATTCGGTTGCCTCGTAGAGGTATCCACCCGGCAGTGCCAGGCCGGGCGGCCGGTTGCCGCGCGTCACCAGTTCGATGAATTCGTCCCAGCCGCGATCACGCGGATACTCCGCGGCGACGTTCGCGCCCTCGGACAGCAGCCGCCAGAGGTCCTCCGGCGAACCGACCCCGCCCGGCAACCGGCAGGCCATGCCCACGATCGCGATGGGTTCGGTCTGTTGCGCCTCCAGCCGGCGCAGCCGCCGCTTGGTCTGCTGCAACTCGGTGGTGGCACGTTTCAGGTATTCCCGGAGCCGGTCGTCGGTGGTCATCGATGTCCCCTCGCTCACTGCGGGTCCAGCTCGTCGTCGAGTACCGCGAACAGTTCGTCGTCGGATACCTCGCTGTAGTCGGTGATCCGGTCCTCGCCGCGCCCGTTGCCGCCGCGCCACTTGTCGATCAGCAACTCGAGCTGGCCGAGCACCTTGGCGCGTTCCCGATCGTCGGTGAGCAGGGTCGATATCGACTCGCCCAGCCGGTCGACCTCCTTGATGAGCACCGAGGCGCTGTCGGCCTTCTCGATCCCCATCGCCTCGACGATGTGCCGCGCCAGCGCGGCCGGGGTCGGATAGTCGAAGACCATGGTGGCGGGCAGTTGCAGCCCGGTGGCGCCGCTGAGGTGATTGCGGAACTCCACACTCATCAGGGAATCGAAGCCGAGTTCGCCGAAGGCCCGGTCCTCTTCGATGTCGTTGGCCGAGCCGTGACCGAGGATGGCCGCCGCCACCGAGCGCACCAGCTTCAGCACCGTCGCCTGCTGCTGCTCCGGTGACATGTTCGCCAGCTGCCCGCGCAGGGCGCTCGCGTCCCGGCCCGCCTTCGCGGCGCCGCCGGCCAGTCCGCGCAGCAGCGGCGGCACCATGGCGCCCGCCGCGGCCAGCGCGGAGCGCTCGAACTTGGCCAGCACCGCGACGTCGGCGTCGGTGCGCACGGCGTCGTCCAGCATCCGCAGGGCCTGCGGCGCCTCCAGTGCGCCCAGGCCGATGCGGGCCATGCGCTTGCGATCCTGATCGGTCAGACCCTCGCCCATGCCCAGGTCCCACAGGCCCCAGGCCACCGCGATACCCGGCAGCCCCTGCGATCTACGCACTGCGGCCAGCGCGCCGAGCGCGGTGTTGGCGGCGGCGTAGTTGCCCTGCCCCGCCGCGCCGAGCACACCCGCGATCGAGGAGAACAGCACGAACGCCGACAGCGGCAGGTCGGCGGTGAGCTCGTGCAGATGCCAGGCGGCATCGGACTTGGGCCGCAGCACCGTATCCAACCGATCCGGGTTCAGCGATCCGATCATCCCGTCGTCGAGCACGCCGGCGGAGTGCACCACCGCGGTCAGCGGACGGTCCGCGGGGACAGCGGCCAGCACCCGGGCCAGGTCGGCACGGTCGGTCACGTCGCAGGCCTCGATCTCGACCCGCGCGCCCGCTTCGGCCAGCTCGGTGCGTAACTGTTCGGCCCCGTCGGCGGCCGCGCCACTGCGAGAGACCAGCAGCAGGTCGCGCACGCCGTGCGCGGCGACCAGGTGCCGGGCGACCACCGCGCCCAAGCCACCGGTGCCGCCGGTGATCAGCACCGTGCCGGCGCCGAAGGAAGGCGCCGAGTCGTCCTCGGGCCGGGCCAGCCGGACCAGCCGCGGCGCGGCGAAAGAGTTCGCGCGGTGGATCAATTCGGATTCACCGGTGCTGACCGCGGTGCCGGCCAGGCCCGCCGCGTCGGCGCCGGGTGCGAGATCCAGGACGAAGATCCGGCCCGCGGCCTCCGATTGCGCCGAGCGCGCCAGACCCCAGACCGCCGCGCCGGGCAGATCCGGTGCGGTATCGATACCGGTCGCGACGGCACCGCGGGTGACGACCACCAGAACGGCTCCGGCATAACGCTCTTCGCCGATCCACTCCTGGAGCACCGCGAGCGCTTCGTGCGACGCCCGGCGCACCGCGTCCGGCGTATCGCCGCCGGCGACCTCGGGCTCCCAGAACACCACCGTGCCGGTAGCGGCCTCCGCTCGATGCGCCCAATCCAGCACGGGCAGCGAGCTTTCGGTGGGTTGCGTGGCCAGCGGCAGCCAGTCGACCCGGTACATCGGGGCCGGCGGCGCGGATCCGCCGGGCGCCAGCTGTTCCATGCTGACCGGGCGGGTGTGCAGCGATTCCACCGCCAGCACCGGCACGCCGCTTTCGTCGGTGGCGAGCACGCGCAGGGTGTTGTCCGCCACCGGCGTCATCCGGACCCGCAGGGCATTGGCGCCGGTCTCGCGCAGGGTGACCCCGCGCCACGAGTACGGCAGCAGCATCTGCCGGTCACCGCCGAGATTCCAGTTCAGCACGATGGCGTGCATGGCCGAGTCCAGCAGCGCCGGATGCAGCCCGAACCGGCCGGCATCGGCGAAGGCCTGCCCGCTCAGCGACACTTCGGCGAAGAGCTCGTTCCCGCGCTGCCAGGCCTGCCGCAGGCCCTGGAAGGCGGGGCCGTAGTTGTAGCCGTTGTCGGCGAGGGTCTGATAGGCGCCGTCCAGATCCATCGGGGCGGCGTCGCGCGGCGGCCACTCCAGGAGCTCGGCGAAGCCCGGCGGCACCGGCTCGTCCTCGGCGGGCGCGCCCACCGCACCGTCGGCGTGCAGCGTCCAGGGCGCCTCGGCCCCTTGGCTTTCCAGCCGGCTGTGCAGGTGGATCGGACGGTGCCCCGCCGCACCGGCGACGCCGATCGCGATCCGGACCTGGACGCCGCCGGAGGGCGGAACGAGAAGCGGCGCATGCAGATTCAGTTCGCGCACCGCGGGGCATTCGACCCGGGCGCCCGCCTGCTGCGCCATATCGATCAGGCCCGTGCCGGGCACCAGGACGGTGCCCATGACCGCATGATCGGCCAGCCAGGCTTGGGATTTCAGGGCGAGGCGACCGGTCAGCACCAGCCCGCCGTCGGGCAGGTCGATCGCGGCGCCCAGCAGCGGATGAACGGACCCGCTCTGGCCCAGCGCCGCGACATCGCCGGTCTGCTGGTCGGCGGGCATCCAGAATCGCTCGTGCTGGAATGCGTAGGTGGGCAGGGCGATCGGCGTCCGCCGGCCGAATACCCGGTCCCAGCCGATCCGGGCGCCGCGGGTGAACAGGCGGCCCACCACCTCGATCACCCCGCGCACCTCGTTCCCACCCGAGCGCAGCACCGGCAAGAACGTCGCGACATCCTCGGTGGCAATGCATTCCGGGCCCAGCACCGACAGCGCCGCACCCGGGCCGACCTCGACGAAGGTCGATATCCCCTGCTCCACCAGCGCCGCCACCGCGGTGGCGAAGCGGACCGGCGAACGCACCTGATCCACCCAGTAGCGCGGATCGGACCACTGGTCGGCGACGGCGGCACCGGTGACGGTGGAGACGGCAGCCAGGCGCGGCTGCGCGAATTCCAGCTTGGCGACCACCCGCTCGAACTCGGCGAGCATCGGCTCCATGAGCGGCGAGTGGAAGGCGTGCGACACCCGCAGTTCCCTGGTGCGCCTGCCGCTTTCGCGCAGCGGCGCGAGCACGGCTTCGACCGCCTCGGTGGTGCCGGAGACGACCACGGACTGCGCGCTGTTCACCGCGGCCAGACCGGCGTCCGACTCGTGTCCGGCCAGCAGGGGCACGATCTCTTCCTCGGTCGCGACGACCGACACCATCGCACCACCCGCGGGCAGCCGCTGCATCAACGCGCCGCGTGCCGCCACCAGGGCACACGCATCCGCCAGCGTCAGCACACCCGCCACCTGCGCGGCCGCGATCTCGCCGATCGAATGACCTGCCACCACATCGGGTTTCACACCCAACGACTCCAGCAGCCGGAACAGCGCGACCTCGAACGCGAACAGCCCGGACTGCGCGAAGACCGTCTGCTCCAACTGATCGGCGTCGGTGCCCCACACCACCGCACGCACCGAGACCGGCTCGGGCAGCCACTCGGCGAGCCGTGCGTCGAGCAACTCACAGATCTCGTCGAACGCAGCGGCGAACACCGGGAACGCCGCGTGCAGTGCCGAACCCATCTCCAGCCGCTGCGATCCCTGTCCGGAGAACAGCAGACCGACCCGGCCGGCGCGCCGCACCAGACCACGGCTGATCGAAGGCGCGACCTCGTCCACGAGCAGGGTTTTCAGGGCCGACGCCAGCTCGCCGCGGTCACCCGCGACCAGGACGGCACGGTGCTCGAACGCCGGGCGCGCGGCCAGCCCGGCCGCGATATCCGTCAGCGGCACCGCCGAATCCAGCTCGGTCAGCCATGCCGCCAACCGCTCGGCCTGGCCACGCAGGCCCGCGGCCGACTTGCCGGTGACGACGAACGGCAGCACCGCGGGCTCGACGACCCCGGCGGGCTCTACCACCGCGACCGGCGCGGTCCGCGGCGCCTCTTCGAGAATGACGTGCGCATTGGTGCCGCTGATCCCGAACGAGGACACACCCGCCCGGCGCAGCCGCTCGGCGGCGGGCCACGGCTGCGCCTGGGCGAGCAGTTCCACCCGCCCGGCGGACCAATCCACCTTCGACGACGGCGTTTCCGCGTACAGCGACCGGGGCAGCACGCCGTGCTGCATGGCCTGCACCATCTTGATGACCCCGGCCACACCGGAGGCGGCCTGGGTGTGTCCCATATTGGATTTCAGCGATCCCAGCCAGAGCGGCTGATCGCGATCCTGGCCGTAGGTGGCCAGCACGGCCTGGGCCTCGATCGGGTCACCGAGCACCGTTCCGGTGCCGTGCGCCTCGACCACGTCGACATCGCCGGTACCGAGCCCGGCATTGGCGAGCGCGTTGCGGATCACGCGCTGCTGCGCGGGGCCGTTGGGCGCGGTCAGACCGTTGGACGCGCCATCGGAGTTGATCGCCGAACCGCGCACCACCGCCAGCACCCGATGGCCGTTGCGCTCGGCGTCCGAGAGTCGTTCCAGGACAAGCATGCCCACGCCCTCGCCCCAGCCCACGCCGTCGGCCGAGTCGGAGAAGGACTTGCACCGGCCGTCCGAGGCGAGACCGCGCTGCCGGGCGAACTCGACGAACATCGCGGGGGTCGCCATGACGGCCACGCCACCGGCCAGCGCCAAACCGCACTCCCCGTTGCGCAGCGCCTGCACCGCGAGATGCAGGGCCACCAGCGATGACGAACACGCGGTGTCCACCGTCACCGACGGGCCCTCCAGGCCCAGCGCGTAGGACACCCGCCCGGAGATCAGGCTGCCACCCGTGCTCGACGCGGGATTCCGGCCGTAACCGTAATCGTGATACATCGACCCGGCGAACACGCCGGTCGCGGAGCTGCGCAGTGCGGTGGCGTCCACGCCGGCCCGCTCGATCGCCTCCCAGGACACCTCCAGCAGCAACCGCTCCTGCGGGTCCATGGTGAGCGCCTCGCGCGGCGAGATCCCGAAGAACGCGGGATCGAAATCGCCCGCCTCATAGAGGAATCCGCCCTCGACGGCGTAGGTCTTGCCCTCCGCGCCCGGCTCGGGGTCGTACAGCTCACCGGCGTCCCAGCCACGATCGACGGGGAATCCGGCGACCGCGTCGACACCCTGATCGACGATGCGCCACAGGGCTTCCGGCGACATCGCGCCGCCGGGATAGCGGCAGGCCATGCCGACGATCGCCACCGGCTCATCGCGCGCCGCCGAGGTGACCGGGGTGGCGCTCACCGCCGCCGGAAGATCGCTCAGCAAGCTCGACAGGAACTCGGCCACCGCCCGGCTGGTCGGATAGTCGAAGACCAGCGTGGCCGGTATTTGCAGGCCGGTGGCCGACTTCAGGCTGTTGCGGAACTCGACACCGGTGAGCGAGTCGAAGCCGAGTTCGCTGAAGGCCCGGTCTTCTTCGATCCCGCCGTCGGCACCGTGGCCGAGCACCGAGGCCGCCGTATTCCGCACGAGGGTGAGCAGCAGGTCATCCTGCTGGTCGGGGGTGAGCCCGGCCAGCTGGCGGCGCAGCGCGCCGGCGTCGCGTCCACCGGACTTGCCGAGCCCGCCGACCAGGCCGCGCAGCATCGGCGGCAGGGCGAAGATGCGCCCGCCCAGGTCCGCGCGCTTGCGCAGGGCCGCCAGGTCGACCAGGGTCGCCACCACGACCGGCTGCTCCGAGGCGAGACCGCCGTCGAACATGCGCAAGCCCGAGGCGGCGGACAGGGCCGGGAAACCCAGGCGCTGCATGCGTTTACGGTCGCCGTCGTCGAGCAGGCGGCCCAGCCCGGCCTCGGTTTCCCACAGGCCGTACTGCAGGCTGGTGGCGGGCAATCCACGCGCGCGTCGCTGGGTGGCCAGCCCGTCCAGGAACGCGTTGGCCGCGGCGTAGAGCCCCTGGCCACCCGGCACCAGCACACCGGCGATCGAGGAGAACAGCACGAACGCCGACAGCGGCAGGTCGGCGGTCAGCTCGTGCAGATACCAGGCGGCATCGGCCTTGGGGCGCAGGACGAGATCCAAGCGCTCCGGCGTGGATTCGCCCAGCAGTCCGGCGTCGGCGACACCGGCGGAATGGACGACGGCGCTCAGCGCCCGATCGGCGGGCAGGTTCGCCAGCAGCGCGGCCAGTTCGTCGCGGCGGGACACATCGCAGGCCGCGATCTCGACCTCGGCGCCCAATTCTGTCAATTCAGCCCGCAATTCGTCGGCGCCGGCCGCGCCGGAGCCGCTGCGGGAGACCAGCAGCAGGCGGCGCACACCGTGCTCGGTCACCAGGTGCCGGGCCGCCAGCGCACCGAGTCCGCCGGTACCGCCGGTCACCAGCACGGTGCCCGAACCGAAGGCCGGCTCGGCGGCCTCTTCGCGCGCGGCGGGCAGACGGATCAACCGCGATGCCGCGAATACCTCGTCTCGCCAGAGCAATTCGGGCTCATCCGTGGCCACCGCCGCGGCGACCGCCGCCGCGGCATCGGCCGCCTCGTCGAGATCGAGCAGCACGATGCGGCCGGTGGCCTCGGCCTGCGCCGAACGGGCCAGGCCCCACACCGCCGCACCGGCCAGATCCGTTACCGCGCCGCTTGCCGCGACCGCGCCGCGAGTGACCACCACCAGGGTCGCCTGTGCGTATTTCTCGTCGCCGAGCCACTCCCGCAGCACCGCAAGCGCTTCCGAGGTCGCCATGCGTGTGACGCTGGGAACATCGTCGCCGACCGTGCGCGCGGTGCTCTCCCAATAAACCACCGCGTCGGCGGCGGCCTCGGCGCGCTGCGCCCAATCCAGTACTGGTACCGCGTGATCGGCGGCCGGCTGCGCGATCTGGGCCCACTGCACCCGGAACAGCGGCTCCCGCACGGGCCGGTTCGACTGCGCCAGTTGCTCGGCGCTCACCGGCCGGGTGTGCAAGCCCTCGACCGAGAGCACCGGGACGCCACTGGCATCGGCGGCGACCACGCTCAACTTGTTGTCGCCGGAGGGAGTGAGCCGCACCCGCAGTCCGGTCGCGCCGACCAGGCGTAGCGACACGCCCCGCCACGAATACGGCAGCTGCAACTGCCGCTCGCCGCCGACGCCCCAGTGCAGCAGGATCGCGTGCATCGCCGAATCCAGTAGCGCCGGATGCAAACCGAAGCGCCCGGCGTCGACCACGCCGCGCTCGGGAATCTCCACCTCGGCGAACAGTTCCTCGCCGCGCCGCCAGGCCCGACGCAGGCCCTGGAAGGTGGGGCCGTAGTTGTAGCCGTTGTCGGCGAGGGTCTGATAGGCGCCGTCCAGATCCATCGGCACCGCCTCGCGCGGTGGCCAGTCGAGCAGCTCCGCGAAGCCCGGCACGTCCGCCTCGACCGCGTCCATCCCGAGCAAGGTGCCCTCGGCGTGCAGGACCCAGGGCGACTCACCGGGATCCAGGCCCTGGTCGAGGGTTTCGATCCGGCTGTGGATGAGGACCGAGCGGCGCGCCGAGTCGTCGGGCAGGCCGACGGTGACGCGCACCTGCACACCGGAGCTCGCCGGGACGAGCATCGGTGCGTGCAGGGTCAATTCGTCGAGCCGGGCGCAGCCGACCTGGCTGCCCGCTTGCAGCGCCATGTCGACCAGGCCGGTGCCGGGCACCAGGGTGGTGCCCATCACCGCGTGGTCGCCCAGCCAGGACTGCGACATGAGCACCAGTCGCCCGGTCATCACGATCGTGCCGTCCGGCATGGCGACCGCCGCGCCGAGCAGCGGATGCCCGGTGGAGAGCTGGCCGAGGCCGACGGCGTCACCGGTCGACGGATCGGGTTCGAGCCAGAAGCGTTCGTGCTGGAAAGCGTAGGTGGGCAGGTCGATCCAGGATCGAGCGACGAAGGTGGCGGCCCAGTCCAGGCGCACGCCCCGGGTGAACAGCCGGCCGAGCGCCTCGACCACGGCGCGGGCTTCGTCCGCGCCGGAGCGCAGCACCGGCAGGAAGGCGGTGCTGTCGTCGTCGGCGACGCACGCGGGACCGAGCACGGACAGCGCGGCGCCGGGCCCGATCTCCAGGAAGGTCGAGATACCTTCGGATGCCATGGTTTCCACGGCGGTGGCGAACCGGACCGTCGCGCGGACCTGGCCGGTCCAGTACCGCGGATCGGTCAACTCCTGGTCGACGTATTCACCGGTCACCGTCGACACCAGTGGCAGTCGCGGCCGCGCGAAGGTCAATCCCGCGACCACCTGCTCGAAGTCGGCCAGCATCGGATCCATCAGCGCGGAATGGAAAGCGTGCGACACCCGCAGCCGGGTGGTCTTGACGCCGCGCTCTTCGAGCTCGGCGACCACCGCCGAAACCTGCTCCGCGGCACCGGAGAGCACGAGCGACCGCGGGCTGTTCACCGCGGCGATGCCGACCCCCGGCCGCAGCAGCGGGGTGACGTCGGATTCGGTCGCGGCGACCGACACCATCGCACCGCCCGCGGGCAGCCGCTGCATCAGCGCGCCACGCGCCGCGACGAGCACACACGCATCCGCCAGGGAAAGGACGCCCGCCACCTGTGCGGCCGCGATCTCACCCACCGAATGACCGGCCAGCACATCGGGTTTCACACCCAGCGATTCCAGCAGCCGGAACAAGGCCACCTCGAAGGCGAACAACCCGCACTGCGCGAAGACCGTCTGCTCCAACTGATCGGCGTCGGCGCCCCACACCACCGCACGCACCGAGACCGACTCCCCGAAACGGGTATTCAGCTCCGCGTCGAGCAACGCACAGATCTCGTCGAACACCCCGGCGAACACCGGGAACGCCGCGTGCAACGCGCGGCCCATCGCCAACCGCTGCGACCCCTGGCCGGAGAACAGCAGACCGAGGCGGCTCGAGCGGCGCACGTGTCCACGGCTGATCGCCGGCGAATCCGCCCCGGCCGCCAGCGCGCGCAGAGCCGTGACCAGTTCCTGATGGGTACCGGCGACCACGGCCGCGCGATGCTCGAGCGCCGCGCGCCCGGCCGCGGCGGCCGCGATATCGGCCAGCGGCACCGACTGATTCGTCGTAGACAGCCAGGCGTCGAGTTGCTCGGCCTGGCCTTGTAAACCGGCAGGGGAACTGCCGGACAACACGATCGGCGTCACCGGCAGGTCGAACCCGGGCTCGGCCGCCGCCGCGGCGTCTTCGCGCGGCGGTTCCTCGATGATGACGTGAGCATTGGTGCCGCTGATCCCGAACGAGGAGATGCCCGCCCGCCGGACCTGCTCGGAAACCGGCCACGGCTGCGCCTGCGCGAGCAACTCCACCCGGCCCGCGGACCAATCCACCTTCGAGGACGGCGCGTCGGCGTACAGCGAGCGCGGCAGGGTCTCGTGGCGCATGGCCTCGATCATCTTGATGATGCCCGCGACACCGGCGGCGGCCTGGGTGTGGCCGGTATTGGCCTTCAACGAGCCCAGCCACAGCGGGCGCTCGTCCGGACGGCCCTGCCCGTAGGTGGCCAGGACGGCTTGCGCCTCGATCGGATCGCCGAGCACCGTTCCGGTGCCGTGCGCCTCCACCACATCCACGTCGGCCGTCGTCAAGCGCGCGCTGGCCAGCGCCGCGCGGATGACGCGCTGCTGCGACGGGCCGTTGGGCGCGGTCATGCCGTTCGACGCGCCGTCGGAATTGATCGCCGAGCCGCGCACCACCGCCAGCACCCGCCGACCGTTGCGCTGTGCGTCCGAAAGGCGCTCCAGGACCAGCACACCCACGCCCTCGGCCCAGCCGACGCCGTCGGCCGCCTCCGAGAACGACTTGCAGCGCCCGTCCGGGGACAGTCCGCGCTGGCGCGAGAACTCGATCATGGCGCCCGGCGTGGACATCACGGCCACGCCGCCGGCCAGTGCCAAACCGCACTCCCCATTGCGCAGCGCCTGCACGGCCAGATGCAGACCGACCAGCGAGGACGAGCACGCGGTATCGATCGTCACCGCGGGCCCTTCCAGCCCCAGCGTGTAGGACACCCGGCCCGAGACCAGACTGCCGCCCGCGCTGGCGGCGGCGTTCACGCTGCTGCCGTAGTCGTGGTACATGACGCCCGCGAACACGCCGGTGTCGGATCCGCGCAGCGATGCCGGATCCAGGTTCGCCCGCTCGATCGCCTCCCAGGTGACCTCCAGCAGCAACCGCTGCTGCGGGTCCATGGTGAGCGCCTCGCGCGGCGAGATCCCGAAGAAGCCGGGATCGAAATCGCCGGCCTGGTAGAGGAATCCGCCCTCGATCGAATACGTCTTACCCGCCACACCGGGTTCCGGGTCATAGATCCGGTCGATGTCCCAGCCGCGGTCGGTCGGCATGCCGGAGACCGCGTCGACGCCCTCGTCGACCAGTCGCCACAGATCCTCCGGCGACATCACACCCCCGGGATAGCGGCAGGCCATGCCCACGATCGCCACCGGCTCGCTGCTCTGTGCCTCGGCATTTCGCAGCCGCCGCCGGGTCTGCTGCAATTCCACGGTCGCCCGGCGCAGATATTCGCGCAGTCGATCGTCGTTTCCGGTGACTCTTTCGTCGGTCATTCTCTACCCCGCTACCGCAGTTCTAATTCTTATCGATCAGGTCGATGCTGTCGCCGACCGGCGCATGGCGGAGAAATCGGCGGCTAGTATTTTTCGCTAGAACGTTCCTCTAAATTCCTGGACCGCCGCGAAAATCATCGATGGACGGACCTACCCGGTCAATTTCTCCGATATCAAACGACCCACGGCCGCGCGCTGCGACTCCACGAAGAAATGACCACCCGGGTAGGTGTGCAGTTCGAATTCCCCGGCCGTGCACGAGCTCCAGGCCTTCGCTTCGTCCGCGTCGACATAGGGATCGCCGGCGCCGGTGAGGGTCACGATCGGGCATTCGATCGGCGGACCGTCCTGGTAGACGTAATTCTCGATGGCCCGGTAATCCTCCCGGACCACGGGCAGCAGCAGGTCGCGCAGCTCCGGATCGGTCAGCCAGGTCTGCGGGGTATCCGCGACCCGGTCGAGTTCCCGGACCAGCTCGGCGTCGGTGTACAGATGACTGTTCTCGGCCCGGACGGTGCCCGGCGCGCGACGGCCCGAAACCACGAGAAGCTTTGGCGCGGAATCGCTTCCGGCCAGCCTGCGGCACACCTCGAAGGCTACGATGGCCCCCATGCTGTGCCCGTACAGCGCGACCGCGCGCCCCGCGGCCACCGCCGGCAGTTCGGCGACGACTCCGTCCACCAGTGCCTCGATCGACCCGTGCCACTCCTCCAGGCGCCGGTCCTGACGGCCCGGGTACTGCACCGCCAGCGGTTCGATCTCCGGCGCGATGTTCCGCGCGAACGGCGAAAAATAAGATGCCGACCCACCGGCATGCGGGAAGCAGATCAATACTGTTTCTACTTGATCACGCGGCAGCGCTATGCGCCGAATCCAATTTTGCCGCATCGGCTTACCCGACATAGTCCATCTACCCGCCACTTCGACCACCGAGAGAACCTTGCTCCGGACGACGGTAGTAGCGGGATGAAAGTCCGTCAACGCGAATCGAGCGGCTCGGCCAACCGCACGGCAATAAAACACTCATTGCCCGGTAATTGGCCGGTAATCGCCGATTACCGGCCCCCCATTCGCCAGTTGTCGTGTTGCACAGCAACACCGGACTCGCCTACGATCCTTCTCGCTCGGATTATCGAGATATTACGGCGGGACTCTTTTCCTCAGTGGGGGTTCGTTTATGAATCGACAACCAATGGACCGCGAACAGATCGCGGTAATCGGGATGTCCTGCCGGCTGCCGAAGGCGGCGAACCCGGAGGCCTTCTGGGCGTTGCTGCGGGACGGCGCCAGCGCCCTGGGCGTCCCGCCGGCGGGTCGATGGGCCGGCACCTCGGCCGAGCCGGGCGTGCGGCGGGGCGGCTTCCTCGACGAGATCGGCCACTTCGACGCCGAGTTCTTCGGCGTCTCCCCGCGCGAAGCCGTCGCGATGGATCCGCAGCAGCGGATCGTGCTGGAGCTGGCCTGGGCGGCCCTCGAGGACGCGCGGATCGTCCCGGATGACTTGCGCGCGAAAACAACCGGTGTTTTCGTCGGTTCACATCGCGACGACTACGCGAGCCTGGTGCACCAGCACGGTGCGGCCGCGATCACCGAGCACACCATGACCGGCGTCAACCGCGGCGTCATCGCCAATCGGATCTCCTATCAGCTCGGCTTCCGCGGGCCGAGCCTGGCCGTCGACACCGGGCAGTCCTCCGCGCTGGTCGCCGTGCATCTCGCCTGCGAGAGCCTGCGCTCGGGCGAGTCCACCGTGGCCATCGTGGCCGGGGTGAACCTGAACATCCTCGCGGAGAGCGCGCTGGCCGAGGAACGCTTCGGCGGGCTGTCGCCGGACGGGGAGTGCTACACCTTCGACGAGCGGGCCAACGGGTTCGTCCGCGGCGAGGGCGCCGTGGTCCTGGTGTGCAAACCACTGACCGCCGCGCGCGCCGACGGCGACCGGATTCACGGCGTGCTGCTCGGTAGCGCGATGAACAACGACGGCGCCACCGCGGGACTGACGGTCCCGAGCGCGCAGGCCCAGGAACTGTTGCTGCGCAAGGCTTATGCGAACGCGGGCGTCGAACCGGACGCGGTCCAGTACGTCGAACTGCACGGCACCGGCACCCCGGTCGGCGACCCGATCGAGGCGGCCGCGCTCGGCGCCGCGCTGGGCGCCCGCCGGACCGAGGGCAACCCCCTGCCGGTCGGCTCCGCCAAGACCAATATCGGGCACCTCGAAGGCGCCGCGGGCCTGGTCGGCCTGCTCAAGGTGTTGCTGAGCATGCGGCACCGGCAGCTGCCCGCCAACCGCAACTTCGCCGTGCCCAACCCGGACATCGCGCTGGACGAACTGAACCTGACCGTGCATCGTGCGCTGACGCCATGGCCCCGGCCGGACCGTCCGCTGATCGCCGGGGTCAGCTCGTTCGGGATGGGTGGCACCAACTGTCATGTGGTGGTGCGGGATTCGCCGCTACCGACTGCTCCGGACGGGATCGATCCGCCGGACGCGCGCCCGTGGGTCCTCAGCGGACGTTCCCCGGCCGCACTACAGGGGCAGGCGCGCCACTTGGCGGACCGGCTCGAGGCGGACCCCGGATTCGATCCGGTGCGGGTGAGCCGCTCCCTGATCACCGACCGGGCCACCTTCGAGCATCGCGCCGTCGTGCTCGGCGCGGACCGGGCCGAACTGCTGGCCGGAGTGAGCGCGCTGGCCGACGGGGACGTGGTACCCGGCATCGTGCGCAGCCCCGCCGCGGGTGCGCTCCCGCACCCGCGCGTGGTGCTGCTGTTCCCCGGCCAGGGCCATCAGTGGGCCGGCATGGCGCTGCGGCTCTGGGCGAGCGAGCCGGTGTTCGCCGCGGCCATGACCGAATGCGCCAGTGCGCTCAGCGAATTCGTGGACTGGGACCTGGCCGAGGTGCTGCGCGCGACCGACGGGGCGGCGCTGGACCGGGTGGATGTGGTGCAGCCGGTGCTGTTCGCGGTGATGGTCTCGCTGGCCCGGCTGTGGCGCGCGTTCGGGGTGGTGCCGGACGCGGTCGTCGGCCACTCCCAGGGCGAGATCGCCGCGGCCTGCGTGGCGGGCGCGCTGTCGCTGCGGGACGCGGCCCGTGTGGTGGCGCTGCGCGCCAAACTGCTCACCCGGATCGCCGGGCAGGGCGGGATGGCCTCGGTGTGGCTGCACCGGGACGAGGTCGCCGCGCGGATCGCGGCCTGGGCGGGACGACTGTCGGTGGCCGCGCACAACGGCTCCGGCTCCGTCGTCGTGGCCGGCGAGGTCGCCGCGCTGACGGAATTCCTGGCGGGCTGTGCCGACGACGGCATCGAAACACGCCGCATCGCAGTCGATTACGCCGCGCATTCCGCGCAGGTCGATCAGGTTCGGGAGGAACTCCTGGCCGTGCTGGACGGCATCGAACCCCGCCCGGCCGAGGTGCCGTTCCATTCGACGGTGACCGGGGAGGTCATCCCGGGCACCGACCTCGATGCCGAGTACTGGTATCGCAGTATGCGGCAGACCGTGCGCTTCGAGGAGACCGTCGAAAGTCTGCTGGCGGATGAACGCGGCACGGTCTTTATCGAGGTGTCCGGGCATCCCATGCTGGCCGTCGGCGTCGCCCAGACCGCGGAAGCGCACGGAACGGCAGCGGCCGTGGTCGGCTCGCTACGCAGGGGCGAGGACGACGCCGCGCGCTTCCAATCCGCACTGGCCACCGCCTTCGTGCACGGCGTCGCCGTGGACTGGACCGTCCTGCTTCCGAAACGCGAAGTGCCCCAGGTAGATCTGCCCACCTACGCGTTCCAGCGCAGGCGGTTCTGGGTCGGCGAGCGGACCCGGGCGGTCACCGCGTCCGAAACCGGTCTAACACAGCGGCTCGCGCACGCCGAGCCCGCCGAGCGGCGCCGGGTGCTGACGGAACTGGTGCGCACGCAGGCCGCCGTCGTGCTGGGGTACGCGGACACCGCCGAGGTGGCCGACCGCAAGACCTTCAAGGATCTCGGCGTCGATTCGCGCACCGCGGTCGAATTGCGCAACCGGATCCACGATCTCACCGGCCTGCGGCTGCCGACCTCGCTGCTCTTCGATCAGCCGACTCCCGAGGCGCTGGTTCGCTATCTGGACTCCGAATTGGTCGAGATACCCCAGGCCGCAACGGAACCCGTCGCGGCGGCCACCGAGGAGCCTATCGCGATTGTCGGCATGGCCTGCCACTATCCCGGCGGGATCGAGTCGCCGGCGGATCTGTGGCGCCTCGTCGCCGCGGGCGGCGACGCCATCTCCGAGTTCCCGGGGAACCGGGGCTGGGACCAGCCGGTCAACAGTTCGGTGTCCCTGGGCGGCTTCCTGCACCAGGCGGACACCTTCGACGCGGCGTTCTTCGGTATCTCCCCGCGCGAGGCGCTGGCCATGGACCCGCAGCAGCGACTACTGCTGGAAACCGCTTGGGAAACAGTAGAAAACGCCGGGATCGACCCGGAGACTTTGCGCGGCAGCCGAACCGGCGTCTTCATCGGCGCGATGGCCTCGGACTACGGGCCCCGCATGCACGAGGCGCCCGAGCAGGTCGCGGGCCACCTGCTAACCGGCGGCCTGGCCAGCGTGATGTCCGGGCGCATCGCCTACCAGCTGGGCCTGCTCGGGCCCGCGACCACGGTGGACACCGCGTGCTCGTCCTCGGCCGTCGCGCTGCACCTGGCGATCCGGTCGCTGCGCTCGGGTGAGTCGTCGCTCGCCCTGGCGGGCGGTGTGACGGTGATGTCGACACCCGGTATCTACGTGGAGTTCTCCCGGCAGCGGGGACTCGCGGCCGACGGGCGATGCAAGCCGTTCGCGGCGGCCGCCGATGGCACCTCCTGGGCCGAAGGGGCGGGCCTGCTGCTGGTCGAGCGGCTGTCCGACGCACAGCGCAACGGGCATCGAGTGCTCGCCGTGATCCGTGGTTCCGCGGTCAATTCCGACGGCACGTCCAACGGACTGACCGCGCCGAATGGACCGAGCCAGCAACGGGTGATCCGGGCCGCGCTGGCCGACGCGGGACTGTCCGCCTCGGACGTGGACGTGGTCGAGGCGCACGGCACGGGCACCACGCTCGGCGATCCGATCGAGGCCGAGGCGATCCTGGCCACCTACGGTCAGGCCCGCACGGCCGAGCGGCCGCTCTTCCTCGGTTCGCTCAAGTCCAATATCGGCCACGCCCAGGCGGCGGCGGGTGTCGGCGGGATCATCAAGATGGTGCAGGCCCTGCGCCATCGCGTCCTGCCCAAGACGCTGCACGTCGACGAGCCCACGCCGCATGTGGATTGGAGCTCGGGCGCGGTCGAGTTGCTCACCGAGGCGCGGCCATGGCCCGCTACCGGCGCGCCCGAGCGCGCCGCGGTGTCCTCGTTCGGGATCAGCGGCACCAACGCGCACGTGATCCTCGAACGTTTCGACGAGGAACCGGCGGTGGCCGAGCCGCCGGGAAAGCCTGTCCCCTGGTCGATTTCGGCGCGTGACAACGAATCGCTGCGTGCCCAGGCGACTCGACTACGGACGTTCGTCGCCGACCATCCGGAGACCGGTCCCGCCGAGATCGGCCGGGCGCTCAACGCCCGCAGCGCCTTCGAGCACCGCGCCATCGTGACCGGCCGCGACACCCCCGAGCTGCTGGCCGGGCTGGAAGCACTGAGCCGAGACAACGCGGCTCCGAACCTGGTGCTGGGCAATGCCCGTGGCGCGGGGTCGACCGCTTTCCTGTTCGCGGGGCACGGCGCACAGCACGCCGGGATGGGCCGTGAGCTCTACGCCGAGTACAACGTCTTCGCCGATACGCTGGACGAGGTCTGCGCGGAACTGGATCGCGGTGGCACGCGGCCCCTGCGCGAAGTTTTGTTCGACACCGATCCCGCGCTGTTGCAGCGGGCCGAATACGCCGAACCCGGCTTGTTCGCCTTCGAGGTCGCGCTGTTCCGTCTGCTCGGCCGGTTCGGCCTCAGCCCCGATCTGCTGGCCGGATACTCGGTCGGCGAGCTGACGGCGGGCTATGTCAGCGGACTGTTCTCCCTGGCCGATGCCGCCGAATTGGTCACCGCGCGTGGTCGTCTCATGCAGGCGGTGCCGGCCGGGGGTGCGATGTTCGCGATCGCCGCCGGGGAGGTGGAGATGAACCGCACGCTGCTCGGGTACGAGAACGACATCCGGATCGCGGCGGTGCACACGCCGGACTCGGTCGTCCTCTCCGGAGACGAGAGCATCGCCGAGTTCCTCGCCGCGGGGTGGGCCGCGCAGGGCCGGGCCACGGACAAGCTGCCGGTGAGCAATGCGTTCCATTCGCCGTACATGGACGAGATCGCCACCCGGTTCCGGGAGGTCGCGCAGGGTGTCGTCTTCCGTACCCCGGCCCTGCCGATCGTATCCACGCTGACCGGACGCCTGGCCTCGATCGATGAACTGCGCTCGGTCGAGCACTGGGTGCGACAGGCCACCGGGACCGTGCGCTTCCTCGACGCGGTGCGCACCCTCGAGGCGCAGGGCGCCGGCCATCTGGTCGAGGTCGGCCCGGATGCCACCCTCGCCCCGATGGCTCGGGCCGGGCTCACCGCGCCCGCCACCGTCATCGCCCCGCTGCGGGCGGGTCACCCCGAGACCGACACGTTCCTCACCGGGCTCGCCACCGCCCAAACAACCGGCCTACCAGTCGATTTCGCACCACTGCTGCCCGCGGCCGGGCAGGTCGACCTGCCGACCTACGCCTTCCAGCGCGAGCGCTTCTGGCTCACGTCCCGGGCGAGCACCGACCCGCGCGCCCTCGGGCTCGACGCGACCGGGCACCCGCTGCTCGCCGTGACCGTCGAACTCGCCGAGCGCGGCGGCGCGGTGCACACGGGAACGCTGGCGGTGGACACGCTGCCGTGGCTCGCCGATCACGCGATCGACGGTCACGTCCTGGTGCCCGCGACCGCGTTCCTCGAGCTGGCCCTGGCCGCCGGGGAGCGCGTCGGCGCGCACCGGGTGGAGGACCTCACCCTCGTCGCCCCGCTGTTCCTGGCCGGTACCGGCGCGGTGCGGATCCAGGTCGCGGTGACCGCGGCCGATGCGAGCGGGAACCGGGCCTTCACCGTTCACTCCCGTTCCAGCGCAGACGAATTCGGCCCGTGGACCCAGCACGCGACCGGCGCGCTGAGCACCGCGCCCGCGCCGAGCACC
The DNA here is from genome assembly GCF_040654295.1 of Nocardia sp. NPDC050712. Lineage (NCBI taxonomy): Bacteria > Bacillati > Actinomycetota > Actinomycetes > Mycobacteriales > Nocardiaceae > Nocardia > Nocardia sp. NPDC050712. The sequence continues at coordinate 698,153 of NZ_JBFAHT010000004.1, forward strand.
GCACCGGTCCAGTGGCCGCCCGCCGGTGCGGAACCGATCGACCTGGCGGACGCCTACACCCGGCTGTCCGAACTCGGCTACGAGTACGGCCCCGCGTTCCAGGGTCTGCGCGCACTCTTCCGTCAGGGCCCGGATCTGTTCGCCGAGGTGCGGTTGCCCGACGAACAACACAGTGACGCCGCACGTTTCGGCCTGCATCCGGCCCTGCTGGACGCGGTGCTGCACGCGCACGTGCTGAGCGCACCGGTGGCGGCGGGTCACGTCGAGCTGCCGTTCGGCTGGGCCGGGGCGATACTGCACGCGGCCGGGGCGACCGAGGTGCGAGCCCGCATCACGACGACGGGACCGAGCAGCATCGCGATTGCGATCGCCGATCGGAACGGCTCTCCTGTCGCGGAGATCGAATCGCTGTCGCTGCGAGCAGTCGCCAAGGAGCAACTCGCCGAGTCCGCGCGGCGGAGCGGCCAGGCGTTGCTGACGGTGCACTGGCCGGTTGTCGACGCGCCGGTCGCACCGACACCACGGTGGGCCAGGCTGTCCGAGGACGAGCTCGCGGGCGCGGTGGGCGTCGAATACGCGGTGGTCGATCTCCGCGCTGCGACGTCCGGCATCGCGGCCGCGCACGAGGTCACGCGGCGCGCGCTCGGCTGGGTTCACCGATGGCTCTCCGACGATCGATTCGCCGATGGGCGACTGGTTTTCGTGACCTCCGGTGCGGTGGCCGTCCGCCCGGGCGAAGACCTGCCGGACTTGGCGGCCGCGCCGGTGTGGGGGCTCATCCGGTCCGCGCAAACCGAGCATCCCGGTCGATTCGTGCTGGTAGATCTCGACGATCCCAGCGACGACGCTGGGTTGACCTCCGCACTCGCGAGCGGTGAACCGCAGATCGCCGTTCGCGGCGGAGAACTGCGGGTGCCGCGGCTGACTCGCGCGTCCGAGCCGGAACGTGCGGCACCGGCGTTGAACCCGGCGGGCACGGTGCTCATCACCGGCGGCACCGGCGGGCTCGGTGGGCTGTTCGCCCGGCACCTCGTGCGCCGACACGGCGTGCGCAGATTGGTGCTGTGCAGTCGCCGGGGCACGCAGACTCCCGGGGTCGCCGAATTGGTCGCGGAGCTGACCGGTCTCGGTGCCGAAGTGACGGTGGCCGGCGTCGATGTCGCGGACCGCGCCGCCGTCACCGAAATACTCGCGAACATCCCAGCCGCGCATCCCCTGACCGCTGTGTTGCATACCGCCGCTGTCCTCGCCGACACCACGGTGACCGCACTGTCCGACGACAGCATCGACACGGTCTTCCGCCCCAAGGTCGACGCGGCCTGGCACCTGCACGAGCTGACCGAAGACAGCGACCTGGCCGCGTTCCTCCTGTTCTCCTCGGTATCCGGGCTGGTGGGGATGGCGGGCCAGGCCAACTACGCCGCCGCCAACACCTACCTGGACGCGCTCGCCGCGCACCGCGCCGCGCGCGGCCTGCCCGCGACCGCGCAGGCCTGGGGCCTGTGGGACGCCACCGTCGGCCTCGGCGGCACCCTGCGCGAGGGCGACATCGCCCGCTGGGCCCGCCTCGGCGTCACACCGCTGACCCCGGACCAGGGACTGGCACTGTTCGACGCGGCGCTGGGTAGCGCCGCACCGCTCGTGGTCCCGGCCGCGCTGCACCTCGCCGCCCTGGGCGACGCGGACGAAACACCGGTGCTGTTGCGCGAACTGGCGCCCAGGCGAGCCCGGCGGAACACGACGAGCGCACCCGCCGAGGACTCGACCGGATCCTGGGTGCGCGAGCTCGCGGCGCTGCCCGAGGACGACCGATCCGCCGACGTGCTGGCCCTGGTCCGCTCGACCGTCGCGACCGCGCTCGGCTACACCGACCCCAAGGCCATCGAGCCGGAGCGCGCGTTCACCGAGCTGGGTGTCGACTCGCTGGCCGCGGTCGAACTGCGCAATCAGCTCGGTGCGCTGACCGGGCTGCGCCTGCCGAGCACGGTGGTGCTGGACTACCCGTCGGCCCAGGCGCTCACCGCGTATCTGGTAGCGCGCGTTGTTGTCCAGGAGGCGCCCCCGGCCGATCCGATTCACACCGGGCTGGATTCGGTGCAGGCCTTGATCGAGGCGGCGGGACCGGACGAACAGATCGTCCTGCGCCTGAAGGAACTGCTGGAACTGGCGGGCGGGAGCGCCGAGCGTGGCGCCGACGCGCACGAGGACCTGGCGGCGGCAAGCGATGAAGAGCTCTTCGCCTTCGTCGACGATGGACTCGGGTGAACGCGTGGCTGATGAGAACGAACTACGGGAGTACCTGCGCCGGGCGATCGCGGACGCGCGGGCCGCGCGCAAGCGCCTGCGCGAAGTAGAGGAACGCGACCGCGAGCCGATCGCCATCATCGGCATGGCCTGCCGGTATCCGGGCGGGGTCGCCTCGCCCGCGGACCTGTGGCGCCTGGTGGACGAGGGTGTCGACGCGATCTCGGAGTTCCCCGCCGACCGGGGCTGGGAGGAACTCGGCGATCTCTACGATCCCGATCCGGACAACGTCGGCAAGTCCTACGTCCGGCACGGCGGATTCATCGACGACGTCGCCGCTTTCGACCCCGACTTCTTCGGGATGTCGCCGCGCGAGGCGATGACCATCGATCCGCAGCAGCGCCTGCTGCTGGAGAACACCTGGGAGGCCCTGGAAAGCGCGGGCATCGTGCCCGCGAGCCTGCGGGGCAGCCGGACCGGTGTGTTCGTCGGCCAGATGTACCACGACTACGGCGCCCGGCCCGACCTGCCCAAAGAGGGCTTCGAGGCCTACCTGACCAGCGGCAGCATGGGCAGCATGGCGGCGGGCCGGGTCGCCTACACCTTCGGGCTTGAGGGCCCGACCGTCGCGGTCGACACCGCGTGCTCGTCCTCGCTGGTGTCGATGCATCTGGCCGCGAACGCGCTGCACCGCGGCGAATGCACGCTGGCCTTCGCCGGCGGCATGACGGTGCTCGCCACCTCCCAGCCGTTCAAGGAATTCAGCAGGCAGCGGGCGCTGTCCCCGGACGGCCGCTGCAAATCGTTCGCGGCGGCCGCCGACGGCACGTCCTGGGCCGAGGGCATCGGGATCCTGCTGCTGGAACGGCTTTCCGACGCGCAACGGCACGGGCATCGGGTCTTCGCCGTGCTGCGCGGGTCGGCCGTCAACCAGGACGGCGCCTCGAACGGCCTCACCGCGCCGAACGGTCCCGCGCAGGAGAAGGTCATCCGGCAGGCGCTGGACAGCGCCGGCCTGCAACCGGCCGAGGTAGACGCGGTGGAGGCGCACGGCACCGGGACGCGGCTGGGCGACCCGATCGAGGCGCAGGCCATCCTGTCGACCTACGGTCAGGGCCGGGCCGCCGACCGGCCGCTCTGGCTGGGCTCGATGAAATCCAATATCGGCCACGCCCAGGCCGCCGCCGGGGTCGGTGGCGTGATCAAGATGGTCGAGGCGATCCGCCGGGGCAGTCTGCCTCGCACTCTGCACGTGGATGAGCCCTCGCCGCATGTGGATTGGGAGTCGGGCGCGGTCGAACTGCTCGTGGAGCCACGAGCGTGGCCGGAGACGGGTGCGCCGCGCCGGGCCGCGGTGTCCTCGTTCGGGCTCGGCGGCACCAACGCGCACGTCATCCTGGAGCAGGCTCCCGAGGTGGCGGCGGAGACCACCGCGACCGCCGCCCCGGCCACGCTGCCGTGGGTGCTGTCCGCGCGGACCGCGGCCGGGCTGCGGGACCAGGCGCGCAGGCTACGCGGCTTCGTGGACCAGCGTGCGCCCGAAACCGCCGATGTGGCATGGACTCTCGCGACCGGACGTGCGGTACTCCCGCACAGCGCCGTGGTGATCGGCCGGAGCCGCACCGATTTCCGGCGTGGACTCGACATCGTCGCCGCCGGTGAATTCGGGCCGGGGGTGACGCGGATCGACCGCACCGAGCCCGGCCGGCTGGCGGTGCTGCTGAGCGGTCAGGGCGCCCAGCGGCTCGGGATGGGCCGTGAGCTCTACGGTTCGTCGCCGGTGTTCGCGGCCGCGCTCGACGCGGTGTGCCGGCAGGTGGACGGGGAGCTGGAGCGACCGCTGCGCGCGGTGCTGTTCGCGGCGGAGGGTTCGGCGGACGCGGCACTGCTGGACCGGACCGCCTACGCGCAGGTCGCACTGTTCGCGGTGGAGACCGCGCTGTTCCGGCTGCTCCAATCCTGGGGCGTCACACCGGATTACCTGCTCGGTCATTCGATCGGCGAGGTGACCGCCGCGCACCTGGCGGAGGTGCTGAGCCTGCCGGACGCGTGCCGCCTGGTCGCCGCCCGCGGCCGGGTGATGCAGGCCGCGCGCACGGACGGTGCGATGGTCGCGATCGAGGCCAACGAGGACGAGGTCAAGTCCTCTCTCGCGGGTTTCGTGGACACGGTCGCCATCGCGGCGGTCAACGCCCCCGACTCGGTGGTCATCTCCGGTGACGAGCGCGCGACCGAACGGATCGCCGCCGAGTGGAAAGCGCTGGGGCGCAAGACCAAACGCCTCGCCGTCAGCCATGCGTTCCATTCGCCGCATATGGACGAGGTACTGGGCGAATTCCGGGCGGTCGCCGTCACCGTGACGTTCGGTGTGCCGCGCATTCCGATCGTGTCCAACGTGACCGGTGCACCGGCGACCGCCGGGCAGTTGTCTTCGCCGGACTATTGGACCCAGCACATCCGGGAGCCGGTGCGGTTCCTCGAAGGGGTGCGGACCCTCGAGGAACTGGGCGTCACCGACTACCTGGAGCTCGGCCCGGACGGAATGCTGAGCGCGCTCGTCGCGCGCGGTACCCACGGCGCGGTCGGGCTGGCGCTGCCCGCACTGCGCGCCAACAAGCCCGAGACCGACACCATCGCAACGGTTCTGGGCGCTCTGCACGCGCGCGGACGCGCCGTGGACTGGCCGGCGATCCTGCCCGGCGCCACGCGCACCGAGCTGCCGACCTACCCCTTCCAGCGGCAGCGCTACTGGCTGGAACAGCGGAAACCGCCCCTCGACACCGCCGAACTCGGGTTGACGCAGACCGGTCATCCGCTGCTCGGCGCCGCGGTGCCGCTCGCGGGCGAGGACGGAATACTGTTCACCGGGCGGGTATCTCAGCAAGCGGAACCTTGGCTGGCCGATCACGCCCTCTCGGGTGCGGTACTGGTACCCGGCACCGCCCTGCTCGAACTCGCGCTGCGGGCGGGCGCCGAAGTCGGCTGCGACCGGATCGCGGAACTCACCCTGACCACGCCGTTGGTCCTGCCCGATCACGGTGGGATTCAGCTCCAGGTCCGGGTCGGTGCCGCAGACGAATCCGGTTCCAGGACAGTCGATGTGCACTCGCGCGCAGAGACCGTCTGGCAGCACCACGCCAGCGGCCTGCTGACCGTCGCCGAGCCGAGCACCGCTGTGCCGCAGGCCTTCCTGTCCTGGCCACCCGTCGACGCCGTCGAGGCCACCCTCGTGGACGTCTACGAACGGCTGGCCGAACAGGGCTACGCCTACGGCCCGGCGTTCCAGGGCCTGCGCCGAGCGTGGCTGCGGGGCAGCGACATTCTCGCGGAGGTCGCACTGCCCCCGGTCGCCCATACCGGGGCCGACCGTTTCCTCGTACACCCGGCGCTGCTGGACGCCGCGCTGCATCCGCTTCTGCCCGGTGTGCTCGGCGACGGCGCGACCGGACTGCCCTTCGCCTGGCGCGGTGCGCGATTGCGCGCCACCGGGGCGACGATACTGAGAGTTCTTCTCACCAAAGCTGATTCGACCGTCACGCTCATTGCGACCGACGAGTCAGGCTCCCTCGTCGCCGAGGTAGAAGCGCTGGCGCTGCGCCCCTTCGCCAAGGAGGGGCCTTCCCAGCCGAGCATCCTCCGCGAGGGAAGGTTCCAGGTCACCTGGACACCGGTCGACACCGGACTCCTTACCGCCGACCCCGGAGACTGGGCAGTACTCGGCGCGATGCCCCACTCGATCGACGGCGTCATCACCCACCACTACCCCGACCTGGCCGCCCTGACCGAGGCCATCGATCAGGGCGCGAAACCCCCAGCCGCACTGCTACTTCCGCTCATCCCGGCAGAGGTGAGCAACCTCCCCACCGCAGCACACGAAACATTGAGCACGACACTGCGCACCACTACGTCCTGGCTCACCGACAACCGCTTCGCCAACACAACCCTGATCATCCGCACCACCGGCGCCATCGCCGCAGGCGAAGAAGACGTCCCCAATCTCACCCACGCCGCCACCTGGGGTCTACTCCGCTCCGCCCAAACCGAACACCCCGGCCGGATCATCCTCATCGACACCGACACAACAGCCACCCCCCTACCGCCGGGCATAGCGAACGGCACCGAACCCCAACTCGCATTACGCAACAACACAATCCTGGCCCCCCGCCTCACCCGCGTCACCACTCCCCGCGGGCTCACGGCACCTCCGCAGCCCACACCCGGGGAGCGCGCCGCAGCCCCGGAAACCGCCGCAACCGCAGAACCTAGCGCGACCAGGAAGCTTACAGCCGCAACGGAAGCCACAGCCACGCTGGAAACCATCGTGACCCCTGAGCCCATCACGGCCGGGGAACCCACCACGGCCTTGAAATCCGCCATGCCCCTGGAGCCCACGCCAGTCCCGGAATCCACCGCGGTGCCAGAATCTAGAGCGGCCAGGAAGCACACAGCTGCAATAGAACTCGGCGTGAGCTGGAATTCGGGTACGGCGACGGCCTCGGAATCCACCGCGACCGCTGAGCGCAGGGCGGCAGCGGAACCCGCCGCGAACTGGGATCAGGGCACGGTGCTGATCACCGGCGGTACCGGCGGGCTCGGTGCGGCGCTTGCTCGCCACCTCGTAACCGAGCGTGGCGCAAGGGATTTGCTGTTGTTGTCACGGCGCGGGGCGGATGCTCCGGGTGCGGGCGAGCTGCGTGCCGAGCTGACCCAGCTCGGGGCGGCAGTGCGCATCGTTGCCTGTGATGCCGCTGATCGGGATGCGCTGGCGGGGGTGCTCGCGGCGATCCCGGCCGACCAGCCACTGTCGGCCGTGGTGCACACCGCGGGCGTGCTCGATGACGGGGTGCTCACCGCGCTCACCGAGGACCAGCTCGATCGGGTGCTGCGGCCGAAACTCGATGCGGCGTGGCACCTACATGACCTCACTCGCGATCTGGAGCTGTCGGCGTTCGTGCTGTACTCCTCGCTCGCCGGGCTGCTCGGCACAGCGGGCCAGGCCAATTACGCGGCCGGAAACACCTTCCTGGACGCACTCGCGCAACACCGCCGCGCGCACGGGCTGCCTGCGGTGGCGCTGGCCTGGGGGCTCTGGGAGGAGGCCAGCGCGATCAGCGCGACGCTCGGCGAGGTGGATCGGAAACGGCTGGCGCGCAGTGGTATTCGGGCACTGTCCGGGGCCGATGCGATGACCCTCTTCGACGCCGCACCGGCTTCGGGCTCGGCGGTGCTGGCGCTGACCCGGCTCGACACCACCCTGCCGCGGACCGCGGGCGAGGAACCACCGGCGTTGCTGCGCAACCTGTTCCGCCCCGCGCCGAGTGGCCCGCCGGGTGGCGGGAGCCTCGCGACCAGGCTGACCGGGCTGACCGCGGAGCAACGCGGCCGGCTGCTGGTCGACCTCGTCTGCGCTCAGGTCGCGGGGGTGCTCGGGCACAGCGACGCGGACAGCGTCGAACCCGCTCGCCCCTTCCAGGAGCTGGGCTTCGACTCGCTGACCGCCGTGGAGCTGCGCAATCAGCTCGGCGCGGTGAGCGGGATCCGGCTGCCGAGCACCGTGGTGTTCGACTATCCCTCCGCCGCCGCGCTGGCCGCCTACCTCGCCGAACAGCTGGCGATCGAGCCCGCCCAGCCCATCTTCGCCGCCCTCGATTCGCTGCGATCGATGCTGGCGGGGGTGGCCGAGGACGAGCCCACCCGGGAGCGCATCGCCGCCCGCCTCCAGGAACTGCTGGAACTGTCCGGAACGGGCACCGGACTCGACGCCCGCGAGCACGACAATCTGGCGTCCGCGAGCGACGAAGAACTGTTCGCCGTCATCGACGGCACCGACGGGTAGCGACCGCACAACTGAGGACGGATGGTCACCATGCCGGAAACACTGGACACCGTGCGCGGATTCGTCAGCGCCGAACTCGAGGGCAAGCGCGAGTACCTCGACTCCCTTGCCGAGGCGCCGCTGCCGCTGTACCAGAAGTTCGCCGACACCGGGCTCGCCAATTGGTGGCTGCCCACCGAGTACGGCGGCGCCGGATTGAGCCTGAGCGAGAGCGTGGACATCACCAACGAACTCGCCTACGGGGACGCGGGCGCGGCCTTCACCCTGTTCATCTCGGTGCTGGGCACCAGCATCGTGTCCCTCTACGGTTCGGCCGAACTCAAGCAGCGCTACCTGACGCCGATGGCGAAGCAGGGCAGCTCCTGCGCCACGCTGGGCAGCGAGCGCAACGCGGGCAGCGAGCTGGCCAAGATCGAGACCGTGGTCTCGCGTTCCGGCGACGAACTGGTGCTGACCGGGGAGAAATACTTCTCCACCAATGCCGGATTCGCCGACTTCCTGGTCGTCATCGCGGCCTCGGCCGACGTGCCCGGCGACTTCGCCGCGGTGCTCGTTCCGGCCGACACCCCCGGGGTACGCGTGGTGAAGCGCTGGGACATGATCGGCCTGCGCGCCTCCGGCACCTATCAGATCAGCCTCGACAACTGCCGGGTGCCCGCGGCCAACCTGCTGCACGGCTCCGGGTTGCGCCTGCTGGAGGTCGGCCTCAACGCCAGCCGCATCCTGATCGCGACGACCGCGCTCGGTCTGGCGCGACGGATCCGGGATCTGTGCATGGAATACGCCAAGACCAAGCCGTTCCGGGATTCGACGCTGCTCGCCGCCCCGGTCTTCGCCGCCAAGCTCGGCCAGATGGAGATGCAGATCGACGTCATGAAGAGCCATCTGCGCTCAGCGGCCGCGCAGTACGACGCCATCATGACCGGCCCGGATCCGGCCACGACGTTCGCCCGGACCGGCACCCTGAAGGCCGCGGTCACCGCGAAGATGTTCTGCGGTCAGACGGGCTGGGACATCGCGAGCGTCGGCTCCGAGATGTTCGGCGGCCTCGGCTACACCAGCGAATCGCCGATCGGCAAGCTGCTGCGCGACATGCGCTACGTGTCGATCGTCGAGGGCGGCGACGACGTACTGCGCGATCTCGTCTTCAGCCGATACGTGGTGCCGGTGTCACGCCGATCTTGAGACCGCTTTCCGCTGCCGGAGCCGGAGCCGGCGGATGCATCCCCCGATGCTGTACGTAGGGGATATCGACCGCGGCCGACCTGTCGGTACACCTCGATGAGCTGTCCCCACCACTTTTAGGTCACGGGCTCCGTGACATAGTGGCCAGAAATGGGACAAAAGTACATCAATCGGACTCCTGGACGGTTGACCAGTCCGTGACCGAATCGCCTCTGGAGTCCCAAATCGGGCACGGGAGCAGCGGGTAAACCTCCCAGCAAGGTGTTTACACCAGAAAAGTTTGTGACGCCGGTCACCAGTTTACGAGCAGCAAACTCCCCGCACAGGTGCCGTTTCATCGGTCCTGGCCAGTGCAAACCAAGATCGCCACCACCTTGCGTTCATTTCTCGTTCACCTTCTGTTAAACAACCGTGATCACTCTGTAACGAGGTCGCAAACAGACCTAAAGTTGGTTAGACCGAGGAGTACAACAAACCCCATTCGGAAATGACCCGCTTTGGCCAGGAACAGATCATGATCCTGCGGCGGTTGGCGGAGCGAGCATCCAGCTCGTGATCCCCGTTCCAATTTTATCCTCTTCGTCGGTGTGACGAGGAGATCCGCGCGACGCGGACCAGGGAGCGCCTAGGAGCGCCGGCCCACTGTCCGGGGACAGAGTTCCCCCCACAACCAAACCTCACAACAGCACAGCTCTGCGGCGAGCCACCCGATGTGACCCGCCAAAGATCCTCGCGCTGGCTGCGCGGCCGGATCGACCCCTGTCCCCGACGCAAGGACCGATTACGTAATGAAGCTCTCCACCCTCCGCCGACCGAACCTCCGTGAAGGCATCACTTTCGCAGTGGCCGCGGCGGGCATCGCGGCCGTCGCCGCCTCCGGCGCGGTGTCGGTGGCCGACGACAGCGTTCCCTCGCGTGCCGCCATGATCTCCGAGGCCAAGCCGGCCGTCCCCGCCCTCGCCGCCGCACCCGCGCCGGCCAAGGAAGAGGCGCCGGTCGTCGAGAAGGCCGCGGCTGCCGCTCCGGCGCCGATGCCCGCTCCGGCCGAGTACCCGGACAACCTCGACGGCTGGATCCGCGAGGCCCTCGACATCCTCAAGGCCAACAACATCCCGGCCTCCTACGACGGCATCCACCGCAACATCATCCGCGAGTCGGCCGGCAAGCCGGACGCGATCAACCTGTGGGACTCCAATGCCGCCATGGGCATCCCGTCCAAGGGGCTGCTGCAGGTGATCGACCCGACCTTCCAGGCCTACCACGTGCCCGGCACCTCGACCGACGTCTGGGATCCGGTCGCCAACATCGTCGCGGCCTGCAACTACGCCGCGCAGCGCTACGGCTCGATGGACAACGTCAACTCGGCGTACTGAGTCCGCCGAACGACAACCGCAGCACTTCCGGAAGCCCCGCGACCACCGACTGGTCCGGGGCTTCCGGCATAGACTCGCCCCGTGGCCGATGATGATGATTACGCGCATTCCGACGTGTCGGTCAGCCGCCGCGCCGAGAAGGCGCGCCGCCTGGCCACCTACCTCTGGGACCGCGACATCAGCGGCGCCGAACTCCTGGCCCTGCCGGCCGCGGCCCGTCGCAAACTGGCCCGCGCCGCCGCGACGAACCCGCCGTCGACCGAGGAAACCTGGACCGTCGCCGCACGGCTGCTCGACGAGAAGAATGCCTGGGCGGCACGCAATCCCGAACATCCGGCCGCCGGAAGGCCTTTCGCCGAGGAAAAAATACTGTGGGTGAAACCGCCTGTCAGACCATGGACTAGCGGCTGAGCGCGCGATGATCTGTGTCGCGCGCGGTTGACAAGCGGCCGGACCGTAACCACAGTGTGATGCGGCGTCGCTTGTCCGATCGCCGCTTCCAACCGCAGCAAACCACCGCAGTAGACACAGAGGAATACATGAACGTTCGCCGGCTCACCGTCAGCGCCGCCGTCGCGGGCCTGACGCTCCTCGCGGCGCCCGCCGCTATGGCCAACCCCACCGGTTCCTCGGGTACCGGTTCGTCCGCCATCGACACCGGCTCCTCCGCGACCGGTTCGGCCGGTCTCTCCCAGACCGGTTCCGCAGGAGGCGCTTTCCGCAATTGCGAAGAGGCCAAAGCGGCCGGTCGGGCTCCCCTCTTCCGTGGGGAACAGGGCTACGGCCCGCATCTGGATCCCGACGGCGACGGATTCGCCTGCCCGACGGTCTGATACCGCTGAAAACGAAAACACCCGGTGTGGTTACACCGGGTGTTTTTTGTTGCCGCGCTGCGGGTTTCGCCTCAGCGGCGGAAGACCTTGACCAGCACCAGGCCCACGACCAGCGCGCCCGCGCCGATCAGGCTGTACTTCACCTTGGGTTCGTTCAGCTTCGCCAGCACCAGGTGCTTGGTGTCGTCGGCGATCCGCTGCGGATCGGCGCGCACGGCGATCTCGTCGAGCGTGCTCGCCAGCCGGGTGCGGGCCAACTCGATGTCCCGCTCGATCCGCTCGGTATCCCTAGCCACTCTTGTGTCCTCCTGTCGGATTTGCGTCCGAGTGTATCCGGCACTGTCGGGGTGTTGGGTTACCGTGCAGGGCGTGACCGACAAACGACTCTCCCCCGGCGATACCGCCCCCGCGTTCACGCTGCCCGATGCCGACGGCAAAGAGGTCGCCCTTGCCGACTACCGCGGCCGCAAGGTGATCGTGTATTTCTACCCGGCCGCGAGCACCCCGGGCTGCACCAAGCAGGCCTGCGACTTCCGGGACAGCCTCGCCGAGCTCGAAGGCGCGGGTATCGAGGTCCTCGGCATCTCCCCCGACAAGCCCGCGAAGCTGGCCAAGTTCCGCGACGCCGAGCAGCTGACCTTCCCGCTGCTCTCGGATCCGGACAAACAGGTGCTGTCCGCTTACGGCGCGTTCGGCGAGAAGACGATGTACGGCAAGACCGTCGTCGGCGTCATCCGGTCCACCTTCCTGGTGGACGAGCAGGGCAAGATCGAGGTCGCCCAGTACAACGTGCGGGCCACCGGGCATGTCGCCAAGCTGCGGCGCGATCTGTCGGTCTAGGTCTCGAAGGAGCGGATGAAGCTCGCGTAGCCGTCCAGCATCCGCTCCAGACCGAAATCGAAATCGAGCTTCTGCCAGTCGATTTCGTCATCCTCGTAGGGCCACCGGGCAAAGGCCGCGAGCACGTGCGGGAAGCGCTGCGGGTCGATCAGGCGGGCCAGCACCGCGTCGTAGTCCTCGTCGTCGCCCTCGTCCGGGTTGATGCTGCGGCCCACCCGCGCGCGCCCCATGACGTAGAACGTCAGATTCATCACCAGCTGCATGCGGATGGGCGGCGGCACCCGGGTCTCGCCGAGCGCGGCCAGCCCGGTCTCGAGCCAGGCCATGTTGTTCGGACCCATCGGCGGGTCGTTCATCGGAATGTCGAGCCACCACGGGTGCCGCTCGATGGACTCGTACTCGGCCAGCGCCCAGCGCTTCAGGTTCTCGCGCCATCCCGCGCCGGGCACGATCTCGGGGGGTAGCCCGATCGCCCGGTCCAGCAGCATCTCGAACAAGGTCTGCTTGCTGTCGACATAGCGGTACAGCGACATCGCGGTGAAGCCGAGTTCCTTGGCGATGCGTCCCATCGAGATCGCCGACAAGCCCTCGGCGTCGCCGACCTCGATGGCGGTGTCCAGGATCCGATCCAGGCTGAGCCCGCGTTTGGGGCCGCGTTCCCCGGCCACGTCCAGCCCCCACAACAGCGCCAGCGACTTCGGTATCGCCGCGTCCCCTGGTGTCGCCATCGACTCCGCACTCCTTTCCCGCACCCGGACCTGCACTGGCCCGTGTGCCTCAATCCTGCGCGCCGCGGACCCGGGCCGCGCACGCGGTCCCCGATCAGACCATCCTCTTGCGCGCATTAACTGTTTACCTTATAAACTTAGTTTAGTGCATACACAGTTTTGGATCGGAGCCTTCCTGATGTCCCCTCACCCACCACCCGCCCTCGCGGTCCGCCGGCTCGGCAAGTCCTTCGGCGACCACGCGGTGCTCGACGGCATCGACCTGAATGTCGCGGCCGGCACCGTCTTCTCCCTGCTCGGCCCGAACGGCGCGGGCAAGACCACCCTGGTCCGCATCCTGGCCACCCTCAGCGCGCCCAGCACCGGCGAGGCCCGCGTCTTCGGCCACGACGTGGCGGCCGAGGCCGATACGGTGCGGCGGCTGATCGGTCTCACCGGCCAGTACTCCGCTGTCGACACAGTGCTGACCGGGGCCGAGAACCTCCGGCTGACCGCCAGACTGCTGCACCTGGACCGCGCCGAGGCCGGGCGCCGCAGCACCGAACTGCTCGATCGTTTCGAGCTCACCGCGGCCGCCGACCGGCGCGCCGGCACCTACTCCGGCGGCATGCGCCGCCGCCTCGACCTGGCGATGAGCCTGATGGGCCGCCCGCGCATCATCTTCCTCGACGAACCGACCACCGGCCTGGACCCGCGCAGCCGCCGCGACCTGTGGCAGGTCATTCGCCGCCTCGCCGCCGACGGCGCCACCGTCTTCCTCACCACGCAGTACCTCGAGGAGGCCGACCAGCTCGCGGACCGAATCGCGGTGCTGGACAACGGGAAGATCGTCGCCGAGGGCACCCCGGCCGAACTCAAGCGGCTCGCACCGGGCGGCCACCTGCTGCTGCGCTTCGCCGACCAGCCCGCGCTCGCCGCCGCCGCGCGGGCCGTCGACGGGCAGGCCGACGCCGAACAACTCACCTTGCAGGTGCCCTCCGACGGCCACGCCGACGAGGTGCGCAAGCTGCTCAACCGCCTCGCCGAACTCGGCGTCGCCGTCGACCAGGTCACCGTCCACGTGCCGGATCTCGATGATGTGTTCTTCGCGCTGACCGGCCTCCCCACCCAGACCGAGAAGGCCGCCTGATGACCACCGTGCCCACCGCCGACCGCCCCGCGCTGCTGCGCGCCGTCCAGGATTCCGGCACCATGCTGGACCGCAATCTGCGCCACACCCTGCGCAGCCCCGACTCGATGATCATGACGATCGCGCTGCCGGTCATGATCCTGCTGATGTTCGTCTACGTCTTCGGCGGCGCCATGGACATCGGCCCCGGCGCCTACATCGACTACGTGGTGCCGGGCATCATCCTGCTGTGCGCCGGATTCGGGGCCGCGACCACCGCGGTCAGCCTGTCCAGCGATCTCACCGACGGCATCATCGACCGGTTCCGCGCCATGGCCATCTCCCGGACCGCGGTGCTGACCGGGCACGTGGCCGAGAGCCTGATCCGCAACATGCTCACCACCGGGCTCGTCATCGTGGTGGCGGTGGCGCTCGGCTTCCGGCCGACCGCCGATCCGCTGCGCTGGCTCGGGGCGCTCGCGGTCCTCGCGATGTTCATCTTCGCGCTGTCCTGGGTGGCCGCCGCGCTCGGCGTGCTGGCCAAGAATCCCGAGGCGGCCAGCGGCTTCACCTTCATCTTCATGTTCCTGCCCTATGTGAGCAGCGCATTCGTGCCGCCGGAGTCGATGCCGAGCGCACTGCACTGGTTCGCCGAGCATCAGCCCGTCACGCCCGTCATCGAGACCGTGCGCGGCCTGCTGATGGGCACGCCGATCGGGAACAGCGCGCTGCTGGCGGTGCTGTGGTGCGCCGGCATCGCGCTGGCCGGCTACCTGGCGGCGGGCGTGCTGTTCCGGATTCGCACCAGGGACTGAGCACGAACGCGAAAGGCCCGGCGCCACAACAGCGCCGGGCCTTTTCGGTGCGAACTGTCAGGCGGGCATGACCTGCTGGGTCGCCCACGTCATCATCATGCGGACGTGGTTGTCCCACCACTGGTAGGACTCCGGGGTGAACGCCGCGGGCGGCGGCGTCTCACCCGGGAACAGCAGCGAACCGTTCGGCGCGCCGACCTTGGTGGTGGCCCCGGGCACGCCCGTGCCCGGCAGCATCGAGGCCAGGCCGCGCTCGGTCTCGTGCGCGCCCAGCTCCTCCAGCGGCATGGTCGGCTCCGGCCGGGGCTGGCCCCAGCGCGAACCGACCAGCGCCTGCGGACCCGAACCCAGCGCGACCGGGGTGTCCAGCACCACGATCGTCGGCTGCGGCGCCGCACCCGGCCCGGCGACCGGGCCCGTTGTCTCCTCGCGCGCGGGATCCACCGAGATACCGGCCGAGGAACCGCTCGCCGAACCCGTGTCGGGTGCGGCGCTGTTCTCGATCAGCCGATTGTCGGAACCCAGGCGGGCATCCGCGACCACCGCCGGGGTGGAGCGGGAATTGGTGGCGTAGAGACCGCCGACGACGAGCCCGCCCGCCAGCACGCTGGCCGCCGCGAACACCGCCGCGGTGCCCCGTACCGGATGCGACGGCTCGACCATCTCGGTCAGCCCGCCGAGATCGGCCAGGGCAAACAGCGCCGCACCGATCGCGGGCGCGGTCGTCTCGATCCGGCACGGGAGCACCGGAGCGCCGAACCCTTCCACGGCCTCGCGTACCGCGGGGCTATCCGCGGCGGACCCGACCAGTACCACCGCGTCCGGGCGCACGGCGGCCGCCTCGAACTGATCCCAGGCGGCGGTGACGGCCGCGCCGAGGGACTCCTCGGTGGCGCCGCCGGTCTGACTGGTGGCGGCCAGCACCCGGCCGCGATACCTGTCGATGAGGGTGAACGCCTGATAGCCCGGGACGACCTCGCAGATCACCAGATCGTCGAACTCGCTCAGCCAGGTCATGGCGCCCGCGACGCTGAGGTGCGCGGCCTTCGCCGACACCAGCGAGGCCGTCTGCCACGGGCCGGACGCCAGTTCGGTGACGATGGCGCGCCGCTCGGCGGCATCGCGGTAGGCGACCGCCGCACCCGCGATGACCATGTCGTCGTCGAGCTCGGCGGCGATCTCGTCCATCGCCGCGTGCACCGCCGCGGCCACGTCTGCCTTGGTGTCACCCTGCGTCTTCGCGACCCGGTGCACCAGCACCCGCTCCGGTAGCCGCTCGCCGGATTCGGCCAGCGCCACCGCGTGCACGGCACCACGTTCGGTCGATACGCCAAGAGTGACCACTAATGGAGCTACCACAGATACGCCTTCCGGTGTGAATCCTGAGCCTCGGTCAAGGCACGCGAACGCACGCGTGCTCGGTATGGGTTCGGCACTGCACAAGGCCCGGATGGGTGGTGAAATGTGACAGACCTTGGACACGCAGAACGCATGCGCGTGTCGTGCGCGTGTCGGTACCGCTAGCCTGGGGATGTGGATGTGCACACGGAAGCCAGGGCAAAGCGGCGTGTGGACCCCGCGTTGGAGCTGCAGGACGACCCGCAGGAACTCATGCCGCGCCGCCGGCCCACCCAGGAGCGCAGCAAGCGAAAGTTCGACGCCCTGCTGCAGTCCTCCCGCGAACTGCTCACCGAAGTCGGGTTCGAGTCGTTCACCTGTGAAGAGGTCGCGGCGCGGGCGGAAGTGCCGATCGGCACGCTGTATCAGTTCTTCGCCAACAAGTACGTCATCGTCTGCGAACTGAATCGTCAAGACCTGGTGGCGGTTTCCCAGGAGCTCGCCGACTTCCACGGCGAGGTCCCGTCCCTGGACTGGCTGCGCCACATGAACCAGTTCGTCGACCACATGGCCGGGCTCTGGATGACCGATCCCTCGCGGCGCGAGGTCTGGCTCGCCATGCAGTCCACCCCGTCCACCCGGGCGACCGGTGCGATCCATGAGAAGGAATTCGCCGAAGTCGTCGCGCAGATGCTGCGCCCGCTCACCCCGCGCACGCCCCGTGTCCGGCGCACCATGATGGCCGAGGTGCTCGTCCACGTCGTCTATTCGATGCTGAATTTCTCGGTGCAGGACGAGCAGTCGCACAAGGACGCCGTCTCCGAACTCAAGCGCCTGATGGTCGCTTATCTGCTTGTCGCGGAAAAAGAATCACGTACCGCCAGCGGCGGCTGAGGCCTAACATGCCGTTATGTCGATTCCGCATATGACGCAGGACGATCAGGGCCGGCCGGATCTTCCCGAGTACATGTCATGGGACGAGCTGGAAAAGCTGCCCGAGGAGATCGCTCGCTGGATCGAACTGTGGGACGGCCGCGTGGTGTGGAACCATTCGGGCACCCCCGCCCACCAGCACTACACCATCGAGCTCAGGAACGCGCTGAAGCAGTGCGCTCGGCTCGATGCGTCATCGCATCCTGAACAATGCTGGCGAGCAACCGCCGAAACCGATGTCTTCCTGCAGTACGAGACCAGCAACGACTTCCTGACCCCGGACTTCATGGTGTATCGATGTCTGCCGGACGAGCACGCGCGCATCCACTTCGATGACGTGGTTCTGGTCGGCGAAGTGCGATCGCCGTCGAACACCGACGGCTACATCAGGCAGAAGAAACGCCGCTACGCCTCGGCGGGCATCCCGTTCTACTGGGAGGTCGAGCTCGCCGAACGCACTGGTATCGCCAACGTGACGGTCTCGGCGCTGGAAGTCCGAACCGGGCAATTGGCTGCCGGCGCGATCCCGCTGCGGCCGGCGAACTACATCGAGATCGCCGAGTGGACACCCGATCAAGATCCCGACGGCGTCAATATCCTTCTGCCCTACCGAATCCATATCCCTTGGGCGGATTTGGAGCCCTGAGCTCGGCGCCCCTACTTGGTGGCGCTGCGCCCCTCGATGATGTCGGCGAGCTCGCCCGGATCCTCCAGCACCACCATCGCGGCCGCCGTATCCCCGTCGTGGGTCAGCGAAAGGTGCACCCGCACCCGGGGCAGGAATTCCGCGGCAAGTCCGTGCAGCTTGATGCTGGGCCGCCCCCAGGCGTCGTTGATGACCTCGATGAGCGGGTACGGGTTGTCGCCGATCTGCGGACTGCGCGCGAAACGCGAAGAGGCCCAAGCCTTGAGCACCGCTTCCTTGGCGGCCCAGCGGGCGGCGTAGCTGCGGGCCGGGTCGGTGCTCTTGCTCTGGCAGTAGCGGCGCTCGCCGGCGGTGAAACTCTCCCGGACCATGGTGGTGCCGGGACGTTCGAGTTGTTCGGCGAACTCCGAGATGGTCACCAGGTCCAGACCGATACCCAGGATGGTCACTGCGTTGTGGCTCCTCAATGTGGAGAGAAGGGGCAGCCGCTGTGCAGCGGCTGCCCCTCGGTTTCTCAGTGCAGCGTAGTGGCAGAGGTCACTACGAGGTAGCACCCTCGTCCATTTGGCCCACGATGACAGCGCCGGTGCCGCAACCGAATCCGTCGGCGCGGTAGGTGCCGTTCTCGCTCAGGCGGGCCTGCGGCGAGAGCAGAACGTCGGCTTCGAGCTGCCGGATCTGCTTGGCGGGCGTGCCGTCCGCGCCGAGGCGTCGGTCGGCGGGGCGCTCGTAAAGCGGTGCGCCGCCGCACATGGCCTCGGCGAACCGCTGGCGGCCCGAGAGCTGCCGTTCCTGCGCCCTGGCCTGGTACTCCTCGCGCCGGCCCGGCTCGATCGCCTGGACGAAGGCCTCCGGATGCACGATCGCGAGCAGACCGGACACGTGCCCGAAGCCGAGCGAGGTGACCAGGCCGGCCTTGAGCGGGAAACGCTCGCCGAAGCGCAGCGGCTCGCGCGCCCACACCAGGTGCGGGTAGGCCTGCATCTTCTCGTCGACACAGTCCAGGCTCCGGTTCGGCGGCACCACACCGTTTTCCAGCACCTGGCACAGGCCGATCAGCTGGAACGCGGCCGCGCCGCCCTTGGCGTGCCCGGTCAGGCTCTTCTGCGACACCACGAACATCGGGGCGCCCGCGGAGCGTCCGATCGCCGTGGCGAGCCGCTCGTGCAGCTCGGACTCGTTGGGATCGTTGGCCGCCGTCGAGGTGTCGTGCTTGGAGATGACGGCGATGTCGTCCGCGCCGACGCCGAGCTTGCGCAGTTCGACCGCGAATCGCGAATCCGCGCCGCCCCGGCCCGCACCCAGCGCACCGAGTCCGGGCGCGGGGATGGAGGTGTGCACGCCGTCGGCGAAGGACTGGGCGTAGGCCACCACACCGAGTACCGGCAGGCCCATTTCCAGCGCCACGTCACCGCGGGCCAGCAGAACCGTTCCGCCGCCCTGCGATTCGACGAAGCCGCCGCGGCGGCGATCGTTGGCGCGGGAGAAGTAGCGGTCGCTGATGCCCTTGGCGCTCATCGCCGCCGAGTCCGCGGTGGCCGACATGTCACCGAAGCCGACGATGCCTTCGATGCCGAGATCGTCGTAACCGCCGGCCACGACCAGTTCGGCCTTGCCGAGCTTGATCTTGTCGACGCCCTCCTCGACCGACACCGCGGCCGTGGCGCAGGCCGCGACCGGGTGAACCATCGCGCCGTAGCTGCCGACGTAGGACTGCACGACGTGCGCCAGCGCCACGTTCGGAAGCGCCTCTTGCAGAATGTCGTTCGGGCGCGACTCACCGAGCAGGTTGTCGATGTAGAGCGAGCGCATCGAGGACATGCCGCCCATGCCGGTGCCCTGGGTATTGGCCACCAGCGACGGGTGCACCCAGCTCATCAGCTCGGCCGGGCTGAACCCGGAGGACAGGAACGCGTCCACGGTGCAGACGATGTTCCACAGCGCGACCCGGTCCACCGAGGCGGCCATGTCGGCGGAGATACCCCAGATGGTGGGGTCCCAGCCGGTGGGGATCTGGCCGCCCACGGTGCGCGACAGCTTGGCCCGGCGCGGCACCCGAATCTCGGTGCCCGCCTTGCGCAGTACGGTCCAGTCGCTCGACTCGGCGACCGGGGTGATGATCGTCTGCTCCGGGTTGGCGGCGTAGAAGGCGCGCGCCTCGGCCTCGCTGCCGACGGTGAAGGACAGATCCTGATCCAGGAACACCGACGTCATCAGCGGCGCGGTGTTGTCGACCATGGCGCCCTCGTCCGCGTAGCGGCGGACACCGCAGCGCTCGACCACGGCGTCGTGGTAGCGCTCGGCCACTTCGGCTTCCGGGACGAAGTCACCGGATGCGGTGTCGTACCAGCCCGGCTTGGGATCGTTCTCCCAGGTCACCATGCCGGTGGTCCAGGCCAGCTCGAGCACGCCCGCGGCGGAGAGCTCGTCGTCGACCTCCACCTCGAAGCGGGTGCGGGCCGAGCCGTAGGGGCCCAGCTCGCCGGCGCCGACGATGACGACCATGTCGACCAGGTCGGCGGTCACATCGCCCCACTCCGGCACGGGCAGCGCCGAGCTCCGGGTGGGCGGTGCGGGCAGCGCCGGAATGGTCGCGGCCGCATCGGCTTCCACCGTCTCGGCCTCGGCCTGCTCGGCCGCCTGCTTGGCCAGGGCGGGCAGGTCCAGCTTGGCCCGCGCCAGGCCGCCGGTGAGGTCGATCTGCTGCGGTCCGGCCGTGGTGACCTGACGGGCCCGCGAAGTGCACCACTTGAGCAGCTCGTCGGCCATCTCGGTGGTCGACCAGGTCTGCACGCCGGCCTTCTCGACCGCCGCGACCATCGGGTCGTTGTGGCCCATCAGACCGGTGCCGCGCACCCAGCCGATCAGCGCGTGCACCAGGGTGACCCGCGCCGACCAGGACTTCTCGGCGCGCCACTTGGCCACGACCGCGTCCAGCGCGGCCTTGGCCTCGCCGTAGGCGCCGTCGCCGCCGAACAGGCCGCGGTTCGGCGAACCCGGCAGCACCACATGCAGTTTCGCGTCCACGTCGTGATCGGCGCCGAGCTTGGACAGTCCGCCGATCAGCCGCTCGACCGACCAGAGCAGGACCCGCATCTCCATTTCGGCGCGGGCGCCGGCGTCGGCGAGGTCACCCGCGACCCGCGGTGCCGCGAACGGCAGCAGCAGGGTGGGCGTCATCGCGTCCTTGGTCTTGATCTTCGCGCCGCCGGCGTTGTCGACCTGTTCGGTGCCGACCCAGTCGATCAGTGCGTCGATGTCCTGGTAGGACGCCATATTGGCGGGAACGACCCAGAGCGCCGCACCGTGGCGGGCGTTTTCCCGGTACAGCTTGCGGTAGAAGGCGAGCCGGTCGTCGTTCAGGCTCGAGCTGGTCACCACGACGGTCGCGCCGCCGCCGAGCAGCCGCCCGGTGACCGCCGCCGCGATGGAACCCTTACTCGCGCCGGTGATCACGGCGACATCGTCGGACCACAGGCCCGCGTCGTCGGTGTTCAGCGCGGCATCGGCGATCTGGCCGTACATCCCGGCCAGCACCGAGCGAGCCTCGTGCTTGGCCCGGTCGCGCCACCAGTTCGCCTGTGCGGCAACGGCTTCGCCCGCACCGAGGTAGCTGTCGACCACGAAGTCACCGGTACCGGCACCCAGCCACAGGCGGGCCAGATCCTCACGGGCGGTGGCCCAGCGGTCGTCGATCAGCACGGCCTTCTTGGCGTCGAACGCGGGCGCGACCAAACGCGGCCAGTCCGAACCCAATTCGGCCGAGACCAGATCCACCAGCGTGTCCGGAGTGGCTTCGGGGGTCGAGATCTGCTCGGTCAGGCCGAGCTGCTCCAGCACCACGCGGGCCGTCGTGGCGAGCACGCCGTCGCGACCGGTGATCTGCTCGGTGAACTCACCGAGGGCGGCCGCGTCCACGGTCGCTCCCCCGCCGCCACCGGCGGAGGGCAGCGAGACCGCGACACCGCGCCGGGCGGCGACCGCCTGCACCGCGGCGTCGATGGCCGCGTCGACCGACGCGCCGTCACCGAGCGCACCGGAGACCAGTCCGCCCAGATCGCCGCCGCGCACGCTGGCGCCCTCGCGGGTGCCCAGCGACACCTCGGCGGTGACATGGCTGGCCCAGCCGTCGCCGAGCTCCCAGACCTTCTTGACACGCTCGGCGATGGCGGCGGGCCGCTTGCCGGACGGGCCGAAGACCTTGCGCAGGTGGTCGCCGATCGAGTCGGAGAGCACCGAGCCGAACGGCTTGTAGGTACGGGCCAGGCGCTCCACGGTGGCCGAGAGCGCACCCATGTCGGCGTCGGCCGCACCGTCGATGGCGCCGAGCGAGAGCTCCGCGCCGAGGTCGACGAGCAGCTGGTTACGGCGCGAGGAGACGCCGTCGCACAGGCCCTCGATGGTGTCGACCGGGCCGATCTGGTCCAGCCGCAGCTTGGTCCACAGCGCGATCAGCACGCGGGTGGCGTCGGCGGCGGCGAACACGATGTCGTCCGGACGCGGGCCACCGGAGGACGCGGCCGGTGCCGGGGCGGCCGCGACCGGCGCTGCGGCAGCGGCGGTTTCGACCGGCGCGTCGGCGGGCTCGTCGTCGACCGGCGCGGGATCGGTGTCGGTCGAGTACACGACCGCCGCCTCCCGCTCGATGTTGAGCACCTCGACGGCGACGCCGCCGAAGTCCGGCAGCTTCAGCGTCTGGCTGGCCAGGTTGGCCACGGTAGGCGTTGCGCCCAAACCGATCTCGACGAAGCGCTCGACCCCGAGGCCGCCGTGCGCGGTGTCGGTGAACAGCAGGTCCTGGGTCTCGATCCAGCGCACCGGGCTGGCGAACTGCCAGGCCAGCAGCTCGATCAGCACGACCCGGCACAGTTCGGCCGGGCGCTGCGCCCAGCTGTCGTAGTCGGCCAGCACCGCGTCCAGCGGCTCGGACGGCACCAGATCCGCGATCTCCTGCAGGAATTCGCGCTCCAGGTTGAACGGGCGCGGCACCAGGTTCGGGATGTAGCGGCCCAGCAGCACCGCCGGATCCAGATCCGCGGGCAGCAACTGCCCGAGCTTGTGCCGGAACTCCGGCACGCCCTTGCGCAGCACCGTCGAGTGGAACGGCACGTCGATGCCGGGGACCAGGATGAAGGCCCGCTTGCCGCCGAATTCGGCGCGGCGGCGGTCGATCTCGGTCTCCAGCGCCTCCAAGCCGGCGACCGTACCCGCGATGGCGTACTGCGAGCCGCGCAGGTTCAGGTTCACGACCTCGAGGAACTCGCCGACCTGCTCTCCGATGCCGGAGACGAACCCGATCACCTCGGCATCGGGCAGCCCGATCTGCGAGGGCCGGATGGCGGCCATCCGATAGTCGCTGCGGCCCTTGGCATCCCGGGGCACCAGCTCGTGCATGGCGGATCCGCGCTGGAACACCACCTCGAGCACCGCCTCCAGCGGCAGCACCCCGGCGACGGCGGCGAGCGCGTTGTATTCACCGACCGAATGCCCGGCCAGCATCGCGCCCTCGACGTAGGCGCCGGCCTCGCGCAGCTCCGCGACCTGGGCCACGCCGAGGACCGCCATGGCGACCTGGGTGAACTGGGTCAGGTGCAGCACGCCGTCCGGGTGCCGGTGCTCGACACCGCGCGCCTTGAGGTAGGTCGGGTTGTCCCGCACCACCGCGAGGATGGAGAAGCCGAGCGCGTCGCGGGTGTGCTTGTCGGCGCGCTCCCAGATCTCCTTGGCGGCCTTGGACCGCGAGCGCGCGTCCAGGCCCATGCCCTTGCGCTGGATGCCCTGGCCCGGGAAGGCGTAGACGGTCTTCGGGGCGGCGGTGCGACCGGTCGCGGTCATCACCAGGTTGCCGCCGGTGCGGCAGGAGACCTCGATGATCTCGCTGCCCGCGTCCACCGCGACCCGCTCGACCCGGACGTCGATCTCGGCGCCGGGGCGGACCATGCCCAGGAAGCGGGTGGTCCACGCGGTCAATGTGCGTGCGGGAACCGAACTTTCGGGATCCACCGCGGACACCGCGTGCTGCGCCGCGGCCGAGAGCCACATGCCGTGCACGATCGGAGCACCGAGCCCGGCCAGCTTGGCCGCCGACTCGCTGGTGTGGATCGGGTTGTGGTCGCCGGACACATGCGCGAAAGCGTGCATGGCGCGCGGCGCGACGATGGTGACGTCACGCCGGCGACGGCGCGCGGTGTCGACCGCGGCCTCGGACAGGGTGCCCGCCGCGCGCGGCGGATCGGACAGCTCGCCCGCGCCGTTGCGGCCGCGGATGGCGAACCGCTCGGTGAGCGTGGCGACGGTCGGCATCGACATTCCGGTCTCGGGCCGATCGAGCATCCCGGTGATCTTCACCTGGACCTCGACGACCCGGCCCATATCGGTGTCGACGGTCTCGCCGGCCCGCGCCCGGACCACCAGAACGCTGGTGTCGGAAGGCAATTCGCCGGCCAGCTCGATCTGGTGATCGAGGTGGACCAGATCCAGCATGCCCTCGATGACGCTCGAATCCGAGGCGGTACGCGTCGCACCGAGCACCGCGAACACGGCGGGCCAGCAGGCGCCGACCAGCACGTCGGGCACGGTGCGGCCGAGCGTGCTCAGCGTGGCGGGCATGCCCGACCCGGTGACACCGGCGTGATCGGCGATCAGATCCGGGGTCCAGGCGATGTTGAGGTGTGCGACACCGCCCTTGACCTCGGGCAGCGACCGGCCCGCGGCGACCGCGAGCAGCGCGGACATGGCCGCGTCGGCGTCGGCCTCGGTGATGACGGGCGCGCCGCCGTTGTAGGTGGAGACCGGGACGGTGATGCGGATGGTCACCGCGTCCCGGCCCAGCAGCGGCACCGTCAGCTCGACGTAGGAGTGATCGGCTTCCGGCCCTTCGGTTTCGACCAGGGTGGCGCCGGTGCGCGGGTGCACCGCGCCGTTCTCGTCGACGGCCCACTCGTGCAGGTCGCCCAGGCGGTGCACGGGGTTGATCGTGGTGCGGCCCGCCCACTCGACGTCCGGTGCGGCCAGCACGGCGTCGATCGGACCGGCGGTGACGCCCGCGACGCGGCGCGCGTCCACGGCGATCGGCACCACGCCGGCGCGGACCAGCGAGTACGCCGTGTCCTGCTCGAAGCGGTCCAGCAGTTCGCCGACCGGCTCGTCGACGCGGGTGATGCCCGCGACCGCGACCGTGCCGGGAATCACGCAGACCTGGTCGGCCGAGTAGCGCGGATCATGGGCCTGCCACAGCGAATCCGAGCGCCACCAGCGGCGCACGTCGCCGTCCACGACCGGCACGAAGTTCACCGGCTTGCCCGGGGTCTTGCACAGGCTGACGAAGAACGGCACGTCGGCCGGGTGCAGCAGGGTCTGCGCGGCGGCCGGGTACTGCTCCTTCAGCGTGCACAGCGCGTCCACCGGCCGCTCGAAGGCGGCGTCGGCGGCGAACAGCGTCGGGATCTCGCCGCGGTCGGCTGGGTGCAGGCGGGATTCGGTGCGGCGCACCATCTCCGCGAAGCGGTCCCGCCAGGTGATGTCGAGCCAGACCGAGCTGGTCGCGTCGAGGATGGCCTCGCCCAGGTCGCTGCCGCAGTCGAAGTCCTTGCGGCGGTCCAGGCCGACCGCCAGCTCGACGTAGCGCTCCAGCCACTCCAGGTAGGTCATGGTGGTGACATCACCGAAGTAGGGCTTAGCGGTGCCGTTCAGGGCCGCGATGATCTCCTCGCGACGCTGCGCGACGGCCTCGGCGTCACCGGCGACCTCGTCCAGCAGACGGCCGGTGCGCGAGGCGGCGTTGTCGATCTCGTGGATATCCGCGCCCAATTGGCTACGGCCGGAGGCCATTCCGCCGTTCGCGTGGCCCGCGCCGACCCAGTCGGGGGTGCCGGGAGTGTCCACCAGCAGCTGCTTGACCTCGGGCGCGGTGGTGGCCTCGAGCGTCGCCATGGCGGCGGTGCCGATCAGCACACCATCCAGCGGCATCAGCGGGTAGCCGTGCGGGGTGGCCCACTCGCCGGTCAGGTACTCCGTCGCGCGCTCGGGCGTGCCGATGCCGCCGCCGACGCAGACCACGACGCCGGGGCGGTTACGCAGCTCGGCGTAGGTCTCGAGCAGCAGGTCGTCCAGGTCTTCCCAGGAGTGGTGCCCGCCGGCCTTGCCGCCCTCGATGTGCATGATCACCGGGTAGTCCGGCACCTCGTCGGCGATGCGCAGCACCGCGCGGATCTGGGCGACGGTGCCCGGTTTGAACGCGACATGGGAGATGCCGGCCTCGCCGAGCTCGTGGATCAGCGCGACGGCCTCTTCGAGCTCCGGGATGCCCGCGGTGACGATGACGCCGTCGAACGGCGCGCCGGCCGCGCGGGCCTTCTGCACCAGGCGCTTGCCGCCGAGCTGCAGCTTCCACAGGTACGGATCGAGGAACAGCGAGTTGAACTGCACCGCGCGACCCGGGTGCAGCAGCGTCTTCAGTTCGGCGACACGGTCGGCGAAGATCTGCTCGGTCACCTGGCCGCCGCCGGCCAGCTCCGCCCAGTGCCCCGCGTTGGCCGCGGCCGCGACGATCTTCGCGTCGACGGTGGTAGGCGTCATGCCCGCGAGCAGGACCGGCGAACGACCGGTCAGCTTGGTGAACGCGGTCTCGACGACGATGCGCCCGTTCGGCAGCCGCACCGGCTTGGGCGCGAACGCCGTCCACGGCTCGGCGACCTCGGGTGCGGCGCCCGGCGTGAGCAGGCTGCGCTGCCCGGGCCGGGTGGCGGCCGCGACGATACCGACACCGGCGCCCTTGAGCGAGCCGGAGGTGACCCGGCTCAGCAGATCACCGGGGCCCAGATCCAGAATCCACTGCGCGCCGGCCGAGACCGCACCGTCGATGGTGGCGACCCAGTCGATCGGGTCGACCAGGATCTCCCGGGCGAGCGAGCCCGCGAGCGCGACATCGAGCCCGCACTGCTCGGCCCAGCCGCCGACCAGCTCGACCGTGTCCTCGAGGGCCGGGTGGTGGAACGCGACGTCGACCGTCAGCCCCTCGAACACCGGCGCGAACACCGAGCCGCCGCGCTCCTTGGCATCGCGCGCCTTGGCCTGCTCGTCATGAATCTGGGCGCAGCGCTGGCGAACTCGCTCCAGCTGCGCCGGCGTGCCCGACAGCACCACCCGGCGGCGGCCGTTGACGATCGAAACCACCGCGGCGGCAAGCGGATCCACGCCCGCGCTCACCTCGGCAACGACCTGGCGCAGCCGCGCCGGATCCACATTCGACACCGCCACCATCGGCGAGTTCGCGCCGACCGGCATCAGCCCGCGCCGACGCGCAACCAAACCCGCTGCGGCGCCGATCAACTGGGCGATCGCGAGCAGTTCGGCATCGCGCGCGCCCGCGGACTCCACCGCGGTCGCGGCCAGCCGGCCCTGCGAATGCCCGACCACGGCCACCGGCGCGTGCTCGGCCGGATCCAGCCCCTGCAACTTCAACGCCTTCAACGCGGCCAGCTGGGTCAGCAGCACGCCGGGCATCGACACCGCGGCCGAGCGCAGCACGTGCTCCGACGGCGCGGCGGAGGCCTCCTCGTCGGCGAGCTCGTCCTCGAGCATCCAGCCGACCGGGTCGAAGCCGACCGGCCGTACCACCAGCAGTTGCGCCGCAACGGGTTCCAGCAGCGCGGCCGCCTCGTTGACGAGCGCGGTCAGCTCCGGCTCCAGCGCGCTGTCGCGGCCGATCTCCTCGAGCTCACCCAGCCACTGCGCGCCCTGCCCGCCGAATGCGAGCGCATACGGAGTACCGCTCAGCAGACGATCCACCAAGGGCGCCCGCATATCCCGCTGGGCACCCACCTTCGCGTTCGGTCCGGTCCCGGTCTCAGTGCTCTCGTTGATCGTCAAGACGCTTCGACTTCCTTACTCGCTGGCGACGTGCCCACCGACACACCGCTCCCTCCGATACGCAGGGTGCTGTTCAACCTCTAGGCCTGATACGGGCGAGGATGGCACAAAATCATGAGGAAAGCCTCACGTTTGCCTCCCCAGTCGACCCTTACCGCCGAGTATTCATGCACAGGCGTACCAGAATGCCGACAAACATGAGGCCCACTCACGTTTGAACCCACAGGTCAACCGGTTACTAACCCGTACGAAACATGAGTGCCCCTCATATTGACCGTTACTCAATCGTTATAACCCCAGGTCGGGTTACTCGCCAGTACGCCACGCCCGCACAGAGCTTCGCGATCCCGGTCAAGCCCGGTAGAGTTTGGACGGTCGTACCACCAAGCGCGAGTGGCGAAATTGGCAGACGCGCCAGATTTAGGTTCTGGTGTCTTAGGACGTAGGGGTTCAAGTCCCCTCTCGCGCACCCCCAACCGGCATAATTGTCGCGCTCGCCACCGGCCGCATGTCGCGGCCACCGGAAAGCGACTCATCGAGCTGCGCCCCCCAACAAGGCTTGCCGGGCGGCCTTATCGACGGTGCAAGCCCGTCGATCGCCAAACGGAGCCTCATGTTGTTCAGAAGCTGAGGACACTCACAGGCGCAGAGGCACCTACCCAGCAGCAGATCAACATCCAACAAGCAGCTCGCGCATCCACAAGGGAACCTTGTAGTCGGCACGCGGATAGTCGGCAAGCTCCTGAAGAAAGTCACGCTGATTCCGCGTGACGCCCCATCCTGGGAGAGAGTCCCACGAGAACTTCGCGTAATATCGCTCTGTGCCCGTGAGGTCGATCCACCCGCTCAACCACGCCCCACCGGCCTCCTCATAAGTGGCCTGCTTGTGCCCGAGCAGCAACCCACGTACCACATCCGGTAGTTCCACATCGACCTCCGTGTGGTCGGCACACACAACCCGTATGACGCCTCCGCCCCAATCGCCGATCAGCGAGACCCACAGGCGTGCCGATCTCCAACCAGGCGTCGCCTGCGCCAAGAGCCAGCTTGCCTCTGCAACCACCGCCTGCTCGTACACCTCCGGTGTGATTTCGTCGATATCCAGCGGCTCCCATCTGGCCGAGATCCCCTGCACACCCAGTTTTGAGTTGACCACGTTCAACATCTCGAACACCGTCGGCGGCGGTTCGTTCGCGCTGAAAAATACGATTTCGATCCGTTGAATTCCTTCGATCCCAGCCTTTTCCGCCATGCGTAGCACCTCGCCAGATTGCACAGCGCCGACGTAGGAATTCAGCTTGAGACGGAAGTCCTCGGTCAAGTCTGCATCCGCACCGGAGCCGTAGGTGCGGTCCTCGGTCATTGCCAACAGCAGCCCACCGTCCATACCCACCGCAAGCTGGTCGATCCGATCGTGCTCTTGCACAGTCATTCAGGCTCATCCAATCGTTGTTCATACTGCCAGTTGACCGGCGACGCGGCTGAGACTTGCGGCATCTCGGCATTCGATAGTGCATACCTTTTGTCGTCAGATATTTGTTCTCATGCCCGTCTTCAGTTGATAGACTTACGTGCACGCGCATAGGTAGGAAAAATCTCTGCCAGAGCGACATCGAATGCCGCTGCACGCTCCCGCGAATCACGGTTTCTGTAACTATTCCGGTTCAAATACCATGCCATCAGAATTGCCGCATCATCTTCACGCCCATTCAAGATCTGCAAGATCACCACTGACCTCAGCCGATCTGCTCCCGGATTATCCTGATCCCACGGTGTTGCCAGCGGCCGACGTGCGAGTTCAGTCAGTTCGGAAAGGGTCGAACGCGCGTCGAACCAGCCCGAAATAGCGCCCGAAACGACCGAAGCGAATGATGTCACTTCGCGTTGAATGTCGCTCGGCGCAGCAATTGAGAAGTACAACGGCGCGCGCTCCGGAGCTACAATCTGCCCGAATTCTTGAGATTCGACCACGCCAAGCAAATTTGGATCAGATATAGTATCGACCAAATTTGCCTGTCCATCCATTTGGCTTCGCACTTCTCCGATAGATCGAGAGAAAAGGTTAGACCATCCAATCAGCACAAGGCCAGGAGATTTCTTTTTGCTGATCACTGCAGTAATCTGCTGATTGACTGCGACTAGCGGCGAATCAAAGCGATTGAATCGTATCTCTACATCCCGCTCAGCAACGCGAGCGGCACTCAACTGGCCTAGAGGGCCGTAGCCACTCTCGGCCATCACCTCAACAAGGGCCAGACCGATTTGCTCTGCCAGTTTTTCCAACGCGCCCATTGCGCTCCCTTCAACTCCTGATGAACTCCGCATGTACCTCCACACGCTACATCCCCTGGACGCAAGGCGGAAAGACCATCTGACATACGATCGCGATAAACCTCACAACGACGACGAAAGCGCCTCCACTCGAACGATTTCATCGTCGTAGGATGCCTGGCTATCCGCACTGTTCATCATGATATTGACCGTTAATGCCTGGTTGGCCTTAATCGCTGACGTCATGCGGCCCCCGGTTGTATCGACCGAATATGGGAGAGGGGCAACCATAGCCAAACCGGCACTCAGCGGATACTGAATGCTTTCGGCTAGAGCTGCCGAGATATTCCCAGCGCCTTCTCCGTCCGGTTCGCCGTCCCACCATGGGGCTAAACCTAACGGCAGCAGAGGAAGCATCGAAAGCGGAATCACCGACCCACCAATCGGCGGAAGTTTCGGTTTATTAATTTCACGTTGAAGCTTTATAAGATTCTTCGGATCACGGAGCCATGCCGCAGCCGCTAGATCGGTAGGAGTGCTTCCTAGATACCCTGGGGCAGATTCAAGCATTTCCACACTCGGAAGGTATTTGCTATTCCAAGCGTCGACTTCAACATGAGATACCGTCGGACTGTTACCCAGCTCGAATTGTGCTAGATTATTTCGCAATTCCGACGACATCGAAGAGTCGATGCGGACCGCGCCACTATTGAAGGCTTCATAAGCATCGAACTGTCCCGGTGTGAATTTTGCTTTCGAGCCAAATTTTGAATCGACAACAACTACCTTACCGTCCTTCAATGCCACGAAGTCCGGAATAATATAGCCACCCGGCGTATCGGGCCATGGGATTTTCGGCTGTCTTGCCAGAATATCGTATCCCTGAGCCCTCAGACGTGCTTCGGTTAGAGCCTCACCAATTCTGCCCTTAATATTGCCATTTAGCCCTCGCGGCCACCATGGACTCGGAGTGTCTCGACCTTTCTCGATTCGAGTAAGTCCTGTGGTATCGGGCGGTGCGGCGTCTTTGAGCGCCTCTGCTCGTGCTAATTCCTCGGCCGTCTCGTAGGGGCTGTGGGGTGAGTCCCACCACTGACGTCGTTTTGGCGGCGTCTCTGGTACCAGCGCCGTTTCCGGAGCGGCTGGACCGTCGCCCCCGTTGCGAGGCGGCTGCGATGTGCTGGGACGGGATGGGTTCTCACCATGGCCCGATGCGCCTTTACCCGTCTGTGGTCTGCTCGCTGGCGGTTTCTTCGGCGGGGGTACGGGGCCGCCACCCCCGCCGTTGCCAGCATTTCCGCCGGACTTCGGACCCACGCCGGACATTACGGGCTCATTCGTTGACCCACGACTGGTTGGTCCTTGAGCGGTACCCCCTGGTCGATCACCACCCGGACGCCGACTGGGCGGATTCATATCGCCGGGGCGGGATGGGGGCATCTCGTTTCCCCCGCCCACTCGCCTGGAGGGCGGCAACTCATCGCCACCGACATGGACAGTGCGTCCGGGCATGGATTGACCATCAGTTGCTTCGGGGATCCCCCAGCCTCCGTTGTCAATCGTGTTCGGCGCACCCGGGTGTTCTAGTGGCATGTGTTCTGGGCTGGCGGCACCACCGATACCCTCAGTAATGCTTGGCCACGGGTGATCTGGCATGGCTGCACGAATCCCTGCTTCGCCCAGCCCATCAATGGCGCCCGCGCCTTTGCCGAGTGCCCCCATCCCTTTCGGCCCCGGGATGAAGAAGGTACCGATTCCGAAGCCGGCAGTCCCGAGCGTCTCGAGAGGCTTGTCGCCGAAATCGGCCCAGTCGGTACCGATCACGGCCATAGACAGGTCGTTGTAGAAGTCCAGCTTCGCGTGCAGCTCGTCGAGCTTGCCGTCCGGGCTGTAGATTGGGTTGCCGTTGGCATCTTTGGAGGTGCCCTGGAGATAGGCATACTTCGTCGTAAGATTCTTGCCGGTGTCGTAGAGGCCGTCGAAGGCCTGATCTTGTGTCGGGAGGTTCAGGGAAGAGGGCACGTCGTCCCAGGCCCCGAGCATGGCGCCGAGACCGACTACAGCGTGGACTCCGGCCTTGTTGCCGCCTTTGGCGATAGGGTTCCAGAAAAAGACCGTATCGATGACCTTGTCGGCGATACCAACGGTATCGATCCCAGGCTTGGGGGGTTTGGGGCCCTCATGACTGAGGGTGTTTCCTTCGCTGTCGAAGACGGTGACGCCGAAATTCGAGTAGAGGCGCCTGATCGTCGTCTGGCCTTTGTCGTCGGTCTCGGTGGTGTCGCGGAACCACTCGCCGGGCTTGTTACCGCGATGTTCGCGAGTGCTTTTCCCGCTGTCGTCCATGCGGTAGAGGTCCACACCTTGATCGGTCTCCACCGTGCGGGTCAGGACCGGCTTGCCCTGGCTATCCGGAGAAACTTGCCAGCGCACCGCTTTACCGTCTTTGTCGTCGATATCCCGCCAGCCGTAGCCCTCGCTGTCGACTTGACTGGTGAATTTGCTTACCAATCCGCCTTTTTCATCGCGGGTGGTAGTAGATATCGTCTTGTTGCCGTAGTTGTCGACATGAACGTTGTCGTAGAGTCCGTTACCGTTCGCGACCCCGAGGTCGGTGCCGATCCGGTTTCCGTTGCTGTCATAGGAGGCCGTGGCGGTAGTCTTGTAGTCGCTGGACATCCCGAACTCGTGGCTGGCCTTGCCCGTCGTCGATGTCCCCGGGTTGAAGTGCTGGCCGTAGACCTCGGTGTCCTGCTTGTCCTTGCCGGCGTAGGAGGAGGTGCCGGTGGAGTCGTCGTTCCACCGTTGCCACCCGCCGTCACCGTTACCGGCAACACGCGAATTGGTCGTGCTGCCATCAGGATTGGTGATGACCTGATCGACAGTCTGGTTGCCGTTTCCTTTCGGGATGGTGTTAGAGACAGTTCGACCGTCGGGCAACGTGGTGGTCCAGGTATCGCCCTCCTTGCGGCCATTGGTATCGGGCAGACCGTAGATATCTGACACGGCTCATCGCCTCCTCAAAGATTTCAGGCGCGCCGCGACCGGACTCGAAATGCTGCAAGCTACGCGGCACCCAGATCAGGTGCGGCGGCGAGCAATTCGGCGTGCGCGCGCAGAGAGTTATCGACTGGCCTGTGACAAGTCGAGAAAAGACATGTGCCGCGCTCAACCAAAGGTTGAGCGCGGCACATGTAGGACGCGATCCCTAGTACCGAACCTTGACCAGGAACGGCTCCGGCGCCAACCGGCGGGCGGTGCCGCCGGGTGCGCGAAACACGGAATCGCGCACCGGATTACGGTGCGACCGCGACCGCAACCGAAAGGTCGCCGGTGGCGGTGGTGACCGCGTTGGCGGTACGAGCCGTCGCCGCGGCGCCGAACCCGGCGGCGATGACGACCTTGCCGCCGGAGCCGACAGCGGCACGGGCCGTGGCGGATCCTTCACTGCCGAGCGAGAGAGTCGCCCGCGGTGCGGGTTTGGTAGCGAAGGTCAAAGACCCGAGCCCGGTCGCCTCGGCGGCGAGCTTGGCGGAGGGCTTGAAGGTCACGGCTGGGGTGGCGGTTCCGCCGAACGCGGCGTACACGAACACCGGGATGACCGGGACCTGTGCGCCGTCGACCCGGCTGATCGGCGACCCCGGCAGTGCCACCACCATCGTCGGTGGCGCCGCGACCGCGGTGAGCACTGTCGGTTGCGTGGGCAGTGCGGCCACGATCACCTGTGCTGGTGCTGGCATAGCAGCCTCCAAATCGAAGAGGTGAATCAGCTCACGGCGAAGGTCGGGGTGATCAGCAGGGTGCCCTGGGCACCCAGCGTGGTCGGGGCGATCGCGACCTTGTCGATGAAGGTGCCGCCGGTGGCGGCGCTCCACAGACCGGCGTGGGTGTATGTGCCGGCGGGCAGGTTCACGGTGACCTGGCTGCCGGTGATCTGGCCGTTGGCCGGCGCGCTCCACGTGGTGGCCACCCGGACGTAGGCCGGCGAACCACCCGAAGCCTCCGCGAGGCCGGTGGGGCCCGGGTCGCCGGTATGGACCGAAACGTACACGGTGGGGGCCGTATTGGCGTAGGCGACGCACAGAGCGTTCTTGGTCGATGTAACGGCGATAGCCATGATGTTCTCCTTGGGAATTGTTTCTTTGCAATGAATTTCGCCGCTCTAGAGCGGCGAAGGAAGTCAGTTGCGGATGACGGAGCCGACGTACCAGGCGTAGGTGGTGGTCGGGGTGGTCGAGTAGGTGACCAGCATCGTGTAGCGCGAGTTGGTCGGGATCGGATCGGACGTGGCGGCGGGCACAGTCCAGCTGGCCGCGGTCGGGGTGACCGTGGCAGGCCAGGTGCCCAACGCCGCGCCGCCGGGGGCGGTGAGCACGATGGAAACCGTGGTCCCGGCGGGGAATACGGCCCCGCCGGACGGCTGGATGGTCTGCACGAAGCCGGCACCGGTGGTTAGCCTGAGTGGTTCGATCTTCGGCTGGTAGCCGAGGTATCCGGGGTCGATCGGTGATGTCATGTGATTCCTCTGCTGTGTTCGACCTCGTCCATGAGTTCTCTGGACAGGTTCAGTTCCGGGATGCGGCCGTGTTGGGCCGCTTCGATCACGCCGCGCAGGACGGCGAGCGCCTCGCGGAACAGGCCGGTGACACGGTCCAATTCCTGCATGGACGCCGCCTGCGCGGCCTCTACTCCGTCGAGCCGCAGGGAGACGACCCGCAGTTCTTCGGACACTCGTGACAGCGTCGCCAAGGCGATGTCGTTGACCTGTTTGGCGGCGGACACTTCGTGGCGAATGTTGTGTGCCGGTTGAGCTTTCCGGGCCCGAAGCCAGGAGTAGAAGCTGGTGGCGCCGGAGCCGCCCAGGAAGGTGGCGGCACTGATAAGCGTGGTTTCGAGAAGCGGCATCAGGTCCTTTCGGACCTGGCTGCGGTCGGCTGGTGATGGCTCGGCGCCATTGCGAACTCCAGGGGTTGTAGGGTCGCCAACGGGACAGGGCACGACCGGGTCGGCCCTCCGAAGGCGTTGAATTGGGCGCGGGCTAAGCGCGGTTGATCAGGGCCCCGTCGAAATAGGTGTTGGAGCCGACGAGGTTGTTGTTGACACTGCAGCCGTAACCCGGGCTGACGACCGCCCCCGCCGGCAGATAGACGACGAATGTCGCGCCGACGCTCGAGGCGTATCCGTAGTAATTGGTCGTATATACCGGGTTGCCGTCACCATCGGTGCCGCTCATGACGGTCTCGGACCTGAGCTGAGTAGTCCTCGGCCCGGTGCGCATCTGCTGCCAGGTCGCGCCGGCGGTCGGGGACCACCAGAGTTCGGCCCGGATCTCGGTGGCCGCAGCCGAGGCGTAGGTCAGGCCGACGCTCATCCGGTACCAGCCCGAGACCGGAACCTGAACTTGCCCGGGCCCCAGCGCGGAGACCGTCACGCCGGAGCTCTCTCGGACGGTGTCGAACGTGTTCGCCGCGACGGCGCGCGAACCTGAGGGCTGGAGCGCGTTCGTCGAGCTGATGCGGGCCAGTGCCCATCCGATTCCGGTCACCGGCAGCCGGACGATATCGGTCGCGGCGACGGAGTTGAGTGCGAAGGAGAAGTAGCCGAACAGTCCCGACCAGTAGTAGCTGCTGTCGAAGCCGAAGGAGCGATTTGCCGCGCCGACCGGGGAGGTTCCCGCACTGTCGTTGTAGGCCACCACCGGGGCACCGTTCACGAACACCTGGTAATTCGGTCCGACGGCCTGAAAGGTGACAGTGTCTCCGGTTCTGATGGTCATCGGCACGTTGACCCAGGTGCTGTAACTCGGGTTGGTGGTGCGGGTACCCCGACCCATCCAGATCCCGTCGGAGCGAACCGACGCGTACGCGAAGCTGGAGAACGTGGTCGTCGAACGCAGGTACAGGATGGTGGGGGTCATATTGGCCTGGTTCACGCGACCCATGACCGCCGTGACCGCTTGGTCATCGGTGTTCAACGTCATCTTCGACAGCGCGACAACAGAACCGGTGCCCTCGTCGCCCTTCTGGTTCAGTGCGACTTGGCCGCCGACGATTTGCAGGTCGGCTACTCGACCGAATTTGTAGGTCGTGTAGCCGGTTCCGAGATCCGCGCGCTCGAAGTCATCGGAAAATGTCGTGCCACTCGTTGGTTCGCCGGGCGGTCGCGGTTTCAGGGCTTCGATGGTGGCCGCGTTGGCGGCGCTGGCCGCCTGGGCGTCGGCGACCGTCGAGTTGGCATCCGAGGACCTCGACTGCGCTGTCGTGGTAGCGGATTGGGATTTGTCGGTGATCGCTTTCCAGTTGCCGCCGATGGCCGTCACGCCGGCGAACGAGCCGATGACACCGGAGACGATCGACTCCCGGGCACCCTCCCAGGTCAATTTCTGGAGGTTGCCGATGTTGTTCGAGGCCGCCGAATCGCCGACGTAGGCGCCGGCGGGGACCGATTTGTCAGGTGAGGTCACAGTGGGGCTCCATCAGTAGCTCAGCAGCGCGCCGTCGAAATAGGTTGCCGTGCCGACGAACCCGTTGTTGGTGGAGAGGTAGTAGCCCGGCGCTACCACGGATCCCTGCTGCAGAAAGGCGGTGAAGGAGCTGCCGACGCTGTTTACACCGGTGTCGTTGGCCGTGCGCGCCCCGACCCGCGCCAGCGACCAGGTTCCGCCGGGCGCGGGCGCGGTCCACAGGCCGACCCGTGCTTGGGTGGTGTAGTTGGAGAAGGCGTACGCGGTCGTGATCGCATACCAACCTGCCTTCTCGATCTGCACTTGGCCACGTCCGAGGTCGGGTACGGCAATACCCTTGGCGGCACCGAGGGTATCGAAAGTGTTTGCCGCCAAGCGCGCTTCACCGGCAGGCTGGGCGACGGAGGTCGAGTTGAGCCGGTACAGCGACCACCCAGTGCCGACGATCGGCGGCGAGGAGAGATCGGCCGCCGCGAGCGCGTTGATCGCGAACGAGAAGTACCCGAACAACCCGGTCCAGTAGTACTGGCAGCCGAATCCGAAGGACCGGTTATTCGCTCCGACAGGCGATTTGACCGCTGTGTCCGCGTATCCGGCTACGGGCGCGCCGTTCACCAGGACCTTATAGTTGCGCCCCACGGCTTCCACGGTGACGGTATCGCCGGTGTTGACAGCGGTCGACGCCGACGTCCAATCGTTGTACACGGTGGTGTTTCCACTGCGCGTGCCCCAGCCGAGATAAACGCTGTCCCGATAGACACGGGCGTAGACGAACGTCGACAGGTCCGTAGCGGAGCGGACGACGATCCGGGCAGCGGCGCTGTGAGCCTCCTGAATCCGGCCGACCACCACGGACACGCGCTGGTCATCGGTGCCTGTCACGGTTTTGGACAGGGCGACGACATTTCCGGTGTTCTCGTCACCGGAGCGATTGAGCTGCACCTGGCCGTCGATGACCACCAGATCAGCCACCGGGCCGGTCTTGAATGTGGTGTAGTCCAGACCCAACTCGGTGCGCCCGAATGCATCGGAAAACGCTGTACCGCCCGTGGTTTGGCCGGACTGCGTGGCAACCAACTCCACCAAAGAGGCGGAGTTCGCGGCCGTGGTGTTCTGCACGGCCGCGGCCGACGCCTGCGCCTGGGAGGCGCCGGACTGTGCGTCGGTGGCAGCGTTCAACGCCTGCTTTGTCGCCGAGTTGAGGTTCGAGCCGATCGCTTCCACACCGGCGAAAGACGCGGTGACACTGGACAAGATCTGTGACCGGGCCGAGTCCCAGGTGACTTTCTGCAGGTTGCGAATCGAGCCGCCGGTATACGCACCCGACGGTACGGCCCGGTCCGGGCTGGTCATCGGACGCCACCCTTCGAAATATGTTCCGACACTTCGTGATCGGAGTCCGTGACACCGATCGCGTCGGTGAACGATTCGACCAGATCCGCCGCGGCGTCCGCGGCGGCCTCCAGCACCGGCTCGTTCTTGACGATCCACACGTTGACGGTGCGCAGCACCTCCAACGCGGTAAGCAGCGCGGCGCCTACGCCGACCGCGGAAGCCGGCGCGTACTGCAGCAATGCCACCGAAACGGTGAGCACGCTGATGACACCGCCGATCAGCGACACCACCGCTTTCGCGTTGCGAGCGACGAATGCTCCAACGTTCTGAGCCATGAGCAACTCCTAGGGAGACAATTGCGCCGAAAGGCGCGAGAAGTGAATTGGAGACGGCACAATGACGGCTCCGCGCTCACGAATAGGAGCAGAGCATGCCATCGAAGTAGGTGTAAACGCCGGACGTATCGCCGACCATGCTCTTGGCAAGGGGCGTGTAATAGCCAGGGGCCCAGACACTTCCGGCTGATGCGAACACGACGAACGTACCGGCGGCGATGAACCCCGCCGGGCCCGTTGTATCCGCAGAACCCCGGATCGCTTTCCATAAGCCGTCCGGGCTCGGCGCTGTCCACAAGACCGCGTTGTACGAATAGGCGTCGCCCGCCGCCGCCGACCACCGCACGCCGATGCTCATCGTGTACCAGCCGGGTTTGACGATTTGAATCCGTCCGGACGGCAAATCGAGCACATTGACATTGTTGGTTTGCCGCGTGGTGTCCAGAACAGCACCGAACCGGGCAGTTCCCCCGGTCTGCGCGACCGCCGCCGTACTCTGCCGATACAGCGACCAGCCGGTACCGACGACGGGTGGTGAGACGGTATCGGCGGCGGCGAAGGATTCGAGATCGAACCCGAACGAGTACGACTTCGAGCCATCCCAAAGCGCGGAAGCATTGCAGGCGCTGTAGAAACCTATCCACCGATTGTTGGCGCCTACCGGAGAGCTGACCGCGGTGTCGCGATAGCTGAACTTGCCGACGCCGTTGATCATGACCTCGTAGGCAGGTCCCGACGTTGAGACCGTAACAGTGTCGCCGGTACCCAGCGTCAGCCCGTTCGACTCGCCCCACGTCGTGACATTCAGGTTGCCGCCGGTAAAGGTAGCGCGCTGCAGCAGGATCCGACCGGCGCCGATCTGAACCATGACGAAGGTCGAGAGATCCGCGGCGGCCCGGAGCAGAATCCCGCTACCCGTGAACGCGCCGGCGTTATTGGGTCGGCCGAGGACCACCGACACCGACTGGGCATCGGTCATCATGGGGGTCTTCCACAGTGCGAGATCGGCACCGGTGCCGGTGTTTCCGCTCTTGGAAATGCCCGCCTGATCCGCGACGACAGTGACGCCGGCCACTGTCGCGCCGTCGGGTTTCCACTGGGCCACAGTCCATTTCGCAGGGTCCCAGGCCTGGAAGTTGTCCGAGGCCGACGCACCGCCCACCTGTTCCTGGGTCTGCTTGGTCTGTAGATCGGCGATCGCCGAGGCATTCGCGGTCGAGGTGTTCTGCGCGGAGTTTGCCGTGGATTGTGCCCCCGCTGCTCCGACTTGAGCCGTATTGGCCGTATTCAGAGCGCGGTTGGTCGCCGAGTTGAGATTAGAACCGATCGCTTCCACCCCTGCGAAAGACGCGCTGACACTGGACAGGATCGATGCCCGCGCCGAGTCCCAGCTGACCTGTTGCAGATTCCGGATCGAGCCGCCGGTATACGCGCCAGGGGGAATTGACTTGTCCGGGCTCGTCATAGGCTTTTGTCCGCCGGGAGTGTCTCGGCAGCACCGACTTTCGCGGTATTGAGGTCGAGATCGCGCGGATCCACCAGGTGCTTGAGTTCACCGGATTCCCTGAGCTGCTCTACCAGGTGCGCCCTTTCGTCCGGCGTCAGCTCGGTGACGTCCGGTGCCGAACTCTCCGGCGGACGCGGCGCGCCCTTCTCCGCCCACTGGCCGGCGCCGTTGAGCCAATGCGAGAGACCGCGAGCGGGCGGGTGGTATTCCTTGGTCTGCTCGCCGGCGTAATGACGAAATCCGAGGTCCCACAGGTGTTTCGACCACTGCCGTAGCACATCGGGGTGCACGAGAAGCGGTGAGTTCTGGGGTCCGGGTAGACCGACCAGCGCCCATACGAAGGCCTCGCTGGGGTCGTCGGGGTTGCACTGCTCGAGGGAAGGGATGGACATGTTCTCTCCGGAGGGTTTTCGATAGGGATTCGGTGGCCAGGACTACATCTGGACGGCGAGTGCGTGGATGTCGTCGACGATGTCGGCGACCACGCGCATGGACTTGGCGAAGGGCATATCGTGGTCGCGTTCCGAGCCGACAGTGACCTGCCAGGCCGGGCTCGCGGTCCGCGACCAAGCCAGCTCGAGTTCGGTGACCTGGTCGACGTAGACCGAGCCCTCGGGCATGCCCTTGACGGTGGAACCGACACGGTCGCCGAGGAAGAAGTGCCCCTGGCCTTGGTCGCCGATCAGATAGGGCTCGCCGTTGGCGACGATGAACTTATGGGTGAAATGCTGGCGGGTCTTCCACATGCCTTCACCCAGGGTCAGCAACGCCCCCAAGGTGTAGGCCCGGTCGGCACTGTTCTCGAAGTGCTCCCAGTAGTGCGACCAGCCCGCGTCCCGGACACGCTGTCCCGATTTGTGTTTCTGCCAGGCCAGCAGCGTGTCCGACAACAGCGACGTCGCGATCGTGTTCGCCACCGCCGTGGCGGCATTCACCACACCACCGGCGATGGAACCACCGAACGGAATCTCACCGAGTGCGCCGGCGACCAGCATGCCGACCACCTGGATCGCCGAGGAGATCGCCTCGTTCACACCGGGCATCGAATGACCGCCGGTGAGGACCTGCACCGCCGACGAGGGATTGACGATGAACTGGGAAGTCTGAATGCCGGTGTTGTCGTTCTGCCGGTAGACCACCCAGGGATTGGACGGGAGCGTACCCATCCAGCCCGGATTCTTGTACAGCTCCGGCACGTTCTGGTCCGGCAGCACATTCGGGCTGTAGTCGAGCATGGTGTTGTCGAACACCTGCTTGGTGCGCTCGAGCCCATCCCACATGTCGCCGCCGGTGCTGGTACCGGTCCAGAAGCCGGACTTGTCGACGATGTCGACAACCAGGCAGCCGTGCCGGACCTGCGCGCCCGGCCACGGCGGCGGATCACCCTGCAACCACCGCCGCGTGACGATCGCCAGCTGTGCCGTCTCCAGGGTCCCCGACGAGGCTTCGTGGAAATTCTGAAAACGGGACCCGAAAATTGTCCACATCGACGTATCGGCCTGGAATTCACCCGGTTTCACCACGACGCCCCACGTGGACTGATCGAGGCTGCCCCACTGGCTGGGGTCCATCGGGTCGTCGGGCAACGTCCAGAGCCCACCCTGCAGGCGAAGCAGATTCAGATGCAGCGCGGTCTTGAGCACCCAGACGCTGGGTCCGGCGAGCAGGAACTGCCTCGGGAACTGAACCTGTTCCGGCAGAAACGGATTCGACCAGCAGTAGATGTGCTTGAGATCCTGGTACGAGTGCATGAACAGAAGCTCGACGGTGGTGACACCGTGGCCGTCGGTCTTGATGACAGCCTTCTCTAGCCGCCCGTCCCAGCGCGCACCGTCCTTGTCGACGGTGATGTGCACGTTCTTCTTGGTGCGGCCGTTGATGTCGACCGCCCACTTCGCCAAGTAGTAGTCGTAGGGCAGCACGAGCAGCCCGGTGCCGGCCTGGTTCAGGATCCAGCGGAAATCAGCGCTGATCTCCGCGCCGCACACACCGCGCAGGTTCCAGTCGCCATCCCACAGGCGGATCAGGGGCCGCGAGAACCGCTGCTGCTTGCGAACCGTCTTGGCCGATTGCGCGTCCGCGTAGATCGCGGGGAGATCCAGTACCGAAGTCACTGCAGCCCCCACGGGCGCGACCAGTTACGCGGTTGCACCACCAGCACCGACGCACCCGTCGGCGCACCGCTCACCGAAACCGGCACCGCGGTGGCCGGGGTGTACGGGGGCACCGGATAGAGGAAGCTGACGCCGTTCATCAGCGCCCAGACCTGGGAGCCGTCCTTGGCGACGATCATCTCTTCCATCGGGTCGGTATCGACCGTCAGGTCCTTACCCGCCGCGGTCAGCGGCAAGGTGATCACCCGTGTGCCGTCGCGATCGACCGCACCCCACGAGAAGTCCGGCAGGGTCCACTTACCCGGTGCGGAACACACCCACTTCAGCCACATCGGCTGATCGGTCGGGTTGGCGATGGTGATCGTGCCCGACTGGCTCTTGCCCGCACCGGTGGTATCGGTGGTGGAGATCCAGGACCCGGTCACATCGGACTCGACCCACCACGGATTGCCCGCGGTGCAGGTCATGACGACCTTGCCGATCGACTTCAGATGCGGGTCCTTGTCCGGCTTGAAATCCGGCTGCTCCGACATCCGCAGCTTCAGCGTTCGCGTACCGAAATCGGTCGTGATCGTCAACGTCGCGTCGCGGTCGTAGGCCCAGGCCTTGCGCCACGCGGAATCCACCGCCTCCCACGAACTGCCCGCAGTCTGAAAAACATTGACCGCGAAGACAACATCGCGCTTGTTCGTCCGGTAGCCACCGAACGAGGAACCGGCCTGGAACGCCGACTGGTTCCAAATCGTCGTCACCGGCGCGTCGTACAACCCGGTCGGCGACGTAGCCAGCTCTACACCCTCACGACCACTCCCCTGACCGGCGATCGTCCATCGCGAACCATCGACACCGGTCACCGTGATCATCGCAGCATTGGACGCCACAGATTCACCTCAATCCATATCATTACCGCGGCGACTACTGAGACAATTCCCATTGCGCCGCAAGAATTTTCAATCTTCCGATGATGTCTTCATTGCTCGACATCGAGATAT
The DNA here is from genome assembly GCF_040654295.1 of Nocardia sp. NPDC050712. NCBI lineage: Bacteria > Bacillati > Actinomycetota > Actinomycetes > Mycobacteriales > Nocardiaceae > Nocardia > Nocardia sp. NPDC050712. The sequence continues at coordinate 740,919 of NZ_JBFAHT010000004.1, forward strand.
TCACCGTCGCCGGCTGCCCACCGGGGGCCGACTGGGCCGGGCCGCTACCGCCGCCGGATCCACCGCCCGGCGAACGCGCCGCCAGCATCTTCTGCAAGAAGGACGGATCGGCGTTCAACGCCTGCAGGAACGGGCGGTTCGCCGCGGTCGATCGTGCGTTCATCACGAATTCGCCGTCGGAAAGGTAGGCCGGAATCTTGTCGCCGATCGACGATCCCGGCCCCTTGATATCGCCGCCGGAGGCGTACGCGGGCACGTTTCCGCTCTGTCGCAGGAAACTCTGCAGCCTCCTGCTCGCGTCACTATTATCGTTCATAGTCATATCGATTCGTTTGCCATCGTCTGCGCGTCAGCTCACAAAGACCGATACGAACAGTCCATTGCCGATGGCCTTGCCCGTGCCGTTCTGATGCAGTTGCACGTCCAGCACATCGCCGGAACGCAGAACCGGTTGTGTGGTCAGCGGAATGGTGACGGGAATTTCCGCGGCCAGGTTCAGGCCGGCGTTGAGCGTGAGGCTCGCAAAGGTCTGCAGCACAGCGCCATTGCGGAGCTGGCGGACAGAGATGGTGGCGTTGTTGGTCGCGGTGCCGGTGACCGTGGCGAACCCCGGCGGGGCGACGAGCTGGACGTCGGTGACGGTGTCGCCACTGTAGAAGGCCGGGGAATAGACGCCGGCCAGGGTTGTGGTGTCGGCTGCGCCGGCGGCTTGGGCCGGCAGCGTTGCGGAATAGATCATTCGTCCTCCCAGGTGGATCCGGTGAACTGGTCGATGAGGCCTTGCATCGACTCGTCTCGTTGTGCGTCGCGGACGATGTCCACCGCGGTGACCGGGCGGGGCATCGGGCTGAGCCGGGGCGGATCGCCACCGGCGGCGGCGATCACCGCCGCTTGTACGCCCTGGAGTGCGTCGATGATCGACAGCAACAGATAGCTGTCGATGGAGTAGCCCTCTGGTGTGGGGCCGGTAGTTTCGGCCTTTTCCTCATAGAGGTCGAGCTCGGCCTCGGCTTGTTCGGCGGCGAGCATCTGCTCGGCGAGCTCACGATCCATCGCAAGCGCCGAGCGGTATTGCGAGCCGTGCGGCAACCGGTCCTTGAGGAACCAGATGGTGCGCCAATCACGGTCGCGAATGGTGTTGGGCCCGAAGCATTCCCGGATGTCGATGCCGCGCTCGAGCAAGTCGTAGTCGAGCGCGGCACCGAAACGTTCCCAGAACTCTACGAGCCCTGCGATCCCCCCGGCAGCTCCGAGGAGCCTTGGCCGAAGAGGTGTGCGTAGAGGTCCTTCTGGAAGGCGAACCACTCGTCGAGCGGCCGATCGGCGAACAGTGCTTCGACGGCTTCGTACTGGTCGCCCAGCACGATGACCATCTGTTCGTCATCGCTGGCGGTCCGGCGCAGCGCAAGGACCTGGCTGCGGGTGACCGGTGCGATCGCGATGTCGTCGGTGAGGCGGTAGGGCGCGCGTCGGCGCGGGGCGAGCTCTTGCTGCAGCTCGTAGAAACGACCGCCGACCTCGGCCTGGTCGGCCGCTTCGGATGTGGATGCCATGATGCTATTTCTCCGGGTTATGTTGTATTACTAGGACTTCGAGGCGCGGCTGCGGGCCGGCTTGCCGACAGCTTCGACCTCGGCCTTCTCGGCGTGGCCGAGCTTGAAGACCGCGGTGACGTATTCGGTCGCGTTGGCAACGATGTAGTCGTCGACGCCGTCGGTCATGGTGACGGGGTACTCGGTGGGGATGGCGGACACGGTGGACCCGCTTTCTTCTCCGGCAAGAATGGATAAGGAATGTGTGGGGCGTGCCATGACCGGAGACACATGACACGCCCCACGCCCAAGTCCGTGGACCTGGGAGATCGAGAAACCGTCAGAAGACGGTTGGAGCCGCTTTACGCAGCGTTCGGGATGTTGGTCTGGGCCAGGATCTTCTTCCAGCCCGAGCCGCCGAAGCCGTGGGCGATGGCGTAACCGGCGGTGTCGTCCTTGAAGGCGACCATGGTCAGCTTCTGGGCGAGCACCTCGGTGGGGTTCCACTGCTCGCCGCCGTACTTGCTGACCGCGACCTTCGGCAGCACCTTGTAGACGTAGATCGGGTTGGCGTCGTTGCCGTCCTTGCCGATGATGATCGCCGAGTAGTAGGTGATCTCCTCCGACGCCGGCTGGGCGAAGAACACTTCACCGGAGGTGGCATTGGCCTTGATCGCCGCCACGGCGGTGCCGGTGGCCAGGTTCAGCGTCAGCGCGGTCGTCTGCTGCGGCTGGAACTCGATGGTGGTGATATCGCTGGTGACGTCGTTGCGCACCGGCTGCAGTTCACCGTAGGACTCGATCGGCGCGGCGGTGATGCCGCGAGCGAAGGCCACACCGGTCTTCTTGTCGATCAGGCCGACAGCCTGGTAGGCGGGCGGCAGCGTCTGCAGGGCGCCGGAGGCGTCGGTCAGCGCGGACGGCGCCGCGGTGTAGTGCGGTGCGATGAAAACGGCCGCGTCGAGCGGCTTAAGCAGCAGCGACCGCTGCGCGTTCTTCAGCGCGGTGAGGTTGGTGGCAGGCATGTGTCTCCATTCGAGCGCCCGCGGATGCGGGCATGGTTAACAGGAATCGGCACCGAGTGGCGCCGGTGAAAGCCCCGTCGAGGACGGGATTCACCCACCGCCTACTGGCGGCGAGCTTCGATCGAGAACGCGACCTCGACCATCTGGTTGAGCGGATCGAGGTCGGGCACCTCGGTGAGACCGCGGCTGCGGCGCAGAATCGGCGGATGGAACTTCGGTTCCTCGGCCGCGATCTCCTCGGTGTAATCGACGAGCACACCGTTGACCCGGTTGGCCGGGGCATCGAGCAGCGCCGTGCGGATCTGCACCGAAAGCTGCTGCGCCTGAGCGCGAGTGGTGCCGAAGGCCACCACACTGACTTTCGCCTTGTAGGTGATCGCGTTGATGTCGAGGGTTCCCCCGGTGGTCCGCACCCAGATCAAGGGCAGCTTGGACTGCAGGTCCGCCGAGGTGGCGGGCAAGGTGGTGACAGTGGTGGCGGTCGGGGTGAACAGGTCGACCATGAACTGCTCGAAGTCGGGGAACTCCCCCGGAACGGGATAGGTCGGCATTACACCACTTCCGGTGCCGGGCCGACTGTCACTTCGGCGCCGAGAGCGCCCTCGGGGGCACCGTCGGAGGTCGCCGGCGGCGGAATGGCCGCGGCCACTGTCATCGCGACGCCTTGGGCGAGGTTGGACAGCACATTGACATCGGCCTTCAACGTCGCGAGTCGCGCAACCACGGCCTGCACTTCGGTCTGGATACGTTCGGCGAGACCACTGGGATCATCGGAACTGGGCACGAGATTCTCCAAATGTTGGGTTCACGGGTAATCCGTGGAAACGAATAGGTTCGAATACGGTCCGATTGCATCGGCGACGACGCTGGACCCAGCGGGGTTTCCACGAACCCCGTTCTGACACTGCGGATTACAGACCGAGCAGCGGCAGCAACAGCGGAAGAACCACGCTGATGATTTTGAGGACGTCGACGACGGTACTGAGCATTTCGCATCACCCCCTTTCACTCTTGCGAGCGGGAGCGCTTCAGCGCACGTGGCTCAGATAGGTTGCGAGTCGGTCGCGCAACGGGTCATTCGTGAAAGTCGCGCCATAGGGGGCGGTCTTGATCACGTTGATGGTGGTGCTCCGGTCGATTTCCGGGCTCAGACGCTGTTCGAGGGTGCGCAATTGGGGCTGCACCAGCTTCGGCGCGTTCTGGCGGAGGTTCTGCGACGCGGAGGACAGGGTCTGCACCACGGTGCTGACCGTGCTGGTCAACGCGGTGGCCGCGCCGGCGGCGGCGGCTCCGGCCGGGCCGGTGACGGCGCCCACCATAGCCGTGATGGCGGCTTCGCCACCCGCGGAGACGATTTCGTCCCGTGTGCCTTTGTAGATGTTGTACCAGTTGTGCCACTGCAGGAAAGGGAAGAGAGAGCCGACCGGAGCGGTGGAGAGGAAGCCGCCGGCGTCGGTGGGGCCATGTTCGTCCTCGACCTCACCGCCCGAGGCGTAAGCCTTTGTCTTGAACAGCGCCTTGCCCATCGCCTGTCCGGCGCTGCTGGCCATCATCGACCATTGGAGAAAGGGAGCGAGACGCCCGGGGCGTGAAACCGACAGTGCGCCATCGTCATAGCCGGGTCGGCGCCCTTCCAGTTCCCCGTCGGCGAAGCGCACGAACTGCGCATCATCTCGTACATCTTCGAAAGACATTTCGACCATCCATTAGGTTCTAAGTGGTGACCGCGGGTCGGTGCGCGTTGAGCAGCGCGGCCAGCCGGTCGCAGTAACCGTCGGTTCGGTATTTGGCGTTATGGGCGCCGCCCCGGACATAGCCATCCATGAGCGCGGCGGCCTGAGACCACGACTGCCAGTGGCGGATCGGGTCACGCCACCAGTCCCGGTGGTCCAGCTGCCAGCGGTTGCCGCGGATACGTTCGGCCAGTGCGCTCCCCCACCCACCCAGGGCGGCAAAGCTGAAAGCCGACATGGTGTCGGCAAGCGTGCGAAGCGGTGAATCGGCAGGGCAGCAGGTGATTCCATCGGCGTGGTGCGCTACTTCCCAGGTGGTGATACCCTCGGGCCACCGATCGTGCTGACCATTGATACCGAAGCCCCTCGCCCTCGGACCGATCGAATCACCCTCTGCGCGTAGCGGGTTCGCGATATTTGCTGCCCACTCGACCTCGCAGTCCGGATACTCACCTCGAGCCTTCGCCTCCAGGAACCGAGTGACCACGATGGCGCCCAGGCTGTATCCGAGGATCCCCACCCGGTTCGGGGTAGCCCGGATGTCCGCGACCAGGGCCTCGACGCCCATCGCCACCGACTGCTCCTCGGAGCAACCGGCAAAAAGGTTCTGCGGGTTAGCGGGACCGACACTGGCCGGGTAGTCGACGTCGGGGCCGATCAGGTATTTGTTGCTGTCGAGCCGGCGCGTGACGCACGAGAGCATGTTCACCGGTGCGCCTCGACGCTCTCCGGTGCCGCGACACGTCAGAACAGTGATCACGCCAACGGCCTTTCTGTATTGCGGAAATCCCGGTGCGGGAATCCATTCGATGAGTTGGAGAAGTCCCGCCCCCGGAGTCGAGGGAATTCGCTCCGGGGGCGGGACTATGACGCCCCTGCGCTGCGACGACGTCTGCGACCGCGGACCACCCGCGGGAGACGGGCGCGCAAGGGGCGGGGCATGCGGAACGCTCTGAACCCGCTTTTCAACTAGATAGTTGTTCGGGGGCGAGCCGCATGGGCTGGGAGTGACGGGCTATCAGCACCGTCGAGATTGTTGTGTACGAGAGGCGAGAAACTTTGGAAGGAGTTCCGATTCGTTTCTTGCCTGTGGCTAAAGCCTACAACGGGGTGTGTGACAACTGGCCGGAAAACGACCAACAGTGCAGGTAAATCATGGTTTTCGGGCCCCACGCGGCCCTCGATAGGTTCAGGTCAACGCGCTGACATCGAAATCGCCATCGGTGAAATTAACCCAGGACTGAACCACCAATTCGGAAGGCGCGGTGACCTTCAAGATCTCATGTAGAGCGGTGACAGCCTGCCGCGACAGATCTTCGAACGCTCGATACCGGGCCGGCCAGGCGACATCCCTGTGCCAGTTCGGCCACGAGTTCTCCGTCGGCGGAGCCCAGCCGTCAGCAACCAAACGCGCCTTGTCATCCCACGACAGCCGATATTCTTCAGCCAACACGGCATCATCGACAATCTCCGCATGTACTACATCCGCCATGAGGGTGAACTGAGCGAATCTGTTTCCACTTGCGCCGATGATCAAACATCCGTCCGCAGGCATCCGCGTCAATGTCAACGCCAAGGCAGCAGCGTAAGTCGTCCAGTCAGTGATAGTTGTAGCCATCAAGAATCCTCATCGTCCGGAGCGTCGATCCATGCTTGATGTTCCGGGTTCACGAGTTCGAAATAGATACTGTTCTCGAACAGTCGCAGCCGAACAACGACATGGGCTAAGTCCCACCGCACCTCACCGTCGGCCCCTGATCTCCGCCGCGTGGCCGGCCCCAGAATCCGTTCAATGGCGGACGTGATGTCGACAAACCCATCGTAGGTGCGGCGCACGGCGTCGACCGTGTCTTTTGCGGGTTCATCCACGACCCAAACACTGACCCGCTCGACTGTGCCGTCCTTCGAAGACCACCGCGCTTCCGGACGGTCCAACTCCAGATCGGTCGCCAGCACAGCACCCCGGCGATCCCGCTCCTTAACTCGCCACCCCTGCGCTTCGCAAAATGCTGCCAAGTCGCTATCGGACCAGGTCCAGGCGAAACTTGCGGCCACGCCGACCTTAGATGCTATTTTATCGCTGTCGACCTGCATGTTGGGATAGTACTTCCTGTTGGATTGGACCTAGCCGCGGATCCCTGAACCGTATGTCAGCCAGTGGAACAGCTCACTATCGCCGTTGTCTTCGCTGGGCAGGTTGGCCGCTGAGATGTTGACGGTCAACGATTGATCGGTACGAGTGGAATTACGGGCAACCCCGGCGACGACCCCCGTTGCAGCACCCAGCAGGGAGACTGTAAGCGCGGCTTGGGTGTTCAATGTCGCAAGTAGCGAGTTTGTGGCGGATTCCAACCATGCTGTTTGTAGCGGTGCGGCGATGTCTGCTGCAGGGGCAGCTGCGACAGCCGGTGTCACAGCGCCGGGCTGGCCAAGTTGCCGAATTGCCTCAGGTGGGACAGCCGGGCTGTCTTCGATGTTGAACCTCGACCACTGAGGCTGCCCAACCTTCGGGTTGTAGCGGATCATGTCGTACACAACGTCCATCTCACCGTTGCGGACCGCCTCCAAGAGCCCTCGGTCTTTTAGTGCCTTGACCAGGTCAGGATCGTTGTCGAGCATCCACTTCAAATACTGGGGCGTGCCCTGCTGAACCCGAATGAGCTGACCTGGATCCCCATCGACCCACCGCGTGCCCAACTGGGCCCCGCCACCTTTGGCCTCCACGACGACGAGCTTGCCATTCACGATGCCGACGACGTCGAGCTTTCCCGATCCGGTGAGAGCATCGTCCAAACCGGTTATGACCTCACCACCCATCTGGTGGATGTAGTCGCGGGCCGCAATATTGCCCATCGTCTCAGTCAGCTTATTGGCTTGGTACTCCGCCTTATTCACGGCGGACATCGCGGCTTCAAGACGTCCGATCTCCGCAGATGAATACTTTCTTTCGAGAGTCGCCATCTGTTCGTTCAGGTACTTTTCCGTCAACTTGTCAGGCTGGAGTCCGAGCTCACCGGCGATATCGTCCCGCTCACTTCGCAAGCCGTCAACGACTAGATCTTGCGCATCTCTAGCAGCTTGTACCTCGTCGATTTTCGACCGTGCACCAGACGTAAGCGAAAATTGTTGCTCCGGAGTGTATTGCGACTTCACGTACTTACTGGGCGGGACCTTTGCCCATCCCGGCATAGTGACGTACCCCTTGCTGATGTCGCTATACCACCGCATAGCGGCACCTTCGCCCACCTCACGGACACCAACCGGCATTACGCCAGGCGGCGCGTCCTTGGAGGGCCCCGTATACGGGGCCGGGTCCCCATCGGGCGTTGGGCGAGTGCTGTTTTGCCGCGGCCCGTTGTGCGCGCCTGGCTCATCACTACGCCCAAACCGCTTATACCATCCGGGCTTTTGATTGAATGGCCCGTGGTTGTTGAAGAATGGCATGTAGTCCGGGTCCCACGGGCGATCGATATTAGGTGGCGGCTGTCTCCAGGGAGATACCGCTGGACCATCGCCCGGAAGCCTTCGGGGCGCTTCCGGCACGGGTCCATGCCCCATGTTCGGCACGCTTTCAGGTAGGCCGGCATCGGGAGTCGGTTTGGGTTTGCCCGGAACCGCGACCGCTCCATCCCAACTGGCAGGTAGCGGATCGTTCGACCGGGGCACATGGAGGGTCGGCGTGGGTGGGTCAATATTCCTGAGCAGCGGCGCAAGATTGTCGGCTGTGCCGCCGCCGGCACCAAGCCCGTGCAGCAAACCGTTGGTTGCGGGTCCGGCGACAGCGGGCGGAATATCGTCTGCCCACCGGCCGATTTTGCCGAACATTGCCATCAGCGGCTTGCCGAACACGCCGGGAGTGAAGGTCAGGGCCGTCATGGCGCTGCCCCACGCGACTTGCCCAGGATCGCCGTTGTAGAGACCTTCTTGCAGGTCCTTGAGGCCGGTCATCTCACCGAGAAAGTTGCGGAAGTCTGTCTCGTTGAGCCTATGCGGCTTGCCCTCGTACGGGGAATTGTCCGCGACGAGCGGTCGGCGTGGATCGGTAGCATAGAGCCGCGGCGTATTCTCGAGTTGCTCAGCTTGTGCTCGATCGAGCAGCGGAATTCCGGCCTGGTTCAGACGGTTCCGAGCATCGTAGGCATTGCGCCACACAACACTCTGCGCTTGAGCCGGGGTGAGACCAGACTCGACAAAGCGCTGAACCTCTGCCTGGCGGCGTGGATCATCGAATGGAAGGTACTGGTACTGCGCGGCGAACTGGTCGTCGTCCTGATCCTGCTTTGTGTACGCAAACTTGTCGAGCCGTTCTCGTGCATCCTGCCGGAGTCGTTCACTGGCCTCATCGAGAACGCCGGTGGTACTGGCCAGATTCAGGTCGTTCGCCAACTGAACTGGGCTGTAACCCGGTCTGGGCAAGACTGTCGCCCCGTCCGGTCCGCGCACCAGTCCGCTCTGGTTCCAGTGCGCGTTCAGTCGCTGACTTGCCGCCGCTTTAGCAGCAGCCTCGGAGGCAAGCGCGCCAGCAGTGTACGGACCCATTTTTCGTGGACCATTGAGGAGCGCCAAGTCGCGGTCCCGCTGCTCGGCGGTGTAAGCATCGTCAGTGGCGAAAAGGCCAGCCAGCCGTTCGGGCGAGTATCTCGCCTGCGGGCGCGATACGAGCGGCTGATCCATGCCAGGGACATTCATCGTCGACTGAAGCCCAGTAAGCCCATTCGACAGTCGCACGCCCTCGTAATCGATCGTGGTGCCGCTGGGCAAAGTGACTGTTTGACCGGGCTTCGGGGCGCCATTTTTGACAAGCGCAAGCGTGTCCGGCAGGCCCATCGCACCGGGGGAAGCACTTGTGGCGCTATCGGCAGGTCCGAGCAGGCCCGGGTACATCGCCGCCACCGACGGCGATACCGGCTTTTGCGGTTCCTTCGGTTGCTGCGGAATCGGCTTCGGCGCCACACTGGGCGGATCGATTCCGACCGCCTGCAGCGAACTCGGTTTGGCGGGTTGCGGTTTGACGATCGTGGATAGGACGGGATCCTGCTGGACCTTTTTGTCGTTCTCCGCCGCCGAGTTCGACTGCGGGTTGGCCATTGTTGCCGGATCTAGGCCCAGCGCCTGCAGTGAGTTGGGCTTGTTGTATTCGACGGTGGAATCCATTGCGGGTGAACCTCGGGAAATCGCTGATCGAGCCGGACCTGCTGTGCAGGAACGACTTCGGATGGATACGGGAGCGCACGCACTCCGCCGATTCGGTCGGACGCGGCGCTGGGAGGCTGCTGAGAAAGGAGCGGTCCCGCCCCTGGGATACGAGTGGAGCCAGGGGCGGGACCGGGCGCCCAGTGCGCGGCGGCGTCTGCGACCGTGGACTTGCACGGGAGGCGGCGCGCAACGGGGCGGGCTTGAATGAAGCTGACCGGCTACTGCCGGGGGTACTGCGCGAGCGGGATGGCGCCCGTACGAATTAGGGGGTGGGCGGGATGAAGCGGCGTTCGAACTTGTCCAACCGGCCGATGACGTCGGCGAGGGCGTCGACCACGGTGCGGCCACCCAGCTGCGGCCAGCCGGCGAACTGGCCCAGGTCACGCTGTTCCAGACCGCACAGCTGTTCGCGAATGTCCTTGACATCGCTGCTGATCGGGCCGCAGAACTTGGTGATGAAGTCCTGGAGTTTGCTCACTTCTGAAGCGCTCATCGGCGCGTCCTTTCTCTCGATGAAAGCCGCGACGTCGCGGCGGAATTCGTCCATGTCGATGCCGGCGGGGTCGATTTTTCCTTCGCGGCTGTACTCGCGGTGGGCGACGCAGTCCTCGGCGGTGCGGCCGATGCGGGCCAGGATGGCGGCGCAGCCGCGTTTGTAGGCATCCAATTGTGCTGGGGTCCAGTCGGTTCCGTCGCCGCGGGAGACGGCCTCGATACCGATTACGTGGTAGTTGGCGTTGTCGGTGGGCCAGCCGGGCCAGGAGCCGCGGCCGGCGTGCCAGCACACTCCGGCGGCGATGACGCGGAAGGTGCCGTCGCGTTCCAGGACCAACTGAGCCAGCGGCCCCTCCAGATCGGGGCGGCCATATTGGACGATGCGCCAATCCTGGCTGCCGCCACCGGCCGTGTGATGACACAGCACACCGCGCAGGTCACGGAAGTCGCCATGCCCGCGGTCACGCCACCCTTCGTGCTCGATTACCCGCAGACCCGCTGCGCGCAGCACGTCGGCGAGCCAGATCGGATCTCCGGACCAAGACATCGTCGTTTCCTTTGCTTTATGTATTCGTTTGCGGGGATTTCGAATAGTCCCGCAGAGGGGTGAAGGCTCACATGTGATGAACTGACTTGGCGGGCAACGGAATAGCAGATATTCCGGATCGCCGCATTCGAACCTTCGGGCAGGACGAACGGTTCTGTATCGGTATCAATCCTGCGGCGTCAGCCTATCAGCGGAGGCGTGACGAACCCCGAAAAAATGTCCAACAGCGCAGGAAAACGGCCATTTCCAAATCCGCTCCGGATCAGGCGGATCGACGCAGGTCGCTTCGCTGAGCCGTGCACAGCTCGAGCACGTCGCCGAGTCGATACACGGTGCGGTTGCCGACGACTCGGCCGGTCAGTTTGCCGCGCCGGGCCCACTGCCTGATCCGCTCGGCGGTGATACGGCCGGCGCCGAACCCGTCGGGCACGATCCGGGCGAGTTCGGCTGCGGTGCCCATCATCTCGTAGGCCTGGTTCAGCAACTGACGGCGCTGCTGCCGCACCGAGACGACGATTCCGCAGCCACCGCATCGGACGATGTCGATATCCGGCTGGGAGTAGAGCCCCACACCGCACACACAATCGCCGATCCTCGACAGCGATTCCGGCCGGTCGATCGTGCGGTATGCCCCCTGAACCGCCCTGGCCAACGCGACGTCCAGACCGGCGAGTGCCTCCGAATCATCCGGGATCCGGGGCAAGTGCCGGGCGAGGAAGCGGACCTGATCGACGGAAGCCACCGGTGCGCGGTGGGCAACGGCGACCGCTACCCGCGCGGTGTAGCTGTTCAACACCATCTTGATGTCCCGATGTGCTTTAGCAGCACCGGTATTGAACGGCAGGGCCTGTTCCGTCTTCGTCGCGCGCACGTACCCCAGCGAACCCGCGGGTGCGAGGGAGTCCGCACGACTGAGAGTGATGTCGAGTTCGGCCAATAGCGCCGGAATCGCCTCGAGCGCTGCCATGACGGCGGCGCGACGCTCGGGACTCAGTGGTTCGGTGTACATCTGACCTTCTCGACTAGGGCGGAGGCCTGCGAGGGATACCGCAGGAAGATGGGTGGGCCGACCTCGGATAGCCATCCGAAAGCTTTGGCCCGCAGACACACTCGCGACGGAGTCGGCGCGAGGCAAGACAGACGAACGATACATCCAAACATACAATTAAGACAATATTAGATGTACCGCAGCGCGTAGACGATGGTTGAGCACTCCAGCAGGCCCCGAACTTCGACAGCAGAATGTCTGCGATATCTGCAGTAAATGTGTGTAAACGTAGGCAATCGATAGCATTCGTCTCCAAGTGCGTGGGAACTCGTAGCCGCGCGCCGACTATCGCCTGAATGCATACAACTAACATTTTTCGTTGTAATCTAGCGTGGTGAACGAACAACCCCCGTGCCTTGGACTCCCCGGCTTCCTGGAGCCCAAGGACACCAGCGGCTGGCAGGTACTGCCGGCAACAATCGCCGCGCAGGCACTGTGCCGGGACAGCTGCCCGCGCGACCTCTTTCTCGACTGCGCGCGTTCAGCTTTGAGCGCCGGCAACTCTGTCGGGGATGACCAGGACCGCGTCGCCGACGGGGTGGTGATGGCGGGAATCGTCTGCCGCGGCGACGCCCTGACCGGGAAAGCGCTCCGACGCGTCATCAAGCAGTACGCCGAAACACCCGCCAATAGACCCAGGCACTGCCTGAACTGCCACAAGCCCATGACTACTCGACGCCGCAAACTGCTCGGTCACGTCATTCACGAGAGTGGTGGACTATGCACCAGATGCCGTCGCGCGGAGCAACGATCGGCGTAGCCTAGCACCGACAACCGTGACAGACCCGCGGGAAGTGTTGAACAGCGCAGGTAGACGCGCATTTCCATCGATCGTTTCGGAATCAGCCTGCCGCTGTGACGATTGCGCGCGCACTGGATCGACGCAGCTTGCCAGACGTCGTTTTGGGGAGTGCGCCGGGAGCGAGAATGGCCACCGATCGCGGCGGGATACCCACCGCTCGGAAAACCTCCATGCTGATTGCACGCCGTAGTTGGAGCGCGCGGGATTCGTCTGCGTGCGAGTCGGATTCGGCGAGCACGGCGAACCCCTCACCGGCGCCGCCCGCACCGAGCGAGACGGCGACGCTGTTGCCGACCCGAACCCCTTCCACACGTTCGACCGCTCGCTCGATGTCAGTGGGATACAGATTGCGCCCAGAGATGATGATGACGTCTTTCCGGCGCCCGCAGATGACGGGTTCGCCGCCCTCGGTCAGGTATCCGAGGTCACCGGTTCGCAGCCAGCCCTCGGCGTCCTGGGCCGCGCGACTACCACGGGCGGTCAGGTACTCACTCGTCATACTGTCGCCACGCAGTTCGAATTCGCCCACCTGCCGGGTTCCGCGTGCGACCCCGGTAGTCGGGTCGACAACGCGTATCTCTATTCCGGCCAACGGCTTTCCGAGCTCGGCGTAGGCGACGCCTGTGGCCAGGGGTGCGGCGATGCCCTCGCCTTCGAGGACACGGCGGTCGACGTGATCGACCCGCAAACCGCTGCCCCGGTCCGGCGTAGAGACGGCGACCACGGCTTCGGCCAAGCCGTAGCACGGCGCCAATGCTGTTTCCGGCCAACCGAATCGGGCCGCTTGCCGGGTAAAGGTGTCCATCGCGGCGCAGTCGATCGGCTCGGCGCCGTTGACGGCCACCTGCATGCTCGACAGGTCGTAGGCGCGGTCGTCGGCGACGCGGTCGAGGCGATTCCCGAGCAACGCGTAGGCGAAGTTCGGGGCGCCGGTGAAGGTGCCCCGATAGCGGCTGATCAGCTGCGCCCACAGCAAGGGGTCGCGCAGGAAATCGGCGGCGGTGATGCTAACCAACTCGACACCGGCGAGCATGGGCATGGCCAGGAAGGTGATCATGCCCATGTCGTGCGACAACGGCAGCCACGAGATCATGACCTCATCGGCGGCCGTGGTCAGACCGGAGCGCTCCATCATCGCGGTGATGTTTGCGTAGAGGTTGCGGTGGGTGATGACGATGGCCTTGGGGTCGCCGGTAGAACCCGAAGACAGCTGGAGCAGGGCCGCATCGTCCTCCGCCGGGGCGGCTGGTTCGGCCGCCGGACCGGACGCGAGGTGGCCGACGTGCACTACCGGGACCGGCAGTCCGCCCTCCGCCAGGGCGGTGTCGAACGACGAGCCCACGATCAGCACGTCGGCGTCGATCATCGCCAGCACGCCCGCTGTCGCCGCGACCCACTGCCCGAGATCTGTGCGGGCGGTGGGCAGCTGCAGCATGGTGAATGCCGCGCCACGCATCCAGATCGCCTGCACCACCGGTGCGATATCGGCAGGGTCCTCCATCAGGACGGCAACTCGTCCGCCCGGCTCGACGTGCGACGCCAGGGCGCCGGCCATCCTTCTTGCCAGTTGGTGCACGTCGCCCCAGGTACGGCGACTGGGAGCCGACGGCTCCCCCGTCACCATCCCGCGGGCGGTACTCGTAGCCGTCCGGTACAGGCGGTCGGTGAAGCTGCTCACCGACCGCCTGACTCAGGTTCTGCCGCGCCTCGGCCGGCTACACACTCTTCGATCAGTTCGGTCAAGTCGCCGAAGGTCATGCATGCCATGGCCGCGCGTTCGGGCGGGGTGATGCCGAAGCGGGCCTCGATCGAGGACATGGTGATCTTGAATGCGAGGGAGTCGAACGCCAGGTCAGCGACCAGGTAGGTCTGTGGCGTCAGTTGGCTTGCTTCGATCTTGAGGTCTTCGACAAAAAGCTGCGTCAACTGCTCCGCGGTACTCGCCATGCGTGTGGTTCTAGCAGCGCACGGTTATTAGCCGGTTAAGGTTTGTGGCCATCGGCTTCCTCAGATCGCGGTGCACTGTTCATCGACGGCCGTCGAGGCACGCCGCCGCCGTCTGGGCCGTCGGCTCCGGCCGATACCGCGGGGCTCCGAGAGATCACCGTTGCGGGCTCGGTGCAGCAGTCTCCGGGTCTCCTCCTGCGGGGAAGCGTCGAGTTCGCGGGCGAGCCGGCCGACACAGAGTTCGTACCAGTAGTTCACCTGATCGAGCTCGGCGCGCCGACCATGAACCAGAATCATCGCCTGAAAGGCGCGTTCCTCGGTCGGGTCCAGCTCCAGCATTCGACGGGCATGCTGAATCGCCGTTACCGCGTCATCGACATCGTTGGCGTGTCGCAGCAAACGGCCGAGCGCGTGCATCATCTTGGCCCGCAACCACTCTCGCTGTTCCAGCACCCATTCTTCGCCCCGGCCGTCCATGAAGTCCCCCTGGTAGAGGTCGACCGCCCGGCTGTAGCAGTCGAGCGCGGCATCCACGGCCCCGTGCCGGGAGGCTTCGCTGGCCGCACGGCACAACCGCTCGAATTCATGGATGTCCGCTCGGACGCGCTCGCCGAGCTCCAATCGGTAGCCGCCCTCCCCGCTGCCGATCCGCAAGAAGTCACGTTCCGCACCGAAGGCGGCGTCGAGGGCTCGGCGCAACGAATGGACTAGCACCTTCAACGCCGTCGGACCGGCGGGCCGCTCCGGCTCCGGCCACAGCAATTGCTCGAGGCGGGGCCGGCTCACCAACCGGCCATGATTGATCAACAGAAATGCGAACAGATTCGTGCATTTCTTCGATCTCCACGGGATCATCTCGGCGCCTTCGAACCCGATCTCGAAGGCGCCCAACAGTCTTACGACCACCGACCCCGATTGCGTATGCTCCACTGACACCCATTCCATACTTGATTTCCGCGCCCCAACTCCGGCACCCGGATGGGCAGACGATACTGACCAGAACCCCAAGGAACTTATTTCTGGAACTGGTGTTCGATTACACCGGCATTCATTAGACCGGGCCAGCCGGAAACAATTCCGAAATGATCTTCAGGCCGCACGTCCGGATGCTCGATAACATCCGTAGCAGCGACCACCGCTGCCATGCAGGACATGCCCGGGCCGGCGACGCCTACGCGTGCACATCGGTCGTTCACAGTCGGTGCACCGACGATCGGGCCCGTCGGAGTCCTGCGCCTCAGCAGCCAAGATCCTGCGCAGAATACGCGCTGTTGCCGCGTCACCTCGGCAGACGACGCCGGCCATCACCACACCGTCCGCGACGTGCGGCCGGCCGATCTCGTCGAAGATCTCACCGGCCCGAAGCGCCGATTCCGCGCAATCGCGAAACCGCTCGGGCGGACAGGAATTCCGGCAAATATTTTGCGCGGCAACGGTTTCTGGATGGACGGGCCAATTACGCAAGGTACTACGCTGAATGAATCCTCGGATTCCGAAGCAGGGCGGTAGGACAGGGTTCGACGACATTAGGGGATCTCCTGAGAGCGAATTGGCGCATGCTCGACTACCGCATCGCCAGCAATTGCCTGGATGCGGGCACGTACAACGGAGATGCGCCGAGAGAAGAATTCGGTAGCCGGTCAGCAGGCTGGACCGGCGGCAGCGGCCTAGTCGGCCTGGGGCTTGATGAGTTCGACCGGACCCGAGTAAGGACGAACGACTCCCACGCACAGGTGCAACCGGTCCAGACGGGCAGCGACCGACTGCAGTTGCATGATCACGGTGACCGGTCCCGTGGCGGTATAGATGTGCTGGGGCTCGTCGACCGCGCGATCGAAGCCCACCTCGCGACGCATCCAGATCTCGACGAAATCGGGATCTTTGGCCAGCTCGTTCAGCAGCACCGCCCCGAGGGCGGGGTTGCCGAAGTGGGCCAGAATGCCGCGCATTCTGGAGACGGTGCCCGTCACCTCGGTGTCCCAGTTCACGATCGTCTTGCGGCCGATGGCACTGAACTGCCAGAGCAGGATGTTGCCGGCCTCCACGCGACCTGGGAAAAGCTCCCGGTAGGCAGCGTTGGCGGCGACGACGGTCCAGCTCTCGTTGCAGTACGCGGCGGGCTGGGGCATCAGATCGTCGAGCATCGCACGCTCGTCCGCGGTCGCATCGAATCGGAGCTCGGTGGGGAGCCACGGCCGGGGCTTGTGCACGCGGGTCAGCTCGTCCAGGTGCCGGCGCTGATCCTCATGGTTGAGGTCGAGCGCGCGGGCGAGTGAATTCAACGAGGACTCCGTGAGACTCAGTTGTTCACCGGTCTCGAGTTTCTGAATCGTGCGGGCCGCCAGATGCGCGCGACCCCCCAGGGCCGCTCGGGTCAGCTTCAGGCGCTTGCGATGAAAGGCGACATAGTCGGCCAGGGTCGGCAGGGGCACGGTCAACTCACCGTGGGACACGAGCACTCCTCCGACCGCACCTGCGCGGAAACATAACAACTGGTCTGTACTTCTAAATGGTAACGCCTGTGGAACACGGCTCAGGTCACCGGCAGCCGGAGACGAGGGCCAGAACATCACCGACGCGATACAGGGTTCGACCATCCACCGAGTGGGCGGCCAATTTGCCGCGCACCGCCCACTGCCGAATTCGATCGGCGGTGATACGGGTCTCACCCATCCACGGCAACAATCGAGCCAGTTGCGCCGCGGTGGCAAGCTTGTCGGCCGCGCGGACCAACGCCGTAGCGCGTACATCGGCAGCCGAATGGGTTCGCCCGCAGCTCTCACAGGCCAGGACATCCCGGATTTCGGCAGCGTAGAGCGGGGCACCACAGCCGCAACGGCCGAGGACGCGGTGCACCTCCGGTCGATCGATAGCCGCCCGGGCGACACGCACCGCTCGCGCGACGTCCCCGATGCCCGCCCATACAGCCGAATCGTCCGGCAGATCCGGCAAGCACGCGGACGCGAACAAAACGCGGTCCCGCGGCGCCGCGGGCGCGGGCTGGCCGACAACCGCCGACATCTGGGCCACGACGCGGCCGAGGATGTCCAGGAGGAGCGCTCGCGCGTCTGCGGCGACCTTGTCGTAGGGCAGGATCGGCTCCCGGCCCTTGATCGAAGTTCGCCCACCGACCGACTGCGTGCCGCGAGCATCGGATCGCGACATCGTCGTCTCGAGCTCGACGAGCAGACCCGGTATAGCGAAGAGGCTTTGCGTAGCCGCGGTGTTTCGAGTCACGTGAGCGGCGGCGCGGTGATGCTGTGTGCTGGTCATAGCGACGAGTGAAGCGTTAGCGAGCCCTCCTGCACAAGTAAACATTTTGACCCTAAATGGGGTTAATTCGCCGCGTAACGCCCGGTCAGAGCATGTGCCATCGAAGGGATCCGCGCTGACCGTTTCATAACCGAGGGGTAACCAGAACTGTCTACCCTGACGTCGAGCCATGCGGATGAGTAAGGGGTTTTGGGACTGTGTCGGGGTCGGCGAGCGACGAGAGGGCTGGGTGCGAGCCGATCGCGGTGGTGTCGATGAGTTGCCGCTTCGGCGGCGGGGTGCACTCGGTCGAGGCCATGTGGGACACCATGGTCTCGGGCCGCGACACCGTCTCGGAGTTGCCCGGCGATCGAGGCTGGGACCTGCCGCACCTGGTAGGTGCCGAAGGGCGCCGCGCTGCCAGCTCCACGAAATTCGGTCACTTCCTGAGTGAAGCAACAACTTTCGATGCCGAATTCTTCGGAATCAGCCCTCGGGAGGCCGTGGCGATGGAGCCGCAGCAGCGGCTGCTGCTCGAAACATCCTGGGAGGCGATCGAACGCGGCGGTATCGATCCGCGATCGTTGCGCGGGAGTCGGACAGGGGTCTATTTCGGGCTGATCCAGGCCGAGTACGGGCCACGGATGGCGGACATGACGCGGACCAAGGGCTATCTGGACACCGGCGTCGCGGCGAGCGTGGCCTCCGGCCGTGTGGCCTATGTGCTAGGCCTGCGCGGGCCGTCTCTCAGCATCGATACCGCCTGCTCGTCGTCACTGGTGGCGATCCACACCGCGATCAGGGCATTGCGATCGGGCGAGTGCTCGATGGCGCTGGCCGGCGGCGGGACCATCCACAGCACGGCCAGCCTGTTCGCCGGTTTCTCCGTGCTGCGCGTGTTGTCCAAGGATGGCACGACGCGCCCATTCTCTTCTACCGCAACAGGTTTCGGACTGGGCGAAGGCATCGGGGTCGTGCTCTTGGAGCGACTCCGCGATGCGCAACGGCTGGGGCATCCGGTGCTGGCGGTGCTGCGCGGCAGCGCCGTCACCTCCGACGGAGCATCGGCATCATTGAGTACACCCGACCGATACGCCCAGCAGGAGACCATCGAGTACGCGCTGGCCGATGCTCGACTGAGCACAGCCGATATCCAAGTCGTCGAGGCACACGGCACCGGCACCGAAGTCGGTGATCCGACCGAGGTCGCGGCGCTGGCCGCGACCTACGGAAGGGTGCGCACTACCGATCGCCCATTGTGGATCGGATCGCTGAAATCGAATTTCGGTCACACCCAGGCGGGTTCGGGAGTCGCCGGCGTGATCAAGATGGTCGAATCGATCCGTCGCGGAATTCTGCCTGCGACAGCACATTACGACCTACCGTCACCGGCGATCGATTGGTCGGCGGGCACGGTGCGGGTGGCGAACGAACTCGTCGCCTGGCCCGCCGAGCCCGAGGCGCCTCGACGGGGGGCGGTTTCCTCGAACGGCATCAGTGGCGTGAACTGCCACGTCGTCATCGAACAGGCGCCCGCGACCGCCGATCCCGTAGTGTTCCCCCGCCGCGAACCCCCGATCGTGCCGCTGGTGCTCTCCGCCCGCACCGACGCCGCGCTCAACGCCCGGGCGGCTCAGTTGTCCGCCCACCTGCAACGCCGGCCACAGCTGCGAGCCGCCGACGTCGGGTACACGCTGGTCACCGGCCGGTCGGAGTTCGCCAAGCGCGCAGTGGTTCTCGGCGCGGACACCGCCGAGCTGATCGCCGGCTTGGCCGAGGTGCACGCCACGTCCGCACCGGCGGATGCCTCCGGGGGCGTCGTCTTCGTCTTCCCCGGCCAGGGGCCGCAGTGGCAGGGGATGGCGCTCGAATTACTCGATACAGCACCGGCTTTCGCGGAGCACGTAACCCGTTGCGAGGAGGTTCTCGCGGAGTTCGTGGACTGGTCGGTCACCGATGTGCTGCGTAGCGCGCGCCACGCGCCGCCCATGGAACAGGTGGATGTCATCCAGCCCGTGTTGTTCACGGTGATGGTGGCGTTGGCGCGGATGTGGGAGCAGTTCGGCGTACGACCCGCCGCGGTCATCGGCCACTCGCAGGGCGAAATAGCCGCCGCCCACCTCGCGGGAGCACTGACACTGCGCGAGGCCGCTCTGGTGGTGGCACATCGCGGCAAAGTCATGGCGCGGGTCACCGGCAATGGCGCCCTGGTGTCCGTCCCGCTACCCGCCGCCGAGGCCGGCGCACTTCTCGATGGCGCGCTCTCGGTGGCGTGCGTCAACAGTCCCAGCTCTTGTGTGTTATCCGGCAGCACTGCCGATGTCGTGCGACTGCTGCGATATTGCGACGCCAACGACATCGATGCGCGACAGGTCCCCGCCTCCGTGGCTTCGCATTCCCCGCTTGTCGAGCCGCTGCGCGCGGCAATCGAGGACACGCTGGCGACCGTCATTCCTCGCAGCTGTGCCATCCCGTTCTTTTCCACGGTTACCGGTGATCTGCTCGACACCGTGCACCTCGATGCCCACTACTGGTATCGCAATACCCGCGAGACTGTTCGTTTCGAGAGTGCGGTGCGTGCCGCGTACAGCGGTGGTGCCAGGGTGTTTCTGGAAGTCAGCGCGCATCCGGTGCTCAGCCTCAGCGTGCACGAAACCATCGCGGCCATGGACGCGGAGGCCGGCCGGCCCGCGGCGACAGCGGTCGTCGCCACAGTACGACGCGACGACGGTGGGCTCCGCCGATTTCTGACCTCGGCAGGTCAGCTGTATTCGGCCGGTGTCGCGGTGGATTGGCATGCCAGCTTCTCCGGTGCGGGTGCACACCTGGTCGACCTTCCGACTTATCCCTTTCAGCGCCAGCGATTTTGGATGATGCCCGAGGAGGGAGTGAAACTCCCCGGCATCCCGCCGCGCGAGTTCGCGGCGCCCGCACTGCCGCCGATCATCGAAAAACCGACTCGGCGGCCAGATCTCGTCGTGCAGCAGGCGGTAGCGGCGGTGCTCGGATACGGCGGCGATGATCTGCCCGCCGGCACCGCGACATTCAGCGAGCTCGGGATCGACTCGCTGGCTTCGCTGGAGCTGCGCAACCGGCTGGAAGTTGCGACGGGGGTCCGATTCGAGGTCGCCGACCTTGTCGATCACCCCACCCCGGCCGCGCTCGCCGAGCGGCTCCGCATCAATCTCTCCGGAGAGAGCCCCACCCGATCCACCTGGCCGTTGACGCCCTACCAGGCCGATCTCGTCGTGGTCGGCGCACGCTATCCGGAACTGCCGGTTGTCCAGGCCGCGCACTACATTCGCGTCGGCGGCGCGACCGACGTCGATCGTCTACGTGCGGTGCTCCTCGATTTGCAACGTCGGCACGACGCCCTGCGCCTGCGATTCGACATCGACGCCGTGCCGCCACGACAGACCCTGGCCGTCACACCCGCGGCAGTCGGTTTCGTGGACTTTCGTGACAGCCCGGATCCTGCTGCAGCCCTTGCACAGTGGACACAGAGACGCATCGCTGTGGTGCTACCGCTCGACGGACCGCAGAGTGAGTTCACCATCCTGCGCGATAGCGGCGACTCCTTGATCGTGTTCAGCCGGTTCCACCACGCGGTGAGCGACGGCTGGTCATCGGTCGTGATCGCGCGGGAGATCTCCGCCGCCTACAGCGGCATCGCACCACCCGAGTCCGTCCCCAGCTTTCTTTCGCTGCTCGACGGATACCGGCGCTACCGCGAATCCGGCGCATGGACCATCGACCGCGATGCGCTCGTCGAACGGTTCCTACCGCTCGCACCCGCGCTATTCACCCGCGACGCAACCAGTACCGGCCTGCGTCGCTATGCCCGGAGTTTCCAGCGGACAGCTGTAGCGGGCGTGCGCGCAACAGGTTCGGTGGTAGCGCTCACGCTCGCGGCTGTCGGTATCCAGCTTCACCGACTGCACGAGCGTGGCGACATCATTGTCGGCATCACCCTGCTCAACCGCGAGACGCCCGCCGAGCTGTCGATAGTCGGTGATCTCACCAATATTCTCCCCGTGCATATTCCGGTCGACGAGGCGGCGACACTCATCGATCTCGGCAGCCTGGTCGAAGCACAGGTGCGCGAGCTACAGGGACGCCAGCGATTCCCGTTCGGGGACTTGCTGCGCGCTCTGCGCGAGCACACCGGCACGACTCCGCGATTGTTCGATATTCGACTGACCTACAACAAGATTCCAGACGGCGAGTACGCGGAACGACTGCGGCGTGATGTGTCGACACTCGCGGCCGGCTACGCCTTGGACGCGATGACCATCGTGATCAGCGAGTACGCCTACGACGGCACCATCGATCTCGAAATCTTCTATGACCCGGCAACTTTCGACCAACCGACCTTCGGTCACGCCCTGCGCGGAGTCCTCGCGACGCTGACCGGTCACCGCAATGAATTGGCCAGTACACCTGTAGACCTCGAGACCACCTCGACGCTCTCCACCTTGCTCACAGGGGTGGCCGCGCGCAACCCGAACCGGACGGCACTGACCTGGAGGAACGCGGCCGACCAGACCGAAGCGCTCACATACCGTGACTTTCACAACCGCGTCCATACTCTCGCGGCATCTTTGCGCGAACGTGGTCTTCGCGCCGAAGAATTCGTCCCCGTCCTGCTGCCACGCTCGCCGGAGTTGCTCATCGCGATCCATGCTGTGCTGGCGGCCGGCGCCGCCTATGTGCCGATTTCGCCGGACTACCCAGAGCGGCGCATTCACGCACTGCTGGCAGATGCCGGCGCCCGCTTCCTGATCGGCGATCCGGACAACACTTCCGGATTCGGTGTCGACGTCATCGCGCCGGACACTCGTCCGACGGGGCACACCGAGCCGCTACCAGGGCGACCAACCGACCTGGCGTACATGATCTATACCTCCGGCTCCACCGGCATGCCGAAAGGAGTGCTGATCGAGCACCGGTCGGTTGTCAATCTCATGGCATGGATGCAGCAGCATTATTTATTGACCGAGTCCGACGTGATCCTGCACAAGACGCCGCACACCTTCGATGTGTCCGTGCCAGAAATGTTCTGGTCCACCCAGTTCGGCGTCGAGGTGGCGGTCCTCCGCGAGGGCGCGCACAACGACCCGCGTCAGATCATCGAGGCCGTCGACCGGCACCGCGTCACAGTGGTCCAGTTCGTGCCGTCGATGTTCGGCCCCTTCCTCGACGAACTCGAAGCAGCACCGGATAGGCTTCGCCGAGTACGCGCCTTGCGCTACATCCTCTGCGCCGGTGAAGTTCTGCCGCCCGCACTGGTCCGCCGTTTCGGCGAGCTGTTTGCCGCCGCCGGTCTCGACAGCGTCGTCCTGGCCAATCTGTACGGACCCACCGAGGCGACGGTGTACTCCTCGTACTTCGACATCACCGTGGCCGATGCCCGCAAGGCAGTGCTCGTGCCCATCGGCAAACCGATCGACAACGTCGTGATCACGGCTGCAGCGACCGGGACCAGCGGGCAGCTCACCATCGCCGGCACGGGGTTGGCCCGTGGCTATCACCGGCGCGAAGAGCTGACCGCTGAGGCCTTCACCACCACCGGCGGCGCGCGCGGCTATCGAACCGGCGATGTCGCGCGCCTGAACGCCGCGGGCGATCTCGAATACCTCGGCCGCCTCGACGACCAGGTCAAGATCCGCGGCAACCGGGTCACCCTCGGGGAAGTCACCAGCCATCTCGCCGATTGCCCCGGCATCAGCGCTGCCGCGGTTCTCGACGACACCACCGCGACCGGCGCGACCATTCTGGTCGCGTACTACTCCGGGGTCGCCACACCAGGCGAAATCGCCGGCTTCCTTCGCGACCGCCTACCCGGCTACGCACTCCCCACTGTCTTCGTCCCCCTGCCCTCGCTCCCGCGCACCCATAACGGCAAAGCCGACCTCAGCGCTCTCCGGAGCCTGCGCCATCGATCACGAAACACGCAGTCGCGCAGTGCGACCGAGGCGATCCTCGCCGAGGCCTGGGCCGAGGTTCTAGGCACCGCGCCCCACCCGGATGACGACTTCTTCACCACCGGAGGCGACTCCATCTCCGCCCTTCAGCTCCGTGCGGCGATCGAACGGCGAGGCCTGGCGCTAACCCTCAACGACCTCTTCACGAATCCGTCGATCGCGGAACTGGCCAGAGTGTTGTCGTCGTAGGCCCGAAGTCCCGGCGACGGATTCACGCTGACGTCCAGCGGATAGCTCCCCCGTCTCGTAGACTGCGACCAGGATTCGAAGTGATACCGCTGATTTCGCTGTCGACAACACACGTTGCCGGCGCTACGGCCGTATCTGGACGTAAATCCGTTGCAGCACATGCTTGATCGCGGGCGTCTCATCTCGGAAGTCGGTCGCGAGCCGACTCCAGTCAGGATTGTTAGTGGTTTCGAATTCTCCGCGGGGGCCGTGGGCACGCGCCGATCTCACACCGCAGTGCTATTGCCTGTCATACCAAGGGGTTACAGGTAACGAGAATTCGGCCGTTAGCTTCAGGAGATGACGAAACCCGCCATGGTTCCCGAGTCCGCTCCCCGGCCACCGCGGCGCGGCGCCGACGGTGATTACGCCCGCCTGTTGCGCCGTATTTCCGAGGCGGGGCTGATGAACCGCCGGCCTGTCTATTACGCCGTCCGCCTCAGTCTGGTCGGGCTGGCGTTCGTGGGTGGCTGGGTGGCGTTCGCGCTGGTCGGCGACTCGTGGTGGACGTTGCTGGTCGCGGCGGTGATGGCGGTGACGTTCGCGCAGGTCGCGCTGGTCATGCACGATGTGGCGCATCGCCAGGTCTTCCGGCTACGGCGGCCGACGGAGCTGACGGGGCGGATCGTCGGCAACGCCGGCATCGGGCTGGGCTATGGCTGGTGGCAGGACAAGCACACTCGCCATCACGCGAACCCGAATCATGAGGAACTCGATCCCGATGTCGCGCCCGACATTCTGGTCTGGTCCCAGCAGCAGGCGCGGTCCAGCCGTGGTGTGGCCCGGTTGCTCGGGCGGGCGCAGGCGTTCCTGTTCTTCCCGCTACTGCTGCTGGAGGGCTTGAACCTGCATGTGGCGGGCGTGCGCGCGCTGAAGAATCGTTCGGTCAAGCATCGCGGCCTGGAGGGCGCACTGCTGTTCGGCCACTTCGCGCTCTATCTGGGCGCGCTGTTCGCGGTGCTGCCCGCGGATAAAGCGTTCGCGTTCCTCGCCGTCCACCAGGGCCTGTTCGGCCTGTACATGGGGTGCATCTTCGCGCCGAACCACAAGGGCATGCCGACGCTGACCGGCGACGATCGGCCCGACTATCTCCGGCGCCAGGTGCTGACCTCCCGCAATGTGCGCGGCGGTCTGCTGACCGATGTCGCGCTGGGCGGGCTCAACTATCAGATCGAGCACCATCTGTTCCCGAGCATGCCGACGCCGAATCTGCGGCACGCCCGGCTGATCGTGCGGGACTACTGCGCCGAGATCGGCGTGGCCTATCACGAGACCGGACTGCTCTCCTCCTACGGCGAAGCGCTGCGGCACATGCATCATGTCGGCGCCCCGCTGCGCTCTCCCGACCGGGAGCATGCGGAGGTGTGAAGATTATCCGCAACGAAACTATGATGGGTGCATGACCGCACTGGCACCCAAGCGCGATGCGCCCGACCTGTCGTTCCTACTCGACCACACGAGCCATGTGCTGCGCACCCGGATGGCGGCGGCGCTGGCCGAGATCGGCCTGACCGCGCGCATGCATTGCGTGCTGGTGCACGCCCTCGAGCAGGAGCGCACCCAGATTCAGCTCGCGGAGATCGGCGACATGGACAAGACCACCATGGTGGTCACCGTCGACGCGCTCGAGAAGGCCGGGCTGGCCGAGCGCCGGCCCTCGAGTACGGATCGGCGGGCGCGGATCATCGCGGTCACCCCGGAGGGGGCCAAGGTCGCCAAGCGGAGTCAGAAAATCGTCGACGGGGTGCATCGGGATGCCCTGGAGGCGCTGCCGCAGGGCGATCGCGACAACCTCTTGCACGCCTTGAATTCCCTGGCAGAAGGACATCTCGCGGCACCGGCGGAGGCGTCGGCGGCGCGGCGCGCGCGGCAATAATCCACTGACATATTGTCTGCAACGGAACTATCTAGTACGGTCTCTCTTGTTGGTTTCGAACGGGAGAAGACCTATGACAATGTCCAAGCGCCTCGCCCTCGCCGTCCTCTCGGCGTCGACGTTGATGACCATCCTCGACGGCAGCATCGTGACCGTGGCGATGCCCGCGATCCAGAACGATCTGGGCTTCACCGCGGCCGGGCTGAGCTGGACGGTGAACGCCTACCTGATCGCCTTCGGCGGACTGCTGCTGCTGGCCGGACGACTGGGTGACCTGATCGGCCGCAAGACCATGTTCCTCACCGGCAACGTGGTTTTCACGGCCGCCTCGCTGCTCGCCGGCGCGGCCACCTCGCCGGAGATGCTGATCGCCGCCCGCTTCCTGCAGGGCGTGGGTAGCGCTCTCGCCTCGTCGGTGGTGCTGGGCATCCTGGTCACCTTGTTCACCGAGAATCGGGAGCGGGCCAAGGCCATCGGGATCTTCAGTTTCACCGGCGCGGCCGGCGCCTCCATCGGCCAGGTGCTGGGCGGTGTGCTCACCGACGCGCTGAACTGGCACTGGATCTTCCTCATCAACGCGCCGATCGGGCTGGTGACCATCGCGCTGGCGGTGAAGGCCCTGCCCAATGATCGGGGTATCGGGCTGGCCGCGGGTGCGGACGCGCTCGGTGCGCTGCTGGTGACCGGTGGACTCATGCTGGGCATCTACACCGTGGTGAAGATCGAGGAGCACGGCTGGACCTCCGCGCACACGCTGGGCCTCGGTGCGGTCGCGGCCGGTCTGCTCGCCGCCTTCGTCCGGCGTCAGCAGACCGCGCGGACCCCGCTGCTGCCGCTGCGAATCTTCCGCTCCCGCAATGTTTCCGGCGCCAATATCGTGCAGATGCTGACGCTGTCGGCGATGTTCGCCTTCCAGATCATCGTCGCGCTGTACATGCAGAAGGTGCTGGGCTACAGCGCGCTGGCCACCGGGCTGGCCATGCTGCCCGCGGCCGTCGCCATCGGCGGGGTGTCGCTGTTCGCCTCGGCGCGCTTGATCGCCCGCTTCGGCGAGCGTGCCGTGCTGGTCGCCGGACTGGTGCTGCTGCTGGCCGGAATGAGCTGGCTGACCAGGCTTCCGGTGCAGGCCTCCTATGTCGTGGATCTGCTGCCGATGATGGTGCTGATCGCCGGTGGCGGGCTGGTGCTGCCCGCGCTGGCCACGCTGGGCATGTCCGACGCGGATGCCGAGGACGCCGGGCTGGCGTCCGGGTTGTTCAACACCACGCAGCAGGTCGGCATGGCGCTGGGTATCGCCGTGCTGTCCACCCTCGCCGCCTCCCGCACCGGGAGCCAGGTGGTCGCGGGCGCTTCCGAGGCCGCGGCGCTGACCAGTGGTTACCGCTTGGCCTTCACCGTCGCCGCCGGGCTGCTGGCCGCCGCGCTGGTGGTCACCCTGACCGTGCTGCGCCGACCGGCCGCCACCGTCGCCGCGCCCGACCAACTCGCTGTGCCCGCGCTCTGACATCCCCTGCTGCTGAACGGACTTCGTCATGCGTCTTCTTCGAGCCCTGGTCGTCAGCCTCTTCCTGCTCGTCGCCGCCGTCACCGCACCCGCGGTGACGGCGGCGGGGGCCGGATGGACCTCCGTGTGGACCACCTCGGCCCAAATGCCGAGTAAGACAATGGGACCCAGCTGGTCCCTCGAGGGATTCTCGAATCACACGCTGCGGCAGGTCATCCGGGTGAGCCAGGGTGGTCTCGCCACCCGGGTGCGGCTGACCAATCGATACGGCACCGGCACACTGGCGATCGCCGGTGGCACGGTCGCGGTGACCGGCACCGGCGCGGACATTCGACCGGACACCCTGCGGCCCTTGACCTTCGGCGGTGCAGCGGAGTTCCGGATCCCGGCCGGGGCCGAGCTCGCGACCGATCCGGTGCCGCTGCCGGTCGCGCCGTTCCAGTCACTGACCATCACGCTCCACCTCGCCGCGCCGACCGGCCCCGCGACCCACCACGCACAGGCCCTCACCACCAGCTACCGCGCCACCGGCGACCATCGTGCGGACGCGGCGGGCACCGCCTTCACCGAGACCACGCAGTCCTGGTACTACCTCTCGGGCGTCGAGGTCTTCGAGGTGCTGCCGCAGCGCTCCGGCGTGGTCGCCTTCGGCGACTCCATTACCGAGGGCGTCGGCTCGACCGTCGGCGCGGACAACCGGTACCCCGACGAATTGGCCGAACGTCTTGCCGCCGAGGGCATTCCCCGCGCGGTCATCGACCAGGGCATCGGCGGCAACCGGCTCACCGTCGACTCGTCCTGGCTGGGTGCGAGTGCGCAGCGCCGCTTCCAGACCGACGTTCTCGAGCAGCCGGGCGTGGGCACCGTCATCATCCTCGCGGGCATCAACGACATCGGGCTCAGCGCCGCGGGCCCGGGAGCGGCCGACACCGTCGTGCCCGTCTCCACCGACCAGCTCGTAGCCGGGCATCTCGACCTGATCCGCCGGGCCCGCGCCAAGGGCCTTCGAGTCATCGGCGCCACCCTGACCCCGATCGACGGCTCGCCCTACTTCTCCCCCGCCGCCGAGTCCGCCCGCCAAGCCCTCAACAGCTGGATCCGCACCGCCGGCGCCTACGACGCCATCGTCGATTTCGATGCCGCACTGCGTGATCCGGCCAACCCCCGGCGCTTCGCCCCGCAGTTCGACAGCGGCGATCACATCCACCCCGGCGACGCGGGCTACGCCGCCATGGCCGCCGCGGTGAACCCGGCCGATTTCGGCTGACACGGTTAACGCGATCGATACCCGCACGAACATCCCGGACACACCGGTCACCCACCCTGGGTGAGGTCCTTCGTCTCTACTGCGTCCGGGAGCGTGCCGTGCAAGTACCTGTCATCGATATCGCGCCGTATGTGCGTGGTGGGTCCGCGGAGCTGCGCGACCGGGCCGCCCGGGATTTCGATCGGGCGGCCCGGACGGTCGGGTTCATGCAGATTGTGGGGCACGGGATTCCACGAGCGGTGATCGAGGGGTTCGCCGACGCGCTGGACGGGTTCTTCGGGTTGCCGCTCGAAATGAAGGGGCGGTATCGGACGCCGCCGGACGTCAACCGCGGTTACGCGCCGCCCAAGAGCGAGAGTTTGAGCCTGAGCCTCGGGGTGACGGCGGCCAATCGGATGAACGATTTCTTCGAGGCATTCAATATTGGCACCGCCGTATCCGACTATCCGGGACTGGACCTGCCCGCCACCGACTACGCGGAAAACGTGTGGCCGCAGCGGGTTCCGGACTTCCAGCGAGCGGTGCAGACCTACTTCGCCGAGGCGGGGCGGGTGGCGCGGGCCTTGACCACCCTGTTCGCCGACGCACTCGACCTGCCGGCCGGATTCTTCGATCGATTCACCGATCACTCCCTGGATGTGCTGCGCATGAACAACTACGCACTGCCGCCGGGCACGGTCGACCTGGACGGCGACCTCACCGGCATGGGCGAGCACACCGACTACGGGATCGTCACCGTGCTGTGGGCCGATCAGGCGCCGGGCCTGCAGGTGCTGGCCGCCGACGGCCGGTGGCACGACGTCCAGCCCGCCCCCGGTGCGCTGCTGGTGAATCTCGGTGACCTGATGGCGCGGTGGACGAACGAGGAGTGGCTGTCCACGCTGCACCGGGTCAAGCCGCCCATCGTGAACGGCACCATCCAGCGCCGGCGCAGCGCGGCCTTCTTCCACGACGGCAATATCGACGCGGTGATCGAGACGCTGCCGTCCTGCCTGGGTGCCGGAAACAAGTACGCGCCCGTCACCGTCGCCGAGCATATTCGCGCGAAACTCGCGGGATCCCGCGCGGGACAGGCGAATACGAATGCCACGCGGGAGGCCGCCCGGCTCGCCCGGGCACGGTGACCGGCTAGCCGGCCACCACCTGATAGGCCGCCGCGGCGAGCGCGGCGCCGACGAGCGAGCCGGCGACGACCTGGCCGCGGGTGTGGTCACCGAGCCACACCCGGGACCAGCCGTTGACGGCCGTCAGCGGCAGCGCCGCCAGAAACCAGGGTGAAGCGATCAGCGCCAGCAGGACCGTGGTCCCCGCGCTCACCGCGGTGTGCACGCTCACCTTCCAGCGACCGATCACGGTCACGATGCCGATACCGAGCAGGACGACCAACCCGGCGACCGTCCAGGCGATCAGCGCGCGCGGCGCGCCCCGCACGATCTCGACGAGCAGGCCCGCGCCCACGATGCCCAGGATCGCCGGGATCACCCAGCGCCGGCCGTCGATCTCGGTGACATGGTGATCGCTCGCGAGACCCCGGCGCACCCCGGCCAGGATCATGATCATCGGCAACCCGCCGGTGATCGCGGCGACGAAAAGCCCCCAGCCGAGCGCACCCACGGCGTATCCGGCGACCGTCCCGGTCACGATATTGACCACCCAGGGCGCACCGAGCTCGGTGATCACCCGAGCCGCGCGCGCCTGCGACGTCGTCGTATCCGTCACGCCGAAACCTCCGTTGTCCATCCGGTACGACGGCCAATCTGCCACTCGCGCGGCGCGGCGGCTTGCGCACCCCGGGCGGACCGGCCGCGGATTCGCCGCTTGCGCGTGGCGATCGGCGGCGCACCAGATGCATTTCGCGCCCTGCGATTTCAGCGGTTTTCGCCGAATTGCGCATTACGGAGGTTTCACCTCTAGGATGGTGCCGGGCGACACCCTTATCCCCCCCAAGGGTGTCGCCCACC
The DNA here is from genome assembly GCF_040654295.1 of Nocardia sp. NPDC050712. Taxonomy (NCBI): domain Bacteria; kingdom Bacillati; phylum Actinomycetota; class Actinomycetes; order Mycobacteriales; family Nocardiaceae; genus Nocardia; species Nocardia sp. NPDC050712. The sequence continues at coordinate 771,316 of NZ_JBFAHT010000004.1, forward strand.
CTGACGGCGCATCGCACCCCTCGCGGGTCGGTAGCCGTCGCTGATGTCGATGCCGCCGGGCAACTCCCCCCCTTCGCCCGGCGGCATCGCTTCACCCCACCGGTTGCAGTGCGATGTCGTCCGGCCGCACCGGGATCCGGGGCAGATCCAGTCCGGTGGCAGCGCGCAGCGCGTTGAGAATCGCGGGCGTCGAGGACAGCGTGGGTGGTTCGCCGACACCGTTGAGCCCGTACGGCGAGTCCGGGTGCGGGAATTCGAACATCGAGATCGGCATCGGCGGCACATCGAGAATCGTCGGGATCAGATAGTCGGTGAACGACGGATTGCGCACGCGCCCAAGGCTATCCACCACGACCTCCTCCATCAGCGCCAAGCCGAGCCCCTGCGCGCTGCCGCCCTCGATCTGGCCTTCGACCGCCAGCGGATTCATGGCCTTGCCGACATCCTGGGCCACCGCCAATTCGACGACCCGCACCAGTCCGAGATCGACATCGACGTCCACCACGGCGCGGTGCGCGCAGAACGCGAAGGCGATGTGCGCGTTGCCTTGGCCGCGCTCGGGATCGATACCCTCGGTCGGGCGGTGGTGGTACTCGTGCACGCCCTCCACGGTTTCCGCGCCGACCACGTCGGCGATCGAGAGCAGCACCGAACCGGTGCCCGCGTCGAGGATCGCGTCGCCACCGAGGGCGAGCCCGGCAGCGTCGCGACCGGTCGCCGCCGCGGCCCGGCCCAGAATCTGCTGCGCGACGATCCGGCACGCACCCTGGACCGCGCCGCTGGACATCCAGGTCATCCGGGAGGCCGACGCGGACCCCGCATCGCCGATCTGAGTGTCGGCGGGCAGTACCACCACCCGGGTGACGCCGAGTTCGGTGGTGGCGATCTGCGACTGCACGGTCGTGATTCCCTGCCCGCATTCGGCGGCCGCCGTGTGGATCGATACGACGGGCGCGCCGGCGGCGATCGAGAGGGTCACCCGCGCGGTCGAGATGTCGTCGACGCCACCGGAGTAGCCGATCGCCTTGACGCCCACCGCGTATCCGATGCCGCGGCGAATGCCTTCGCCGTGGGTGGTGTTGCCGACGCCGCCGGGCAGGGTGCGCAGGTCGGGAGCCGCCTCGGTCGCGGGCAGCGGCCGCCGGCGCAGGGCCTCGAGCAGTTCCCGGACCGGGGCGGGGCCGTCCACGGCCTGGCCGGTCGGCAGCACCGTGCCGGTGGTCATGGCGTTCTTCAGCCGCAGTTCGAGTGGATCCATGCCGAGCGCGCGGGCGAGCTTGTCCATGTTGGACTCGCACCCGTAGGCCGACTGCACCGCGCCGAAGCCACGCATCGCGCCGCACGGCGGGTTGTTGCTGTAGACGGCCAGCCCGTCGATCTCCGCGTGCGGCACCGCGTACGCGCCCGCCACGAAGTACGACCCGTTCGCGATCACGACCGGCGAGGTGGAGGTGTAGGCGCCGCCGTCGAATACCAAGCGCGCCTTGACGTAAACGAGCTTGCCGTCCCGGGTGGCCCCGTGCTCGAAGCGCATCTTCGCGGGATGCCGGTGCACGTGGCCGAAGAAGGATTCGTAGCGGTTGTACATCATCTTCACCGGCTTGCCGAGCCGCAGCGCCAGCATGCAGGCGTGGACGTGCACCGAGAGATCCTCGCGCCCGCCGAAGGCGCCGCCCACGCCGGCCATCGTCAGCCGGACCTTGTCCAGGGGCAGCGCGAGACACGGCGCGAGTTGCTCGAGGTCCTTGTGCAGCCACTGCGAGGAGACATAGAGCTCCACGCCGCCGTCCGCCGCGGGGACCGCGAGGCCCGATTCGGGTCCGAGGAAGGCGGGATCCTGCATGCCGACCTCGTAGTCGCCGACGACAACGACCTCGGCTTCGGCGCGGGCCCGCGCCATATCACCGTGCCGGATCTTGACGTGCCGCACCAGATTCGAGCCGTCGTGCAGGACTCGCGTGCCCTCGTCCAGGGCCCGTTCGGAATCGGTGACCGGCTCCATCGGTTCGTAGTCGACCGCGACCAGCTCGGCCGCGCGGCGCGCGGTCTCGGGATCGTCGGCGGCCACGAGGGCGACCGGTTCACCCTGGTACCGGACCTGGTCGATGGCCAGGACGGGCTGATCGGCGATCTTCATCCCGTAGGTCTTCGCGCCCGGGACGTCCTCGTGGGTCAGGACCGCGTAGACGCCCTCCAGGGCCAGCGCCTTACTGGTGTCGATCGACCGGATCAGCGCTGCCGCGTGCGGGCTGCGCACCGTGGTCGCCCACACCATGCCGTCGATCCACAGATCCGAGGAGTAGGCGAACTCGCCGGTGACCTTGAGGTTGCCGTCCGGGCGCAGCGCGCTGCTGCCGACGCCCTTGCCCTGCTGAGTGTGTGCGCCCTGCACCAGAGTTGTCATAGCGACCTCCGGCCGGGTGCTGCGGGGCGAGAAGTATCGGGCGCTCTACGCATGAGCTGACTCCTTGGAACTGCGGCGTTTTCGACACACCGGTGGCTGATCGAGGCCGCCGGTCCATTCCCGCCCATCGCCGCCAGTCCATCGCGACCGTCGGCACATCCCCGACCGGAGCCCGGCCCGAGTCTACACGTGTAGACAAGGGCCTGCCAGGGTTTGGTGCCCGTACGCTGAGCCCGTGCAGCGGACCACTCGCAACGATGTCGCCCGGCTGGCGGGTACCTCACCCGCCGTGGTGAGCTACGTGATCAACAACGGCCCCCGGCCGGTCGCCGCCGCGACCCGGGAGAAGGTGCTCGCGGCGATCGCCGAGCTGAACTATCAGCCGAACCTGGTGGCGCGGGCGCTGCGTTCGACGCGCAGCAACACGATCGGGCTGGTGGTTCCCGACAGCAGCGAGGGCTTCTTCACCGAGTTGGTGCGCGGTGTCGAGCGCGCGGCCTTCGCCGACGGTTCGCTTGTGCTGCTGGGCAACTCGGGCTACTCCCAGGAGCAGGAGCTCCGGTACGCGCGCACGCTGGCCGGCTTTCAGGTCAGCGGGCTACTGCTGGTACGCGCGGAGGTCGACGAAAAGCAGGCCACCACAAATGCTTTCGATGTCCCGGTGGTCTATCTCAACTACCGGGCCCCCCGGGGCATCGAGGCGACCTCGGTGACGCTGGCCAACCGGCACGGCGGCCGGCTGGCCGCCGAGCATCTGCTCGCGCATTCCTATCGCCGGATCGGCTGCCTCACCGGCACTTCGCGATCCGGCCCGGTGGCGGAGCGAGCACTGGGCTGGGCGGACGGAATCCGGGCCGCGGGCGGCGATCCCAGCCTCGTCCGGCGGACCGGGCTGGACCGGCTGACCTCGCGCGCGCAGGTCGCGCAGTGGCTGCGGCAAGCGGATCGGCCGGATGCCATTTTCGCCGCCGCGGACGGCCTGGCCCTGGATGTGCTTGCCGCGGCGCAGGAATCGGACCTGCGGGTGCCCGAGGACCTGGCCGTGCTGGGTTTCGGCGCGACGCAGCCCGCCGCGCACAGCTGGCCGCCGCTGACGACGGTGGGCCGTTCGTTCGACGACTTCGGCCGGGCCGCGGTCTCGACCTTGCGGGCGGTGCGGGACGCGGGAGCGCGCCAACCCGATCACACCCTCGAGGTGCACTTGGTGCGGGGACGCAGCTGCGGCTGCCCCTGAGATTGCATGTAATATGGCGACGTTGACGCACAAGGAGGCGCCCCGCCATGTCAGAGTCGCCCGTTCTGCCGCGCATCCCGTCCGGCGAGCTGCTCACCGACCGCACCTACGAGGCCCTCAAAACCGCCATCCTCCGCAATCAGCTGGCCCCCGGAACCGCGCTGAGCGTCCCGGAATTGGCGCGCCAACTCAATGTCAGCCGCACGCCGGTGCGCGAGGCGGTACAGCGCCTGATCTACGAGGGACTGGCCAACCACGTATCGCGACGCGGCGCCGAAGTGAGCAAGGTCGACATCGCCGACCTGCGGGAACTGTATGTGGTGCGGGAAATGCTGGAGGGGCTGGCCGCACGACTGGCGACCGAGCGGCTCGACGCGACCGGATTGACCACGCTGCGCGAGATTCTCGCCGAGCACGAGCGGGTGCTCGGCAGCGGCACCGACCATGCCGCGCATGTCGAACTGGATATCCGATTTCATCGCACGCTGCGCGAGATCGCCGCGAATCCGCACCTCACAGCGACTTTGGAGCCCATCGCCGGGCGCTCGCACCTCGCGCTGCATTCGCTGTGGCGCAGCGTGGACGCGCCCCGATTCGCGCTGGACGAACACATTCAGATCGTCGAAGCCATGGCCACCGGCGATCCGGAGTACGCCGAAACCGTGGCCCAGCGCCATATCTCCCGGCTGCGAGTGCGGCTGTCGCAGGCAACAACCCGGGAGGATATGACCGGCGATTCCCCGCGGCGCCGGGAGTTCTCCCTGCTCACCGGCGACGCGGCGCCCAAGGGACCCCAGCGGCGGACAAGCAGCCGCACACCACTGGAGTCCCCCCGCTAGCGGGTTACTTCGCGGCGTCCAGCGCCGCCTCCTCCGCCCAGGCCGACGGCGTGTAGCCGCTGTAGTGGTCGGCGTGCGAGTTCGTCGCCGAGGCCTGGACGATCTCGCCGCGCAGGTAGGCCTCCGCCTCCGCCTTGTCCTTGGGCGGCGGGGTCGGGGCCAGCCCGAGCAGCTTGGCCATGTTGTTGCCCAGGTAGCCCTCGAGATCGTCCTCGGACAGGTCCAGGCCCTGCGGGGGCTTGTGGCACAGCACTTCCAGCTCCCGCGCCCACATTCCGGGCTCGTTCGGCGGCGAATCGGTGCCGAAGACCATCTTGCTCTTCTTCATCTCCTTCGCGAATTCCACGATGCGCGACTGGAGCAGCCAGCCGGATTCACCGATGACATTGGTCGAGTCCTGGATCATCCAGAAGGCCTCGAAACAGTAGACGCCACCGGTCTGAATGCCGAAGTGGCCCAGGATGAAGTTCACCCCGGGGAACTCCCGGATGATCGGATAGAACTGGGTGGGAATGGAGTACGGGCCGTCGCCGGTGTGGATCAGCACGGTGACACCGAGCTCGTCGCAGACGCGCAGGGCGGGGCGCAACCAGTCCAGCGCCCGGTCCGGGCGGTAGGAGTGCATGTTGGCGTGCAGCTTCATCATCTTGTAGCCGTGTTCACGCACATGGAAGGCCAATTCGGCGGCGCCGTACTCCGGGCCGAAACGGGGGTTGTAGATGAAGTTCCCGACGAAACGGTCCGGGTACTTCTGCACCAGCGAGGTCACGTAAGCCTGGTAGTCGCGAATGCCCTCGCGGCCGCTGCGGTTTCCCTCCCGCCAGGCGGTGTTTCCCGGCGGCGGCATGATGCAGCTGACGTCGACCCGGCGCGGTTTCCCGTTGATCCAGAACGGGCCGTCCATCATTTCCAGGGTGCGCTCACCGGTGAACGGTTCGCCGGTATGCCGCCACGCCTCGTCGACGAGATTCGTCGGGTGGACATGAGTATCGATGATCAATGTGTGATTCTCCTCGATCAAGTCGGGATCTGATCCCCGGCCGCGAATCACCGCACCTACGGGCCGCGGTCGATACCGCGGCGGGCCGGCCCGACTGCCGGCGCCATGAGACCGAGTTCAGCACAGGCGAACCGACGTGTCAACGGATTGCATGTAATCCTTGCGCCTCCGTACTGCCGATCCCGGCAGGTCAGGCCCCACATCACTCGATCCAAGGATTCCGACTCGATCCGATTGAGGGTTGACAACCGTCACGGCTTCCCGTTTACATGTATCCGTGACCCGGACATGTGGGCCAGGTCACACTGCCGGTGACCTCCCGCTCTGGGTTAAACCGTTCGGCACGCGCCAGGCCTTTGCCTGGCCCGGGGAGCTATCTCCCCCTACGCCAACGGAATTGAGGCGGCTCAGCCGCCCGGGAAGGCAGCGGCGGCCATGACACCTCCACTCCCCCAGCACTGCGATCTACTCCTCACCGGCGGGACCGTGATCACGGTCGACGACGCCCGCACCGTGCACGAGCCGGGCGCGGTCGCCATCACCGGGACGCGGATCGTCGCGGTCGGCTCGAGCGCCGAAATGGCCGATTGGCAGGCGGATACGGTCATCGACTGCACCGGCCGGGCGGTGCTGCCCGGGTTCGTCGACGGCCACAATCACCTGTACCAGGCGCTGGCCCGCGGGCTGGGCGAGGGCATGTCGATCGTGCCCTGGCTGTGCGAGTTCATGTGGCCCTACTCGATCGCCATGACCACGGCGGGCGCGATGGCGGCCGCGCGTCTCGGTGCGGCCGAGGCGCTCCGGACGGGCACCACGACCATCGTCGACAATCATTACGCCCCAAGCGATTTGGCGACGACGATCGCGGTCGCCGACGTGCTGGAAGCGGCGGGGCTGCGCGGTGTCATCGCCCGCGGGGTGATCGGCGACCGTACCGAAATCGCCGCCAAGCGGGGCCAGCCCCAGGGCCTGTTCCGCTACAGCGCCGCCGACGAACTCGCCATGACCCGGGAGGCCGTGCAGCATCGGCCCCGCGGCTCGAAGGTCGAAATATGGCCCGCTCCACTGAATCTCACCTACGTGGATCAGGATCTGGTTCGCGGCTGCGTCGAACTCGCGGCGGAATACGACACCAAATGGCACACCCACTGCTGTGAGAGCAGCAAGGATCCGCAGAGCTACCAGGAGACCTACGGCGTCCGCCCGGTCGAGTGGCTGGCCAAGGAGGGGCTGCTCGACGAGCGCGCGACCCTGGCCCACGCCATCTGGCTCGATGACTACGAGATCGAGCAGGTCGGCGCGGCCGGTGCGGGCGTGGCGCACAACCCGTCCTCGAACGCCTACCTCGCATCGGGCACCATTCGGCTCCGCGAACTCCGGAACAGCGGCGCGGCAGTGTCTTTGGGCAGTGACGGGCCGAGCTGCGGTCACCGCCAGGATCTTTTCGAAGCCATGAAGCTCTCGATCTTCGCCCAGCGGCTCTCCACCCTGGACCCGACCAGCTGCCGGGCCGAGGACGCGCTCGAGCTGGCCACCCGCGAGGGCGCGCGCTACGCCGGCATCGATGCCGGCGTGCTCGAACCCGGCCGGCTGGCCGACGTCATCGTCGTCGGCCTGGACCGGCCGCACCTGCGCCCGCTGCATCGCGCGGTGAGCTCGCTGGTCTACGCGGCCCGCGGCTCGGATGTCGAGATCACCATCGTCGGCGGCCAGATCGTCTACCGCGACGGGACCTGCCTGCTGATCGACGAGGACGCCGCCATCGAGCAGGCCGACTACCAAGCCGAACAACTGATCTCGCGCGCGGGCATGTCCGCACTGCGCGCGCCCTGGTTGTTCTGACCCGACCCCGCCCGGCCCAGGAGTAGTTATGAAGATCTTCCCCCGACCACGCAGCCGGTCGGTGGCACCGAGAGACGCTGTCGATTCGGTTCCGCCACTGCGCCATATGATTCCGCTCGGCCTCCAGCACGTGATCGTCGCCTACTCCGGCATGGTCACGCTACCGCTGGTCATCGGCTTGGGCATCGGACTGTCCCCGGCCCAGATCACCACCCTGGTCACCGCCAACGTGTTCGTCAGCGGCCTCGCGACGCTGTTGCAGACCCTTGGCCTGTTCAATGTCGGCGTGCGGCTGCCCATCGTCATGGGCTCCACCTTCACCGGCATCACCCCCGCCATCATCGTGGGCACCGAGTCCGGCCTGCCCGCCGTGTTCGGCGCGACCATCGTGGTCGGCCTCGTCACCTGGCTGATCGCACCCTGGTTCGCCCAGCTGACCCGGTATTTCCCACCGATCGTGACCGGCACGACCATCGCGATCATCGGGTTCTCCCTCCTGCCCAAGACGGCGACCATGATCGCGGGCACCGCGTCGGCGCCCGATCACGGCGCACCCAAGCGACTGCTGCTCGCCGCCGCGACCATCGTTCTGGTGGTCGTCCTGGAGCGGGTGATGCGGCCCAGCATCGGCCGCTTCGCCATCCTCATCGCGCTGGCCGTCGGCACCCTGGCTGCCTGGCCGCTCGGGCTGACCGACTTCTCCGCCACCCAGAACGCCCCGATTTTCGGCCTGGTGGAACCGTTTTCGTTCGGCACGCCGACCTTCGTACTCTCCGCGATTCTCCCGATGCTGATCGTGCAGGTGGTCAACATGGTGGAGTCCACGGGTGACACCCTGGCCGTCGGCCAGGTGGTCGGCCGCAAGGTCGGCGCGAGCGATATCGCCCGGGCGCTGCGCGCCGACGGTGTCGGCACCGCCCTGGCCGGGGTGTTCAGCAGCTTCCCCTTCGTCACCTTCGGCGGCAATGTCGGGCTGGTCAGCATCACCCGGGTCATGAGCCGCTACGTGGTCGCCACCGCGGGCGTGATTCTGGTGCTGATCGGCTTGCTGCCCAAGCTCGGCGCGGTGGTCGCCTCGCTGCCCGGACCGGTGCTCGGCGGTATCGGCGTGGTCATGTTCGGCACGCTGGGCGCGATCGGCATCAAGCTGATGCTGGGCGCGGACTTCAGCAACCCGCGCAACCATCTCGTCGTCGCCATCGCGTTCGGATTCGGGCTCATCCCGGTGGGCTCTCCCGACTTCTACGACCAGCTGCCGGGCCCGGTGCAGACCGTGCTGTCCAGTGGCATCGCGGCGGGCGGCATCGCGGCGTTCCTGCTCAATCTGCTGCTCAACGGCGTCGAACCGGACGCGGTGGCGGAAGAAGAGAAAGAATTGGCCCCGGAGCCGGCGGAGCCGGAGCCGGCGCGCGCCGTCGAGCCGGTCAAACAGGCCGATCCCCAGGCCGCGAGCTGAGTTGTCATGACCGACAAGGAAGTCAGTCGCGACGCGCAGCCGCAGGCCACGGTCGACGACCGGCCGGGTCTGCTGCATATGGTGCTCCTGGGCTTGCAGCACACCCTGGTCATGTACGCGGGTGTCGTGGTGGTGCCCATCGTGTTCGGCACCTCCATCGGCCTCTCCGATGCCGACCTGGCCAACCTGGTGAGCATCGATCTGGTGCTGGCCGGCATCGGCACCCTGATGCAGGCCCTCGGGTTCTGGAAGTTCGGCATCCGCATGCCGCTGGTCGTCGGCGCGGCCTCCAGCGGCATCGTGCCCATGGTGCTGGTCGGCCAGAACCAGGGCATGGCAACGGTTTACGGGTCTCTACTGGTGGCCGGCGTGATCTGGATCCTGGTGGCCCCGTATTTCAGCATGCTGCTCAAGCTGTTCCCGGCGGTGGTGACGGGCACGGTCATCGCCCTGATCGGACTGACACTGATTCCGGTCGGGATCCGGCTGATCGCCGGATCCGACCCGAACGCACCGGATTACGGCCGGCTCGGCCATATCGCGCTGGCCGCGCTGACCATGGCGTTGATGGTGCTGTTCCGGCGCCTGTTCAAGGGCATCCTCGGGCAGCTCTCGATTCTGGCGGCGCTGGTCATCGGGGCGATCGTCGGCTGGTCGACGGGGATCGGCAGTCTCAGCGGCGTCGGCGACGGGCCGCTGGTGGGCATGATGCGCCCGTTCCACTTCGGCGCGTTGCAGTTCCACGTCCCCTCGATCCTGCTCTTTCTGGTCATCGTCTTCGTGCTCATGGTCGAAGGCGCGGGCCAGGGGCTGGCCGTCGGCGAGGTGGTGGGTAAACCGGTGGGGCCCAAAGAGATCGCGCGGCTGCTGCGGGTGGACGGCTTGATGACCGCGTTCAGCGGCATCTTCAACGGCTTCGTCTACACCACCTTCGGCCAGAACATCGGGCTGATCGCGCTGACCGGCGTGCGCAGCCGATTCCCGGTGGCCGTCGGCGGGGTGATCCTGCTGGTCCTCGGCCTGGTCCAGCCCGTCGGCCGGGTGGCCGCCGCCATTCCGCCACCCGTCGTCGGCGCGGCCGCGCTGGTCACCTTCGGCGCGCTGGCGGTGGCGGGGATCCAGATTCTGGCGCGGGTCGATTTCGGCCGGCCGAGCAACCTGATGATCGTCATGCTCTCGCTGGCCATCGGACTGGTCCCGGCCTACGCGCCGCGCTTCTACCACCAGCTGCCCACCTACGCCGAGATGTTCTTCAAGAGCGGCGTCGCCACCGGCACCCTGCTCGCCCTCGTGCTGAATGTCGTGTTCCACGAGCTCCGCAAGCCGGCTCGAAAGTCAGAAAGTCCGACATGACCCATGAACCACCCCGGTTACTGATCGGGATCACCGGGGCCAGTGCCCCGCACCTCGCCATCCATCTGCTGACCGCCCTGCACCGCCTGAAAACCGTTGAGACACACCTGGTCATCTCCCGGGCGGCGCATCGCACCCTCGAACTCGAGGCGGGGCTGCGGCCCGATGACCTCATCGGACTCGCGGACGTCTACCACCAGCGCGGCGACATCGCCGCGAGCATCGCCTCCGGGTCCTTCCTGACCATGGGCATGGTCGTGGTCCCCTGCTCGATGAAGACCTTGGCCGCGATCACGCACGGCTTTTCCGACGACCTGCTGACCCGGGCGGCCGATGTCTGCCTCAAGGAACGGCGGCGGCTGGTACTCGTCACCCGGGAAACACCGCTGAGCCTGGTGCATCTGCGCAATATGACGGCGGTGACCGAGGCGGGCGCGATCGTGCTGCCGCCGGTGCCCGCGTTCTATCAGCAACCCGGATCCATTCAGGATCTGCTCGCGCACCTGAGCGGCAAGATCCTCGACCAGTTCGGCATCGAGCACGACCTGTCACCGCGCTGGCAGGGACCGACCGTCGCGCGGCACCTGAACGGAGCGACCCGATGACCTATTCCGAACTTTCGCGGCGACAGGACCCGCACGACTTCCTCGAGCGGTATCTCGCGGCACATCCCGAGGACGCGCTCGCGATCGCCGATGTCGTCCCCGCCGACCAGGGCGTGACCGGACTGATCTACGAGCTGGCCGCGCGCGGCCGGGACGAACTGCTGTACTGCCCCAAGGTGGACGGCATCGCGGTCCCGGTGGTGAGCAACGTGTTCGCGTCCCGGCAGCGGATCGCGCGTCTGCTCGACACCGTGCCGAGCGGACTGCACGAGACCTTCGCCGCACGGGCCGCCCGCCCGTTGCCGCCGCGGCAGGTCGAGACCGGCCCGATCCTCGAAATCGTGCAGACCGGCGCCGACGTCGACCTGTCGACGGTGCCGATGCTGCGCCATTTCGCGTCGGACCGGGCGCCGTACATCACCAGCGGCATCATCGTCGCCGAGGATCCCGAGACCGGGGTGGGCAACCTCAGCTATCACCGCTCGATGGTGCACTCGCCCACCGAACTGGCGACCAGCCTGCATTCGCGGGGTGACCTGTGGCGCATGCTCGCCAAGTACGCCGAGCTGGGCAAGCCGATGCCCATCGCCATGGTGATCGGCGGCCACCCGCTGTTCATGCTCGCCGCCTCGGCCCGGGTCGGCTACGAGGTCGACGAGCGCTGGATCGCGGGCGGCCTGCTGGGCGAGCCGCTGGAAGTGGTGCGCACGCCCCGGCACGGCATCGGCGTGCCGGCCTGGTCGGATTTCGTGCTGGAGGGCGAGATCGATCCGGTCGCGCAGGTCGAGGAGGGTCCCTTCGGCGAATTCTCGGGCTACTCCTCGAACCGGTCCACCAATAATCTGGTGCGGGTCACCGCGATCATGCGGCGGCGGCAGCCGATCCTCTTCGACGTCGAAGGCGGCAATACCGCCGAGCATCTGAACCTCGCCCGAATTCCGCGCGAGTCGGAAATGGCGGAGAAACTCAAGTCGCGTTTCCCGGATGTGACCGCGGTGCATTACCCGACCTCCGGCACGCATTTCCACTGCTATGTGGCGGTGCGGCAGAGCCGGCCGGGCCAGGCCCGCCAGATCATGCTGGGCCTGCTCGGCTGGGATCCCTACGTCAAGACGGTCATCGCCGTCGACAGCGATATCGATCTCACCGACGACTCCGCGGTGCTGTGGGCGCTGGCCACCCACTTCCAGCCGCATCGCGACATCCTGACCGTCGACGGGCTCCCGGGCTCACCCCTGGATCCCTCCTCGGCCAGCGACGGAACCACGTCCCGGCTGGGGCTCGACGCGACGCGCGGGCCGGCCTTCGAAGGAAAACGGATCGAGATCTCGCCGGACGCCCTGGTCCGAGCGCGAACCATGCTCCATTCCCTGACGCAACAAGGAGATTCCCATGTCTGACACCGGCAAGATCCCGGTCACCGTGCTCACCGGATTCCTCGGCTCGGGCAAGACCACCCTGGTCAATCACATCCTCACCGCCAACCACGGCCACCGTATCGCGGTGATCGAGAACGAATTCGGTGAGATTCCGATCGACAACGATCTCGTGCTGAACGCGGACGAGAAGATCATCGAGATGAGCAACGGCTGCTGCCTGTGCTGCACCGCGCGGACCGATCTGATCGAGATCCTGCGTTCGCTGCTGGCGCGCAGTGATCGCTTCGATCGCATTCTGATCGAGACGAGCGGGCTCGCCGACCCGAACCCGGTCGCACAGACCTTCTTCGTGGACGACGAGATCGCCGCGCATTTCGCGCTCGACGCCATCGTCACGCTGGTCGACGCCAAGCACGTCCGCGGGCATCTGGCCGAGGTCGGGCACGACGGCGTGGGGCATCAGGTCGTCGACCAGATCGCCTTCGCGGACCGGATCATCATCAACAAGGTCGATCTCGTCGCGGCCGAGGACGTGCGGGCGATCGAGCAGTCGGTGCGCGCGATCAACGCGACCGCCGACATCCTCACCTCGCAGTACGCCGCCATCGACCTCGACGACGTGCTGGGCATCGGCGCGTTCGACATGGCGCGGACCATGGCGGGTGATCCGCACTGGCTCGACGAGGACAACCATCAGCACGATCCGAGCCTGACCTCGGTGGGCATCGAGCTCGACGGCGGGTTCGATCAGCACGCCCTGGAGTCCTGGCTCACCACCCACCTCGCCGAACGCGGCGGCGACGTGTTCCGGCTCAAAGGCCTGTTCGCCGTGGCCGACGACGACCGTCGCTTCGTGCTCCAGGGCATCCACAGCATGTTCGAAATCCGCCCGTCCGCGCCGTGGCCGGGCGAGAAGCCGCCCGGCAAGGTCGTTTTCATCGGCCGTGACCTAGACCGCGCGGAACTGACCCGCGGCTTGCGGTCCTGCCTGGCCGGCTGATCCGTTCTACGCACAGGAGTGCTCTGCTATGGAATTCTTGCGACCCGGCTCGTGGGCCGAAGCGCTGGCGGCCAAAGCCGCCTACCCCGAGGCGATTCCGATCGCCGGTGGCACCGACGTGATGGTCGAGCTCAACTTCGATCTCAAACGACCCGACGTCCTGCTGGATCTGACGCGAATCGCCGACCTCACCGAGTGGGCGCCGGCCGGCAGCTCGCTGCGCATCGGCGCGGGGGTCAGCTACACCCGGCTCATCACCGAACTCGGTACCCGGCTACCCGGATTGGCGATGGCCGCGCGCACCGTCGGCTCACCGCAGATCCGCAACCGCGGGACCGTCGGCGGCAACCTCGGCGCGGCTTCCCCCGCCGGTGACGCACATCCACCGCTGCTCGCCAATGACGCTGTTGTAGAAGCACATTCGGTGCGCGGCGTCCGCCATATCCCGATCACCGACTTCTACGTCGGGGTCAAACGCAGTGCCCTGGCGGCCGACGAACTGATCGCCGCGTTCTGGCTCCGGCCGGCCGCGGGCCCGCAGCAGTTCGCCAAGATCGGAACCCGGAACGCGATGGTCATCTCCGTGACCGCCTTCGCGCTGTCGCTGCATCCCGAACAGGGTGCGGTGGGAACCGGATTCGGCTCTGCGGCGCCCACGCCGCGTCGGGCCGGAGCCGCCGAGCAGTTCCTGAGCGACGAATTGACCGCCACCGGACGGTGGGAATCGCGCACCGAACTCGACCCCGCGGTGCTCACCCGCTTCGGGGAACTGGTCGCGGCGGCCGCCGCGCCCATCGACGACGTGCGCGGCACCGCCGAATACCGCCGCCACGCCCTGGCGGTACTGGCCCGGCGAACCCTCGCCTGGGCCTGGAAAGACTATGCAGGAGAAAGGAAGGCGGCCTGATGCGTGTCACCTTCACTGTCAATGGCGCACCCGTGACCGTCGACGATGTCTGGCCGGGCGAGAGCCTGCTCTACATCCTGCGCGAGCGCATGGGCCTGCCCGGCTCCAAAAATGCCTGCGAGCAAGGCGAATGTGGTTCCTGCACCGTCTATATGGACGGGATCACCGCCTGCTCGTGCCTGGTGGCGGCCGGGCAGGTGGAGGGCCGCTCGGTGCGGACCGTGGAGGGTCTGGCCAAGGGCGCGCAGCTGGATCCGATGCAGCAGGCCTTCGTGGAAGCCGGTGCGGTCCAATGTGGTTTCTGCACACCGGGTCTCATTGTCCAGGCCAGTGACCTGATCGAACGCAACCCGGAACCCTCCGACGTCGAGATCCGGGAGGCCCTGGCCGGAAACCTGTGCCGCTGCACCGGATACGAGAAAATCCTGGACGCGGTGCGGCTGGCGGCCGAGCGCCAGGCGGCGCGGTGACGGGCGCACACCGTGCGTGACATCGCGCACCGGCTGCTGGAATGGCACGCCGCCGGTGTCGATTACGCGCTCGCGACGGTGATCGGCACCAGCGGGAGCGCGCCCCGGCAACCGGGCGCGGCGATGGCGGTCTCGGCCGACGGGCAGGTGGTGGGCAGCGTGTCGGGTGGCTGTGTCGAAGCGGCCGTGCACCAGTTGTGCTTGGACGCACTGGAATCCGGGCGCGCGGTCCGGCAGCGCTTCGGCTACAGCGACGACGATGCCTTCGCGGTCGGGCTGACCTGCGGCGGCGAGGTCGAGATCTTCGTGCACCCGGCACCGGGCGCGGCGCTGGCGCCGGCCGTCGCGGCGCTGGCGCGCTCGGAGCCGGTGACAGTGGTGCGAGCACTCGACTCGGCCGCCCGCACCACCGTCATCCTCGGCGAGCCGTCGCACGAGACCTGTTTGCGCGGTGCCGAATTCGTGGAGACCTACAGTTCACCGCCACGCATGCTGATCTTCGGTGCGATCGACTACGCCGCCGCGCTCGCCGCGCTGGGCCGGTTCCTCGGCTATCGGGTCACGGTGTGCGACGCCCGCGCGGTGTTCACCACGCCGGACCGGTTTCCCGAGGCGCACGAGGTCGTTGTGGACTGGCCGGATCGCTATCTGCGTTCGGTCACCGTGGACGCCCGGACGGTGGTGTGCGTGCTGACCCACGACGCCAAGTTCGACCTGCCGCTGCTGGAGGTCGCGCTCCGGCTGCCGGTCGGCTACGTGGGGGCGATGGGTTCCCGGCGCACCCACGACGACCGGCTGCTCCGACTACGCGAAAGTGGTTTGACCGAAGGGGAATTGGGCCGCCTGCGCTCGCCCATCGGACTCGACCTGGGTGGCCGGACACCGGCGGAGACCGCGCTGTCGATCGCCGCCGAGATCATCGCCGAGGTGCGTGGCGGCACCGCCGCGCCGTTAGCTCTGCTGGACGGCGCTATTCATCGCTAGGCGGGTGGGCTGGGCCAGAATGGCCGAGCCCATCCAGCGGCGCAGGTACCGGCGCAACTCGGCTTCGCCGCGCGGCGGATTACCGGGCGCGGTGAAGAACGACTGCTGGGTGCGCAGGCAGAATTCGACGAGTTCGTGCAGCGATTCCTCGTCGTAGCCGTAGCTTTCCCAGTCGACGTCGAACCGGCGGATCATCTGCATCCCGAAGTCCAGCGCCTCGTCGGAGACCAGGCTGCCGGGATCGACATTGGCGTAGGAGCTGGAGACCAGCCAGCCCAGGTGCGGTGTGCGACTGACCTCGGCCAGGGTGAAGACCACGCCCTCGGTCATTGCCTCGGCGGGGTCGTGCAGGCCGGCGACCTGCTCGGTCAGCCGATCCAGGAATTCCGCGACCGAGGCGATGGCGACCGCGCGCATCAGCGCGTCCGTGCTGGGGAAGTAGCGGTAGACGGTCTGGCGGATGACACCCAGGGCTTCGGCGACATCGG
This sequence comes from Nocardia sp. NPDC050712, assembly GCF_040654295.1. NCBI lineage: Bacteria > Bacillati > Actinomycetota > Actinomycetes > Mycobacteriales > Nocardiaceae > Nocardia > Nocardia sp. NPDC050712. The sequence continues at coordinate 787,277 of NZ_JBFAHT010000004.1, forward strand.
AGATGCCGATCGCCGTTCCGGTACGACTGGTCAATTCGATGGCGACGGCGACGATTCGGCGCGCCGCCTCGTCGTCATCGCTCGGCGGATTGCCGCCCCACCCGCGCCTGCCTGCCACTGGCCCGACGGTACCAGAGCATTTCCTGGGCGTGTTTGCCCAGTTCCGGTGAGTGAACGCTATTTCAATCATACAAACATACGACTCTGTGTATGGTGTCTATCCATGACCGACCTGCAAGTCCGAAAGATGCGGTTCGCCTTCGCCGACTACGACGTGCCGTTCCTCTGGAACCCCCAGAATCCGGCCTTCTCGGCCATGGCCAACGCGGTCTCGCTGCTCGCCATCGGCTTCGAGAAGATGATCGTGAACATGATCCGCGAGGCCATGCCGCTGATCAGCGATCCCGACGTCGCCGAGGAAGCCGACGCGTTCGTGCGCCAGGAGGGCCAGCACTCCACCGCGCACCGCCAGCACGTCAACGCGCTGATCAGGGCATACCCCGGGCTGGAGGAGACATACAACGCGGTGATCGCGGAATTCGACCGCCTCACCACCCATGCCACGCTCGATTACCGCCTGGCCTACACCGCGGACCTGGAGGCCACCTTCACCCCGGTGTTCAAGCTGATGCTGGACAACGACTCGACTTTGTTCGCGCCGGGCGACGATCGCGTTGCCTCCCTGTTCATCTGGCATTTCGTCGAGGAGGTCGAGCATCGCAGCTCCGCGCTGATCATCTTCGATCACGTGGTGGGCAGCGACGCCTACCGGATGCGGCAGGCGCCCTCGATCTTCGCGCACGTGCTGCGCGTGATCCGGATCGCCAACGAGGGCTTCAACAAGCATGTGCCGCTGGCGGATCGGCAGGTCGACGCGCTCGCCATGCACGCGACCTACCGCCGCAAACAGCAGCTCCGACGACTATTACCCGGCTTGCGAGCCGAGGACAACGGCCCCATGCCGCGCGCGTTCGACGGCCTGTCGCTGCGTGAACAGCTCGTCGCGCTGGTCGGCATCGTGCGCAGTCAGCTGCCCAAGCACAATCCCGATCACGAGCAGCTGCCCGACCTGGCCGACCTGTGGTTCAAACGTTTCGACGCGGGTTACGACGTCTCGCACTGGTACACCGCCGAGACGCGGGAGGTGCGGTGATGGCGGCCGGTTGCGCGTCCACATTCGCGAAACTCTCCGAAGCCCTCGGCTTTTCCTGCGCCGAGGCCGGTGGGCTCGTCGAGTTCCGTAACCCCTTCGCGCTGGAGAACTGGACCCTGCCGGTCCTCGAGTTCACCATCGTGCTGGGCGCCGTCCTGGCTCTGATCTATGCCATCGTGCGCCTGCGCCGGCACGGGGACCCGACCAACCTGGTGCTCTGGTTCGGCGCCACCGCCTACCTGTTCATCATCGAACCGCCGCTGTACTTCCCGCACGAGTTCGGGATCTCCGAACACGTCGACACGATGTTCGCGCACAACGTCTTCACCGTCGATTTCCTGTGGGGCCGGCTGCCGCTCTACATCGTCGCGATCTACCCCTTCATGGCGACGCTGGCCTACGAAATCGTCCGTATGCTGGGCGTTTTCCAGCGCTACGGCGTGCTCGCCGGTGCGGCCTGCGTGGGTTTCGTCCACCACGGGTTCTACGAGATCTTCGATCACCTCGGCCCGCAGTTGCGGTGGTGGGAATGGTCGGTCGACAACCCGATGAACCAGCCCATGTTCGACGCCGTGCCGCTGCCCAGCGTGGTCGTGTTCGCGGCGCTGTGGCCGATGTCGCTGGCGCTGTGCGTGCGCTGGTTCGTCGGGCGGCAGGTCGACGCGGGCCAGAGCTTCACCGGTCTCCAATTGACTTGGCGCACAATCGTCATCGGCGTGCTCGCCTCGCTCGGCACCGCCATCCTGCCGATTCCCGCCACCGTGCTCGGCGCCGGCAGCACTCCCGTGCGCGGCTTCCTCTACGCGGCGGAATTGGTCGTCGTCAGCGTGGTCGCCGTGGTCGTACTCACCCGGCAGTGGCGCACCCTGCGCGGCGACGACGCGCAACCGGCCCCCTACCGCAACCGCTTCGTCCAGATCTACGGCGCGATCTATCTGGGTGTCATGGGCCTGCTCTGGATCTCGGCGCTGCCCGACTTCTTCGCCGCCGAGCACGGTGTGACCGCCAACGGCGATCCGCTCGGAAACCTTTGGTACACACTGGCTTGCTTCGCGATCGCGATCCTCTGCCTGCTGGCCGTCGCGACGGTGCCGACCCGCCGCACCGACACGCAGGGCGTTACGGCGGGGACATTGTCAAGTAAAGCCTGAGTACACTGCCTCCGATTTCGATTTCCGGATCCAGTGCTGCGTCTAGGCTTGACTTCATAGGTTCTTGTGTCCGAACGCAAGGGAGCAGATGACCACGACCGCGGGGGACCTTCGATCGGCGGGGAAGTCGGCCATGTACCGGGAGCCGACGCGGGCCGACTTGCCCGACATCCAGATGATCGATGGTCAGGCCTTTCGCGATCAGCGCTATCCGTTCTTCGTGCTCCGTCAACTGCTGGAGGCGCACAGCTACCGCAGCGTCGTCGCGGTCGAACCCGAGGCCAACGGGGAGGACAAGGTGGTCGGGTACGCGCTGACCATCGGAGAAGGCAAGCGGGCGTGGCTGATCAGTCTGGCCGTCTCCCCCGAACGGCGCGGCTACGGCTACGGGCTCGGCCTGCTGCGGCGCAGTGTCGAACTGTGCCGCGAACGGTCGGACGTGGACGAGGTGCTGCTGACCGTCGACCCGAAGAACCGGGCCGCCTACACCCTGTTCCGGAACTTCGGGTTCACCCTGCACGAGCACGACGAGCGGTACTTCGGCGACGACGAACCCCGCGACGTGCTCATCTACAAACTGCACCGCATCACGCCCCCGGTCGGCATCCGCGAAAACGGCTACTCTGGAACCTGATTGCCACTGCGCGACAGGGGAGTAAACGTATGCCGGGGGGTGATGCGTCATGGCGGCTGAATTCGGTGATCGACGATATCGCCAACCGCGCGCTGCGCTATACCAAGCGCCTCGATCGGCACGAGATCGCCGACTCGGCCGCGCTGGATGATCTGGACACCCAGATCGAGGCTCTGATCGATCGGCCCGAACTGCTCGCACTGGGCCGCCAGAGCAACAAGCTGCGCTTCGGCACGCTGTACGCGCAGGTGCCGGACGCGGCGCCGGGCGAGGAGGCGTGGCGCGCACCGCTGCTGGCCGGGCTGATCGCCGCCGAGGTCGAATTCCGCGGCCCGCTGCGGCTCAGCCCGATCCAGAACTCGCTGCTCGCAGCCCAATACGAGACCCTGGCCGGCGAACTGACGCGCTGCGGCATGCCCGCGTACGCGGTGCGGGCGTGGAGCGCGGCGGTCGAGCTGTACCGGCGCAACAAGAACGTCGGCGCCGAGGATCGGTGCGGTCTGGCGCTGGCCCGGGCGCGCCGCGCGACCTTCGCCCGGGGCTGGCGCCGCGGGCTGAGCGCGGTCTCGGATCTACTGTGCGGCTACGGTTATCGGCCGTTCTGGCTGCTGGGCTGGGTGGTCGTGCAGATCGTGATCTGCACCGCGCTCGGACTGCTGTGGGCCGGGGACAAATCCTGGACCGACGTCGTCTACCTGGGCGTCCTCACCTTCCTGAACCCACTCGATCCGACCAACGCCGTCGGCATGGCGCCGCAGGCGCGCATCCTGTTCGCGACCGAGGCATGGCTGGGCGCGGTATCGATGTCGGTGTTCTTCGCGTTGCTGGTCCGCCGCTGGTTCCGGCTGTGATCACCAGTCCCCGGCCGGGTTTCCGCCGCGCGCGGCGTAGTACGTCGCCACCTCGATCCGGCGTTGCACCTGTTCGACGCGGGTCGTCCACTGCTTGGAGAAGCTCGCCTCGGCTTGCAGGTCGCGCCACGGCGAGCGCATGGTGCCGGGTACCTGCGCGCCCGGCATCCACAGGTGCGCCAGGTGTTCGAGCACCGGGGCGAGCACGGCGACCTGCCGCCCGTCGCTGATCCCATCCGCCGCGCGCACTTTCGCGTCGATGACGGTCAGCAGCCAGTCGTGCACCGCGACGTCCTGGCAGAACCGCAGGGCATCGGGGATCTCGGCGGGCACCCGCACGATGACGTTCGCGGTGCGGGTCAGCTCACCATCGAGCCGGAAGGACACCGCGGGCCCGGCGCTGCCGCCGATCTGGGCGGTCCAGCGCAGCCGGGTGGTGGGCGCCTGCAGCGGTGGCTGCTGGTCCAGCTGGGGCGCTTCGCGCAGACCGGCCAGCTGCCGGGCGCAGATCGAGGACAGATCCAGCGTCGTCTTCGCCGGGCCCTGCGCGGCAAGGTAACCCGCCACCAGCTCCTCGTCGGCGATGGCGGGATCGGGCAGCGTGCCGATCAGTTCCGTCACGCCCACTTGACCGATGTAGTGCGCCCAGGGGCGGCGCTTCTTCTGTGGCGCCCGCACCACGATGGTGTGCACCGACATCTGCGACAGCCGCCCGCCCACCAGGACCGCCGTGGAGGCCACCGTGCCCACCACCCGCGCCGAGGTGGTCGAGCCCCAGGCCAGATGACAGTCGACCCCGACCGCCCGGCGCGGCGAAAAGGCCAGGGGGCCGGGACGTTCGCGGCGGCGCACCGTCGCCCCGGGCACCAGCGCCAGCAGTTCGTCGGTGGCCTGACCGTCCAGCGTGCTGGAATGCGGCAGCAGGCAGGTGCGGATTTCGCCGAGCACCACCAGCGGGATGGGCGCGGTGCGGCGCGCCGCGGGATTCGACACGGTCTGGGTGTTTCGCGTCATGGCTCACGTCCCGTCGAGCAGCAGGTGCCCTACTCGTTCGACCACCTTGGGCGGCACCGTGACCTGCTCGGCGGCGCCGAGCGCGGCGACATGGGCGGCGACATCGTCATCGAGGGCGAGATGGTCGAGCATGACGCGCACCGCGTGCTCGATCGGCAGATAGCGCTTGGGCAGCATGGACAGGGTCCGGTAGGCCGTGAACGGCTCGGCGTAGGGGTTGAGCCGCACCACCGGCGGCAGATCCTTCCAGCGGCCCGGCCACTCCCGCTCGGCCGACCACTGCTGGGGTTCCATCACCGCGGCGCCGTGATAGCGCAGCATGCCCAGCCGCAGTAGTTGCCAGACGGCCGCGAGAAACGGGCAGGACCAGCGCCGCGCCTCGCCGCGGTCGTGCCACAGTTCCACGTCCAGGAAGATCGAATGCTCGCGCCGGCCGTATTCCTGTGGGGGCCGGTACTGTTCGGGATGCATCGCCGAGCGGGATCGGCCGGTGCGTTCCCGGCGGCCGTTGCACAGCCACCCGGATTCGGAGGTCGGCGGTCGGCCGCCGGTGGCGGTCTCCTCGTCCTCGGGCTGGGCGACCAGACGAGCCGCCACCATCTCCGCGACCGGGATCGGGTCGCCCACGGCGACGCCGCCCGCGAACACCGGGGCCTCGTGGCACCCGGATTCCCGGGCCAGATAATCGATCTGCAAGCCTGCGTCGCCGGCGGCGTCGAGCAGCCGGTCCAGGACCTTCGCCGGTTCGAAGCCGGGCTGGAAGTAGTCGTCGAGCAGATAGCAGGTGCTCACCCGGGCCTCCGGGCCGAACTCGACCCGGGCGCGTTCGGTGAAGGCGTGCACCAGCGGCACGACGCCGCGGAACTCCGAGCGCACCCGCTCGGTCTCGTCGAGGATCTCCTCCAGCGAGAAGTGGCCGATCTCGATCGACAGGTGCGCCATGGGTAACGGCGCGATGGATGATTCCTCCGACGCCTCACGATAGGTTGGCAAACGCATTACTCGATATCCCAGGTCGACTTGTCGGTCAGTCGCCGCGCCAGATCCGTGTACGCCTCGACCGTGGCCTCGTTGGCGAGCTGGGCGTTCACATCGACGTCCAGGATCAGCTGTTCCCGCCACTGCAGCATCGGTTCGATGGGGGTCTGGCCGAGCATCATGGCGGCGCCGATCCGGTTCGCCATCGCCAGTTCGCGCAGGGCGACGGCCTGCTCGTCCAGCCAGGCGGACTGGGGCGGGCGATCCCCGCTGCGGGTCCGGTCCGCGGCGGGCACGGCGGTGCGCACACAGCGCGTCGAGGCGAGCAGGGCTTCGGAATCGTGCCCCCATTCGCCGCCGGTCTTGATCAGCCCGTGCGCGCCGTGCACCAGACCACCGGCCGCCAGCACGTGCTGGTGTGTCCAGCGATGGAAGACCAGCCACCGATGCGCGCAGTTGCGCAGCGGACCGGACGCGGTGGCGCGCAGCGCGAGTTCCAGGGCCACCGAGCGCCCGGCGCTCAGATCGACCATGACCACGCTGAATTCGCCGAGCAGCGACGACAGCAGAGTCGCGACCCGCTCCACTTTCACGTCGTCACAGCCGAACTCGGCGCCGCCCTCGTCGCCCGGAAAGAGCACCAGCTTTCCGGACCCCGGCGGGTCCCGGCGCAGCTGGGACCGATCGGTGGACCGGGTGACGTTCAGCCGGGCCGGCTCGCCGATCTGATCCTGGAGATAGGAATGCAGCCCGAGACCCTCGGCGATGCCGCGTTCGACCCCGCCGATCTCGAACAGCGCGCCGGCGGTGGGCGACCCGAAATCGAAATCGACATAGGCGACGTCGTGGCCGCGCAGGCACAGCCGGTAGGCGATATTGCAGCTGGTGACCGACCGGCCCGTGCCTCCCTTGTCGGAGGTCGCGAAGACCAGCATCGGGTCGCTGCCCCGGGCTCTCATCGGGTGGCGTCCTCCCGGGCGTAGGCCAGCGAGTCCAGCCGCAGCAAGGCGTCGGCGGCCAGGCTTTCCGCGGTGTGCGGCCGTTTGTTCAGGATCGACCGGGCTCGGTCGAGGGCCTGCTCGATGGCCTCCAGTTCCTTGAGGCGCGGCGAGTAGGCGGCGTCACTGATCTGGAGCATCTCCTGATTCAGCAGGTGCTCGGCCTCGCTGATCCGGCCGACCGCGACGGTCACCATCCCCGAGGCTGCCAGCGGCGGGCGCTGGAAGGTGTTGTGCGCGACGACCAGGCACTCCATCATGCGCTCGGTCAGGAACCACGAGGGCGCGGGATCGCCCGGACCCGCGACCGGGGCGAGGTTGTCCCACAGGCCGGTCGAGCGGCCGTCGTCGATGGCCCGGCCGCGCATGTGATCCATGGCGGCGGTGGCGAGGTCGAAGAGTTTCTCCCGGGTTTCGACGTCGCGAGCCAGGCGCGCGGCTTGCAGACTGCGCTTGAGCAGCAGCGTGGTGAAGTCACCGACGTGGTAGCCGAGCAGCGGGCCGTCCTCGATGCCATCGGAACCCTTGAGCGTCAAGGTGACTCCGGGGTAGTGCATGGCGGCGGCCGGATCGTCGGGGACCTCGCGGTTGATGATCCGCGCCCGCTGGGCCAGCTGGGTGAGCACCTCGACGGTGCGCGCGAGATCGGTGGTGGACTCCCGTTCCAGCAGGTCCTGGATCAGGAAGGCGGTGACGGCCAGGCTGTAGTAGTCGGAGTACTTGCCGTCCGAGGTCCGCCACGGCAGGTCCTCCAGCGGCCAGCGGCCGGTCCCGAAGCGCGAGATCGTGGACCAGTAGCGCTGGGTCAGCTCCGCGCGCCGCTTGAGCGCCTCCGCCAGCTGGAGCTGATGGCCCTCGAGCAAGTCCGGTTCCTGAGTGCGCTGGGAGTACAGATCCTTGATGCCGTCGAGCGCGACCAGGGTGAAATAGAGGTAGGGCTCGGTGACCGCGTGCCCCGGCTGCTTGCCGATCCGGATCGAGACCTCCTTGACCTCACCGGCTCTGGTGTCGATGCCCCAGCTCCAGCCGCACTCGAAGGCCAGGTTCTCATCGCGCAGGTCGATATCGGCGGCGTGACCGCTGCGGACGTCGTTGGCGGCCTGCACGCGGATCTGCTCGAGGGTGGCCGACAGATCGGCGGTGACGTCCTTGAAGGCGGCCCCGGTCTGGTTGACCAGCTTCAGGATCTCCTGCCCGGCAGGGGAGGTGAACGGCGGCGTGTGGATGACGAAACTGCGGATCAGGCCCGCCATCGCGGCGGTGAGGCGGGCGCTCACCCGCGGCGTCAGCTCGTTGATTCGCTCGTCCAGGCGCTTGGCCTCGCGGCGTACCTCGCGATGCAGGTAGCGCTTGAGGCCGCGCACGAAGCGCAGCACCGCGATGCACAGGCTCAGCGACATCGAGTAGGCGTCCACCACGTCGAGTTCGCGCTGCTCGGCAGAGGGTTCGCCGAAGCCGACGTCGCGAAAGTAGCTGCCGCCGGCGAAGAGCGGCTCGCCGTCGGCATCGGTGTAGCGGTCGAAGAATTCCTCGATCATCTCCACCAGCGCGCCGCCGATGCGGATGTCCTCGCCCAGCACCGCCATGACCGAGGCCACGTCGTCGGAGGTGGCCACGCTGTCCGGGTCCAAGGCGAAACTCAGGATCTCGGTCGCCGGGTAGAGCAGGCACATCAACTGTTCGGCGTCGCTGATCGCGTTGCTGCCGTCGCGGCCGCCCCAGACCCACGCGCCGTCGCGATAGGACGTACGCAGGTGCGCGCGCCAGAGCTCGAGAAGTTGTTGCCGCGGTCGAATTCTCATCGATGCCCCTCCGTACAACCAGCCCCTCAAGTGTGAGCGCAGGACGGAGATCTTGTCATCGGTTGCGCCGGAATATGTTTCGCCCGTGTCCCAAGGGGGACGAAACGCCCACACCGACTCCGGATCGACACCGCGCGGTTGCCGGGGTCGACGCCGGTGCGCCGGCGCCCGGGGCTAGGCGGCCGTCAGGAATTCGTCGATCAGCGGCCAGGTCGCCGTGCGCGCCTGCGGACCGGCGATCAGCGCCAGGTGGTTCAGGCCAGGGATGCTGGCGAACTCGACTTCGGCTGCGCCGGTAAGTATTTCGACGCCGGGAGCGATGGTGGCGGCGGGGGCCAGGGTGTCGCCGTTGCTGCCGATTAGCAGGACCCGGCAGCTGAGCTTGCTCAGATCGATGACACGCTCGGAGCTCAGGTGGACCTGGCCGCGAGCCAGCTGGTTGGCGACGATGAGCTGGCGATAGGTCTGGCGGTAGAGGCGGCCGGGGTAGCCGGGCATGGCGTCGATGAAGCGGTCGATGGCTTCCATGCGGGCCAGCGCCTCGGTGTCGCCGGCGTTGCGGGCGATGAACAGCGGGCGGGTCAGTTCGCGCGACAGCGACATGCCGCGGAAGCCGGCCTGCACGAAGAGGCCGGGGATGCCGCCGAAAAGGTGTGTGGCGTAAGCGATCTCGCGGCCACCAGTCATCTTGGCGAACATCCGGACGGGCTTGAGCAGCACGTTCTTACCGAAGTCCATGGGCGAGCCGAGCGTGGTGACCGAGCCCAGCGGCAGGTCGGCGTGGTCGGCGGCGGTGAGCAGGCTGATGATGCCGCCCAGCGACCAGCCGATCACGTCCACGTCGGCGCCGTCGTGCTCGGCGCTGAGGCGGGCGACGGCGGTGGGGACGATGTCGTCCACCCACTCCTCGAGGCCCAGGTCGCGGTCGGCGGAGGTAATGCGGCCGTAGTCGAGCACGTAGGGCTGGCGTCCGGTATCGAGCAGGTATTGGGCCAGGCTCTGGCCCGGCCGCAGGTCGTAGCAGGAGGAATCCACGGCCAGGGGCGGCACCAGCAGCACCGGATTACCGGTGGCCGGGGTGGCGCGATCGAAGCGGCGCAGCTGCCGGTGCGGGAGGTCGTACAGTACGGTCGACGGTGTGCGCGTGGGCATTTCGATGCCGTTGCCGAACGTCAGCGCCCAGCCGTTGCGCAGCGCCGGGGGCAGGCTGGTGATGGGCCACGTCATCCGGGGTCGATTCCTCTCGGCCGATGGACGGACACGACCGTCCAAACTAGACGTTACAAACTGTAACAGACATTCCCGCCCACTTTTGCCGTGAGTTAGGATAGCCTTGCCTGACTTACTGGAAGGGGTTGCGCGTGCGCGTCGTCATTATGTTCGGAACGGAGATGGGCACCGCGGAGGCCGTCGCGGAGTGTCTGGCCGAGGAGCTGTCGGGTCACGAGGTCTCGGTGCACGACATGGCCGAGCTACACCCCGCCCGCCTCGACGTGACCGATCTCCACCTCGTGGTCTGCTCCACCTACGGCGACGGCGACCTCCCCACCGGCGCCGAACCCTTCTTCGACCTGCTCGACGCCACCCGCCCCGACCTCACCGGCCTGCGCTTCGCCGTCTTCGGCCTCGGCGACAGCGTCTACGGCGACACCTTCAACCGCGGTGGCGAGATCGCCGCCGAAGAACTCACCGCTCGCGGCGCCACCCAATTCGGCGAGCACGCCCGCCACGACGCCTCCACCGAAATCCGGCCCAAAGACCTGGCCCGGGCCTGGGCCCGCACCCTCCCGCTGCACGAACTGCTCGGCGTCTGACGACCACCGCAGCTCGCGCCGCTGTCGGGCGGTTCGGCTAGATTGTCTCAGGGTCGCAGCACATTTCGGGTGGGCGGTCCGAGGCTCGGCGGGGAGGGTGGTCGTGAGTTTGCAGCCCGGGGACCGGTTCGCCGGGTTCACGATCGAGCGGAAGCTCGGGGCCGGTGGGATGGGGACGGTCTACCTGGCCGTGCATCCGCGATTGCGGCGCAAGGTGGCGCTGAAGGTGCTCGCCAATGCCTTTGTCGCGGATCCCAAGACGCGCGCGGCGTTCGATCGTGAGGCGCGGGTGGCCGCCGGGCTCGATCACCCCAACATCGTGGCGGTCTACGACCGCAGCGCGGCCGATGACCCGGACCTGTGGCTGACGATGCGCTACATCGACGGCGGTGATGCGTCCGTGCTGCTGGACACCCATCCCGCGGGGCTGGATCCGGCCCGGGCGGTGCGGTTGCTGACCGGCGCCGCGCACGCGCTGGACTACGCGCACGCACAGGGCGTGCTGCACCGGGATGTGAAACCCGCGAATCTGCTGATCGAGCACAGCCCGGGGCAGGGCGAGCGGGCGGTGCTCACCGACTTCGGGATCGCCCGCACCCTCGACGACACCGTCACCCTGTCCGGCATCGCCGCCACCTTCGCCTACGCCGCACCGGAGCGGTTCACCGACGCGGCCGCCGACCACCGCGCCGACATCTACTCGCTGGGCTGCACACTGTTCCAATTGCTCACCGGCAAAACACCTTTCCCGCGCAAGGACCAGGCGGCCGTGATCGGCGCGCACCTGAGCGCGCCACCACCCGCGCCGCGGGAGCAACGGCCCGAACTCCCGGCCGAACTGGATGCGGTGATCGCCACCGCACTGGCCAAATCGCCGCAGGACCGATTCGCCACCTGCACCGAACTCGCCGAGGCCGCGGCCCGCGCGCTGCCGCCCGAGGTGCCTGTGGTGCACCTGGAAAAGGCACGGCCGGTACAGATTTCGAGTCCGGCACCCGATCAAGCGCTGGTGCCCACCGTTATTCGCGCGCCACAGGCAGGCGCGAGCACTTCTCTCCCAGCGCTTACGCCACAGGCAGGCGCGGGCAATCCTCCGGCAGCGCTCACGCCACAGGCACGCGCGAGCGCTCCTCCCGCGGCGCCCACAACACAGGCAGGCGCAAGCGCTGCTCCCGCAGCGCCCACGCCGCGGGCCGGTGCGGGCGATCCTCCGGCCGCGCCCACGCCACAGGTCGGCGCGAGCGCTCCTTCCCCAGCGCCGACGCCGCGGGCCGGTGCGGGCGATCCGGCCGCCAGGCTGAACCGCCGCCGCCGGTACGCGCTGCTATCGGCGCTGGCGCTGGCCGGTGTCGCTGTGCTGACAGGTGTGGCCTTCACCGCTCGTGACCAGCCCGCCGCCGATCAGACGACGACCTCGACCACCGTCAGCACCGAGCAACCGGCTTCCACCACAACCACACCGGCTCCGAGCGCACCGCCGCCGCCCGAGGCCGCAGCGCAGGCCGAGACCCACGAGTCGATCGCGCCCGCACCGCCGACTCAGCAGTATGTGCCGCCGGTCCAGCGCCCGCAGAACCCCGCCACCCAGGCGCCCCAGGTGGTCCCGCAGACGCGAGTTCACCAGTGGCCCGGGTGATTCCGGTCCCCGCTCAGCCGGCGTTCGCGGTGCAGAGGGCGTCGAGGACGAACAGCGGCCGGGTGAGCTCGTAGAACGGCAGGACGGTATCCGGGCCGGCCAGCTTCCGGGCATTCTGCTCGGCTTCGGCGATCGAGCGGCCGGTACCGGCGAAGTACATGGGACCGGAGCCGAAGGGGCTCCGGTAATCCCGTTCGAGCACCACACCGCATTCGTTGTGGATCCGCGCCACGATGCGGCAGCCCGGATCCGCGCAACTGTCCAGAGCGGCATTGTCCGCGCCGTACTGGGTCGGATAATCGGTGGCCGCGCCGACCCGGAAGACAGTCACGGCGATCGCGCCGTACAGGTCACCGGCCGCCTGCGCGCTCCCGGACCCGGCCATAACAAGTGCCCCGGCCGCCGGAATCACCATGACCCGCAACAACTTTCCCAGCATCGCCCTACGTCCCCTCATCGCGCGTTCGCGGTGCACACGGTGTCCCGGATGAAACCCTGCTCGATCACGGAGCTGCCCCAGACCAGCGGGATCACCGTGGCGCCCCACCACATTTTCTCCGGTACCTGGGACAACGCCATCCGCTCCGCGTCGGCGGCATTGGCTCCGGTGCCGTAGTAGTAGACGGGGTGCACGCCCCACAGGCCACGCGAATTCATCTGCGCGGCGGCGCCGCAGGAATTCTTGATCTCCAGCGTGACCCAGCACCCGCTCCCGCACGCGTCCAGCGCCGCCTGATTGGCGGCGGCCTGCGAGGAATGGTCCGTGGACGTGCCGAGCGCCTCGTAACCACCCCGCGCGATGGCGCCGTAAAGGTTGGCGGCCTGCGCGTTCCCGGCCCCGGCGACCAGCAACGCCCCCGCCGCCGGAATTACCATGGCCAGCGCGGATTTTCGCAACAGCGACATCAATTCACCCCGAGATCGAAACAGCGATACCGGCCGATCATCGCGGCAATGCCGGGGACTGTCCAGCCAGTTCCCTAGAGTGAACCTTTATGAAGGTATTCCAGATCGGTGCCGCCGGAGGTGTCGGCCGCAGGCTCACTCGATTGCTCGCCGAGCGCGGGGACGAGGTCACCGGGATGTACCGCAAGCCGGATCAGGCCGAGGCGGTGCGCGCGGCCGGGGCCACTCCCCTGCCCGCGGACCTCATCGCGGATTCCGTCGAGGAGCTGGCGGCGAAGATGGCCGGGCACGACGCGGTGGTGTTCTCGGCCGGAGCCCACGGCACCGGCATGGATCAGACCACCCTGATCGACGGCGAGGGCCTGGCGAAGGCGGCCGACGCCGCCGTGCGGGCCGGCGTCTCCCGCTTCGTCCTGGTGTCGGTGTTTCCGGAGGCCGGTCGCGATCGCGCGCCCTCGGAGGGCTTCGAGCACTACATGCGAGTGAAGAAGACCGCCGATGTCTATCTGACCGGCACCGATCTCGACTGGGTCATCGTGCGGCCCGGCACGCTGGTCGACGAGCCCGGTACCGGCCGCGTCACCGCGGGCTGGGCGATCGAGTACGGCACGGTGCCGCGCGACGACGTGGCGGCTTTCCTGGCCGCCGCACTGCACGAAACGGCCCTCAGCCGGGCCATCGTCGAACTCACCGGCGGCGACACTCCGGTCGCCGACGCGGCCGCGCGGCTGATCCGCTAGCCGATCGCGGCGCGAGCCGCGGCGGCCACCTCATGGGGCGGCCGCTCGACGTCGATGGTGACGACATCCGTCTCGCCGGTCGGATCTTCGAGCGTGGCGAGCTGGGAGTCGAGCAGGGAGGCGGGCATGTACTTGTGGTGCCGCGTGGTGACGCGGCGCCGCAGTTCCTCGTGGGTCGCGCGCAGATAGATGAAGGTCAGCGTGGCCTCGGGATGCCCGGCCACGCCCTGCCGCAGCACGTCGCGATAGGAGCCCTTCAACGCCGAGCAGGCGATGACGGCCGACCCGCCGTCTTCGACGCGCCGGGCGATCCACTGCGCGATCGTCTCCAGCCACGGCCACCGGTCCGCGTCGGTGAGTGGGTGCCCGGCCGCCATCTTCGCGACATTGGCGGGCGGGTGGAGTTCATCGCCCTCGAGCATCGGCCACGCGAGGTCGGTGGCCAGGGTGCTCGCCACCGTCGACTTGCCCGACCCGGACACCCCCATCACGACCACGATCCGGGGCCGGGGTCCTGCGCTCGACATGAATCCTCCTCGAATGACCGGCACTGCGCGGTCGAGTGCCCACGTCCGACCTTACTGGGACGACCGAGACCGGATCGTTTGCCGCAATCCTGACAACTCACCCGCCGATGTGTGCAGGATGGAGTTGTAGCGTCCGCACGGCAAACCCATGGACCGGCGGGCCGGGCACCCGGCCGCGGCGAGGAATCGAGGTCGCATGCGCGCACTCACGATCATCCCCGAACAGGCCGGTTCACTGGCCGTCACCGAGGTGCCCGATCCGGTGGCCGGGCCGGGTGACCTGCTCGTACAGGGGATTGCCGTCGGCATCTGCGGCACCGATCGGGAGATCGCCGCGGGCGACTACGGCTGGGCCGAACCCGGCAAGGAGCGCTTGGTCATCGGGCACGAATCGCTGGGCCGGGTGCTGACCGCGCCCGAGGGCAGCGGATTCACCGCGGGCGACCTCGTCGCCGGGATCGTGCGCCGCCCCGACCCGGTCCCCTGCGGCGCGTGCGCGCACGAGGAATTCGACATGTGCCGCAACGACCAGTACACCGAGCGCGGCATCAAGCAACTCGATGGCTACGCCTCGGAGCGGTGGCGGGTCGAGGCCGACTACGCGGTACGGCTCGATCCCGAACTGGGACTGACGGGCGTGCTGATGGAGCCGGCGAGTGTCGTCGCCAAGGTCTGGGAGCAGATCGAGCGTGTCAGTCAGCGCGCCTGGTATCGGCACGAGCGCGTGCTGGTCACCGGCGCCGGGCCGATCGGACTGCTGGCCGCGCTGCTGGGCAAGCAACGCGATCTCGACGTGCACGTGCTCGCGCTGGGCGAGGACGGGATCCAGCCCGCGATGGCCCGGGCCCTGGGCGCCACCTATCACAGCGACCCGCTACCGGAGGTGTCCGGCAAGATCGAGCCCGGCATCATCATCGAGGCCACCGGCTCGGCCCAGGTCGCGGTGGACGCGGTGACGAACAACCCCGCCGCCGCGATCGTCTGTCTCACCGGCGTCTCGCCCGTCGGCCGCGAGGTCACCTTCGACGCCGGCGCCGCGAATCGCAACATCGTGCTGGAGAACGACCTGATCTTCGGCTCGGTGAATGCCAACAAGCGGCACTACCAGCAGGCGGCCGAGGCGCTCGCGGCCGCGGATCCGGACTGGCTCGCCGGTCTGATCACCCGCCGCCTGCCGCTGGACCGGGCGCTCGACGCCTTCGCACCCGGCCACGACGACATCAAGGTCGCGGTCGAACTCTGACCGCGATCAACCCATGGATTCCAGTGTGCGGCCCTTGGTTTCGCGCACCAGGCGGCGGACGAACGGAATGGAGACGAGGGCGGCGAGTGCGTACAGCCCGTACGCCCCGGCCAGACTCCATTCCGACAGCGACGGGAACGAGACTGTGACCAGCCAGTTGGCCAGCCACTGGGCACACGCGGCCACCGACAGCGCGATGGCGCGAATGCGGTTGGGGAACATTTCCCCCAGCAGCACCCAGACCACCACGCCCCAGGACAGCGCGTAGAAGAGCACATAGAGGTTGGCCGAGACCAGCGCCACGGTGCCGGGCACCTTGGGCATGGACGGATCGTCCTGCGTGCCACCGACATAGGTGAACATCCACGCGCACAGACCCAGCGTCACCGCCATGCCCGTCGAGCCGACCAGCAGCAGCGGTTTGCGGCCGACCTTGTCGACCAGCGACATCGCGATGACCGTGCCGACGATATTGATGACCGAGGAGATCATCGACACCAGCAGCGAATTGGAGGTGTCGATGCCGACCTGCTGCCAGAGCAGCGAGGAGTAGTAGAAGATCACGTTGATCCCGACGAACTGCTGCAGCGCGGAGATTCCGATGCCGATCCAGACGATCGGCAGCAGCACGCCGCGGCCGTGGCTGAGCAGGTCCCGCGGCCCGGAGCGGACCTCGCCGGCCATCGCCTTGCGAATCTCGTCGACGCGCTGGTCGAGGTGCGCGGGGTCGTCGTTCTCCACTTCCGCGAGCACCTTGCGGGCCTCGTCCTCGCGCCCGTTCGCGATCAGGTAGCGCGGCGATTCGGGGATGAGGAAGGCCACCGCGCCGTAGACCAGCGCGGGCACCACCTCCGCGCCCAGCATCCAGCGCCAGGCCTCCAAACCGCCGATCTCGGCCTCGTTCGACCCGCCCGCCGCGGTCGCGATCAAATAGTTGACCAGCGCCGAGAACGCGATACCCAGCACGATCGCGAGCTGCTGGAACGAGGCGAGCCGCCCGCGATAACTCGGCGGCGCCACCTCGGCGATATAGGCCGGCGCCACTACCGAGGCCTGCCCGATGGCAATGCCGCCGAGGAAGCGCCACACCGTCAGATCGACATCCCCGAAGGCGAACATGCTGCCCACGCCGCTGACCGCGAACAGCAGCGCACTGAGTTGCATGACGCGGGTGCGGCCGAAGCGATCGGCCAGCCAGCCCGCGGCCAGGGCGCCGACGGCCGCGCCCGGCAGCGCCGCGGCCACGATGAATCCCATGGTGGCCGAGGAGATCCCGAAGTGGTGCTGGATCCCGGTCACCGCGCCGTTGATGACCGAGGAGTCGTAACCGAACAGGAAGCCGCCCATCGCCGCGGCGGCCGCGACGAAGACGACGTTGGCCCCGATGGCGCCCGGGTTCGCGGTGGCGTCCGGGTGCGGCCGGGAGGCGGTCATCGGCCGGAGTCGATTCGTTCCCAGCCGCGCCGTGCCGGACGCTCCGCCAGCTGGCGGGGGTCGCGGCTGCGGTAGACGATGTAGGGCCGGAACAGGTACTGCACCGGCGCGCTGAACATGTGCACCAGCCGGGTGAAGGGCACCAGCGCGATCAGCAGCATGCCGATCACCGCGTGCACGTGGAAGGCCAGCGGCGCCTGGGCCATCAGGTCGACCTCGGGTTGCAGCGTGAAGATGCTGCGCGCCCACGGCGCGATGGTGTCCCGATAGTTGTAGCCGTCGTGGATGTTCGAGTGGCTCAGCTTGGCGTACAGGCCGGTGAAGATCGCCCCCACCAGCACCACGTACATGAGCTTGTCGTTGCGGGTGGTGGCCTGGAAGACACCGGTATTGGTGCGGCGGCGATAGACCAGCATGCCGATGCCGAGGATCGCCAGCACCCCGGCCGCCGTGCCGCCGAACAGCGACATCAGGTGGTAGGCGTGCTCGTCGAAATGTAAGGCGTCGGTCCACGACGCCGGAATGAACAGGCCCATCAGGTGGCCGAGGAAGACGAACAGGATGCCGTAGTGGAACATAGGCGAGGCGATGTTCAGCAGCCGCGATTCGTACAGTTCCGAGGAGCGGGTGGTCCAGCCGAACTTGTCGTAGCGGTAGCGCCAGGCCAGGCCGGTGGCGAGCAGGCCGATGACGAGGTACGGCAGCGCACCCCACAGGAAGATGCTCATCGTTGGTCTCCAGTCAGCAGGGGAAGCATTCCGAGATGTCCATAGGGCTCGAGGCCGACGGTCTCGCGCGGCGGCCCGCCGCGCGCCATGGCGCGCGCCGCCGCGCGGTCCTTGGGTGAGGCGCCGGGGAGCGTCGCGCACACGCCGGTCAGCACGGCGGCGTAGGCGTTGCCCTGGTCCCCCAGGGCCAGGCGCAGCAGTTCCAGGGCCGGGCGATGCTCGAGTAGCAGCGCGTCGGTGCGGGCCAGGGCGCTGAATTCGAGGACGGCGGGCAGGAAGTCGGGCAGCTCGGCGTCGTCGAAGTCGAACCCGTGCGCCCGGTAGCGGTCTTTGAATCCCACCAGCGCGGTGCCGCGGTTGCGGGTGTCACCGTCGGTCCACCAGGTCAGGTACAGGCTGTGCCGGTTGGTGAAATCGAAGGTGTCGACGTAGGCCGAGGTGCGCTGCTCCGGCGCGAGTTGCGCTGTGGCAGCGAAGAACTCACGCACACTGCGCGCCGCAGCATGTTTCGACGACGCCAGCGCGCCGTCCAATTCCGGGATGTCCGAGATGAATTCGGCATCCGGATAGGCCAGGCAGGCCGCGGCCACCCGGTAGACGATCGCGGCCTCGTCGTGGACCCGAGTCACTGGTGCAGCTCCTCGGGGGTGTCGGCGGTCTGCTGTTTGCGCATCGCGTGGAAGCTCTCGATGGTGACCAGGGGCAGCGATTTACGCCCGGACCCGGCGCCGAACGCGCCGTCCTCGGCCATGCCGGGCCCGCCCTCGACGTCGAGGCTGCACCCGCTGTTCACCACCGACTCCTCCAGGTTGTGCGCCTCGGCCATGGCGGCGGTCGGAATCACGTAGCGGTCTTCGTATTTCGCGATCGCGAGCAGATGGAACATCTTCTCGATCTCGGCCGCGGTCATGCCGACGGCCGCGGCCTTGTCCTCCGAGACCTCGCGCCCGAGGTTGATGTCGGCCATGTGGGAGCGCATGGCCGCCAGGCGGTTCAGGCTGGCGCGCACCGGGCCGGTGTCGCCGGCGGTGAACAGCTCGGCCAGGTATTGCAGCGGGATGCGCAGGGCGTCGATCGCGCCGAACAGGTTGCCGGCGTCCTCGCCGTCGAATCCGCTGCCGGACACCGCGTCCACCACCGGGGACAGCGGCGGGATGTACCAGACCATCGGCATGGTGCGGAACTCCGGATGCAGCGGCAGCGCCACCTTGTAGGTGCTGATCAGCGCGCGCACCGGGGACCGTTGCGCCGCGTCCAGCCACTCCCGGGAGATGCCGTCGCGCTCGGCCGCCCGGCGCACCTGCGGATCCTCGGGATCCAGAAAGCAGTCCAATTGCGCTTGGTAGAGCTGCTTTTCGTCTTTGGTCGCGGCCGCCTCGGTGATCTTGTCGGCGTCGTAGAGCATGACGCCGAGATAGCGCAGCCGCCCGACGCAGGTCTCCGAGCACACCGTGGGCAGGCCGACCTCCACGCGCGGATAGCAGAACGTGCACTTCTCGGCCTTGCCGGTCTTGTGGTTGAAGTAGATCTTCTTGTACGGGCAGGCGGTGACGCATTGGCGCCAGCCGCGGCACTGGTCCTGATCGACCAGCACGATGCCGTCCTCGGCGCGCTTGTAGATCGCGCCCGACGGGCAGGCCGCGACGCAGGCCGGATTGAGGCAGTGCTCGCAGATGCGCGGCAGGTAGAACATGAAGCTCTCTTCGAAGGTGAACCGGATCTTCTCGCCCACCTCCTCGCGCATCTTGATCACGTTCGGGTCCTCGGGGCCGTGCTCGGCCGCGCCGCCGAGGTTGTCGTCCCAGTTCGAGGACCACTCCACGGCCATCGGCTTGCCGGTGACCAGCGAGCGCGGCGGGGCGACCGGGTAGTCGTCGCCCAGCGGCGCGTCGGTCAGGTTGCGGTAGTCGTAGGTCCAGGGCTCGTAGTAGTCCCGCAGGGTCGGCAGCACCGGGTTGGAGAATATGCTCGCCAGCTTCCAGGCGCGCGAGCCCTGCTTGAGCTTCAGCTTGCCGCGCCGGGTCAGCGTCCAGCCGCCCTTCCACTGCTCCTGGTCCTCGTACCGGCGCGGATAGCCCAGGCCCGGCCGGGTTTCCACATTGTTGAACCAGGCGTACTCCATGCCGGAGCGGTTGGTCCAGGTCTGCTTGCAGGTCACCGAGCAGGTGTGACAGCCGATGCACTTGTCCAGATTCATCACCATCGCGATCTGTGCCATCACGCGCATCAGTACGTCACCTCCTGGGAGCGGCGGCGGATCACGGTGATCTCGTCACGCTGGTTGCCGGTCGGACCGAAATAGTTGAAAGCCCAAGACAATTGGGCGTAGCCGCCGATCAGGTGGGTCGGCTTGAGCAGCACCCGGGTCAGCGAGTTGTGGAAACCGCCACGGCGGCCGTTGGTTTCGGACTTGGGCACGTTGATCGTGCGTTCCTGGGCGTGATGCATGTACACCGTGCCGCGCGGCATCCGCGGCGACACGATGGCGCGGGCGACCACCACGCCGTTGCGGTTCACCGCCTCGATCCAGTCGTTGTCGGCGACACCGATCGAGTCGGCGTCCTCCACCGACATCCAGATCCCCTGTCCGCCACGGGAAAGCGAGAGCATGAACAGGTTGTCCTGGTACTCGGAGTGGATCGACCACTTGTTGTGCGGCGTCAGATAACGCACCGTCACCTCGTGCTGCCCGTCCGGGCCGAGCGCGGGTTCGCCGAAGAGCCGCCGCATGTCCAGCGGCGGCCGGTAGACCGGCAGCGCCTCGCCCAGCTCGTGCATCCAGTCGTGGTCGAGGAAGAAGTGCAGCCGCCCGGTGAGGGTGTGGAACGGCTTGAGGTGCTCGGTGTTCAGCGTGAACGGCGCGTACCGCCGCCCGCCGGATTCACTGCCGGACCACTCCGGCGAGGTGATGACCGGCACCGGCGCGGCCTGGGTGTCGGCATAGGTGATGCACAGGCC
Source organism: Nocardia sp. NPDC050712 (assembly GCF_040654295.1). Lineage (NCBI taxonomy): Bacteria > Bacillati > Actinomycetota > Actinomycetes > Mycobacteriales > Nocardiaceae > Nocardia > Nocardia sp. NPDC050712. The sequence goes on from NZ_JBFAHT010000004.1 coordinate 807,844, forward strand.
CTCCTTCTCGGTGGCCAAGTGCGCCATCGGCTGGCCGGTGCGCTTCTCCAGTGTCTCGAAGCCTTGCACCGCCAAGCGCCCGTTGGTCGTTCCGGACAGCGCCAGAATGGTGTTGGCGGCCTTGATCGCGGTGTCCAGCGCGGGGCGGCCGGCGGCGATGCCCGAGGCCACCACGCCGTTGATGCCGCGCAGGTAGTCGATCTCCGCGTCGGGGCGCAGCATGATGCCCTTGGCGGGCAGGCCGAGCTTGTCGGCCAGGGGGCCCAGCGCGGCGAACTTCGTCGCGATGGCGGTGTAGTCGCGTTCCACCACCGCGAGCCCGGGCATGGTCTGTCCGGGGATCGGCTCGCATTCGCCCGCACGCCAATCCAGCGCCACGCCGCCGGGTTGCGCGGTCTCCCCGACGGTGTCGTGCTGGAGCGCGGTGGCCACCACGTCGTGGCGGGTGTCCAGGTGTCCCACGGCCAGTTCGCTCAACCGCGCGGCCAGATCGTAGAAGGCGTCGAAGTCGGTGCGGGCCTGCCACGGCGGGTCCACCGCCGGGGCGAACGAGTGCACGTAGGGGTGCATGTCGGTGGAGGACAGATCGTGCTTCTCGTACCAGGTCGCGGCGGGCAGCACCACATCCGAGAGCATGGTCGAGGAAGTCATCCGGAAGTCCAGGGTGAGCAGCAGATCGAGCTTGCCCTCCGGAGCGTCCTCGTGCCACACCACATCCCGGGGCCGCGACTCCGGGGCCGCGGGTTCGGCGCGCAGCGAGTGGTGCGTGCCCAGCAGGTGCTTGCTGAAGTACTCCGCGCCCTTGGCCGAGGAGCCGAGCAGGTTCGAGCGCCACAGCGTGAGCACGCGCGGCCAGTTCTCCGGCGCGTCCGGATCCTCGTTCGCGAAATTGAGCCGCCCACTGCGCAATTCGTCGACGACATAGTCGGCGGGCGCCATGCCCGCGGCCTGCGCCTCGTCGGCCAGATCCAGGGGGTTGCGGTTGAAGGTCGGATACGACGGCATCCAGCCCATGCGCGCGGACTGGGCCAGGACGTCGGCGCCGGTCATCCCCGCGAACCGGCCGGTGCCCAGCGGCGAGGACATGACGTCGGCGGTGAACTGGTCGTAGCGCCACTGGTCGGTATTGAGGAAGAACCAAGCGGTGCCGATCATTTGACGCGGCGGCCGGGACCAGTCGTTGGCCGAGGCCAAAGTCGCCCAGCCGGTCACCGGGCGGCACTTCTCCTGGCCGACGTAGTGCGCCCAGCCACCGCCGTTGCGCCCCTGACAGCCGGTGAGCAGCAGCAGCGACAGGAACGAGCGGTAGATCGTCTCGGAGTGGAACCAGTGATTGGTGCCCGCGCCCATGAGAATCATGCAGCGGCCCTTGGATTCCTCGGCGACGCTCGCGAACTCGCGCGCGATCTTGATCGCGCGCGCCGCGGGCACCGAGGTGATCTGCTCGGCCCACGCGGGCGTGCCCGGCGTGCCGGGGTCGTCGTAGCCGCTGGGCCAGGCACCGGGCAATCCCGTTCGGGCCACGCCGTATTGGGCCAGCAGCAGGTCGAAGACCGTGGTCACCAGCGGCCCGTCCGCGCTCAGGCGCTGGGCCGGGACACCCCGCCGGATCGTCTCGCCGCGGCCCTGCCCGTGCTCGCCGCCCTCGGTGTCGAAGCGGGGCAGCAGCACCTCCACCCCGCTGCCGCGCCCGGCCAGCGAGAGCAGCGGCCGGACCTGCTCGAGGTCCAGATTCCAACGGCCCGCGCCGGTTTCGGTCCAGCGGAAGCCCAGCGAACCGTTCGGCACCACGGGCTGACCGCTGGTCTCGTCCAGCAGCACCGTCTTCCACTGCGCGCCCTCACCGGTGTCACCCAGGTCGGCGGCGCGCACGAATTTGTCCGGCACGTAGGCGCCGTCGCGTTCGACCAGCGTCACCAGGAACGGCAGGTCGGTGAACTGCCGCACATAGTCGCCGAAGAACGGGACCTCGCGATCGACGAAGCACTCCTTGAGCACCACGTGGCCCATCGCCATCGCCAATGCGCCGTCGGTGCCCGGATGCGGGTGCAGCCACTCGTCGGCGAACTTCGCGTTGTCCGCGTAATCGGGGGCGACCACGACGACCTTCTGGCCGCGGTAGCGGGCCTCGGCCATCCAGTGCGCGTCCGGCGTGCGGGTCACCGGCACGTTGGAGCCCCACATGATCAGATACGCGGCGTCCCACCAGTCGCCGGACTCGGGTACGTCGGTCTGGTCGCCGAAGACCTGCGGCGAGGCGACCGGGAGGTCGGCGTACCAGTCGTAGAACGACAGCATGGGCGCGCCGATCAGACCCATGAACCGCGCGCCCGCCGCGTGCGAGACCATCGACATCGCGGGGATCGGCGAGAAGCCGGCGACGCGGTCCGGGCCGTAGTTCTTGATCGCGTGCACGTGTGCGGCCGCGGCGATCTCGATCGCCTCGTCCCAGGTGGCGCGCACCAGCCCGCCCTTGCCGCGGGCCTGCTGGTAGCGGCGCCGGCGTTCCGGGTCGGCCTGGATGTCGGCCCAGGCGCGGACCGGATCGCCGAGGCGGCCGCGCGCCTCGCGATACATCTCCAGCAGGACACCGCGCACATACGGATAGCGGACCCGGGTCGGCGAGTAGGTGTACCAGGAGAACGACGCGCCGCGCGGGCAACCGCGCGGCTCGTACTCGGGGCGATCCGGCCCGACCGACGGATAGTCGGTGGCCTGGGTCTCCCAGGTGATGATGCCGTCCTTGACGTAGACCTTCCAGCGGCAGGAGCCGGTGCAGTTCACGCCGTGGGTGGAGTAGACGATCTTGTCGTGGCTCCAGCGGTCGCGATAGAACACATCGCCCTCGCGCCCGCCGACGATCTGTTCGCTGTGCAGGTCCGCCGCGGGTTTGCCCGGCCGGAAGTAGCGCGCCGAACGCAGCAGCAGTTCGCCGGTCTCGCCCGGGCCGGGAGCCTCCCGCATCATCGGGCGCCCGTCCCGATCGCCGTGCCGCACCGCCGTGTCTGGCCCATCCCCATCACCCTTTCAATCGGCGCACCCGTGGAAAGGCCGCCGCCGTGGAAGCCTGCAATGGACAGCAATTGATCAGCAATAGGACTTGCGAGTCGAGTAGAGCACAGACGAATGCCCATATTCTGGGGGCCACGCCGGGCGGGCACTCGCCAGTCAGCAGACCTTCAGCAACCGAAGTTCGCGGAGCGATAGCGACTCCCGGCGCACCGAGCCGCCGATAGCGGCCATACCAGCGACGCGCGGACGAAGTTAACTGAGGTTCGCTCTAGCTGGGCATTTGCGGTGGCGCACAGCGGATTTCAGATCCCAAGCAAGTGCTTGCGTAGAGATACGTCAACCATTAGGTTTCCGTGCACCCAGTGGTCAGGGGGCAGCGGTGCCCGGAAGTAGGCAAGTCTTCGGTGAGCGGCACTAGTTTTCCCCGTATTTCGCTGTCCCGGATCCGGCGCCTGGGCGGCGTGCGAGCCCGGCTGCTGGCCATCGTGCTGATCCCGAGTATCGCGCTGCTCGGCGCCGGGATCGGCGGCTCGGTCTATCTGATCCAGGACGGGCGCGAAGCCAACCGCTTCGCCGAACTGTCCACTGTCGCAATCGCACCCGCCATCGAGCTGATCGAGGCCTTCCAGGAGGAGCGGCGCGTCTCGCTGCTGTATCTGGCCGGCGAAGGCACCGCCGACGCGGCGCTGCCCGCCGCCCGCAACCAGTTGGACGGGGCGCTGGCCGCACTGGTCTCTACGAGCGCCACCATGCAGGAACTCCGGCCCGACCTCACCGCCCCGATCGAGGGTTACCGCACGCTGTACAAGAAGCTGCCCCAGCTGCGCGGCGGCATCGACGCCCGGGCCGTCCCGGCGCAGCAGGTCTTCACGGCGTTCAGCCAGATCGTGCACACCGTCACCAGCGCGTCGCTGCAGGTGGCCGAGGTCGCGCCGGAGGCCCGGGTCGCAGTCGAGCTGTACAAAGCGGTGCATGTGCTGCGGGCCGCCGAATCCGTCTCGCGGACAAGCAGTCTCGGATCGGTCGCGGTGCTGACCGAAGAGGTCTCGCCGGAGTTGCTCACCGAGCTGGGCAGCTACATCGGCGACGGGCGCGGCGAACTCGCCTACGCCGGTGCGACGCTGCAAGGAAAGCGGCTCGAACAATTGCAGGCGATCACCACGGGCGCCGACTGGCAGCGGCTGCTTGCCATGGAGAACGCGATCATCGAGCGCGGGCCGTACTCGGCGGAGAACGAAACCGGCTCACGCACAAGAAGTTCGGCCGTGCAGCTGCCGCTGAATATCGTCGAGTGGCAGCAGGCGGCCGGCACGGTGCGCAAGGACCTGATGCAGCTGTGGCGGGACCAGTCCGCCGACAGCCACCACATCGCCGCGGCACACGGTGATCGAGTGCTGATCAATTCCTACCTCGGCGGCGCCGGCATCCTTTCGCTCGCCGTGCTGGCGTTTCTCGCCGCCCTGCTGCTGGCCAACCGGTTCGTCGCCCGGATGCGACGGCTGCGCAGCGACACCCTCGAACTCGCCGACGAGCGGTTGCCCGACACCATCCGGCGGTTGTCCCTCGGCGGCGATATCGATTCGAAAGGCCAACTGGCCGAACTGGATTACGGCTCCGACGAGGTCGGCCAGGTCGCCAACGCGTTCAACCGCGCGCACCTGGCGGCAGTTTCGGCCGCGGTCGCCGAATCCAAGACCCGCGAGGGCGTGAACGCGGTGTTCCTCAATATCGCGAATCGATCGCAGGTCGTCGTGCACCGGCAGCTGGCCCTGCTGGATCGCGCCGAACGCTCGGAGGAGGATCCCGCCTACCTCGATCTGCTCTTCCAACTCGACCACCTGGCCACCCGCGCCCGCCGCAACGCCGAGAACCTGATCATCCTCGGCGGCGAGCAGCCGGGCCGGCAGTGGCGCCACCCGATCCCCCTGTTCGACGTCATCCGCGGCGCGGTCGCGGAAAGCCTGGACTACACCAGGATTCAGGTCGGCAGACTGCCCGACACCCACGTCACCGGCAGTGCGGTCGCCGACGTCATCCACCTGCTGGCCGAGCTGGCCGACAACGCCACCGCCTATTCGCCGCCGGACTCCCGGGTCGAGATCATCGGCACGCCGGTCGGCCGCGGCGTCGCCATCGAAATCGCCGACCAGGGCTTGGGGATGTCGCGCGACGAACTCGCCGCGCGCAACGCGCTGCTGGCGAATCCGCCCGACTTCAGCGTCGCCGCGCTGTCCGGCGACGCCCGCCTCGGCCTCTTCGTCGTCGCCAAACTCGCGGCCCGCCACCACGTCACTGTGCGCCTCACCGAATCCGACTACGGCGGGGTGAAAGCCATCGTGCTGGTGCCCACCACGCTCACCACCGGCGCGGAGGCGCTGCCGGCCGGCCGGTAGCGCGGCCGGGCGGCCGGTAGCGCGGCCGGGCGGCTCCGGGTGGCCTTCGGCGGGCGGGCGCACCGCTGGCATAGGGTTTCCGGCATGTTCGTGAAGCTGTGCGGCCTGCGCACCGAGGAGGATGTGGCCACGGCGGTGGCGGCCGGGGCCGATGCGGTGGGGTTCGTGTTCACCGCGAGTCCCCGGCAGATTTCGGTCGAGGCGGTGCGGGGGTTGCTGGAGGGGGTGCCGCCGCAGGTGCTTTCGGTCGGGGTGGTGCACGGTATTCCGGCCGCCGCGGCCGGGGAGCTGGCGCGCGCGGCCGGGGTCGACGCGTTGCAATTGCACGGTTCCTACCCCCGTGCGGCGTTCGAGGAGCTGGCGGGGCTGCGGCTGTTGCGCGCGACCGCGCTGACCGCCGAGACCGACGTGCGGACCGGCGCCTACGGCGAGGAATGGCTGCTGCTCGATTCGCCGGTGGCCGGCTCGGGCGAGCGCTGGGACCTCGCCGCCCTGAACACCAGCCGCCCGACCGGCAGGTGGCTGCTGGCCGGTGGCCTGTCCCCCGACAACGTCGCGGACGCGATCGCGGCCGCGCGGCCCTGGGGCGTGGACGTCTCCAGCGGGGTCGAAGCCGGCCGGGGCGTCAAGGACCATGGGCGGATGCGCGCGTTCGTGGCCGCCGCCCGCGAGGCCTAGGGTTCGAAGCGGTCCAGGAGCCAGCGCGGGCCGACCGTGGCGGCGCCCAGCGCTTCGACCCGGTCGCGTAGCCCGCGATCGGCGGTGACGACGATGATCGACCGCTTGCCGTCTTCCTTGCGGGCACTCGCCACGACCCGCACGATCGTGTCGTCGCCCTCGCCGTCGGCCGAGACCACCCGCAGCACATCGGATTCCGGCGTGTCACTGCTGATCGCCGCCTTGGCGGCACCCTCCAGCACGACCACCACGTCACCGGGCTGCTCGTTCAAGGTGGCGATTTTCAGCAGCAGGCGGCGGGCCGCGCCGGCCCGATCACGCCACCAGCCGTCGGGTTTGGAGCCGACGACATTCGCCGCGTCGACCACGATCAACTGAGTCCGATCATTCGCCACGCCTCCCAGTGTCCAGGATGCGCCGCGGCAGCCGGTGGACTTCGGCTCCCGCGCCGGCCATGTCGCGCGATCCCGCTCGGACGGTCGGGCGTGCGGCTCAGGCCTTGACCGGCAGCGCGGTTCGCCGGCGCGACGCGGTGAGGCGCTTGCCGATTACGCCCTGCCGCGGGGCGAACAGGTAGACCAGGGTGAAGACGGCGCCTTGTACGAGCACCACCATCGCGCCCGGCGCGGTGTCGAGGTGATAGCTCAGGTACAGGCCGAGCACCGAGCAGGTGGCCGAGACCGTCGGGGCGATCAGCAGCATCCGCCCGAAGCGATCGGTGAGCAGGTAGGCGGTCGCACCCGGGATGATCAGCATCGCCACCACCAGGATGACGCCGACGGCCTGCAAGGCCAGCACCGCGGTGAGCGCCAGCAGGGCGAGCAGCGCCGCGCCCAGGATGCGCGGGCGCAGGCCGAGGGCGTGCGCGTGGGTGGGATCGAACGCGTAGAGCGTGAAGTCGCGGCGTTTGAGAACCAGTGCGGCCAAGACGATTACGGCGAGGACGGCGACCTGGAGCAGTTCACCCCGGCTGACGCCGAGCAGATTGCCGAAGATGATGTGGTTGAGGTCGGTCTGGCTGGGGGTGACCGAGACCAGGACCAGCCCGAAGGCGAACAACGTGGTGAACACGATGCCGATTGCGGCGTCCTCCTTCACCCGGCTGGTGCTGCGCACGACACCGATCAGGGCCACGGCGAGGAACCCGAAGACGACCGCGCCGACCGCGAACGGCGCACCCACGATGTAGGCCAGGACGACCCCGGGCAGCACCGCGTGCGACACCGCGTCACCCATCAGGGACCAGCCGATCAGCACCAGCCAGCAGGACAGCACCGCGCACACCACGGCGGTGATCACACAGGTGATCAGGGCCCGGACCATGAAGTCGTAGTCCAGCGGCTCGATCAGGAATTCGGTGAGGCTCATGGTCATCCGGCCTTCGGGAGCTCGTCGGTGTCGCGGTCGAGCACGTCGATCCCGAAGGCGCGCGCCAGATTCGCCGGTTGCAGCACCTCGCGCGGATCACCGTGCGCGAGCACGCTGCGCATCAGCAGGATCGCGTCGTCGGCCAGGCTCGGCAGGGAATGCAGATCGTGGGTCGAGATCAGCACGGCCGCACCGGCGGCGGCCAGCTCACGCAGCACTCCGGTGATGGTGGCCTCGGAGCGTTTGTCGACGCCGGCGAACGGCTCGTCGAGCAGCAGGATGGTGGCGCCCTGGGCCAGGCCGCGGGCGACGAACGCGCGCTTGCGCTGCCCGCCCGAGAGCTGCCCGATCTGCCGGTGCGCCAACTCGGTGAGCTCCACCCGGGCCAGCGCCTGCGCGACGGCCGCGCGGTCGGCACGACGGGGACGGCGGGTGAAACCCATGTGCCCGTAGCGCCCGGTCATCACGACGTCGTGCACCGAGAGCGGGAAGCTCCAGTCGACGTCCTCGCTCTGCGGGACATAGCCGAGCTTGCCCGCGCGGCGGGCCGTCGCGTGCGAACCGCCGTCGATGCGCACCGCCCCGTGATCCGGATTCGCCAGGCCCATAATGGTTTTGAACAGCGTCGACTTGCCGGATCCGTTCATCCCGACCAGCCCGCAGATCCGCCCGTAGGGCAGGGAGATCGAGACGTCCTCCAGCGCGAGCACCTCCCCGTAGTGCACGGTGACGGCGTCGACTTCGATGGCCAGGCTCATGGTTTTCTCCCCGTCAGTGCGGCGCTGATCGTGTCGGCGTCGTGGCGCAGCAGTTCCAGATAGGTGGGTACCGGGCCGTTCGCCTCGGACAGCGAATCGACGTAGAGCGTGCCGCCGAAGCGGGCCCCGGTGGCCTCGACCACCCGCTGCATCGGGGCGTCGGAGACGGTGGACTCGCAGAACACCGCGGGCACCGCGTTGCCCCGGACGAATTCGATGACCGAGGCGATCTGCTGCGGGGTCGCCTGCTGCTCGGCGTTGACCGCCCAGATGTACTTCTCGGTGAGCCCGGCGTCGCGCGCCAGGTAGGAGAACGCGCCCTCGCAGGTGACCAGCGCCCGCTCGTTGGGCGGCAGCGCGGACAGCGTGCTGGTGAGATCGGTGTGTACGCGCTGCAATTCGGCCTTGTAGGCGGCGCCGTTGGCGCGGAAGTCGGCGGCGTGCGCCGGATCGAGCCGCTCGAACGCGCGCACCATGTTGTCCACGTAGATCTGCACGTTCAGCGGCGACATCCAGGCGTGCGGATTGGGCTTGCCCCGGTAGGCGTCCTCGCCGATCGCGATCGGGGTGATGCCGTCGCTGACCACCACGTGCTCGACCTCGGCGTCGCCCACGAACTGGGCGAACCAGGCCTCCAGATTCAAGCCGTTGTCCAGGATCAGATCGGCCTTGGACGCGGTGCGGATATCGCCGGGCGTCGGCTCGTACCCGTGGATCTCGGCGCCCACCTTGGTGATCGACTCCACCGTCAGATGGGTGCCGGCGACATTGCGGGCGATATCGGCCAGCACGGTGAAGGTGGTCAGCACCACCGGCTTTCCGTCTCGTGCGGCGCCGCTGCCGCCACAGGCGGTGAGTGTGGCGCACACCGCGACGGTCAGCACGAGCGCACGCAAGGGGACACGCCGTAAGCGGAGCAACCAAACCTTCATACGCCTGAATGATAAGTTCGGTTAACCTAACTTACAAGTCCCGGTGTTACGAACAGACCGGCCCGAACGGCACCGATCCCCGGTTTCCCAGCCCGGTCGCCGCTCAGCTTCCGGTGAAATCGGCGGGGATCAGACCCCGGGCAGGCGGGGCGCTACCTCAGCGCGTGGCGACGATGCCCGCCGACCGCGCCGCGTGCAACCAGTCGGCGAACTCGCCGAGCAACCGCTGATAGAGCTCGGCGTCGTCCATCCGATCGATGTCGTCGGCGGTGAAGAAGCCCGCGTTGTCGACGACCCGGCCGTCCATCTCGTCGAGGTTGCGCAGCACGCCGTAATTCGCCTTGCCCAGGCCGACGAACTGCCAGAACGCCGGCAGCCGGGACGCTTCGCGCATCAGCTCGGTGATCTGGGGCTTCTGCTTGAACCCGCCGTCGGTGAAGAACAGCACCAGGGTCGGCGCGGTGCCCGGCCGCAAGGTATCGATCAGGGCGCGCATGATCGGCAGTTCGTCGTTGCGCAGGCCGAGTGGGTCGTATTCGATGCCCGCGTGGGTGCCGGTCAGGTGCAGATAGGTCTGGGACCACTGCTCACCGTCGGCCACGGTGATGTCGGGCAGCTTGACGAATTTCAGCGCGTAGAGGTACGCCTCCAGGGTGCCGTCGTCGTCGAGCTGGGTGGCGATCGGCAGGATCCGGTCGACCACCCGGTGCACGACCTTGGTGTTGTACTGCTTGGCGATGCTGCCGGTCTTGTCGATCACCAGCACGACCCGCGCGCGTTCGCCCAGGGAGCCGCGGCTGTGCAGCACCTCGGCCACGGCGCGCTTGCGCAGATCGAGCCGCTCCCGCTTCACCAGCGAGAGCTCGGCTTCGCCCGGCACCGTGCGGATTTCGAGCGCGGCCGGTTCCGGCGCGTCGTCGACGCTGACACCGTGATCGGTGACGAGGTCGGCGAATCCGCCGGCATACCCCTGACCGACCGCCCGCACCTTCCACTCGGCGCCGCGCCGGTAGAGCTCGAGCGCGATCAGCACCGACTCGCTGCCGAGACCTTCGATCCGATACTCGTACAGCACATTTCCGCTGTCGTCGGCGACGGTGACGACCGGCGCCGCGCCCGCCCCGAACGTGGCGTTCGTGTCGGCCAGGGTGAGAACCGCACGCAGCTGGTCGATCTCGGGCGGCACGTCGGCGAGCGCCACCGTGAGCGCCGCACCCCGCAACTCGACGCCCGGCGCGGTGGGCTGATTGAAGAACACGAAGTCCGCGTCGGAGCGCACCTTGCCCGCCGCCGTCACCAGCAGCGCCGACAGATCGGTGGCGGCCCGCGCCTGGAACGCGACCACCACCCGGGCCGCCGCCAGCGCCCCGTTCTGCCCTTTGATCAGTACGTTGCCCACCGGCTCACTCCGATCTCCTCCGCGATCGCGTCAGCGTATCCGCACCTTGCCGCGCACGGCGCAAGATGTGGTCTCACCGTGCAGGACTCGCCGTTGACACCCGCCGGCACGGCTGCCACGGTGTCGAAAACTCGGGACCGTGTGCGCCCGGGGAACGTGGGATCGGAGCGTGCGCGATGGGGTTTCTTCAGCCCGAACTGCCGGAGGTCGACCTGACGGAGTGGCGCAAAGGCACGCGCGGCGAACGGATCCGGCCGATGGCGCGGCACTGGGCCGAGGTGGGTTTCGGCTCGCCGGTGGCGCTGCACCTGTTCTATGTCGGCAAGATTCTGCTCTATGTGCTCGGCGCGTGGCTGATCGTCCTGTCCACCAAGGGAATCGACGGGTTCACCGCGGTCGGAGACTGGTGGTCGGAGCCGATCGTCTTCCAGAAGGTGGTGCTGTACACGCTGCTGTTCGAGGTGCTCGGGCTCGGCTGCGGCTTCGGGCCGCTGAACAACCGGTTCTTCCCGCCGATGGGTTCGGTGCTGTATTGGTTGCGCCCCGGCACGATTCGGCTGCCACCGTGGCCGGTCCGGGTGCCGCTGACCAAGGGGGACACCCGCACGCCCGTGGACGCGGTGCTGTACGCGGCATTGCTGGTGACGACCGCGGCGACGCTGTTCCTGGACGGCACCGGCCCGGTGCCGGAGCTGGACACGACGGTGGGGCTGCTGCCGGTCGCGCCGGTCGCGGTCGTCCTCGGCCTACTCGCGGTACTCGGCCTGCGCGACAAGGTGATCTTCCTGGCCGCGCGCGGGGAGGTCTACGCCACGCTGACGGTCGCGTTCCTGTTCGGGGCCGACCTCGTCGTCGCCGCGAAGCTGGTCTTCGTGGTGATCTGGATGGGCGCGGCGACCTCGAAGCTGAACAAGCATTTCCCGTTCGTGGTGTCGACGATGATGTCGAACTCGCCGGTTGTGCGGTGGAAGCCGTTGAAGCGCAGCTTCTTCGAGAACTTCCCGGACGACCTGCGCCCGGGCCGCTGGTCCCGGCTCGTCGCACACGGCGGCACCGCCGTGGAGATGCTGGCGCCGCTGGTGCTGCTGTTCAGCTCCGGCGGGTGGCCCACCGCGCTCGCCGCGGCCGCGCTGGTGCTGTTCCACCTGATCATCCTCACCGCCATCCCGATGGGCGTGCCGCTGGAGTGGAACGTCTTCATGATCTTCGGCCTGCTGAGTTTGTTTGTCGCGCATGCCGATCTGGGCCTGGGCGAGCTGGCGAACCCGCTGCCGGTGGCGCTGCTGTTCGTGGTGATCGCGGGCATCGTGATCGCCGGAAACATGTTCCCGCGCAAGATCTCCTTCCTGCCCGGCATGCGCTACTACGCGGGCAACTGGGACACCACCATGTGGTGCGTCAAGCCCTCGGCGGCCGCGAAGATCGAGCAGGGCATCGTGGCCATCGCGAGCATGCCGCAGGCCCAGCTGGAACGCTTCTACGGCAAAGATCGCATGGAGATCCCGATGTTCATGGGATATGCCTTCCGCGCCATGAACACCCACGGCCGCGCCCTGTTCACCCTGGTGCACCGCGCCATGGCCGACGGCCGCGAGAGCGACTACGTCATCACCGACGGCGAGCGCCTGTGCAGCACCGCCGTCGGCTGGAACTTCGGCGACGGTCACATGCACAACGAGCAGCTCATCGCCGCCATGCAGCGGCGCTGTCACTTCGAACCCGGCGAAGTTCGGGTCGTGCTGCTCGACGCCCAGCCCATCCACCGGCAGACCCAGCAGTACCGCCTGGTCGACGCCGCCACCGGCGAGTTCGAGCGCGGCGAGGTGCGCATCGCGGACATGGTGACCCGCCAGCCGTGGGAAGACGACGTGCCGGTGCTGGTGCACGGCCCGCTAGCCGAACAGCGCCCCGAGCGCGAGGAAGGCGCACGTCAGCACGAACAGGATGCCCAGTAGCGGCGCGACGAACTTGACGTAGCGGTCGTAGCGGACCTTGGCCAGCGCCAGACCGCCGGTGACCACCGCGGTGGTGGGCGTGACCAGGTTCGCCCACCCGGAGGCGGACTGCCAGGCCGTAACCACCAGGGAGCGCGGCACATTCGCGAAATCCGCGAGCGGCGCCATGATCGGCATCGCCAGCGTGGCGTGCCCCGAGGTGGACGGGATCAGCAGTGCCAGCGGGATATTCACCAGATAGACCGCGATGGCGAAGACCGCCGAGGAGGTGCCGCGCACCACGCCCTCCAGCGCGTGCAGCACCGTGCTGGTGATCTGGGTGTTGTTCATGATGACGGTGACGCCGCGGGCCAGCACGATCACGATGCCCGCGCCGACGAAGTCGCCGAAGCCCTTGCCGATGGCCTCGGTCATCCGGGTCTCGCCCAGGCCACCGACCAGGCCGATCACGGCCGCGCCGACCAGGAACCAGGCGGTGAGCTCGGGGAAGAACCAATCCAGCTGCCAGGGGAAGGATGTCGCGTCCGGCCCGTTGATCACCTCGGCCCACGGGATGATCGCGAAGATCATGAAGGCGAAGGTGAAGGCGACCAGCCACAGCACCGCGCGCTGGCGCCCGGTCATCGCCTCCGGTTCGTGGTCTTCGGCTTGCACGTCCTGATCGCCGGGCAGCCAGCCCGACCAGGACCGGTCCGGGGCGGCCTTGACCCGGCGCGCGTACCAGAGCACGTAGGCGATGGTGGCGGCGGTGAGCACCACCAGCATGGCCAAGCGCAGCACGATGCCCTGCCCGAGCGGTATCCCGGCCGCCGAGGACGCGGTGCCGGTGGCGAACGGGTTCACCGTCGAGCACAGCACGCCGACGCCGGCGCCGCAGATGATCATGCCGACCGCGGTCATCCGGTCGTAGCCCAGGGCCAGGGTCAACGGCACCAGCAGCGCGTAGAAGCCCAGGGTCTCCTCGGCGAAGCCCTCGACGGTGCCCGCGATCGAGAAGACCACCATGATGCCGACGATGAGCAGCAGGGACCGGTTGCGCAGGCGGTAGGCGAGCCGGCCGATGCCGCGATCCAGGGCACCGGTGGCGAAGGCGACGGTGATGAACGCGCCGACGGCCAGCACGAACAGGAACACCGCGGCCGCGCCGTAGAGTTCGCCGGTCAGATCGGGCCCGACCTGACCGGTCGTGCCGTCCTGGATGCCGTAGAGCCCGTTGACCGGCGCGAGGAACAGATCGCGCAGCCGTCCGCCGAAACTCTTGGTGTCCTCGACCCGGTGATAGCTGCCCGCGACGGTGCGGCCCTTGTCGTCGACGTCGTAGGCGCCCGCGGGAATGATGAACGCCAGCAACCAGACCGCGACGGTGACGCCCGCCAGAATCGTGTACGTCGAGGGGAAGGAACGCTTCTTGTGCTCGGGCGCTGCGGTCAACGGCTCGGTCATTTGCGTGTCCTGTCTGCGAAGAGCTGGAAGAACTCGGCCTCGGCCAGCGCGACATTGCGCAGCTCGCCGAGCAGGACACGCTCGTTGTAGCCGTGCAGGTTGCACTTGGCGTCCTCGGCGCCGAGCAGCAGGATCTCGGCGTCCGGGTTGGCCGCGGCCAGCGCGTTGGTGAGCGGGATGGAACCGCCCATGGCGGAATCGACGACCGCCGCGCCCCAGGCCCGCCCCATCGCGTCGCGCATGGCGGCGTAGGCGGGCCCGCTGGTGCGCGCGGAGAATCCGGCGCCGACCTCGCCGCCGGTGACCTTCAGTTCGATGCCGTAGGGCCGCACCCGTTCCAGATGCTCGATGACGGCCTGCTGGCCCTCGGTCGGGTTCTGGTCCGGGTGCACGCGCACGTTCAGCGCGGCCTTGGCGTAGGGCACCACGGCCGAGGCGGCGGTGGCGGTCGGCGGCGCGTCCAGCCCGATGACGGTGATCGCGGGCCCGTACCAGATGCGCTCGCCGATCGGGCCGGTGCCGAGCAGCGGCATGCCCGAGGCCATGCCGGTGATGTCGGCGAATTCGCTCGGAGTGAAGTCCGCGCCCGTCCACGTGTCGCGCCGCAGGCCCTGGACCGCGACATTGCCGTCGGCGTCGTGCAGGGTGGCCAGCGCGGCGAGCAGCGCCAGCAGCGCATCCGGCGCCGCGCCGCCGAACTGGCCGGAGTGCACCGGGGCGGCGAGCGTGCGGACCTCGACGAAGACATCGGCGACCCCGCGCAGCGCGGTGGTCAGGGTCGGTGTGCCCGCGCGAATGTTGCCGGCGTCGCAGACCAGCAGGGCGTCGGCCTGGAACAACTCGGGATGCTGGACCGGATAGTCGTCCAGGACCGAGCCGTACTCCTCCTGGCCCTCGATGACGATGGTGATGCCGCACGGCGGCTTACCGCCGTGCGCCCGCAGCGCGCCGAGGTGGGCGATCACGTTGGCCTTGCAGTCGGCCGCGCCGCGGCCGTAGATCGCGCCGTCCCGCTCGGTGGCCGTGAACGGCGGGGTGTGCCAGAGCGATTCGTCTCCGGCAGGCTGAACGTCGTAGTGCCCGTAGAGCAGCACTGTCGGCGCACCGGGCGGCGCCGGAATGTGCCCGTAGACGACCGGGGAGGTGTCCGGCAGATCCAGCACCCGAATGTCGTCAACCCCGGACTTTCGCAACTCTTCGGCAATGAAGTCGTGCGCCCGCTTCACATTCTCGGGCGGATAGCCGGGGAAGGCGATCGAGGGAATCTCGACCAGCTGTTTCAGCAGTTCGGTCAGCTCGGGCTGCAATCCGTCGATCAGGGTGGGCAGGTCTCCACTCGGAGTCATGCGCACATGCAACCACCCATTTCGGCGATGGCAGTTATTTGCTAGCCACCTTTACCCAAGCGAGACCCGATTCCGGGTCCGCCCGTGCCGGGCGGATTCGGGCATAGAGTGCGAAAGGTGACCAGCAACCCCTTCTTCGAGCCCAGCCCGCTCCCCTACCAGCTGCCGCCGTTCGCGGATATCCGCGAGGAGCACTACCTGCCCGCCTTCGCGCGCGGGATGAGCGAGCAGCTGGCCGAGGTCGCCGCCATCACCACCACCGCCGAGGCGCCGACCTTCGCGAATACCCTGGTGGCGCTGGAACGTTCGGGGACGATGCTGACCCGCGTGTCGAACGTCTTCTTCAATGTCGCGGGCTCGGATTCCGGCCCGGGCACCGACCTGATCGAGGCGCAGATCTCCCCGCAGCTGGCGGCCCACCGGGACGCCATCCTGCTGAACGCGGAGCTGTTCGCTCGCGTCGAAGCGCTCTACGAGCAGCGGGACGAGCTCGGGCTGGCGGAGGAGGATCTGCGGCTGCTGGAGGAGCACCGCACCCGATTCGTCCGCGCGGGCGCCTGGCTCGACCCGGCCGGGCAGGCTCGCCTGCGCGAGCTCAACGCCGAATTGGCCGCGGCGGCAACGCAGTTCGGTCAGAACAATCTGGCGGCGATGAACGCGGCCGCCGTGCTGCTCGACGCCGAGGCCGAGCTGGCCGGGCTGACGTCCGCGGCCGTGGCCGCGGCGGCCGAGAACGCCGAAACCCGGGGCTACCCGGGCAAATGGGCACTGAGCCTGCAGAACGTCTCGAACCAGCCGATCCTGGCCGAGCTGGACAACCGGGAGGTGCGGCAGCGCGTATTGACCGCCTCGCTCGGCCGCGGCTTCGGCGAACAGCCCAATGCCGCGCTCGCCGTGCGCATCACGGGCCTGCGGGCCGAGCGGGCGGCGCTGCTCGGCTACGCCGACCATGCCTCTTACATCGTCGAGGACCAGACCGCCAAGACCACCGCGGCCGTAGAGGAGATGCTGGGGCGGCTGGTCCCGCCCGCGGTCGCCAACGCCGAACGCGAGCAGGCCGAGCTGACCGAGGCGATGCGCGCGGCCGCGCCGGAGGCCGGCGAGCTGCGCGCCTGGGACTGGCTGTACTGGTCGGAGAAGGTTCGGGCCCAGCGTTTCTCGTTCGACGCCGACGCGCTGCGCCCCTACCTCGAACTGAACCGCGTGCTGCACGACGGCGTGTTCTACGCCGCCGAGCAGGTCTACGGCATCACCCTGCGGGAGCGGACCGATCTGCTGGGCTACCACCCGGAGGTCCGGGTCTTCGAGGTGTTCGACGCCGACGGCGGCGAGCTGGGCCTGTTCCTCGGCGACTTCTTCGCCCGCCCCTCCAAGCGCGGCGGCGCCTGGATGAACGAGCTGGTCAGCCAGTCCGGGCTGTTCGGCGCCAAGGCGGTGGTGGTCAACAATCTCAATATCGGCAAACCCGCCCCCGGCGAACCCGCACTGCTGACCTGGGACAACGTCCGCACCCTGTTCCACGAGTTCGGCCACGCCCTGCACGGCCTGTTCTCGAACGTGCGGTATCCGAGCTTCTCCGGCACCGAGGTGCCGCGCGATTTCGTGGAGTTCCCGTCCCAGGTGAACGAGATGTGGATGGCGCGGCCGGAAATCCTGGCCAACTACGCCAAGCACGTCGGCACCGGCGCACCGATCCCGGTCGAGCTGATCGAGCGGATGGCGGCGGCCGAGCAGTTCGGCGAGGGCTTCCGCACGGTCGAGTA
Source organism: Nocardia sp. NPDC050712 (assembly GCF_040654295.1). Taxonomy (NCBI): domain Bacteria; kingdom Bacillati; phylum Actinomycetota; class Actinomycetes; order Mycobacteriales; family Nocardiaceae; genus Nocardia; species Nocardia sp. NPDC050712. The sequence goes on from NZ_JBFAHT010000004.1 coordinate 824,891, forward strand.
CCTCGGTGCGACCCTGCTGGACTGGGCCTGGCATCGCCTCTCGGGACCGGCCGGGACCGACGCCGCGACCTTCGAGGAGGAGGCGCTGCGCAAGGCGGGCGTCGCGCCGGCGGCGATCCCGCCGCGCTACCGCACCGGCTACTTCGCGCATATCTTCTCGGGCGGCTACTCCGCGGGCTACTACTCCTACATCTGGAGCGAGGTGCTCGACGCCGACACCGTCGACTGGTTCGAGGACGGGTCGGCCACGATCCGCGAGAAGGGTGAAACGTTCCGGCGGGCACTGCTTTCCCGCGGCGGCGCGGTGGACCCGATGGCGGCCTTCGCCGCCTTCCGCGGCCGGGGCCCCGACATCCGGCCGTTGCTGGAGCGCCGCGGCCTGACGACGCCGAACTGACCGAACCCGCCTGCTCGAGCGAGATTCCCCGAGGACGGCCGAACGGTCGGCTAAGTTGACGGCGTGGTCCGTGGGACCCGGTGGACCGCCTGACAACGAGGTAGGCAATGAACACCATCGACAAGGTCGGCACGGCGCTGACCGCCGTGGCCTTCGCCGTCCTGACCACCGCGACCGCGCCGGCCGCGAACGCCGCGCCGGTATGCCCGGGCAGCGGGCAGCCCGCGGTGCAGGTCGCCGCCATTCCCGGCACCGCGCTGGAGGGCTTGACCGTCGATCCGCTCGGGCGGGCCTACACCACCGATCTGTTCAGCGGGCGGGTGTTCCGCATCGATGCGCCCGGTGCGCCCGCCGTGCCCATCGCGACGGTCCCCAGTGGCGGCGGCGGGGCGCTGGCCTGGACTCCGGACGGCGCGCTGCTGGTCGGTTACGGCGCGGACCCGCGCGTGTTCGCCGGCGACACGCTGCGCCATGCCGGAATCGTGCGGCTCGATCCCGACTCCGGCGCGATGACACCCTTCGCGGCCGGGCTCAGCGCCGCCAACGGTATGGATGTCGCCGGCAACGGCATCGTCTACGCCACTAACGACTTCGCCAGTCTGATCGGCCGGGTGTACCCGGGTGGGGTCGTCCAGGCCGACTGGGGGAACCTGCCGAGCGCCAACGGCGCGGTGCTGAGCTCCGACGACGAGTACCTCTACGTCTCGCGGACCTTCGTCAACCCCGGGGTGAGCCGGATACCCACCGCCCGGCCGGACGCCCCGGAATCCCTGCTCGACCTCGGCAGCGAAGCGCCGGACGGGCTGACCCTGGATTCGCTGGACCGACCGGTGGTGCCGCTCAACGTGTCCGGCGAGATCATCCGCATCGACGCCCCGGGCCAGTCCTGCCGCCTCGGCGTCGCCGGGCCGTTCACCAGCGTGCTCAGCTACGGGCGCGGCACCGGCGGCTTCGGCGCCGGCCGGCTCTTCGGCGCGACCTTCACCGGCGCGATCTTCGAGATCCCCGGCGGCTTCGACCCGAACGCCCGCACCGCCACACCCTGATCGGCGCCGCTCAGGGCGCGTCCGGCCACCCCGGCGCGCGCCCGAGCATGGCCACGATCGCGTCGAGTGTGCGCCCGTCCGGCCAGGGCACCGCGGGCCCGAAGGCGGCGCCGGGCGCCAGGCGCACGTCGCCGCCGGGAACGGCCGCCGCGATCGGCAGTGCGGCGGCCAGCACCTCGCCGTCGAAGTGCACCGGAAAGCCCAGGGTCTTCGCGACATCCCAGGCGTGCACCACGTAGTCGATGAAATGGAAGCTGACCGCCTGCGTGCCGGGAAACCGGAAGTCGGCGCTGAATTCCGGCAGCGGGAATCTCCGGTCCAGCACGCCCGGCTCGGCGAAGGCGGCGAGCACGTGCTCGGCCGCGGCCCGGTAGTCCTCGGCCGGATCGGGGCCGAGCGGGCGAGTCTTCCAGTGCCGCGGATCGGCATCGCCGCGCGCGGCCGCGGCGAAGCCGTAGTGCTGGGCGATCATGTGGGTGAGCAGGCCGTGCAGGGTCCAGTCCGCGCACGGCGTCGGCTTGGCCAGGTCCACGCGGGCGACTTCGTCGACCACGTCGAGGCCGACCTGGATGGCGCGGGCATGCAGCGCGATCAGATCGTGCCGGGCGGCCAGGGCGTCGAGGGTGCGCAGCTCATCGGCCACTTCGGTATTCGAATCGGTTGTCACGGTGATCCTTTCGGTTCCGGCGGCTTCCGCCACACTTCCTATAATACGCGCATACTTATGATGTGCAAGTGCTTATGATCTGTGCAGGCAGTATTTTCTAGCCATGGAGGAAACCCGCCGACCCGACCTGGCCGCGATGATCGCGCCGCTCGGCCGTGCGCTCATGGCCGCGGAACTGCCGATCCTGGAGCGCCACGGCCTGTCCATGTGGGGCTATTCGGTACTGCTCGGGCTCGGCCGAGAGCCCGTCTACACCCAGGCCGCGCTCGCGAAGACCATCGGCGCCGACAAGACCCGCATCATCGCCGTGCTGGACGAGTTACAGCACCGCGGCCTGATCGAGCGCCGCCCCGACCCGGCCGACCGCCGGGTCAATCTCATCGAATTGACGTCTGACGGCCGCGCGGCCCGCGACCGGGCACAGCGTGAGATCCAGCGGCAGGAGGAGGACCTGCTCGGCCGGCTGTCACCGGCCGATCGCAAGGTCTTCCTGCGCGCCCTGCAGACGCTGGCCGCGAACCTCGACGACTGACCCGGCCTCAGCCGCCGAAGCTGCCCGTGGGCCTGCCCGGACCAAGCTGTGCCAGCACCTGGGCCGACATCGCCTGGTGGCCGAAGCGGTTGGGGTGGATGGTGGGGCCGTCGCTGCCGGCGGCGACCTGCGCGCCGTTGATCCAGCGCTCGGCGGCCGGGCGGCACATGTCGTGGCCGGTGGTGGCGGCCTGGGTATCGACGTAGGTGACGCGGTCACCGGCGTGCGCCCGCAGCATCGCGTTCAAGCCCGCGATCACCGTGTCCCGCGCCCAGGCCAGATCCGCGGCGGCGAAGGGCTGCACGCCGGTGCAGCTGTTCTCGTCGTCGGGCACGATCTTCGGGTAGCCGACGAGCAGGATCTCGGCCTCGGGTGCTCGCTCGCGGAGGCTGTCGAGCAGATTCCCGACGGCGGTGCCCGCCTTGGCGATACGAGCCGGCATGTCCGGGTACTTGTTCCGGCAGCCCGCGCCGCCGATCAGCAGGAGGCAGCTACCCACGATCTCACTGAACCCGATGTCGTTGCCGGAGATACCGAGGGTGATCACCTCGGTGCTCGCCCCGACCGCGGCGATCTGGATGGCGGCGACGTCGGAGGTGGTCGCGCCGCCGCAGGTCATGTCGGTCAGCTGGTAGCCCCGCGCGGCGGCGACCAGGTGCGCGTAGTTGTGATCGGAGCGGTCGCAGGCCGGATCGATGACCGCCGGGATGCCGACACCGGCGGCATAGGAGTCACCCAGCGCCACATACGGTTGCCCGCTCGCCTGCACGGGGCCCGCCGAAGCCGTCAGCAGCGCGGCGGCGGCCAAGACCGGCAGGCAGTGCTTCACCTTCATACCCCGAGGCTATGCCGTGCGGGTTCAGCTCGGGTGGATCAGCCGGTTTTCATAGGCGTAGATGGCGACCTGGGTGCGGTCACGCAGGCCCAGCTTGTCCAGCACCCGTCCGACGTGCGTCTTCACCGTCTGCCCGGAAATCACCAGCTCCGCGGCGATTTCGGCGTTGGAGTACCCGCGGGCGATGAGGACCAGCACCTCGGTCTCCCGCGCGGTCAGCCCGGTCGAGCGGGCCGGCGCGCTGAAACCGACTGGGCGCGTGAACTGTTCGAGCAGCCGCCGGGTCACCGACGGCGCGAGCATGGCGTCGCCGGCGGCGACCGCGCGCACGGCGGCGCCGAGGGTCTGGGTGGAGGCGTCCTTGAGCAGGAAGCCGCTGGCTCCGTATCGCAGTGCGGTGTAGACGTATTCGTCGAGATCGAAGGTCGTGAGCATGATGATCCGGGCCGAACTGCCGGACGCGGTGATGCGGCGGGTCGCCTCCAGGCCGTCGAGGCCGGGCATGCGGACGTCCATCAGGACGATGTCGGGTCGCAGCCGGGCCACCGCCTCGATGGCCTGGACGCCGTCGGCGGCATGACCGACCACGGTGATGTCGGGTTGACTGTCCAGCAGGACGGCCAGGCCTTCGCGAACCAGGTGCTGGTCGTCGGCGATCACCACGCGAACGGTCATCCCGGCCCCGCGGCGGGCAGGCTGGCGGCAACCCGGAAGTGCCCGTCACCGGTCGGTCCGGCCGCGAAGCTGCCGCCGAGAGCCGTTGCGCGTTCCCGCATTCCGGTCAGACCGTGGCCGGGCTCGACGCCCGCGCCGGGATGCGGATTGTCGACCGTCACGCCGATTCCGTTGTGATCGCGCCGGATTCGAACGCGCACCGGCGCACCGGGCGCGTGCCGCACGGCATTGCTCAGTGCCTCCTGCACCAACCGATAGACGGTCAGGCCGAGGCCCTGCGGCAGTTCCGGCCCGGGCTCCGGCAGATCCAGATCGACGCGAGTTCCCGTGGCGCGCACCGAGTCCACCAAGTTCGCCACATCATCCAGGCCTGGTTGCGGCGCGACACCGGTGGCACCGGAGCGCAGCACCTCCAGGATGTGGCGCATCTCCCCCAGCGCCGTCACCGCGCTGGAGCGGATCGCGGCCAAGGTCTCGGGCATCGACTCCGGGGCCCGGTGCCGGGCGGCTTCGGCCTGGATGGCGATCACCGACATATGGTGCGCCACCACATCGTGCAGCTCGCGGGCGATACGGGCGCGCTCCTCCAGCAACGCGGCGCGTTCGCGCTCCCGCCGGGTGGCGTCGCGCTGTTCGCGCAGGCTGTGGCGGGTGGCGACGAGACCGCCCAGCGCCGAACCGGCCACCAGGACCACCCCCGCCAGCAGCGCCATGTCGATCGAGGCGGCGAGCCGATCCGCCGGGCGCAGCATCGAAACCAGCAGGCCGGTCACCGCGAGCGTCGCGCACCAGTAGCCCGCGGCGACGTGCGGGGTACCCCGCAGCGCCGCCAGCCCGAGCACGATCAGATAGCTGTTGAGCGTCGCGTCGACCCACAGACCCGCGTCGACCCACAGCGCCGACAGGCCCACCACCGTCAGCGAAAGCGCCCATCCGGTATGCGGTCTGCGGACCACCAGCAGCAGCGCCAGCCCCTGGGCCAGGGCCAGCCCGATCGCCTGCCGGTCGGTCAGCGTGGTGTCCGATTGCAGCGTGTGCAGCACGACCGCGGACACCGCCCCGGCCAGGACGAGCACGGCGGCCAGGACCGGTGCTCCACCGAAAGGCCGAGCACCGGTCAGGATCTCACCGAATCGCCGCATCACCCGTCAACGCTAGAGCCGGCGCGGCCCGGGCGCATCCAGCGCGAGAGTGGTCTGCCGACTACCGCTCAGGTATCACCCGCGCCGTGCGCGCCCGATCGGATCAGGGCGCCTGCAGGGCCTGCTCGAAGGTGAGCCCTTCGATCCGCGCGAATTCGGCGCCCAGCGGCGAATTCGCACCGGACAGCGGGAATCGGAAGGCACAGGAGCAGGCGTCGGAGGCGTGGCCCGCGCCGCCGGACTCGGGGGTGGCGCCGAGGCGGATGGGGCGCGTCATCCGGTACCGGGCACCGCCGGCGGCGGCGCCCTTCAGAGTCGACTGCTGCGGTGGCGGCGGAAACTGTGGTAGTTCGGCGGTCCATTCCGCCGGCTCGAGGGTGTGGAAGCCGAAGGGCCCCGGGCACTGCCCGCATCGCTCGAAGGTGACGTACATGTTCTGGTGCCAGGTCTCGATCAGGTGGCGGCCGCTGGGAGCCAGGGCGAGAACGCCATTCGAGCCGGCCTCGGTGTTCGGCAGGCCGAGGGTGATCTTTCCGAACGTCGGATGCGTGGCCACGGCGGTGAACATCCGGGTGCGCAGGCCCACGAAGTCGGTGGCGCCGTCGAGCACCGTCACCATGCGCGCCCCGCGAAAATCCAGCTTCGGCAGCGGGGGCGGCAGATTCACGACCAGGGTGCCGCCGGTTCCGTCGACGCTCAGAGCGAGGGTCTGCCCCGGTCTCGGCGCCTGCGGGCCCTGCTGCGCAACCGCTCTGCCGGAACCCGCGAGCAACCCGAGCCCGACAGCGGCCCCGGCGTGCCCGAGCAAACCACGTCTACTGATCGGCATCATGTCAGCTATTATGTAGCAAACATTCGATTGCGCTGAGCCGACTGGCCATGGGAGCGGCCCCTTTCCGGATCCGCTCCCGACCGCACGCCGATCAGGCGTGCCACTCCGGATCCCGGCCGAGGTAGCGCAGCAGCGCCTCGACCGCGCCGGAGCCGTTGTCGCCCAGCGCCTCCGCGAAGGCGAATCCGCGCAGCGGTTCGACGAGCACCTGCGCGACCGGCAGCAACTGCCGGGCCAGCTCGGGGGTGAGCGGCGAGGGCTGTCCGGTGGCGACCGCGAGATCCCAGGCGTGCACCGCCGCGTCCAGCGCGCACGCGCCGGCGCCCAGCTCCGCGGACAGCTTGTTCGGCGGGATCGGCACCGGAACCTCCTCGGCGTCAACCGAAATCGTCGCCCAGGCGGCGGCCGCCGCGTCCACCGCCCGCTCGACGAGCACGGTGACCGGCTCGGCGAGAACACCCGAGGGCGCGAACGGGTTCTCCTCCGGCCCGGGCCCGCCGGTGATGAACGCCGCGTACCCGACCTGATCGCCGGCCGCGTGCTGAATCACCTGCGTCACAGTCCATTCCGAGCAGGGCGTCGGCCGCCCCAGATCGGCCTCCGTCAGCCCACGCACCACCGCGCGCAGCGCGGCGTGCGCCTCGGTCAGAACTGCCCACTCGGTGCCGGTGTTCTCGCCCATCAGGTCCTACCTCCCATTGGGGACCGCCGCTGCGATCCTGTTACGACAACTCTAACAGAACGGAATGATTCATTCCAATAGGAATCCGGAAAAAGTTTCCGACCGGATGTCACATCCCGGCGCGCTGCGTCGTCACCTCGATGAACCCACTCACTAGGAGAACCAAGATGCACACCGCCTACCTCGTCGTCACCGTTATCGCCGCCCTGTGGGTGGGGTTCTCGGCTGTCTCGCTGCTGCGGCGGGCCGCGTTCGTGGTCGAGCCGCTGGTCGAGTACGGCGTGCCCGAATCGTGGTGGACGCCACTGGGTGTGGCCAAGGCCCTCGGTTCGATCGGGCTGCTCGTCGGCCTGGCCGTGCCCGCGATCGGGATCGCCGCCGCAATCGGCCTGATCCTCTACTTCGCCGGCGCCGTGGTCACCGTGCTGCGAGCGCGGTCGTACAAGACCGTGGCCTTCCCGATGCTCTACCTGATTCCCGTCGCGGTGGCGCTGGGGCTGGGCGTCGCGGCCTAACACAACGACGGCGCCCCGCGAACCGGATCGGTTCGCGGGGCGCCGTTGTTTATTGCCGGATCAAGCGTCGAAGCGGTCCAGGTCGGAGACCTTGGCCCAGGCGGCGACGAAATCGTCGACGAACTTCTGCTTCGAGTCGTCCTCGGCGTAGACCTCCGCGAGCGCGCGCAGCTGGGAGTTCGAGCCGAACACCAGATCGACACGGGTACCGGTCCAGCGCTCCTTGCCGGTGACGCGGTCGGTACCGAGGTAGGTGCCGTCCTCGGCCGCGGACGGCTTCCACTCGGTGGCCATATCGAGCAGGTTGACGAAGAAGTCGTTCGTCAGCGTGCCCGGCGCCTCGGTGAGAACGCCGTGCGCGGACTGCTGGTGGTTCGCGCCGAGCACGCGCAGGCCGCCGACCAGGACGGTCAGCTCCGGCGCGGACAGGGTCAGCAGGTTGGCCTTGTCGATCAGCAGGTACTCGGCGGAGAGGCGGTTGCCCTTGCCGAGGAAGTTGCGGAAACCGTCGGCGCTGGGCTCCATCGCCGCGAAGGATTCCACATCGGTCTGCTCCTGGGTGGCGTCGGTGCGGCCCGCGGTGAAGGGCACCTCGACGCTGAAACCCGCGTCCGCGGCGGCCTTTTCGACCGCGGCGTTACCCGCGAGCACCACCACGTCGGCGAAGGAGACCCGCTTGGCGCCGGTCTGCTCGGCGTTGAACGCCTCCTGGATCGACTCCAGCGCCGGGATGACCAGCGCCAGCTGATCGGGCTCGTTGACCTCCCAGCCGCGCTGCGGCTGCAGGCGCAGCCGGCCACCGTTGACGCCGCCGCGCTTGTCACTGCCGCGGAACGACGAGGCCGCCGCCCACGCGGTCGAAACCAGCTGCGCCACAGTCAGACCCGAGTCCAGCACGCGCTGCTTGATGGCGGCGGCGTCGGCGGAGTCGATGAGGTCGTAGTCGCGGGCCGGGATCGGGTCCTGCCACAGCAGCGTCTCCGCGGGCACCAGCGGGCCGAGGTAGCGGACCTTGGGTCCCATGTCGCGGTGGGTCAGCTTGTACCAGGCCTTGGAGAACGCCTCGGCGAGCTCCTCCGGGTGCTCCAGCCAGCGCCGGGTGATCTGCTCGTAGCTCGGGTCCACCCGCATCGACAGGTCGGTGGTCAGCATGCCGGCCTGGCGGGTCTTGCCCGGCTCGAACGCGTCCGGCACCGGGGAATCGCTGCCCTTGGGGGTCCACTGGTGGGCGCCGGCGGGGCTCTTGGTGAGCTCCCACTCGTTGCCGTAGAGGACCTCGAGGAAGGTGTTGTCCCACTTGGTCGGGGTCGGGGTCCAGGTGACCTCGAGGCCGCTGGTGATCGCGTCCTTGCCGACACCGGTGCCGAACGAGCTCTTCCAGCCCAGGCCCTGCTCCTCGAGCGGGGCGGCTTCGGGCTCGACGTCGACATGGTCGGCCGGGCCCGCACCGTGGGTCTTGCCGAAGGTGTGGCCGCCGACGATCAGCGCCGCGGTCTCCTCGTCGTTCATCGCCATCCGCGCGAAGGTCTCGCGGATGTCGGTGGCGGCGAGCAGCGGATCCGGGTTGGCGTTGGGGCCTTCCGGATTCACGTAGATGAGGCCCATCTGCACCGCGCCGAGCGGCTTGTCCAGGTCGCGCTTGCCGGAGTAGCGCTCATCGCCGAGCCATTCGCGCTCGGGACCCCAGTAGACGTCCTCTTCGGGCTCCCACTGGTCGACCCGGCCGCCACCGAAACCGAAGGTCTCGAGGCCCATGTCCTCCAGCGCGACATTGCCCGCGTAGACGATGAGGTCGGCCCAGGACAGGCTCTTGCCGTACTTCTTCTTCACCGGCCACAGCAGACGGCGGGCCTTGTCCAGGCTGGCGTTGTCGGGCCAGCTGTTCAGCGGCGCGAAGCGCTGCATGCCGGCGCCGGCGCCACCGCGCCCGTCGGTGACACGGTAGGTGCCGGCCGCGTGCCAGGACATGCGGATGAAGAACGGGCCGTAGTGACCGAAGTCGGCGGGCCACCAGTCCTGCGAGGTCGTCATGATCTCGACGATGTCCTGCTTGACCGCGGCCAGATCCAGGGTCGCGAAGGCCGCGGGGTAGTCGAAGTCCTCGCCCAGCGGATTCGCCACGGCCGGGTTCTTCTGCAGGATCTTCAGGTTGAGCAGATTGGGCCACCAGTCACGGTTGCTGCCGCCCTCGGTCGGGTATTTGAGCCGACCGGCTCCGACCGGGCAGCCACTTTCCGCGGGTTCGGTGTTGGCTTCGGCGATCGGCGGGTGTTCTTGTGCCACAGCAACTTTCCTTTCGATGGGGGTCGGGCTGTGTTACGCGAGGGTGCGCGTTTCAGCGGCCGCGCAGTCGGGGCAGATGCCCCAGTAGATGACCTCGGCTTCATCCAAGACGAAACCGCTGTTATTGGAGGCGGTCAGGCACGGCGCGTCGCCGACGGCGCAGTCGACATCGGCGATGGCCCCGCAGGACCGGCAGACGACGTGGTGGTGGTTGTCCCCCACCCGCGTCTCATAGCGAGCCACGGAGCCCATGGGCTGGATGCGCCGTAGCAGGTTCGCGGCGGTCAATGCGCGCAGGACGTCGTAGACCGCCTGGTGGGACACCGCGCCGAGCGACTGGCGCACGAGCCCCAGAATCGAACCGGTATCGGCGTGCGGATGGCTGTGCACCACGTTCAGCACAGCGAGCCGCGGGGCCGTGACGCGCAGTCCGGCCTCACGCAGCATTCGCTCGAACTCCGAATTGGTGGACACGATCGTTATTATGACTCATTCAAGTCTAGAACGCTCGTGATCTTCCGAAACCGGTCGCTGACCGGGGCCCAGCCCCCGAACTTTATGCTTCGGAATTAACTACTGTGCGGTAGCATTCCGACGAACCCCTACGGGGCCAGGACTTCGGGAATGTGGAGGTGGCAGATGACCACGTCTGCCGGCGGTGGAACGCGACTGTATCCACCCAGATGGTTGCCCGCGCCCATGCGGTGGCACCGGACCCGGGTTTCCTGGGCGCGGTCGTGGCGACTGGCGGCGGGGCTGGCGCCGCACTACCGGGACCGCACGCTGGTGCACTATCTGGCCGCGGAATTGCCCGGTCAGGACGACGTGCTGGTCACCCGGCTGCCGCTGCTGAAATACCTGGTGGTGCGCAGCCCGGAGCTGGCCCGCCACATCCTGGTCACCAACCAGGAAAACTGGGCCAAGAGCGCCGAGTACGACATGATGGCGGTGACCTTCGGCCAGGGCCTGGTCACCGACATGGACGAGCAGCGCTACCAGCGCAATCAGCGATTGGTGCGGCCGATCTTCTCGCGCGCGAATATCGATCGCTTCGCGGGCCCGATCACCGCGGCCGCGCAGGACGCGGCGGACCGGTTCCAGCAGCGCGCCGACGCGGGCGAGACGGTGAACATCGGCGCGGAGATGAACCGGCTGATGCTGGACATCGTGGCGCGCACCATGTTCGGCACCGATCTGTCCGGCCCGATCTCCAAGATCAGCCTGACCCGGCTGTTGCAGTTCTACGGCGTCGGCTTCAGTTCGGGGCTGAGCCGCCCGTTGCGCGCGCTGTCGACCTGGGTGGTCAAGCACACCCAGCCGCCCGAGCGGCGCGCGGGTTCGCGGCTCTCGATCCGGGCGATGCGCGCGCTGACCTGGACCTCCGCGCCGCATCTCATGCTCGAACTGCGCGGCATGGAACGCGCGGTGGACACCCTGATCGCCGATCATCGCGGCGGCCGGATCTCGGGCCGGGACAATCTGCTCGGCTTGCTGATGGCGGCCCGCGATCCGGAGACCGGCCACAGCTACAGCGATCTCGAGATCCGCGACGAGCTGATGACCTTCATCGGCGCGGGCATGGAGACCTCGGCGACGGCGATGACCTGGATGTGGGCGCTGCTGGCCCAGCATCCCGAAGTGCGCGAGCGGCTCTACGACGAACTGGATGCCGTGCTGGCCGGCCGGGTTCCGGGCGCCGAGGACGTCGACAAGCTGGTCTGGTGCAAGGCGATCTTCCTGGAGGCCATGCGGATCTACCCGCCGGTGATCGGGTTGACCCGGGTCGCCAAGGCCGCGGACGAACTGGCCGGATTCCACGTGAAGGCGGGCACCACGGTGGTGGTGAGCGTGCACGGCGTGCACTACAACCGGCGCGTGTGGGACCGGGAGGAGGAGTTCGATCCGACCCGGTACCTCCCCGAGAACATGACCACCGAGCGGCGGCACGCGTCGCTGGCCTTCAGTGCGGGCAAAAGGATCTGCGTGGCACAGGGTTTCGCCACCATGGAGGTGGTGCTGTCGCTGGCGACGATCGCGCAGCGCTTCCGGCTCGACGTCACCTCCGATGAACCGATCCGCCGCCAGATGTCGTTCATCGGCTCGCCGGAGCAGCCGTTGCACATGCGGATCAGCGCCCATGGCTGAGCTCGAGCCGAAGGTGGTCGTCCGGGCGGCCACGAAGGCCGATATCCCGGGTATGACAACGGCATTGGATCAGGCGTTCGGCGCGGACGATCCGTTCGGCGAATACTGGTTCCCGAATCCGGAGCGGCGCAAGCGGTCTCAGCCGCGGCTGTACCGGGCGATGATCCGGCACCAGTTCGTGCCGCTCGGCGGCGCCCATGTCGCCACGATCGACGGACAGGTGGCGGGCGCCCTGCTGTGGCAGCCGCCGGGCTACCGGTTCGGGCCGCTGCGCTACCTCGCGTCCATTCCCGAGTTCACCTGGGCGATGGGTTCGGCCGGGGCGCGGGTGCTCGCGACCGATGGCACGCTCGCCGAACTGGCGCCGGGCTTGCCGCATTTCCTGGGCATCACGCTGGGCGTGGACCCGCGCTTCCAGGGGTCGGGCGTCGGAAAAGCCTTGTCGCTGTTCGTGCTCGGCCAGGTCGAAGCGGCGCGGGTGCCGCTGCTGGGGCTGTGCAAGGACGGGAACGTCGGCTTCTACACCGCTTTCGGCGGCCTGCGGCTCGGCAAGGTCCGGATCGGGCGGTCCGGCCCCGAGGTCAACGTCATGATGTGGCTGCCCTCCAGCTTGCGTGAGAACTGAATCCTTCACTGCCGAAGGCTATTTCGACCATCCACAGGCGCGCCCGGCGACAGGCGCGCCGGGCATTCGTATAGGAGCGCTTCCTTGTCCGACATCGCGATCGTTGGCATCGGATGCCGGTACGCCGGCGGCATCGATTCACCGGCGTCCTTCTGGGATTTCATTCTCGACCGGCACGACGGCATCACCGAAATCCCCGCGGACCGCTGGGATTACCGGCGCTTCTACGATCCGGAGCAGCGCGCGCCGGGCCGGATGTACACCAAGCGGGCGGCCTTCCTGACCGATGACCCGTGGGCCTTCGATCCGGACTTCTTCGGCATCTCGCCGCGCGAGGCGACCGCGATGGATCCCCAGCAGCGGCTCATTCTCGAGGTCGCCTGGGAAGCCCTGGACGACGCGGGCGTGGCGGGCCGCAGCGCCGGTGCGCCGATCGGGGTGTACGTGGGCGCGTTCACCCTGGACCAGCTGGCGGTCGGATTCACCGGCGCGGCCCTGGCCCACATCGACATGCACTCCTCGGCGGGCACGTCCTACACCATGCTGTCGAACCGGATCTCCTACGCGCTCGACCTCGGCGGGCCCAGCTACACCGTCGACACCGCGTGCTCGTCCTCGCTGGTGGCACTGCATCTGGCGTGCTCGGCGCTGGACAGCGGGGACTGTGAGACGGCGCTGGCCGGCGGTGTGAATCTGATGCTGCAACCGGGCACCTTCATCTCGATGTGCAAGGGCGGGTTCCTGGCGAAGGATGGGCGCAGCAAGTCTTTCGGGGCCTCGGCGGACGGGTACGGGCGCGGCGAGGGCGCGGGCATGGTGGTGCTCAAACGGCTCGCCGACGCCGAGCGCGACGGTGACCGCGTCTACGCGGTGATCAAGGGGACGGGATCGAATCAGGACGGGCGCACCACGGCGATCACCGTGCCCAGCGCCGACGCGCAGGAGCGGCTGGCCAAGGCGGTCACGCGCCGGGCGGGGATCGATCCGAGCCGGGTGCGGTACGTGGAGGCGCACGGCACGGGCACGCCGGTCGGAGATCCGTTGGAGCTCAAGGCGATCGGCCGGGCCTACGGTGCGGCGACCGGCCGGACGGACCCGGTCGGGGTGGGCTCACTCAAGTCGACGCTCGGCCACACCGAAGCCGCCGCGGGTATCGCGAGCGTCATCAAATCCGCACTAGCGGTGTATCACCGGACGTTGCCGCCGCAGGGCTGGTTGGACGACGAGCTCAATCCGGAACTGGCGCTCACCGAGCTGGGCCTGGAGATCCAGACCGAGGCTCGCACGCTCGATGGCGCGGAGCCGATGACGGTCGCGGTCAACGGTTTCGGCTACGGCGGCACCAACGCACACGCGATCCTGCAGGAGTACCGACCTGTCGAGCCGGAAACCACCACGTGGGTACCGCATTTCGGGGTGCTGCCGGTCTCCGCGCGCAGTGAGCGCGCGGCCCGGGAGCTCGCGGGCGCCTACGCCGCACTCCTCGGCGGCGGCGCGGACGCCGACCAGCTCGCCGCCGCGGCGTGGACGCGGCGCCGGCACCACCAGTTCCGGCTCGGCGTGCCCTTCGACTCCCCCGCCGAATTGCTCGACGCCCTGCTGAGTTTCGCCGCGGGCGAGGGCCGCGAGGCTGCCCGCACCGTCGCGAACACCGGGCCGGTCTTCGTCTTCACCGGCATGGGGCCGCAGTGGTTCGGCATGGGCCGGGATCTGCTCGCCACCGATGCGGACTTCGCGGCCACCGCACAGCGCGTCGACGACGCGTTCGTCGCGATCGCCGGCTGGTCCATCCTCGACGAACTACGCAAACCCGAGGAACAGTCCCGGGTGACCGCGACCGAGGTCGCCCAGCCCGCCAACTTCCTCATCCAGGTGGCGCTGTACGAGAAACTCACCGCGCTCGGCATCACGCCCGCGGCGGTCGTGGGCCACAGCGTCGGCGAGGTGTCGGCGGCCTACATCAGCGGTGTCCTCTCGCTGCCCGAGGCCCTGACCGTGGCCTATCACCGCGCCCGGCTCCAGGCCCGGACCGCGGGAACCGGCGGCATGCTCGCGGTCGGTCTGCCCGCCGCCGAGGCCGCCACGCTGATCGAGGGCCTCGCGCGGCGATTCGGCGAGGACCCCTGGTCGGGCGACGAGTGGGCCGCGCGCGTCGATATCGCGGCGATCAACAGCCCGGGCTCGTGCACGCTCTCAGGCGCGCTGGACCAGCTCGCCGATCTCGCCGAGGAACTCACCGCCCGTGGCGTTTTCGCCAAGTTACTGCACGTCGAGGTGCCCTATCACAGCGCGTTGATGGATCCGATTCTCGACGAACTGCACAGTGCGCTGGCGGATCTCACGCCGTGGCAGCCGGCGCTGCCGCTGTATTCCACAGTCACCGGTGCGCGTAGCGACGGGCAGTGGGATGCCGACTACTGGTGCGCCAACGTGCGCGAGCCGGTGCGTTTCGCCGAGGCGATCGGCGCGCTGGTCGCCGCGGGCGAGCGGGTCTTCGTGGAGGTCGGCCCGCATCCGGTGCTGGGCGGCAACATTCGGGAGATCCTGATCGCCGCGGGCGAAAAAGGCGCGACCGTGCCCACTCTGCGGCGCAAGCAACCGGATCAGCAGAGCCTGCGCCAGTTCCTGGCCGGGCTGTACGCCGCGGGCGCGCTGGACGTCACCGCGCTGTTCCCGGTGACCTATCCACACCTGGAACTGCCGCGCTACCCGTGGCAGCGCACCCGGTTGCGGGCCGACATCCCGGTCTTCACCCAGCATCGCTACGGCAGCCCCGAAACACCCGCGATGCTCGGCGATCCGGACCTGGAGCAACCGCGGCGGTGGACACTCGAGATCGCCGCGGGCACGATGCCCTGGATCGACGAGCACGTGGTCGACGGCACCCGCATCCTGCCCGGCGCCGCCTATCTGGACGCCGCGCTCAGCGCCGCCTCGCTCGAATTCGCCACCCGCCCCGGCACTTCGGTGGAGCAGGTGCGTTTCGTGGCGCCGCTGGTCATCGAGTCCGGCGATGTGCCGGTACTGGAGACCAGCGTCGAGGAGTCCACGCACCGGTTCACCATGCGCTCGCGCACCGCCACCGGGAGCAGTTGGACGGTGCACGCGACCGGACGCCTGGTCGACGGCGGCTACGAGCCCGGCAAGACCGAGGTGCCGGCCCTGGACGCCATGACCGAGGTCGCGCCCGCCGCGCTGTACGCGGAGCTCGCGGCCACCGGGGTCGAGCACGGGCCGGCGTTCCGGCTGGTCCGCCAGGCCTGGGTGGACGGCAACACCGTGGTCGCACGGATCGACGCGAGCATCGCGGCCGGCTCCGGGCACCTCGCGCACCCCTGCGTGCTCGACGCCGCCTGGCAGGTGGTCTCGCTCGCCGACACCGGGGGCCCGGCGCGGGACGGGGCCGTCATCCCGATCGGGGCGGAGTCGGTGCGGCGCTACGCGGCGCTGCCCGACGAGGTGCTGGTGGTGGCGCGGCTGACCGCCGCGCTGCGCGCCGACATCGACATCCTGGACACCGATCACAATCCGGTGCTGCGCATCGTCGACGCGCGTTTCCAGGCGGTGCCGTTCGGCGGTGGCCTGCAACGGCGGCTCGAGCAGATCTACTACGAGGAGAAGTGGGTGCTCCGCGAGCCGCTCGACCGGGGCGCCTGGGCACCGGACGAATCGACGGCCACCGTCGTGGTCACGCTCGGCGCCGCGCATGGGGGCCGCGCCGAGCAGATCACGCGGGTGCTCCCCCAGGCTCGGATTGTCGATATCGACACCAGTGCAATCGATTTCGCGGCGCCGGTGATCGAAGAACTACGTGCGGCGCACGGCGGTGTCGGCATCGCACGCCTGCACCTGTGTGTGGTCGCGAGCGCGGGTGACGTCGTCGCCGACCTGTGGGTGCTGAGCCAACTCGCCTTGGCTGTCGACGAATTCGTCGACAGCGTCAATCCGGAGCCGCTGCCGCTGACCGGTGACGGCTCGCTCTACGCCACCCTGGTGACCGAGCGCGCGATCGTGCACCCGCAGGACGCCGCCGAACCCGACCCCGATCACGCCGCCCTGGCGGGCGCGCGGCGGGTGCTGCTCAACGAACAACCGCACGTGCGCTGGCGGTTGGTGGATATCGAACCCGACACCACCGTCGAGGAGCTACTCGGCGAGCTGGCGGTGCCCGGTGCGTTCGCACCCGGTGATACCGACGAGGTGTTCCTGCGCAACGGATTACGCTGGTCGATCGTTGTCACGCGGGCGCTGGCCGACCGGCTGGCCGCGCTGGATCAGGCCGAGCCGCTGCCTGACCCCGAAGCCAATTTCGCGCTCGATATCCCCAAGTCGCGCCTGCTTTCTCAGCTCGGCTGGCGGCGGGCCGAGCGCCGCGACCCCGGTCCCGGCGAAGTGGAAGTGCGGATGGAGGCCATCGGTCTCGGCTTCAAGGACCCGCTCAAGATCCTCGGCGTGCTCGGTGTGAACGAGCTCGGAGCAACCCAATTCGGTGTCGCACCGGGCATGGAGGGCGCGGGCACCGTGGTCCGGGTCGGCGCCGAAGTGGCCGCGTTCCAGGTCGGCGACCGGGTCGGTTTGGCCTCGCCGGGCATGGTGGAGCGCTACCACGTGGCCGACGCGTCGCTGATCGGCGCGGTGGCCGGCAGTATCCGGCCCGAGCTGTGCACCTCGATGGTGTCGATGGTCACCGCCGAATACGCGCTGCTCGACCTGGCCCGGGTGCGGCCCGGTGACGTCGTTCTCGTGCACGGTGCCGCCGGCGGGGTCGGCAGCTGCGCGATCCAGGTGGCGAAACTGCACGGCGCCACCGTCATCGGGGCGGCGGGCACCGACGAACGCCGGGCCTGGGTGCTGGAGCGGGGCGCGGACGCGGTGGTGGACTCGCGGTCGCTGAACTTCGTCGACGACGTGCTCGGCCTCACCGGCGGGCGGGGCGCGGACATCATCGTCAGTACCGCACCCGGCGAGGTCATCCACCAGAACTTCAAGGCGATCGCCGAATTCGGGCGCATCGTCGAGATCGGCAAGGCCGATATCTACGCCGGCGGCGTGCTGGATCTGCGCAACTTCGACAAGAACGTCGCCTACTACTCTTTCGATCTGGACCGCATGCTGAAAGTGCGGACCGCCGAGGTGATGTCGCGGGTCTCGGAGGTGTTCGGAAAGCTCGCGGACGGGGTCTACCGGCCGGTCGCGGTCGAGTCCTTCGGCACCGACCAGGTGGTCAGCGCCTTCGAGGAGGCGCTGCGCTCCACCCGGCTCGCCCGCATCGCCCTGCACCTGGGCACCGAAAACCCCGCCGTCCGGCCACAATCCGCCGACGTGCCGATCGATCCGGACGGCCGCTATCTCGTCACCGGCGGGTACGGGGCGTTCGGGCTGGCGACCGGTCGCTGGCTGATCGGCCGGGGCGCACGGCATCTCGTGCTGGTCGGCCGTGGCGGGGCCGGGACCGAGATGGCGCGGCGGCAGCTGGACCGGTGGCGGGACGAGGGCATCGAGGTGCTCGCCGAGCGGGCCGATATCACCGACCCCGCCTCGATCGGAGCGGTGGTGCGGCGGGTGCACACGGCCGGGCATCCGCTGCGCGGCGTGTTCCACGCCGCGGGCGTACTCGACGATCAGCGGATCACCACCATGGATCGGGACAGTCTCACCAATGTCTTCCGGCCCAAGCTCGACGGCGCGCGCACGCTGTACGACGCGCTGACCGCCGCCGACGTGCGCTTGGACCTGTTCGTGCTGTTCTCCTCGGGCAGCGCGATCATGGGCGGAATCGGCCAATACTCTTACACCGCAGCAAATCTCGCGTTGCAGTCGTTCACCGAACTGCTCGCCCGGCGCGGTGAGCGGGTGCTGTGCATCGGGTGGGGTGCGATGTCGGGTGGCGGCATGGTCGACGCCGACGAGACGGTGCAGCGGTATCTGCGCATCGCGGGCTTCGACGCCATCGACATGGATCAGGGCACCGAATATCTCGGCGAGGCTTTGCGACTCGGGATCCGGCAGGCCGCGATCATTCCGGTCGACTGGAGCAAGGTGGTGCTCGCCGCACCGCAGGCGGCCTACACCGCGCGGGTCGCCGACCTGATCGCGGCGGCCTCGCAGGATAATTCGGCCGCCGCCCAGCTGCGCGCACAGATCGGCGCGCTCGACGAAGGGCAGCGCGCCACGGTGGTGGGGTATCTGCTCGCCGAACAGCTGGCCGCGGTGATGGGGGTGGCGGCCGATTCCATCGCGCTGGACGTGCCACTGCCCGAGCTCGGGCTGGACTCGCTGATGGCGGTGGAATTCGGTGCGCTGGTGACCAAGACGCTCGGGGTGGAGATCAACAGCATGCAGCTCGGGCGCTCGTTCAGTTTGGCGCAGGCGGGTGCGCGGATCGCCGACATCGTGGTCGGTGGATCGACACGGCAGGAGGTGCTCGCGTGAGCGAGGCCGAACGTGACATCGCCCGGCGGCTGCTCGCCGGGAACGGAGGCGCCGCCGCGGGTACGGCACGGCCGCAGGCGATTCCGGTGCGGCCGGTCCGGGCCCGGCGCGGACGCGGGAAGCAGTTCGCCGATCATCCCGCCGTGGTGGACGCGCTGTGTAAGCAGGCGGCGATCCAGCAGCTGATCGATTCCACCGGGCTGCCGCATCCGCTGTACCTGTCGCCGGAAGGCTACAACGGTGCCGTGATCCGTTCCGGTGGAAGGGAACTGGTCAACTACAGCTCCTACAACTATCTGGAGCTGGCACAACACTCCCGGGTGATCGCCGCGGCCAATGCCGCCGCCGCGCAGTACGGCACCTCCGCCTCGGCCACGCGCATCGTCACCGGCGAGATTCCGCTCTACGGGCAGCTCGAACGCCGGCTCGCCGAGATCTACCAGGTCGGCGACGCGCTGGTCACCTCCAGCGGGTTCCTCACCAATGCCGCCGTGATCGGCTTCCTGCTCGGCGAAGGCGATGTGGCGGTGTGTGATTCGCTCGCACACGCCAGTCTGGTGGCCGGTACCCAGTGGGCGGGTTGTCGCCGGGTCACTCTCCGGCACAACGATCCCGAGGCACTGGAGGCCCTGCTGCGCACCTCCCGGCACCAGTTCGATCGGGCGCTGGTCATCATCGAGGGGCACTACAGCATGGACGGCGATCTGGGGCGGATCGCCGAAATCGCCGAGGTGGCACGCAGATACGACTGCGCGGTCCTGGTGGACGAGGCGCACGCGCTCGGCGTGCTCGGCCCGAACGGACTGGGCAGCCGGGAACATTTCGGTCTGCCCGGCGATCTCGTCGACATCTGGGCGGGCAGTCTGTCCAAGGCCATGGGCAGCACCGGCGGCTTCATCGCCGGCGACGCTGACCTGGTGCGCGCCATCAAATACGCCGCACCCGGCATGGCGCTCTACACCGCGGGCCCCTCCCCCTCGAACGTGGCCGCCGTCCTCGCGGGCCTCGATGTCCTGGCCGACGAACCGGACCGCCTGGCCCGCCTGTGGTCCAACGCCCGCCTGTTCTGCGCCGCCCTGCGCGAGCACGGCATGAACCTCGCGGACTCCGAATCCACCCCCATCGTCCCGGTCATCGTCCCCGGCGAGATCCGCGCCGGCTACGCCGCCGCCGCCCTACTCCAGCGCGGCTACAACGCCGGCGCCATCCTCTCCCCCGTCATCCCCGCCGGCACCGAACGCCTCCGCTTCTTCCTCACCAGCGAACACACCGAATCTCACCTCCGCACCACCGCCGACCACCTGGCCGACATCCTCACCATCGTCGACCACATCCCCGACCTCCCCCTCGGCCCCGAATCCGCCACCGTCCACGGCCTCCCACCGGGAGCTACCTAGTAACCAAATCCAAGCGGGAGAACGGAACCACCAGTTTGATCGGCTGGTCCAAGACGAGTTCGCCATTGTCGTGGCTGGCGTGCAGCGAGTAGCGACGCCCGGACCAGTCCAACCTGAATTCCTCGATGCGGTCGATCATCAGACCGTCATCGGTCAAGAACACGATCAGATACACCGGAATGCCGGCCCTCGCGTACAACGCGTGCTTGACGACAGTGTCTCGATAGCCGCTGTCCGAGGAGACGACCTCCACGGCCAATTCGATGCCGTCCAGCACGGTGTTGACGTCGTATGCGCCGCAATTCCGGACGTAAAGATCCGGGTAGCGCACGTTCAATCGCCGATCGGCCTCGACGGATTCGGCATCGGCGAATCGCACAGCGACATCGTCGGCCACCTCGAAACACGCACCCGCCGGTACCGCGTCCTCGAGAGCGGTACCGAGGCGGCGAATGACGCGCCCGTGCACCTCGCTCTGCGCCATGCACCGGACGACGAGCCCGTCATTGATCTCGAAGCGCCCACCGAACCGTTGCGCCAACTCCCCCGGCTCGGCCGCCAGGAACTCCGCAGCCGTGAGCCGCTGCTCCGGCTCCCGCTCTACTACCGCCATACCTGAGCAGTCTAGCGACGCACCGGTACCGGTCGGCGCAGCTCAGCGGCGCCACTGTTCGTGCAGGGTGTGGGCGATGTGGTGGAGGGCGGGGGTGGTGGTCATGGTCCAGTGGGTGACGGGGAGGGGGTGGTTGTGTACGGAGCCGGAGATGGCTTCGGTCCAGGTGGTGGCGTTGCGGGTGGCGGTGGGGTCGTCTTGGGCGGCGGTGAAGAAGACGAGGTCGCCGTCGAAGGTGCGGGGGTGGTAGGCGGCGTCGAGGTCGGCGGAGGCGACGGCGGCGTCGATGACGCGTTCGATGCGGGCGGCGCCGAAGGAGGCGAAGGGTTCGGGCAGGGCGGCCAGGTGCTCGGCCAGGCGGGGCGGGTCGAGGGTGGCGTCCGGGGCCAGTTCGGGGGCGTGGTCGCCGAGTAGGCCGCCCAGCAGATCCCCGGCGGTGACCTCGGTCGGGGCGAGAGTGGGGCCGGCCTGACGCAGGCGGCTGTCCATCATGCCGAGCAGCGCGACCTTCTCGCCCTCGTCCTGGAGTCGCACGGCCATGGCGTGGGCCAGGACACCGCCGAGGGACCAGCCGAGCAGGTGGTAGGGGCCCTCCGGCTGCACGGCGCGGATGTGCTCGACGTAGAGCCGGGCCCAGTCCTCGATCGAATCCGGAAGCGGCGCGGCCGAACTCAGAGCCGGGGACTGCAAACCGTAGATGGGGCGGTCGGGATCGAGATGGGCGGAGAGACCGGCGAAGGACCAGGCGACGCCGCCGATCGGATGGACGCAGAACAGCGGCTCGGCGGTACCGGTGGCGCGAATCGGCAGCAGGATGTCGAACGCCGCCTCGGCGGTGCGGGATTCGGCGCTGAGCCGGGCGACGATGCCCGCCGGGGTCGGCGCGGTGAACATCCACAGCACCGGAACCGGCTGGCGCAGCGCGGCACTCAGTCGAGCGGTCAGCTTCGTCGCGAGCAGCGAGTTGCCGCCGAGTTCGAAGAAGTTGTCGTCCAGCCCGATTCGAGGCCGGCCGAGCACCTCGGCGAACGTCTCGCACACGGTGGTTTCCAGCGCGGAGACCGGTGCGCGCCAGACGCTGGGCTCGAAGTCCGGATCCGGCAGCGCCTTCCGGTCCAGCTTGCCGCTGTCGTTGAGCGGGAGCGCGTCCAGCACCACGAAGGCCGACGGCACCAGGTAGCCGGGCAGGGCGGCGGCGAGCGCCGACTTCACCTGGGCGATGTCGAGGCCGCCGGCGCGCGGCACGAGATAGGCGACCAGCCGATCACCTGTCCGGGCATCGGAGGTGGCGAGCACGGCGGCCCGGGCGATCCGCGGGAGGGCCGCGAGCGCCGACTCGATCTCACCGAGCTCGATCCGGAAGCCACGAATCTTGACCTGGAAATCGGTGCGGCCCCGGTAATCCAACTCCCCGTTGCTGTTCCAGGCCACCAGATCACCGGTGCGGTACATGCGCGCACCGGGTCGGAACGGATCGGCCACGAAACGCTCCGCGGTCAGATCCGGGCGGCCGAAGTACCCGCGCGCGAGTTGCGCACCGGCCAGATACAGCTCACCGGACACCCCGCCCGGAACCGGGCGCAGGCGCGCGTCCAGCACATACACCTGACTGTTCCACTGCGGAACACCGATCGGCACCGTCACCGCGTCGGCGTCCGTCACGCGATGGGTGGTCACCGACACCGCGGCCTCGGTCGGACCGTAGAGGTTGAACAGCTCCACCCGCGGCAGCTCCTGCCGGAACCGCTGCGCCAGCGCACCGGGCAGGGCTTCACCGATCGCCAGCACCCGCCACAGCGAATCCGGCAGGTCACCGGCGCTGAGCAGGGCGTCGAGCATGGACGGGACCACGTGCAGTGTGGTCACCCACTCGCGGGCGATCAGCTCGTTCAGATACGTCGGGTCACGATGCCCGTCCGGCGCTGCGATGACCAGGCGGCCACCGCACACTGCCGCCGACCAGAACTCCCACACCGACAGGTCGAAGGTCGCCGCCGTCTTCAACAGCACGGCATCCGCGGCATCGAGCCCGAATTCGGTGGTCTTCCAGAGCAACTGGTTCACGATCGCGGCATGGGAGACCGCGACGCCCTTGGGGCGGCCGGTCGAGCCGGAGGTGAAGATGACGTAGGCGGTGTGCTCGGGCCGCAGCGCGGCCAGGCGCTGTCCGAACGGATCACCCGAATCCCCTTCGGCACCCGCCGGATCCACGATCGCGGTGCCCGGATACGCGGACCAGTCGATGTCGTCGAGGCGAACAACCGGCACGCCGGCCGTGCCGAAGCCGGTGTCCGCGTTGGTCAGCACGCACACCGGCGCGGCGGTCTCGAGAATGTAGCCGGTGCGCTCGGTCGCCTGGTCCGGATCGACCGGCACATACGCGCCACCGGCGACGGTGACCGCGTACATCGCCACGACCAGATCGATCGAGCGGCGAATGGCCAGCGCCACCCGCGCTTCCGGGCCCACTCCGAGCGAGATCAGGTGGCGGGCCAGCTGATTGACCCTGGCATCGAGTTCGGCGTAGGTCAGCCCGGTGCCGTCGTCGGTGACCAGCGCGGTCGCCTTCGGATCCGCCGCGACCGTGGCGGCCAGCAGCGCAACCAGCGTCGCCGGGGAATCCAGCTGACGCGCAGTCGCATTCCGGGTGACCAGCGCGGCCCGCTCGGCGCCGCCGAGCAGTTCGAGGTCGCCGACCGCGGTGTGCGGCGCGGCGACGAGCTCGCCGAGCAGCCGGACGAACCGATCCGCGAAACTCTGTGCCGTGGCGCGGTCGAACAGATCGGTGGCGTAGGTGAGCAACCCGCCGATGCCGGTGGGCGCACCCTGGGCGTCGTAACCGTCGGCGACGATCATGTGCAGATCGAATTGGGACAGTTGACGATTCGAGTGCAGCGACTCGATGGTGAGGCCGGGCAGTTCCAGGCCCGACAGCGCCAGGTTCTGGAACGACAGCCCGACCTGGAAGAGCGGGTGCCGCGCGGTGGAGCGCGCCGGGTTCAGGACTTCCACCAGGCGCTCGAAGGGGATGTCGGCGTTGGCGAAGGCGTGCAGGTCGGTTTCGCGCTGGCGGGCAAGCAGATCGGTGAAGCCCGCGGCCGGGTCGTAGTGCGTGCGGAACACCAGCGTGTTGACGAACATGCCGATGAGGTCGTCGAGGGCGGCCTCGCCGCGGCCCGCCATGGGAGTGCCGATCGCGATGTCGTCGGTGCCCGAGAGGCGCGCGAGCAGCACGGCGAGCGCGGTGTGCACCACCATGAACAGGGTCGCGCCCTCGGCCCGCGCCAGGTCCGCCAGCGCGGCATGGGTGGCCGCGTCGACGCGCAGCTCCACCTGGTCACCGGCGTAGGACTGCACGGCCGGGCGCGGCCGGTCCCGGGGTAGTTCCAGCTGGTCGGGGAGCCCGGCCAGGGCCGTGCGCCAGTAGTCGAGCTGTTCGGCCGCCGCCGAGCCCGGCTGGTCTTCGCTGCCGAGCGCTTCGCGCTGCCACAGCGTGTAGTCCGCGTACTGCACGGGCAGCGGATTCCACTGCGGGACAGCGCCGCCGGCTCGGGCCGTATAGGCCGCCGCCAGGTCCCGGGTGAGCGGCCCACCGGAGAAGCCGTCGGCGGAGATGTGGTGCACGACGACCGCCAGCACGAATTCGCCGTCCGCGTCGGGCGTCTGGAACAGCACCGCGCGCAACGGCACCGCGGTGGTGACCTCGAAGCCGGTCGAAACGAGTTCGGCGACAGCGGATTCGAGGTCGGCCGCCGTGCTGGCGCGCACGTCCAACCGGGGCAGTCCGGCATCGCCGGGCGGCAGGATGACCTGCACCGGACCGTCGGCGGTCTGCGGGTAGACGGTGCGCAGGATCTCGTGGCGCTCGAGGACATCGCTGAACGCCCGGCGCAGGGCCGCCACATCCAGCGCGCCCGTCAGCCGGATCACGAGCGGGATGTTGTAGGCCGCCGAGCGGGCGTCGAAGCGGTTGAGGAACCACATCCGCTGCTGCGCGGAGGACAGCGGAATGTGCTGCGGCCGTGGCCCGGCCGCCAGCGCGCGGCGTCCGCACGAGTCGGCGGCGGCCAGCCGGGTGGCGAGCTCCGCGACGGTCGGCGCGGCGAACAGCATGCGCACGGGGACCCGGGCCGACACCGCCTCGCCGAGCCGCGCGGTGACGCGGGTGGCGAGCAGGGAGTTGCCGCCGAGGGCGAAGAAGTTGTCGTCGGCGCCGACCCGGTCGGCGCCGAGCACCTCGGCGAAGACGGCGGCGACGGTCCGCTCACCCGCCGAAGCGGGCGCGCGGTAGGCCTGCGTGACGAAAGCCGGTGCGGGCAGGGCATTCCGATCGAGCTTGCCGACCGCGGTCAACGGGACCTCGTCGAGCACCACGACGACTGCGGGCACCATGTGCGGCGGCAGGGTCCGGGCGGCGAAGCGCACCAGCTCCTCGGAATCGAGCGCACCGCCCGTGACGTAGGAGACCAGAACTGTTTCACCGCAGGTGTTCTCGCGTCCAAGAGTGATCGCGTACTCGACCTCGGGATGCCCGGCGAGCACCGCGTCGATCTCGGCCAGTTCGATGCGGAAGCCACGGATCTTCACCTGGAAATCGGTGCGGCCCAGGTACTCCAGTTCCCAGCCGGCCGGGTCGGTACCGACCCAGCGGACGAGGTCACCGGTGCGATACATCCGCTCCCCCGGCGCGCCCCAAGGGTTGGCGACGAAACGCTCGGCGGTGACGCGGGCGCGGCCGTGATAACCGCGGGCGAGGGCGGGGCCCGCCAGATACAGCTCACCGGTGGCGCCGGCGGGCGCGGGGCGCAACCGCGCGTCGAGCACCGCGGCCCACACGCCGGGTACCGGCGGCCCGAGCGTGACCCGCTGTCCCGCAAGCAGAGTGGTGTAGGTGGCGCCGATCGTCGCCTCGGTGGGGCCGTAACCGTTGATGAAGCGGCGGCCCGGCTGCCAGCGCGCCAGCAGTTCGGGTGTGGTGGCCTCGCCACCGGCCGAGACCACCGCGAGCTCGTCCAGGCCGGACGGATCCAGGGTGCCGAGCAGCGCCGGGGTGATGATGGTGTGCGTGACGCGCTCCGCGCTCATCAGGTCGTGCAGTTCGGCGCCGCCGAGGAGGTCTGGCGGCGAGATGACCAGCGCGGCACCGCTGTAGAAGGCGGTGCACAGCTCCTCCACCGACTGATCGAAGCTCGGGGAGCAGACGTGCAGCATGCGGTCCTGCGGGCCGAGCCGCAGCAGGCTCGCCGAATACCCGACCAGACCGCCGAGCCCGGCGTGGGTGACGGTGACGCCCTTGGGCAGACCGGTCGACCCGGAGGTGTAGATGACATAGGCCGAGTTCGACAGGTGCAGGGGCGCACGACGATCCGCGTCGGTGACGGCGGTGCCGGGCTGGGCCGCGCACAGCCGCAGCGTGTTCGGGTCGTCGAGGACGAGCCAGTCCAGCGCGTCGGGCAGGTCCGAAGCCGACGCGCCGGTGGTGATCCCCACGGCCGCGGCGGAATCGGCGAGCATGTAGCGCACCCGGTCGGCCGGATAGCCCGGGTCGATCGGCAGGTACGCGCCACCGGCCTTGGCCACCGCCCAGACCGCGACGACCATGTCGTAGGAACGCCGCAGCGCCAGCGCCACATTCGTCTCCGGCGCGACGCCGCGCGCGATCAGCACGCGTGCCAGCCGCGAGGACTGCGCGTCGAGCTCGCCGTAGGTGTAGGAGCGCCCCGCCTCGCGGACCGCCACGCGATCCCGGCCGAAACAGACACCGCGCGTGAGCAGGTCGGGCAGCAGCGCGACATCCGCCGGCGCCCCGCCGCCCATCCGGGTCAGGCGCGCGGTCTCCGGCTCCGAGAGCAGCGGAACATCGATCACCCGGTCCGCGGGCCGCGCCACGATGCCCGCGAGCACCCGGCGCAGCCGATCGGTCACGTCCTTGGCGGTCCCGTCGGCCACCAGGTCGCGGCGGTACTTCACCTGCACCAGTGTCTGTGCGCCGAGGAAGACCAGCACCGTGATCGGGTAGTGCGTGTAGTCGGCGCCCTGCAAGCCGTCGACCCGCAGTCCGCCGAGCGCGCCGCCCGCCTCGCGCAGGCCTTCGACGTCGACCGGGTACGACTCGAAAACCAGCATGGTGTCGAACAATTCACCCTGACCGGCCATCCGCTGGATCGCGCTCAGGCCCAGGTGATGATGATCGAGCAGCGAGACCTGTTCGACCTGCACCGATTCCACCAGTTCGCCGACCTTCGTGCCGGTCCCGAAACGGATCCGCACCGGGATCGCGTCGACGAAAAGACCGATCATGTCGCCGATGCCGTCCAGCTGGGCCGGACGACCGGAGATGGTGGCGCCGAAGACGATCTCGTCGCGACCGGTGGTGCCCGCGACGACCAGACCCCAGGCGGTCTGGATCACCGTGTTCGCGGTGACCTCGGCCGCCGCGGAGAATGCCGTCAACGCGGCGGTTTCCGTGGTGGACAGGCTGAATTCGCAGAGGCCGAATCCGGTGCCCGCCGGCGACGGTGCCGCCAGCTCGGCGCCGAGCATGGTCGGCGTGACATCGGCCAGCACCTCGGCCCAGGCGCGTTCGGCCGCCGCGCGGTCCTGCTGCGCCAGCCAGCGCAGGTAGTCGCGGTAGGGACGCACCGGCGCCAGCAACCCGGCATCGCCGCCCGCCGCGTACAGCACCAGCAGTTCCTTCATCAGCAGCGGCATCGACCAGCCGTCGAGCAGGATGTGATGGCCGGTGAGTACCAGGTGGCTCCCGCCGGAGTCGTTGCGGTACACCGTGAATCGCAGCAGCGGAGCGACCGCCGGATCGAACCCGCGCGCGCGTTCGGCGGCCAGCAGTTCCGGCAGCTCGGCGTCGGACACGCCCTCGGCCACCCGCCACGGCACCTCGACCGCGTCGATAACCAGCTGTACCGGCGTTCCGTCGGCCGTCGCGACGAACGCGGTCCGCAGGTTCGCGTGCCGATCCAGGATGGCCTGCGCGGAGCGCCGCAGCCGGTTCAGGTCCAGCTCGCCGCTCAACCGGGCGGCCAGCTGGATGATGTAGGCCTCGACCGAATCGTCCAGCAGTTCCATCAGTACCCGCAGCGCGCCTTGCAGCGGCGCCAGCGGCAGCACTTCGGTCAGCCCCGGATAGTCCTGCCGCCACCGGTCCAGCTCACCCTGCGTGACCCGCGCCAGCGGCACGTCCGAGGGCGTCAGGCCGCCCGCGGCCGGATGCCGGGCGTGCTCGGCGAAGGCCGCCAGCGCCGCCGACCACTCGTCGGCCAGCTCCCGCACCTCCGCCGCGCCGAGGATCTCGCCGGCGTAGCGGAAGTTCGCCTCCATCCGCGGCCCGTCGGCGGTGTCCGCGACGATCGCGTTGATGTCGATGACCGCGCCGACCGGCAGGTCGTGGTCGATCTCCAGCTCGCCGAGGGCGCCGGTGGGCAGCCAGTCGGTCAGCTCGGCGGGCGCTCCGGCCGAGGCGCGGCCGAGATAGTTGAAGCCGATCTGGCCGAGGTCACCGTCGAGCAGGTCCGCGGTCCGCGGGTTCAGGTGGCGCAGCAGGCCGAAGCCGATGCCCTTGTCCGGCACCGCGAGCAGCTGTTCCTTGACCGATTTCAGCACCGCCGCGAGGACCGCGTCCGCCGCCCCGTCGACCTCGGGCAGCTCGAGCGCGACCGGATACAGGCTGGTGAACCAGCCGAGCGTGCGGGTCAGATCGGCGCCGGGCACGACGGTTTCCTCGCGCCCGTGGCCCTCGAGCCGGACACGGGTGACCGGCGTGCCGACCCCGCGCCGCGCCCGCCAGGCGCGGACGGCGAGCGCCAGTGCGGCGAGCAGCGCGTCGTTGACACCCGTCCGGTACAGGGCGGGCACCGTGGTCAGCATCGCTTCGGTGACCTCGACCGGCACCGAGACGGTGAACGTCCGCAGGGTGGCCGCGGTGTCGATCGCGCTGTCGACGGCGCGGGTGCCCAGCAGCGGATCCGGCGTGGCCAGGACGCGTCGCCAGTGCGCGATCTCCGCGGCCCGGCCGGGTGCGACCGCGGCTTCGGCGAGACCGTGCGCCCAGCGCCGGAACGAGGTACCGACCGGCGGCAGCGCGATCTGCTGCCCGGCCGCGTGCTGGGCCCAGGCCTGTGCCAGATCGGGGATCAGGATGCGCCAGGACACACCGTCGATCACGAAATGGTGGGCGGCGACCGCCAGCACGTCGGGAGCGCCGGTACGGCGCACCCGGACACAGCCGAGCATTCGGGCATTCGCCGGATTCAGTCCGGCGAGGGCCGAAGCCATTGCGGCGCTGCCGATTCGCGTGAGTTCGGTTCCGGCCGCGTCGGCCGCGTCGACCTCGGTGAGCAGCTCGTCGACAGCCACCGCGTCATGCGGCAAGGACTCGAACCGCCAGCGACCCTGTTCGGACCAGACCCGCGAGCGCAGGATCTCGTGCCGATCGAGCACCGCGGTGAGTACGGCTACCAGACCGGCCCGATCGATGCCCTCGGGCAGCGCCAGCACCATCGTCTGCGCGAACCGGTCGGGCGCGCCGGTGGCGAGGAATTCGGCGAGGATCGGCGTCGGCGGGATGTCGCCGACACCGCCACCGGGCAACTCCGCCAGCACGATCGGGGCCGCGTCGCCACCGGCGGACGCGATCCGGGCCAGCCCGGCGACGGTGCGCTGTTCGAAGACGTCGCGGGCGGTGAAGACGAGCCCGGCCGACTTGGCCCGGGAGACCAGCTGGATCGACATGATGCTGTCGCCGCCGATCGCGAAGAACGAATCATCGGCGCCGACTTCGGGAATGCCGAGCACCTGGGTGAACAGCTGGGCCAGTTCGGCTTCCACCGGGCCCAGCGGGGCACGCGACGGCGCGACGCCGAAGGCCGGTTCCGGCAGCGCTTTTCGATCCAGCTTGCCGTTGCTGGTCAGCGGCAGCGCGTCGAGCACGACGAGCGCGGCGGGCACCATGTGCGACGGCAGGGCCGCCGCGGCGTGCTCGGTGAGCGCGGCGGTGTCGATCGTATGCCCCGGCGCGGCAAGCAGATACGACACCAGAGCGGTCGAGCCCGCGGGTGTGGTCCGGCCCAGCGTGAGCGCGAAGTCGACGGCGGGGTGCCCGCTCAGCACCGCGTCGATCTCGCCGAGTTCCACGCGGAAACCGCGCACCTTCACCTGAGCGTCGCTGCGCCCGACATAGTCGAGTTGCCGTGCGGCGCCGTACCAGCGCACGATGTCGCCGGTGCGGTACATCCGCGCGCCCGGTGCGCCCCACGGGTTCGGGACGAACCGTTCGGCGGTCAACCCGGGCCGATTCCGGTACCCGCGCGCCAAGCCGCCACCGGCCAGGTACAGCTCGCCCGCCACACCCGGCGGCACCGGGTTCAGCCGGGCGTCGAGCACCAGCGCGGTCATGCCGCGCACCGGCAGGCCGATCGTGATCCGCTGTCCCGGCAGCAGTTCCGCGCCGGTGGAGATGATCGTCGTCTCGGTCGGACCGTAGGCGTTGAAGTAGCGGCGGCCCGGCTGCCATTTGGCCAGCAGTTCGGGGGTCGTCACGTCGCCGCCGACGGAGACCACCTCGAGCTGGTCGAGCCCGGCCGGATCCACCGTCCCGAGCACCGCCGGGGTGATGATGGCGTGCGTGACCGCCTCGGTGCGCAGCAGCTCACCCAGTTCGGTGCCGCCCGCGATCGAGGGCGGCACGATGACCAGCGTCGCGCCGGTGGACAACGCGCACAACCACTCCAGCACCGACGGGTCGAAGCTCGGCGAGCAGATGTGCAGGAATCGGTGCCGCGGGCCCAGCCGATAGCTGCGGACCGCTTCGGTGAGCAGCCCGCCGAGTCCGGTGTGGGTGACGGTGACGCCCTTGGGCAGGCCGGTCGAGCCCGAGGTGTAGATGACGTAGGCGGGATGCCGAAGCCGCAGCGGCACCGGGCGATCCGCGTCGGTCACCGGATCGCGCGGCTGCGCGGCACACGCGGCCGCGGTCGCGGGGTCGTCGAGCAGCAGCCATTGCACGCCGCCCGGTAATCGATCTACCAGCTCGGAGGTGGTGATGCCGAGCACCGCACCGGAATCCGCGATCATGTGCCGCATCCGGTCGGCCGGATAACCGGGGTCGACCGGCACGTGCGCGCCACCGGCCTGCGCGATGGACAGCACCGCGGCGAGCATGTCGTAGGAGCGTGGCAGCGCGACCGCCACCAGTTCCTCGGGTCCCACGCCGCGCGCGATCAGCAGGCGCGCCAATCGCGCGGTGCTGTCCGCGAGTTCGCCGTAGCTGATCGATCGGCCCTGGTAGCGCACGGCCAGTCGCTCACGTCCGAGCGCGACACCCTGGCCGAGCAGATCGGGGAGCAGTCCGGTCGCCATCACATCGTCGCCGATAACCCGCGTCAGCGCGGCGAGTTCACCGGCGGCGAGCAGCGGCAGGTCACCCACCGGCGTCTCCGGTTGCCGGACAGCGGCATCGAGCAGGCGCACCAGGCGCTCGGCGAAGGCGTCGACGGTGCGGCGATCGAACAGCGCGGACGCGTACCCGAGGTCCACGGTGATACCCGCGGCGTTCCGCCACTCCCGAATATGCAGCGAGAGTTCCACGTTCGGCCCGTCCTGCGACAGCTCGGAGACCGCCGCGTCAGCGGGCCGCTCGACGGCGTGATCCTCGATCGACAGCAGCACCTGCGCCAGTGGACGCCGCGACCCATCGGTCCGGGCCAGCGCGGTCAGCGCCTCGAAAGTCAGATCGGTATGGGTAAACGCTTGCAGCGCGGTTTCTTTCGCGTCCCGCACCAGATCGTCGAAGGACCGCTCCCCCGGAACCCGGGTGCGCAGCACCACGGTGCCGTCCAGTGCGTCGGCCGCGCGCACGGGTGTCCCGATCGGGATGTCCGCGCTACCCGATAGTCGGGCGAGCAACACCGCGAGGGCCGCGTGCACGACGGTGAACACCGTGGTGTCCCGGCTCCGCGCGAACTGACGTAGCCGGTGGTGTGATTCGGCGTCGAGGCCGAACTCGACGCGGGCGTCCACGCGGGCGAGCTCCGCCGTCCGCGGGTGGTCCACCGGCAGGTTCAGGTCCTCCGGCAGGTCCGCCAGCGCCGCGCGCCAGTACCGGGTCTGCGCGATCAGGTCGTTGCGCTCGCGGAAGTGCCGCTCGAGGTCGGCGGGCGTGCGCTCGGGCGCGGCGGCGAATTCCGCGAGCACCGCCCGCAATCGGTGCGCCAGCGCCTGCGCGGTCGCGGTGTCGACGAACTCGTGCCGATGTTGCAGGCCGATCCGCAGTTCGGCACCGAGCTCCACCTGCACGGCCACCGGGTAGTGCGTGAGGTTGCCGCCGTGCAGACCGGCGATCTCCAGGCCGTCGATCGAGCCGTAGGCCTGCCGCAGACCGTCGGCGTCGACCGGGTAGGACTCATAGGCCAGCAGCGAGTCGAACAGCTCACCGGCGCCGGCCACCCGCTGGATCTCGGCCAGGCCCAGGTGATGCGATTCCAGCAGCGAAACCTGTTCGGCCTGTAGTCGTTTCAGCAGATCACGCACCGGCTGGTCGGCATCGAACCGGACCCGCACCGGAATGGTGTTGGCGAACAGGCCGACCATCGCGTCGACGCCGTCCAGCTGCGGGGGCCGCCCGGACACCACCGCGCCGAAGACGATGTCCTCGGCGCCGGTGCCGGAGGCGAGCACCAGACCCCAGGCGGCCTGCACCACTGTGTTCACGGTGACCTCGTGCGCCGCGGCGAAAGCTTGCAGCGCGGCGGTCTCGACTGCGGCCAGGTCGGCGGCGCACAACCCGTGGCCCGCACCGGTATTCGTGGGCGGCGCAAGGGCTTCGACCAGCCGAGTGGGGCGCACACCGGCCAGCGCGGTCCGCCAGGCGTCCAGGGTGGCGTCCCGGTCGTAGCGGGCCAGCCAGGCCAGATAGTCCCGATACGGCCGGACCGGCGGCAGCGCGGCCGAATCACCGTCTGCCGCGTAGGCCAGGAGTAGTTCCTTCATCAGCAACGGCATCGACCAGCCGTCGAGCAGCAGGTGATGCGCGGTCAGCACCAGCTGGGTGCGCCCGGAGCCGTTGCGGTACACCGTGAAACGCAGCAGCGGCGCGGCGGCCGGGTCGAAGCTCGTGCGCTGTTCGGCGGCCAGCAGGCGCTCCGGTGTGACGTCGTCCGTCGACACGACCTGCCACGGCACCGAAAGGCCTTCGGCGACAAGCTGAACCGGCGTGCCGTCCGAGGTGGCGCCGAACGCGGTGCGCAGGATCGCGTGCCGGTCCAGCACGGTCTGCGCCGAGCGCCGCAGCCGCTCCGGATCGATCACCCCGGACAGTTCCACCGCGAGTTGCAGCAGGTAGGGGTCGGCCTCGGAAACCTGTGCGAGATAGAGCAACCCGAGCTGGAGCGGCGAGGGCGGCAGCACATCGGCCAGCCCGGGGCGCTGCTGCTGCCAGCTGTCGAGCTCGGCCTGCGTCACCGGGACGAGCGGCACGTCGGAGGGTGTCAGGCCACCGGCGGCCGGATCGTGCGCGTGCGCGGCGAGCTGCCGCAGCGCCGCCACCCAGTGCTCGGCCAGCTCGCGCACGTCGTCCGGGCCGAGAATTCCCGACGCGTAGGCGAAGGAGGCGTTCAGTTGCGCACCGTCCGCGCCGTCGGTGACGATCGCGTTGATGTCCAGCACGGCGGCCGCCGGCAGCGCCGGGTCCTGGGCGGCGCCGGGCTCGCCCCACTCGCCGGTCGGCAGCCAGCCGAGTCCGGCCGCACCCTGCTCGCCGCCGGAAATCCGGCCCAGGTAGTTGAATCCGATCTGACCGAGCGAGCCGTCGAGCCGGCCTGCGGTATCCGGGTCGAGGTGGCGCAGCAGGCCGAAGCCGATGCCCCGGTCCGGCACCGCGAGCAGCTGCTCCTTGACCGACTTCAGGACCGCGGCGGGGGTATCCGGGTGGCCCGCGAGATCGAGCGCGATCGGGTACATCGAGGTGAACCAGCCGACGGTGCGCGTCAGATCCGCACCGGCGACGGCGTTTTCCTCCCGGCCGTGCCCTTCGAGCCGGATCCGGGTGACGGCCGCGTCCACGCCGCGCCGCGCCCGCCAGGTTCGCACCGCCAGCGCCAGGGCCGCGAGCAGACCGTCGTTGGCCCCACCGCGGTAGCGGCTCGGCAATTCGGTCAGCACCGCGTGGGTGACCTCGGCCGGAACGGTGACGGTGAAACGGCGCACGGTGGCCGCGGTGTCGACCGCAGGATCGAGAGCGCGCGCGCCGAGCAGCGGATCGGCCACGGCCAGAATCCGCTGCCAGTACGGCAATTCGGCCCTGCGGTCGACGGCGCTCAGCCCGTGCGCCCAGCGCCGGAACGAGGTCCCGATCGCGGGCAGCGCCACCGGCTGCTCGCTCGCCCGCCGCGCCCACGCCGCCACCAGGTCGGAGATCAGGATCCGCCAGGAGACGCCGTCGATCACGTAGTGGTGCACCGCCAGAACCAGGGCGTGCGGCCCGTCGGGCCGCGCCAGCCAGGCGCCCGCGAGCATGCGGCCCGCGGCCGGATCCAAGGTATCCAGCGCGGCATCCATTGCGGCGTCGGCGGTTTCGGAAAGCACCTCCGCACTCGCACCCGCGGGCAGCTCGACCCGGGTCAGCAGCGCGTCCACCTCCACCGCACCGGCGGGGTGGGTGCGCACCCGCCACTGCCCGTCGACGGAACGCACCTGCGCGCGCAGCATGTCGTGCTGGTCCACGACCGCGGACAGGGTGTCCACCAAGCCTTTTCGGTCGATTCCCGCCGGGAGCTCCAGCACCAGCTGCTGGGTGAACCGGCCGAAGGACCCGTGCTCGAGGTAGGCCGCCAGCACCGGCGTCAACGGGATCTCCCCGACCCCGCCGCCGGGCAGCTCCGCGAGTACCGCCGTCGCCTCGGCCCCGGCCACGGCGACCCGCGCCAGCCCGGCCACCGTGCGCTGCTCGAAGACATCCTGCGGCGTGAACACCAGCCCCGCCGCCCGGCCTCGCGAGACCAGCTGGATGGACAGAATGCTGTCGCCACCGGCGGCGAAGAACGAATCCTCCGCGCCGATCCGCTCCACCCCGAGCACCTGGGTGAACAACCCCGCGATCCGGGTTTCCAGCGCACCCTGCGGCGCGCGCGAGGCCGCCGCCTCGAAAACCGGCTCCGGCAGCGCCTGTCGATCCAGTTTTCCGTTGGGGGTCAGCGGAATCGCGTCGAGCGCCACGAAGGCCGACGGCACCATGTGCCCGGGCAGCGACGCGCCGAGAAAGCGGGTGAGGTCGGCGCGCTCCGGCGTGAAACCGCTGCGCGGCAGCACATACGACACCAGCAGCGTGGCGCCCGACGGCGCGCGCTTGCCCAGCGTCGCGGCGTAGTCGATGTCGGGGTGCGCGGCCAGCGCCGCGTCGATCTCGCCGAGTTCGATGCGGAAACCCCGGACCTTGACCTGGAAGTCGCTGCGGCCCAGGTATTCCAGCGCGCCGTCGGCCCGGCGGCGCACCAGGTCGCCGGTGCGGTACATCCGGGCACCGGAGGCGCCGAAGGGATTGGCGACGAACCGCTCCCCCGTCAGCGCGGGCCGGCCCAGGTAGCCCTGCGCGAGGGCGGGCCCGGAGAGGTAGAGCTCACCGGTCACCTCGGCCGGCACCGGCCGCAGCCGTGAATCCAGCACCACCGCACCGACTCCGGCCAGCGCGGCGCCGATGGTGATCGGTTCGCCCGGCGTCAGCGCGCCGGTCCCGGTGGCGAGAATGGTGGCCTCGGTCGGCCCGTACCCGTTGAAGAAGCTGCGGCCGGGCGCCCAGCGCTCGACCAGACCCGGGCCGAACGCGTCGCCCGCGACGATCACGGCCCGCAGCTCGTCCAGGCCCGCCGGGTCGACGGACTCCAGCGCGGCAGGGGTGATCAGCAGGTGCGTAACCCGTTCGGCCCGCAACAGATTCGCCAGATCGGGACCGCCGAACACCGACGGCGGCGAGATGACCAGCGTCGCACCGGAACTGAACGCCAGCAGCAACTCCAGCACCGAGACGTCGAAATTCGGCGAGCAGACGTGCAGCACCCGGGAATCCCCATCCACCGCGTACTGCTCGCGCTGCGCGGTGACCAGCGCGGCCAAGCCGGTGTGGGTGACCACGACGCCCTTCGGGCGGCCGGTGGACCCGGAGGTGTAGATGACATACGCCGGGTGCAGATCGCTGAGCGCGCGCGTGCGATCGAGGTAGGAGACCGGGTGTGCGGGCTGAGCCGCGATGCGCTCGCGCGTCTCCGGCTCGTCGATCGCCAGCCACGGCGCGCCCGCGCTCCGGTGCAGTCCGGGGAGCCGGGCCGAGTCGGTGAGGCCGAGGACGGCTCCGGAGTCGGTCAGCAGATAGTCGATGCGATCGGCGGGCAGGCCGGGGTCGACCGGGACATAGGCCGCGCCGGTCTTCGCGACCGCCCACACGGCCAGCACGGATTCGAGGGACCGCGGGAACCCGACGGCCACGACGTCGCCCGGTCCGACGCCGCGCTCGATCAGTTCGCGGGCAAGCCGCGAGGATGCCTCGTCGAGTTCGGTGTAGGTCAGCTCGCGCGGCCCCGCGGCGGCGTCGGCCGGGTGGTAGCGGACGGCTATGGCATCGGCCGCGGTTTCCACGGCGGCGGTGAGCAGCTGGACGAACAGCGGACTACCCGAGCGGCGACGGCTTCGACCTCGAACAGCGCGACGAACCCCATCCATCCGAGTACTACGTCCCTCTCACGCCGAGCTGATCTTGTTCCGAAATCCCCGAAACGAACAACGCAAGACCGAAGCTTTCGGGGCAATTCGGTCCCCTATCAGACCACAGTCCGCACAGTCTTGCCGCGCCAGCGCTGTGATCTGCGACAACACCGATTTATGGTTGCCAGAGCATAGCCAGCGGGCCGGTACTCAGTCCCGGCGGGCGTTGCGGGCGGTGCCGCGATGGGCGGTGACGGTGGCGGGGTCCTCGGGCCAGGCGTGCTTGGGATAGCGGCCGCGCAGGTCGGCCCGGACCTGCGGCCAGCCGGTGCGCCAGAACGAGGCGAGATCGGCGGTCACCGCGGCCGGGCGCTGCGCCGGTGAGAGCAGGTGCAGCACGACGGGCACCCGGCCACCGGCCAGGCGCGGCGTCTCCGCCCACCCGAAGATCTCCTGCACCTTGACCGCCAGCACCGGCGGATCGGCGGCGTAGTCGAGGCGGATCCGGCTCCCGGAGGGCACCTCGAGCCGCTCCGGAGCGAGCTCGTCGAACCGGGCCGCCTCGGGCCAGGGCAGCAGACGGCGCAGAGCCGATTCCGCGCCGATCCGGGCCAGGTCGGCCCGGCGGCGGGCGCCGGCCAGCTCCGGGCCGAGCCAGCGGTCCAGGTCCGCGAGCAGGGCGGCGTCGTCCACGGCGGGCCAGGGTGCGCCCAGCGTGCGATGCAGGAAGTCCAGGCGTTGCCGCAGGGCCAGCGCGTCGGCGTCCCAGCGCAGCAGGCCGAGCTCGAAGCCGCGCCGGACGGCCGCGGTGACCAGTGCGGGGTCCGGATCGCGCAGCGGCTTCTCCGACAGCACGAT
The DNA here is from genome assembly GCF_040654295.1 of Nocardia sp. NPDC050712. Taxonomy (NCBI): domain Bacteria; kingdom Bacillati; phylum Actinomycetota; class Actinomycetes; order Mycobacteriales; family Nocardiaceae; genus Nocardia; species Nocardia sp. NPDC050712. The sequence continues at coordinate 862,269 of NZ_JBFAHT010000004.1, forward strand.
CGCGCCGAGGCGCGTCACCCGGCGGGCCACGACGTCACCGTCGACCCACTCGACTTCGTCGGCGGTGCCGAGCAGATTCGGCGCGGCGCGGCGGGCCAGCTCCGCGTCGGCGATGGCGGCCAGGCGAATTCGGGCGTCGGTGCGGCCCGGGTCCCGCGCGGCGCCGGCGATCGCGAGCCACTCCGCCTCGCCCAGACCGGAACCCGGCGGCAGCGTGGCCGCGGTGCCACCGGCCATCAGATAGCTTGCCGAGCCCGGCGCGCGGCGGCGCGCCAGCCGCTCCGGATAGGCAAGCGCGGCAACGTAAGCCGGGTCGTCCGCACCGCCGGGGCTGTCGGCGACCAGCCGGGCGATGCGATCCACCTCCCGTTTCCAGCGCGCCGGGCGGTCCCGGCGCAGCGTCTGCAGCGCGGCGCGGAGATCGGTTGCGGGCGCGATGCTGTCGTCGTCGAGCAGCGCCACCACCTCGGCCGCCGCCCGCGCGCCCACCACGGGCGCGCCGTCCAACAGCGCCCGGGCCAGGCGCGGATGCAGCCCGAGCGCGGCCATGCGGCGGCCCCGATCGGTCACTGCCCCTTCGGTTTCCACCGCACCCAGCGCCCGCAGCACGGCGCGGCCCGCGGTCAGCCCACCCACCGGCGGCTCGTCCCACCAGGCCAGGCCGTGCCCGTCCGCGGTGCCCCAGCAGGCCAGCTCCAGCGCCAGCCGGGTGAGGTCGGCGGTGCGGATCTCCGGTTCCGGATAGGCGGGCAGCGTGGAGTGCTCGTGCTCGGGCCAGCACCGCCAGGCCCGCCCCGGCGCCTCCCGGCCGGCGCGACCGGCGCGCTGCTCGGCCACCGCGGCCGACACCCGGACCGTGGCCAGCCCGGACAGGCCGCGCCGGTGATCGATGCGCGGCACCCGCGCCAGCCCCGAGTCCACCACCGCGCGGACGCCGGGCACGGTCAGGCTGGATTCGGCCACCGCCGTGGACAAGACGACCCGGCGGCGCGCGCCCGGACGCAACGCGGTGTCCTGGTGCGCCGCCGACAGGCGCCCGTGCAACGGAACGACATCCACCTCGCCCAGCCCGGACAGCAGGTCGGCGGTGCGGCGGATCTCCGCGGCGCCGGGCAGGAAAACCAGGACGTCACCGTCGGTTTCGGCCAGCGCGGCGCGGGTCGCGCGCGCCACCTGCGCTTCGATCCGCTCGCGCGGCAGCGCGGGCAGGTACGCGAAGTCGACCGGGTAGGCCCGGCCGTGTACCTCGAGCACCGGCGCCGGGTCGCCGAGCAGAGCCGCCAGGCGATCGGCGGCGACGGTGGCCGAGGTAGCCAGCACCCGCAGATCCGGGCGCAGGCCGGCGCGCGCGTCCAGCAATAGCGCAAGCAGGAGATCGGCGTCCAAGTGACGTTCGTGGCATTCGTCGAGCACCACCGTGTCCACACCCGACAGTTCCGGGTCGCCCTGCAACCGGCGCACCAGCAGGCCGGAAGTGACGACTTCGATGCGTGTGCCCGGCCCGACCCGGCGATCGCCGCGCACCGAGTAGCCCACGGTCGCGCCGACCTGTTCCCCCAGCAGGGCCGCCATCCGGGCCGCCGCCGCGCGGGCCGCCAGCCGGCGCGGCTCGGCCACGACGATCCGGCCGCCGGTCCCGGCGGCCAAGGCCAGCGGGACCAGCGTGGTCTTGCCGGTACCAGGCGGCGCAACCAGCACGGCCGTGCCCGCGGACGCCAGCGTGGCGGCGATCCGGGACAGGTGCGGCCGGACCGGGAGGTCGGGCAGTTCGGGCAGCTTCATCGCAGATCAGTGTGCCTGGCCCGGGCGGGAGCGCCCACGCCGCCGGTCAGTCGAACGGTGACCGGTCGATACCGCAGCGGGTGCCGTCCGGCGGCAGCTCACCGGTGAACAGGTACTCCCGTTTGATGCGCTCGGCGCAGCTGCTGGGCACGTACATGCTGCTGTGGCCCGCGCCTTCGATCACCACGACGCGCGCCGCCGCGAGTTGCTCGGCGCCCGCGTAGGCGCCGGGCAGCGGGGTCGCGGGGTCGAATCGGCTGTTGAGCACCAGGATCGGCGCGGCGGTGCGCCGATTCCACGGGCCGGTGTAGCGGTCGGCGTCGTGCGCCTGCCAGAAAGCGCAAGTGGCGCTGCCGAATACCGGGATGCGACCGAAGAAGGGCACCCGCTGATCTTCGGAAAACGCCGCGCGGGTGTAGATCTCCGGATCGGTGGGCACGGTGCTGTCGGCGCACTGGATGGCGTGGAAGGCCTCGGTGCGGTTACCGGTGTAGGACGCGCCCTTGGCAATCGGCAGGATGCCGGGCAGCGTGGTGCCCGCGTCGAACAGGCGCTGGAGCAGTGTGGCCAGCTCCGGGTAGGTCGAGGACTGGGACAGTTCCGCCGCCGCGTTGATGATCGCCGAATAGGTCCAGGCCTGGCCGTCCAGCCGGATCGGGGACAGCCGGGCCCGCTCGGCCAGCACGACCCACTTGAGCTTCGGATCGCCGGCCGCGAAGTCGCAGCGCGGCCCGGCCGCCGTGCACTGTCGCAGGAAGGCCTCGAAGGTCTCCGAGATGCCCTGGGCGACATCCTGTCTGGTGTCCAGCGGGACGACCGTGCCCTGGCCCTCGTGCCCGGTGACGTTGCCCTCGAAGTCCATCGACCCGTCGAAGGCCATGGCGCGCACCCGGCTCGGGAACATGTTGGCGTAGACCGCGCCGACCTGCGTGCCGTAGGAAATACCGTGGTAGGACAGTTTCGGGTCGCCCACCGCGCGGCGCAGCAACTCCAGATCGCGCGCGGTGTTGGCGGTGGAGGCGTGGTCCAGGATCGGGCCGGCCTGCTGGCGGCAGCGCTCGGCGAAGTCCCGGGACCAGTTGTAGTAGGCGGTCTCTTCGCCGGGGGCCGTGGGCATTTCGGGCACCGAGCCGAGGAAGGCCAGCTGCTGTTCCACCGAGGAGAAGCAGCGCGCCGCCGAACTCCGCGCCACCGCGCGCGGATCCCAGGAGACCAGATCGAATCGGGCGCGCAGCTCCGGGGAGAACAGCCACGGCCACTGCGCGCGTTCCCGCAGCCGGTCCACGCCCGAGGGGCCGGGGCCGCCGAAGTTGACGAACAGCGTGCCGAGGCGCTGGGCGGGATCGGTGGCCGCCAGCTTGAGCACCGCGAGGTCGATCTGCTCGCCGTTGGGCTGGTTGTAGTCCAACGGGACCCGTGCGGAGGCACATTCGAAGCCGTCCTGGCACTCCGACCAGGCGAGCACAGGCGTATACGCGGCCGAGGCCAGCGGATCTACGTAGGCGTCGGCGCCGTCGTCCGCGTGCGCGGGCACCGGAAGCCCGAGCACGCCCACCGCCAGCACCACCGCCGAGACAGCGCGCCGGACGCCGCGAAACCTGTTGGGTCTCAACCGCACATCCACACCGAAGCCTCCCGCAACCGAGCAACGAACCGCGTGATCGTGCCATACCCGTGATCGCGGGGGCCACAAACGGAGACCTTGGCCACACCGGCTCAGAAGCCGGGCCGCCCGTGCAGCGGCAGGGTGAGGTAGCTGGGTTCGGCCGGATCCAGCCGCACCTGCTGTGGGCGCAGGCCGCCGGCGGCGATCGAGGCGCCGATCGGCAGCGCGCGCGGCACATTGAAGGCATAGACGTCGATGCGCAACCGGTGCCCGGGCTGGATCACGGCATCGGTCGCCAGCAGGCCGATGTCGAGAACCGTTGGCGCACCCGGGGTCTGCGGTGCGACGGCGGCGATGTCCAGCGGGTGGTAGGGCTCGAGGTAGTCGCCCTCGGGTGTGCGCGTGCTGCGCGCCTCGTCGACAGCGCGCAGGCCAGCGACCAGCTGGCCGGTGGACAGGACCGTCGAGGTGCCGTCCGGCGCGACGTCGTTGACCGATACCGCCCAGAAGCCGTCGGTGGCGTCGAGCACCGTATTCAGGTGCAGGTTCATCCGGCCCGACAGGACCGTCGCCGTCTCGGCGGGCGCGGTACTGAAGGTCAGAGCCTCGGCTTCGGCGAAGCGGGAATCGAATTCGCAGGTGGTGCCGCCGGGCAGCATGGCGACCATGCCCGCGGTGCCCTCGATGGCCTGGCGCGAACACAGACCGCGCAGGCCGGGCGCCACGGTCAACTGGTCGACGGCCGCCGGGCCGGTGCGGCTCAGGCTTCCGTCGAACACGGCGTGCGGCGCGCTCGCGCTCGGATCGGCGGTGAGATAACGCCTTTGGTAGTCGACGCCCGCGCGCGGGAAGCTGTCGCCGGAGGTCCAGCCGCCGCCCTGCTGGTAGAGCGTGACGGGTCCGTAGTTCTCGATGCCGGTATCGATCCCCTTGAGCCACTTGTCGAACCAGGCGCGCTGGAAGGCCGTGACCGACGGCGGTGCGCCGGGCTCGCCGAAACCCTTGGTGGCGGTGGCGTGGTAGCCGTTGCCCATCAGCAGTTGCTTCTGCCCGGGCGGCAGCGGGATCGCGTCGTAGATGGCGGGCTGGCTGTTGGCGAAGATGTCGTGCCAGCCACCGATGACGAAGGTGGGCACCTGAATTCGGCTCGGATCGGACTGCCGCGCGCGGTACCAGTCGCTGTAGCCGGCCAGGTCGACCGTCGCCGGTGGCAACGCGGCCAGATCCGGGCTGGCAAGTACGGCAGCGAGTTCCGGCAGCATGGTGGCGGGTGCGGCCAGCCGGTCGGCCAGCCAGCGCGGATCGAATCGGCCCTGCTGCATGGCTTGCAGGCCGGAGGCCCACTTGCCGCCGTTGACGATGCTCAGCCACATCGGCATGAAGCCGAGGCCGATCGCGCCGCCGGTGCCGACGATGTCGCGGAACAGATCCGAGCCCGGGATGACCGGCAGGATCGCCTTCAGCGCGGGCGGGCGGTGCGCGGCCGCCTGCACCGTGTTGATGCCCAGATAGGAGGCGCCGCTCATGCCGACCGAGCCGTTCGACCAGGGCTGGCGCGCGGCCCACTCGATCACCTCGAGCGTGTCGGCCTGCTCGCGCGGGCCGAGCACGTCCCACACGCCCTGCGAGACCCCGGTGCCGCGCACATCCACGACCACCGAGACATAGCCGCTGCGGATCAATTCCTGGGACAGACCGATCATTCCGCCGCCCGCCACCGGATCGGCGCCCTGCTTCAGGTAGGGGGTCATCGACAGGAGCACCGGCAGCGGCGTGTCGGTGGCCCGGCCGTCGGCCGCCGCGGGTCGGAAGATATTGGCCCGCAGCGCGATTCCGTCACTCATCACGATCGCGGTGTCGCGCTCGGCCGCGATGGCGGGATAGCTGGTCTGCTGCCACCCGTCGGCCCATCCGGGCGTGCTCACGGCGTCGGCCGCCGCCTGCGGCGCGAGGGCGCAGACCATCGTCATCGATACGACCGCGACCAGAAGCCGCCACCGCCGGACCATCATGTCGAACCACCACTATCCAATTGCTGTGCGTCACAACGATCCCGACCGTGACCGGCTCACCCTGACACAGCTTTACTCGCAAGTAAAGCGTGACGCCCGGTCCCGGAAAGGCGCGTCCCGCACCGCTGTGCCATAGTCTTCCGACCGGCCGGGCCGCCACGCTGCCGCCGGTTTCGCAGACCGTGCTCCACAGCTCGACCCACTCACAGTCGCAGACCGGTCGATTCCGACGAAGTTCCACTGCCGAGCAGGTGCGTCCTGCTGCCTCGGCCCCCGGCTGCTCTGCGCGACATACCGACACCCGATCGTTTGTCGAAAGGACCTGAGCACGTGAATATCCTGGATTCCGCCGCATCGACGGCGGGGCCGAGCACGCCCGAGATCATCGAGCTGACCGACGAGTTCTACCAGGATCCGCACGCGGTCTACCGCGAGCTCTACCGGCTCGGGCCGATCCACAGAGTCAGAGTGGACAGCGTCGAGGGCTGGCTCATCGTCGACCACGACGTCGCCAAGCAAGCCTGCGTCGAACCCAACATCAGCAAGCACATCGGCTCCCCCGCGGGCCAGGCGGTCCTCGCCAAACACGGCGCGGGGGAAAACTTCAACGCCGCCATCACCGACAACATGCTCTTCGCCGATCCACCGCAGCACACCCGGCTGCGCAAGCTCGTGCAGAAGGCCTTCGCGGGGCGCGCGATTCGCGAACTCGGCCCGCGCATCACCGACATCGCCGACCAGTTGCTCGACCAGATGTGCGCCGAGGGCTCGGTCGATCTGCTCGACAGCTACGCCTTCCCGCTGCCGGTCGCGGTGATCTGCGAACTGCTCGGCGTCCCCGAAGACGACAAGGACGACTTCCGGGCCTGGACCGCGGGCGTGGTCGACGAATCCACCTCCATCGAGGAGCGCACCAGCGCGGGCATCAGCTTCTTCACCTATCTCAACAATCTCATTCCGGCGCGCACCGAGCAGCCCGGCGAGGACCTGCTCTCCGAGCTCATCGTCGCCATGGACGACGGCGATCGACTGGATCAGCAGGAACTGATCTCCATGCTGCTGCTGTTGCTGGCGGCCGGGCACGAGACCACGGTCAATTTGATCGGCAACGCGGTGCACCAACTGCTGCGCGAGCCGGCGCTGGCCGAGCGGCTGCGGGCGGATCCGGCGGGCATCCCGGCGTTCGTCGAGGAGATCCTGCGGACCCAGGGCCCGGTGCATATCGCCACCTCCCGCTTCACCACCGCGCCGGTCACCCTCGGCGGTCAGCGGATCGAGGCGGGCGAATTCATCATGATCTCCCTCGCCGCGGCCAACCGGGACGAGAAGCGCTTCCAGGACGCGGACCGCTTCGACGCCGAGCGCTCCGACCGGAGGCACATCGCGTTCGGGCACGGCATCCACTACTGCGTGGGCGCCGCCCTGGCCCGGATGGAGGCGACCATCGCGCTCACCCGACTGCTGGAGCGGACCTCGAACCTGACCCTCACGGGCGAGTTCGGCGACCTGTCCTGGCGCAAGAGCATGCTGATCCGCGGGCTCACCGCGCTGCCGGTCCAATTGACCGCCGCACCCGGCGCCCGCTCCCGGTGGTCGATCGCCTCGTGACCGAGACCCGCTGGGCTCGCCACACAGGGACCGGCGAGCTCGGCGGGGACCCGGCCGAGCCGCTCGATACCGTGCGCCGGCAGCCGGATGTCAACCACGAATTACGGCCGCGTTCACATCGTGTTTACGATGTCCGAATGCTCATTCTCGACCCGCACGACCGTTCGGCCCGCTCGGCGGGGATCGAGCGGCGGGATGGGCATTTTCGGCCGATCACCATCTGGGGCGGCATCGCCGCCGCACTGCTCGTCCTGATCGCGGGTCAGGTGATGGCCGTGCACATCGGCGCACTCGGCCCGCTGACCAGCCTCTTCCGCGATTACGCGGGTATTCCGAAATCCGCGAGTACCTCCTGGGCGGGCTTCCTGCTCGCGCTGGTCGGCGTCACCAATCGGGTGCGCGTGACGGCACTCGCCTCCGCGGTCGCGCTCGATCTGGTGTTCGTGGCGATCCGCGCGATCGAGGGCGCGAAGTTCACCATCGGCAACGGCCCGACCATCGTGCTCACCGTGCTGGCGATCCTGGCCGCGGTGCGCTGGAGCGGCACCCAGCGCGAAACCGCGCTGCGCACCATCGCGCTCGGTGCGCTGCTGATCCTCGCGACGAAGGTCGGCGAGATCTGGCTCGACATCACCGCGTGGGCCCGGCCGATGGTGCTCGACCCCTACGTCCAGGTGGCGGACCGGGCGCTGGGCAACCCGTCGTGGCTGGTGGGGCAGGTCCTGGAGGCGGCGCCGTGGTTCGAGAGCCTGGTCCGCTGGGTGTATTTCGAGTTGCCGGTCGCGGCCATCGTGGTCGCCGTGTGGCAGTTGCGCGGCGTCACCGCGGGCCGGTGGCCCAGCCATCACCTGGTGCGGACGTTCCTGACGATCGGCCTGGTCGGGCCGCTGTTCTATGTGCTGTTCCCGGTCGTCGGGCCGATCCTGGCGTTCGGATCCTGGGGCCACGGCATGGAATTGGCGAATGTCTGGCCCGATGTCGTTCCGCCGGTACCTGCCACGCTGACGGCGATGCCCTTCGACGGCATCACCCCGCGCAACTGCATGCCGTCCCTGCACACGGCGTGGGCGCTGTCGCTGTTCATCCATTCCAGACGCGGGCCGGCCTGGCTGCGCTGGGGCGGGGTGTTCTGGCTGGTATGCACGCTGACCGCGACCCTGGGCCTGGGCGCGCACTACGGCGTGGATCTCATTGTGGGCGCGGCATTGTGCCTGACCATCGAATCCGTGCTGCGCAATCCGGAGCGGGGCTGGGACCAGGCCCGGGTGCGCGTGGTGGCGCTCGGCGTCGCGACGTTCGCGACGGTGCTGCTCAGCGTGCGCTATCTGCCGCTGACCATGGCGGCCCATCCGCTGCCGTCCGGCCTGGCGATCCTCGGACTGTTCGCCACGCTGGCAATCACGTTCTACCGCACCTGGTTCGCGCCCACCCGAGGCACCTCGTAACGAATTCTCTTTTTGCAAACCTCGAGTTTGCTGGATACCCCACTTTCCTGCATCGATGGCGAACTCGCCGCAATACCAGGGGAATAGCAATATTCTCTGTCACATGGTGCGCACGGCATTAGCCGGAGCCGACCCGGACGAACCTGAACGTCCTGTGGCGGCGCCCCGGCCGGATCACCTATCGGTGGTCACAGAAACGCCCGAACCTGACGAGTACCAGGTGCAGGTGCCCAGCGAGCCGGTGCTGACGGCCGCGGACATCGCCCGGCTCCCAGCCGCCGCGCGACATCGAATAGCGGCCTATGTGCACACCCAGTTGGCCGATCTCGAAGAGATGGCCTGACACCTCAGTCGTGCGCGTGCAGGCGCGCCTGGACCTCCGGGCGGCGCAGCGGCGGGATCGTCTTCGGCGGTACCTTGCGGTCCGGGAGCTGCGCGAGTAACCGAGCCGTTGCGGCGGCAATATCCGCGACCGCCTCCTCGACCGCCGGCTTAGTTGCTGCGGAAATGCTGGAGAGGCCACCGACCTTGCGCACATACTGCAGGGCCGCCGCCTGAATTTCCTCGGGTGTTGCCACGGGCTCGAGGCCGCGCAGCGCGGTGATGTTTCGGCACATACTCCGAGGCTACGAGCCGCCACCGACAAGCGCCGCCTTATAGGCCAGATTTTTGCGATTGGCAACACTCGAGCGCCACTCGGCGAGCCGCTGCCGTTACCTTCGATTTATCGGCTTTGAACAGGCGTTTTCCGACTCTGAAACGATCCTGATTTGAACTCCGTTATTGAATCGTAGTAAACTTGAGGCAATCTTGCGATCAAGCAAGTCACCCGCCCTGGTCGGCCCAGAGCCGAGCCGGGACCCATGGCGCCGGGGGTGATAGCGACCGCGTGCGTAAAGCCCGGTCGCGTTGGGCCGAACTCCGGTCCGACCCGGCTGCCGCTGCGCATTCCATGCGAGCCGGCGGGTGCACGACGAATAACGGAGATTGCCGAACCTCATGGGTAAACATCACATCCGGAACTCGCGCCTGCGCGGAACCGCTCGCCTGGCCATCCTGGCCGGCGCCGTCGCCGCGACCGCCGCCCTGCCCGCCGTCCCGGCGCTCGCCCAGACCCTGCAGGTTCCCGGCGTCGGCGCGGTCGAGATCCCGGACGTGCCGCAGCCCGTCAAGGATCAGCTCGCCTCGCCGCAGGCCCAGGACCTGCTGAACCAGGTGCCCCAGCCCTACCAGGACCAGGCCCGCGACGTGGTCGGCCAGATCGTCCCGCCGCCGCCGTCGGCCGCCGGGCTGCGCGCCCTGCAGGCCGCCGAATCCCAGATCGGCACCCCGTACGTGTGGGGCGGCAGCGAGCCCGGCGGCTTCGACTGCTCCGGCCTGGTGCAGTGGTCCTACGAGCAGGAGGGTGTCGGCCTGCCGCGCACCAGCCAGGAGCAGGGCTACGTCGGCACGCCGGTCCCGCTGGACCAGGCCCGGCCCGGCGATGTCGTGATCTACAACGGCGGCTCGCACACCGGCATCTACGCCGGCGACGGCCAGGTCGTGCACGCGCCCAGCTCGGGCCAGAACGTCACCTACGCGCCGGTCGACCAGATGCCGATCGACGGCATCCGCCGTCCGGTCGACGCCTGATCGTTCAGTACCAGTGGTTGGCCTGCCAGAAGGCCCAGGCGCCGTCGGGACCGCCGTAGCGCTTGTTCATGTAGTCGTAGGTCCAGCGGATCTGGGTGACCGGGTTGACGGTCCAGTCCAGGCCGTGGGTGAACATCTTCTCCGGCGGTAGCGCCTGGCCCAGGCCGTAGGCGCCGCTCTGCGGATTGCGGGCCAGATGGTTCCAGGCGCTCTCGCGCATGATGATGTTGTCGAAGGCCGGGAACTGGTGCGCGGGCACGATCGACAGGGCGATCAGCTTGTTCGTCGCGCGCAGCAGGGCCATTGTCATCCCGGCCTGGCGGATCGCGGACTCGCACTCCGGGGTATCGCAGTGCGGGATCTGCGCGGCGGCGTATTCGGCGGCCGTGGGGCCGCCGCGGCCGGGTTCGGCCGCCGCCGGGGCGGTGCACAGCAGCACGGCACAGAAGACAGCAACCCCCAGTGCAGGCATTCGGACCATAGGTTTTGCTCCTTCCGCATTCGGAACGCGGATTCGAGCAAACCATTAGTTACACATTCTCCGACGAAGGACACGCCGGGCTACTCGCGCTGTGCGCGCCAGGCCCGTTCCGAGAGCGCCTGCTTGGTCCACATCCACAGCGTCTCGTAGTGCACGCCGACCGTGGGCCCGATGAGCCGGGCCGCGGCGTAGGCCGAGCCGTGCGCGTCGACATATTCCAGGGTGAGCCGGACCGCCTCGGCCCGGACCTGCGGTGAATATCGCTTCGGCATTCGCTCACCGGCCCGGGAACGCAATGGTGCTGGCGCACACCGTATCCCGTAGCTCCCGCGGGATCGCGCCGACCGGGAGGTCGTACCAGAGATCCAGCTCCAGCCGGTTGCCCGCGCCGATTTCCAGATCCGACAGCTGCCGCTTCACGCGCATCGCGTCGATGCTCATCCGGTGACCCGCGGCGGCGGTGTCGACGAGCTGATAATCCTCCGACCGGGTGTCGTGCACGCGGTTGCCGGTGTTGGTGATCGCGATCCGCACCCGGACGAACTGCCCCTTCGGCAGCAACTCCGCATGGGTGCCGAACAGATTGGCCACCCCCGGCTGGACCTCGAGCGCGGTGATCGCCAACTCCGAGCAATCCTCGGGAGTGCGCGCGAAGGAGGTACTCGCGGGGATCGGCGCCGACTCCGGCTCCGGCGCCCCGCAGGCGACGAGCGGCAGGGCCAGCAACAGCATCAACCGGCGCACGTCATCCAGGGTAGCCGTGGCGCCCGGCTCGGGGCACTGAAATGCGTTGTGCCGCATGCGCTACAGCCCCAGCACCCGGAAGACCGTCAGCTGCCAGCCGTTGCCGCGGGTGCACTGCGCGCGGGCGGCGATCGCCAGTGTGCGCGGGCCGCGCTCGTACCGTGCGCAGATCTCCGCGGTCACCGCGTCGACCAGCACCACGTCCACCGGGCCCAGCACCGCCGCCCCGAGATCCCGGCTCGGCGCCGAATCACACACCACCATCGTGCGCACCGCCTCCAGCACCTGCGGACTCACCATCGCGCCCAACTGCGCCACCGGCCGGCGATGATCGAGCACCTCCAACGTTGCCCGCAACACCCGATCCGCGAACCTGCGCGCCCCCGCCCGCGCCGCCCCGGCGACCGGCGACCGCTCCCCCGCAACCGTCGTTCCAGCCCGCGGCACAATATCGCCCGCACCCGCCGGCACCGCCTTGCCCACATCCGCAGACTCGGCCGGTGCCGCACCCTCCTGTGCCCGGCCACCCCGCAAGCGCGGCGAAATCGCCCGCCGATCAACCGAACACGGCTCCTCGCGACTTACCGGCAACGGATCCACCCACGCCTCCGCCCCCACCCGCCGCCGCGGCTCACACCCACAACTCCGCAGGGGCGGTTCATAATTCGGCGCCGGCCGCACATACCTACGTACTTCGCTCACACCGTCGTCCCCTCATCGAGCCCGACCCCGCAACCGAGCACCAACACCGCGGGCAGTCATGCATATTCCGCATGAGTTGCCCTCTACTCGTCGGCGCCACGGAAGCTGTTACACATTTTCCAGGCCTGGTGAACGCCCGGGCGTGTCGGAGTCTCGCCTGGGTAGGGTGTGCGCGGTGAGGTACTTCAACACGGTTGGTCCGTGTGATTCGGACCTGCACTACATGCTTCCGGCCGACGAGCGGCTGCCCGATGCGCAGATGTACTTCGAGTTCGGGTTCTACTTCGTTGTCCATGCACCTCGCCAGAGCGGCAAGACGACGGCGCTGTTGGGCATGGCTCGGCAGCTCGCAGCCGATGGCCACTTCCTCGCGTTATCGGTCTCCTGCGAGACCGTGGCTCCGTTCGGCGACGACTTCACCGGGCTGGAAGTAGCTCTGCTCAGCGAAATTCGCGAGGCCGCTGCACTCCAGGGCTGGGACGGGGATCTACTGCCGCCCGAGGTGTGGCCGGATGTAGCCCCCGGCACTCGCCTCAAGGCAGGACTAGCTGCTTGGGTCGCCAAATGCCCGCGTCCGCTGGTGCTGTTCCTCGATGAAATCGACACGCTCTCCGGAGCGGGTCTGATCAGCGTCCTGCGACAGTTGCGCTCCGGATACACCCAGCATCGTAAGCATTTCGTGCACTCCGTGGTGCTGTGCGGGATGCGTGATGTACGCGATTACAAAGCAGCCTCTGGCGGCGACCCCGGGCGCCTCGGCGGTACCAGCCCATTCAACATTGCCATCGAATCGATCCGCCTCGGCGATTTCACCAAGGCCGAGATGACCCAGCTGTACCACCAGCACACCGCCGAGACCACACAAGAATTCGACGACAAAGCCATAGATCTGGCGTACTGGTACACCCAGGGCCAGCCCTGGCTGGTCAACGCGCTGGCCTGGGAGATCATCGGAAAGATGCGGGTCCGCGAGACAATCACTCTCGATCACGTGGAGGAAGCCAAGGAACGACTGATCCTGGCGCGCGCCACGCACCTGGATTCGCTCATCGACAAACTGAACGACCCACGCGTGCAGCGTGTGCTCGAACCGGTCATCGTCGGCAACGTCCGCCCACCACGGTCCGACTTCGATGACGACACGAGCTACGCCAAGGATCTGGGTCTGATCGCCCAGGGCAAGCAGCTCCGCATCGCCAACCCGATCTATCAGGAAGTGATCGTGCGTGTCCTCGGCGCCAGCGCCGAGTCCGCGGTGACCGCGAAGCCGTCGAGTTTCCGGTTCCCGGACGGCCGCATCGACTTTCCCCACCTACTGCAAGAGTTCGCGGCTTTCTGGATCCAGCACGGCGATGTGCTCGCGAATCGGGACAACTATCACGAGGCGGCCGCTCAGCTGGTGTTGATGGCTTACCTGCACCGCATCGTGAACGGTCGCGGATACGTCGAACGTGAAGTCGGTGTCGGGCGCGGCCGGATCGATCTGCTTGTCCGGCAGCCATATACGGATACCGAGGGCCGTCAGGCCGAACAGCGCGAAGCATTGGAACTGAAGGTCTGGGCCGGTCATCAAGCCGACCCGCTGACGGACGGGCTGGCTCAATTAGACAGCTATCTGGACCGACTCGTTCTGGACACCGGCACCCTGGTTATCTTCGATCGCCGCCCCACCGCCGGATCGATCGCCGCACGCACCGCTTTCGACAAAGCACAGACTCCGGCCGGCCGAAGCGTCACGCTGCTGCGGGCCTGAACCGTTCAGCCGGGTTGGGGGACCTGGGTCAGGGCGTGGGTGACTATGGCGTTGAGGCGGGCGTGGTGGGCGCCCTTCCAGTAGGTCTGGCCGCAGGTGGTGCAGCGGGCCAGGGTGGGGTCGGGGGTGGTGGAGCGGAGCAGGCCGTTGCAGGTGGTGCAGCGGGTCCAGGGGGCCAGGGGTGGGGCGAAACGGGTGAGGACGTCGTCGAGTTGCTCGGGTGGGCGGTGGCTGTAGATGTAAGCGCCGGCGAAGATTTCGCGGCGGCGGAGCAGGCCGCGGTCGCGGGAGAGCAGGATGCGGTGCTCGGCGGCGGAGCGGGTGGCCAGGGCGGCGTCGCCGATATCGGGGTTCTCGTAGGCGGCGTCGAGACCGAGCAGGCGCAGGCGGCGGGCGAGGGTGCCCAGGTGGATGTCGAGCAGGAAGCGCAGCGGTTCGGTGCGGGGTTGCGGGCGCGCGACGGCGCGGACCTCGATGGATTCGCCGGTGGCGGGAACGTGCGCGGGCCGGACCGGGCGGCCGTCGACCAGGAGTTCACCGACCTCGGTCAGCGGAACGCCCATGGACTCCACGGCATGCCCGAGACTCGAGACGCCGTCGGTGCGTACCACTGCACCCCCGTTGCGCAGCGCCGCCGCGACGAACACGTGTAGCTCCGGCGCGAACTCGATGGTGATCCCCGATTCACTCATCTCGTCAGCATGCCAGCGGGAACCGCCGGTCAGCCAGCGTATTTCGCCGACGGCTCAGCCGAACAGACCACCGAGGGCGCCGCCGGACTGACCGGCCTGCTGGCCACCGCCGGTGCCGCCGAGCAGACCACCGGGCGGCAGCTCCGAGGGCTGCACGATGACGAACCCGCGACCGGAGAACGACAGCGTCAACCCCTCCCCCGTGCTGCGGCCCATGAGCCGGCCCAGGCCGAAGGAGTCGTTGCGCTTGATGCCGGTGTTCAGACTCGAGGACCACGCCACCGCCGCCTGCGGATCCGCGAAGGTGGGCTGGTCCACCTGTAGCACTACCGGGGAGCCGTGCGTGGTGATCGCGATCCGCCCGCGCCCGCTGAAGACGCAGTTGAAAAGCCCGGCGTTGCTGGCGATTCCGGCGGCGCCGGAGACCATCTTCACGTCGTAGCGCAGGCTCGAGTCGAAGGCCAGGACATTGGAGCCGTTGATGGTGAGCCCGTCCGACCCGTCCAGATCGACGGTGTGCACATCGGCGGCGGCGTTGGCCAGGAACAGATCGCCGTGGCCGGTGACCTTCATCAGCGGCACGCCCTCGCCGGTCAGCCGCTGCTGGATGGCGCGGCCGATGCCGCCCGAGCCGAGCGCCTTGAACTGCAGATCACCCTGGTAGGCCACCATCGACCCGGCCCGCGCCATCACCTCGCCGGCGACGGCGACCTTGATCATCTTGCCGCCCTGCTTCTGGATGCCGGGGCCGCTGGCCTCCGCGAAACTCGGGTTGAACAGATCGCTCTGCATCGGCAGTGCTCCTTGCTGGAATTGCGGCGGGGCGGAGTAGGCGGGCTGCGGCGGCGGCGGCTGATACCCGGGCGGCGGCTGATAGGCCGGCGGCTGCGGTTGATATGCGGGCGGCTGTTGATAAGCGGGCTGCGGCGGCTGGTAGGGCGCTTGCTGCGGCGCGGGGTCGTCATCGATGTCGACCCCGAATGCCGTGGCGATACCGGCCAATCCGTTGTCGTACCCCTGCCCGACGGCCCGGACTTTCCACGCACCCTGGCGGCGGTAGATCTCCACGCACACCACGGCCGTCTCGGTGCTGAGCCCGGTCATCGGGAAAGTCAGTGTGCCGGCGGCGGATCCGATGGTGGCCAGCAGCGAACCGGCGGCGGCGAAGGTGCCGGGCCGATCCAGGCTGGCGGTGACCACGACCTTGTCCACGTCCGGCGGTAGGGCGGGGATCTGCACATCGACCACGTCGGGCCCGCCGCCGCCGTGCCGGTAGGTGACACCCGGCCCGGCCGGCTGATTGAAGAACACGAAGTCGGCATCGGAGCGCACCTTGCCGTCCGCCCCGAGCAGCAGCGCGGAGACATCGACAGGATCGATGCAGGTGACGGTGACCGTGAGCCGGTCACCGGGCACGGGCCGGTTCTCACCACGAGCCAGCGCGGTCACCGGTTCGCTCCGCTGTTCTCAGCCACTCCGGGGAGTTTGTGAAACACAGCATCGAGTGTGCCGTGCGGCGCGCTCGAGTGCCAGTTCACCTGGCGCGATTCTTGAAGAAGTCCCACAGGAGATCGGTGGCGCTGATCCCGGCGGAACCGTCGACCAGCACCCCGCGCGTGCCGCCGGGCCAGGCGTGGCCCATCTCCGGGAGCCGGTAGACCTGCAAATCGCTGCCGTCGCCGCATTTCCCGGCGGTCAGCGTGATGCCCTGGGGCAGGGTCTGCGCGACCGGCTGGACCGTGCAGCCGAGCCGCTGCCGCCAGGTCTCGATGCCCTGGCCGAGTTGCGCGACGGCCCGGTCCTTGCCGCCGAGGAAGGTGATCACCGAGACCGGCGTCTTCGGTTTGTAGGTCTCGTCCTTGAACGCGACGTCGCCGATGAATCCGCCACTCACCGGCGCGATGGCCGCGAAAACACCGGGCACTTCCACGGCGAGCTTGAACGCCATGTCCGCGCCATTCGAAATACCGGTGGCATAAACGCGTTTCGGATCGGCTTTCCACAGCTCGGTCATCCGTTCGACCACCTGCTCGATGAACCCGACATCGTCCTCGGAACCGCAGCACACCAGGGCGTTGTAGGCATCGTTCAGACCCTGCGGATAGACGACGAGGAAATTCTCCTGATCGGCTTTCGCGTTCATGCCGGAGCTCTGGGCGATCGCGGCGGAAGTGCCTGGGCGGAAATGCAGCACGACCACGAGTGGCAACGCGGTCGCGCCGTCGTAGCCCGGCGGCGCGTGCACGGTGTAGGCCCTGGTCTTGCCGCCGGATTCGAACGTGACGGTCTGATCACCGGGTCCGGGTTTGTCCGCGGGTGGCGCCTCTTCGGAATCGCCGCAGGCCACCGCGACCACGGCGGTCAGCGCGACAGCGATGGCACCGATACTGCGTAGCCACGACATGCCCAACTATGACATGCCCACCCGATCGATAATGCCGAAATCGTTGCGCCACAATGGCATTTCCGCGCCGCCGACGGGCTCAATTCAGATCGGAAAAGAATGTATAGCTGTCCGGATCCGCGGTCGGCTGCCAATGCAGGCCCTGCAAGAAGAAGCACGCGATCAGGTTCGCCAGGGCGAACAGCGCCAGCACACCGAGGGTGCACAGCGCGGCGGTGCGAGTATCCGCGGGCCGGATGACGAACTCCCGCGGGCCGACGGCGGGGGTCAGGAACAGCACGAGTCCGGCCGCCAGCACCGCAGCCGCGGACACGATCAGCGCCCAGGTATCGAGGTGCAGGCCGAACAGCCCGGCCGTGAAATCCCGGTCCGGGTCGGCGATCTGCGTCAGCACCCGGGCCGCGGCGAGCACGGCGCCACACCCGGCCGTGCTGACCGCCCAGCCCCAGCCACACGCCCAGTCGCGCGCGGAGATCTCGCCGTCGCGCGCCCGGGCGATGAGGTAGCCGGGCCCGATCGCACTGAGCAGGAAGAACATTCGTTGCAGCAGGCCCATCGGCCCGGGATACTCCCAGCGCCCGAACTGGGTCCAGAACGCCAGCGCCAGGATCGCGCACATGGCCAGGACGTAGAGGTGCGCGAGCACCAGGCCGAACCGGCGGCCGCCGCCGCTCCCGAAGACCTCGGCGGCCAGGAACGGCTCGGCGGTGGCCGTGCGGCCGATGAATCCGTCTCCGGCGCCGCGGGTCTCGGCGGCTCTGAAGCGCCGGCCGGCCACCCGCCGATCGCCGGTCATCAGTGGCCGGTGCTCCGGTGCGCGCATCAGAACTCCAGACTGAAGGTGTGGTCGGCGACATGCGGAACAGACGCGGCGACAACGGCGATCAGCGTCATCGTCCACAGGGCACGCGAACCCGGACCGGCCCGGCCGCTCAGCAGAACGGTCAGCACGCAGAGCAGGGTCAGCAGGAAGAGCAAGGTGTACATGGGCATCCTCGCTGGTGGCGTAGTCAAGTGTGAGTTATCACACAGCTAACGCACTATAGCGCCAATTGTCCGTTTTAATTCATGGCTACATCTTGGTCGTGTTCCAGCAGTTCAGTGTCGATGTCGCGGCCGTAGCCCAGGCGCACATCGTGCTCGACTTCCCCGCCGGACACGGTGACCCGGCTGGTGACAGGCGGATAACCCCGTGCCACCACGGTGTATTCGCCCTCGGGCAGATCCGGAACGACGTACTGACCCGCCTCGTCGGTGCGCACCGTCGCGGTGAGATCGCCCGCCACGTCCAGCACCATGATCTGCACGTCCGGCACCGCGCGGCCGTCGGCCACGGCCGCCCCGGCGAGCACCGCCATCGGATCCATATCGATGTCGTGGCGCAGCAAACCGCTGTGCGGCACGGTGAGCGCGGCCGCGTAGGGGCGCATGTGCTCGGCGATCACGACCAGGGTGTAGCTGCCCGAAACCACGTCGTGGCAGACGAAGTGGCCGTCCTCGGTGCTGAGCGCGGCGCCGACGACATCGCCGCTCCGGTCGGTGAGCGTGACCGTCGCGCCGTCGATCGGATTGCCGCTGACCACCGAGCGGACCACGCCCGACACCTCGCTCGAACCCATCAGGGTGAGATCCAGTTGCTGCGGCCAAGGCCCGGCGACCACGCTGATCGCGGTGGGCTGATGGCCCGCGGCCGAGACGATCAGGACGTAGGTGCCGGGCTCGGGGGCGAAGATGGCGTAGTCGCCGTAGCCGTCGCCGGTGGCGCGGGTGACCTGGAGCCCGCGTTTGTCGATGAGGGTCAGGGCGGCATCGGGAACGGGCCGGCCGTCTTCGTGATGGATGCGGCCGGTGAGCGAGGGATTCTCCTGATCGAGATCGGCGAGCGCGGCGATGTCCTCGTCCTCGTCTTCGTCCTCGTCGTCACCGTCGCCGCCGAGATCCAGTGGCGCGGTGACCTCCAGGGCCGGTTCGGGTTCCGGCGGCAACGCCTGCGCCGCGTCGTCCCAGTCGTGCGTCTCGTCCGCGTCCCGCGGGTGGCGCCCGGTCTCCGCCGCGACCAGCAGTTCGATCGGATCATCCTGGAGCGGCAGCTCTTTCATGAACAGCAGCACCAGGCCGGCCAGCAGGGCCACGCCCGCGGTGGTGTAGAACACGCCGTTCATGGCATCGGTGAAACCGACCAGCACCGGGACTCTCAGCTCCTCGGCCATCCCGGCGATGCCGCTGGTGTCGCTGGTGATGGCGCCGAGCTGAGCCGCGTCGAAACCCGCGGGCAGCCGGCCGCCGAACGCGTCGATGATCTTGTTCGGCAACAGGTTGAACAGGATGGTGAGGAAGATCGCGACACCGAGGGTGCCGCCCATCTGCCGGAAGAAGGTCGCCGTCGCGGTGGACACGCCCATGTCCTGGCGGGGGCCGGCGTTCTGCGCGGCGATGATCAGGGTCTGCATGCAGAAGCCGAGCCCGGCGCCGATCACTCCGCTACAGGCCAGCGGCTGCCACAGCGGGCTGTCGAATTCCACCTGCGCGTGCAGCAGCGCGCCGAGCGAGATGAGGAAGCAACCGCCTACGGGCAGCATCTTGTATCTACCCGTGCGCTGGGTGACCAGCCCCGAGATCTGCGCGCCGATCATGATGCCGACCACCAGCGGCAGCATCAGCAGACCGGACTTCGTCGGCGAATATCCGCGTACCACTTGGAAATACAGCGGCACCAGGACAATGGCGCCGAACATGGCGACGCCGACGAGGAAGGCACCGGCAATGGACACGCTGAAAGTGGAATTGTCGAACAGCCGCATCGGAATCAGGGCGGCATCGCGCATCAGCAATTCCACGATGATGAACAGCAGCACACCGGAGGCCGCGACGCCGTAGCAGATCAGCGCGCGCTGGGATTCCCAGCCCCAATGGCGCCCCTGCTCGGCGATGATCAGCAGCGGCACCACGCCGACGGTCAGCGTCAGCGCGCCGAACCAGTCGATACGTTGCTTGCGGCGCACGTGCGGGACATTCAGGAATTTACTCACCACCAGGAAGGCGAGGATGCCGATCGGCACGTTCACCAGGAACACCCAGCGCCAGCCGTCCAACGCCGCGAGTTCGTCGTAGCCGGAGAAGAAGCCGCCGAGCACCGGGCCGAGCACCGTCGAGGAACCGAAGACCGCCATGAAATAGCCCTGGTAGCGCACCCGTTGCCGGGCCGGGACGATATCGCTGAGGATGGTGAACGCCAGCGACATCAAACCGCCCGCGCCCAGCCCCTGGAAGGCGCGGAAGGCCGCCAGCTGATACATCGAGGTGACGAACGCGCAGGCCACCGACCCCAGGACGAACAATCCGATCGCGATGAGATAGCACGGTTTTCGGCCGTAGATGTCGGCCAGCTTGCCGTAGAGCGGGGTGCTGATCGTCGCGGTGATCAGATATGCCGTGGTAGCCCAGGCCTGTTCGTCGAATCCGTGCAGGTCGTTGGCGATCGGCACGATCGCGACGCTCACGATGTTCTGATCCAGGGCGGCCAGGAAGATACCCAGCAGCAAACCGGACAGGATGGTCAGGATCTGCCGATGCGACAGAGAGGTGGTTCTCGAGTTCGTCATGGAGGGGCCTCGGCTCTGATCGACCATCCGGAAAGGGACTGCGGTGCGAGCTCAGCGCCCGGAGGCGGTAACGCAGCGGAGCCACGGAGGGCGTTGCGAACACCGCCGATCAGGCACTGGGTAAATCGAAGTCCTGCGGTATATCTCGAACATCGCAGGCCCGTCGTAATCGACAGGCCATGCGCCACAAGCGATCTGCGAGCAACTATAGATACCGCGCACCGGGTGCGCGTGGACACCCCTCCCCCGCGACCGGGTTCGGGCGCGGGGTCAGGGTGTCACGGGGCCGGAATACCTCAGCGCGTGGCCGTGCGCTGCTTGCTCGTGCGGGCCTTGCTCCGCTCGGCCCGCAACGCGGCGAGCTCCTGCTCGAGGATGTCGGCGACCCGGAACTGACCGGTGTCGTAGAGCGGATCCGGCTCGGGCGTGCCGGTCTTCTCGGGTGCGACGGCCTTGCCGGCCGCCTCGCGGTCGGCCACCACGGTGATCTCCGAGGCCGCCGGGGCCTCGGCCTTGCGCCCCTTCACGGGCGCGGACTTCACCGCGGTTTTCACCGGAGTGGTCTGCGCGGGTGCGGCTTTCACCGGCGCGGGCGCGGCCTTGACCGGTGCCGGCTGTGCGGCCTTCACCGGGGCGGGCGGTACCGGCGCGGCCTTGGCCGGAACCGGCTGTGCGGCTTGCACCGGAGCCGGCTTCACGGCAGGCGCGGACGGCACGGCCACGACCGGCTTCGGCGTGCTGACGCGCGCGGCCGGGCGCGGCGGCTCGGCCGCCACGGGCACGGTCTCGACATCGACTGGCGCGAGCTGCTTTTCGGCGGCCGCCGGAGCGGCGGGACGGCCGTTCACCTTGGCCGGAACCGCCTGGTCGGCCTTCGTGACCGCGACGGTCTTGCCGGAATCGACTGGTGCACGGCGCTTCTCGACCGCCACCGGACCACCGTTGGCGGCCGGGACACCGTTCGGTACCGGTGCGCCGTTCGCGACCGGCGCACCGTTGCGCCGGACATTGCGCACGGGCGGCTCGACGACTTCCGCGACCTCCGCGACCTCTTCGGCCTCGACCACCTCGGGCTCGGCTTCCAGCTCCGCGGCCGGCTCTTCGAGCACCTCGAGCTCGACGGCCGGCACCGGCTCCTCCTCCACCGGCCTGGCCACGGCGCTGCGCGTGTAGCTGGCCATCGAGGGCAGTTGCCGCCGGATGCGCTCGGCCGGATCCGGCATCTCCTTGACCTGCTCGGTGGCCCGGGCGATAGCTAGCCCGTAGCGGGCGCTCGCCGCGTCGTGGATGAGTAGCGCGACGCCGATCATCACCGGCGCGATGGCGTGCACGGCGACCTCGTACCATTCGCCGCCACGCAGATACGGATAGGTGTTGAGGGAGACGGTCAGACCCAGCAGGGCCAGCTCGGCGAGGGCGACCTGCCCGCGACTGTCGACGACACCCCACTCGGACACCTTGTTGGTGCCGATCATGATGATGATCAGGCAGACGCTGATCATGCCTTCGAGCAGATAGCTGAACCAGAACAGCGGATCCGAGGGCCCGCCCGGCGCGATGTTGTGCTGCACGTTCACCGCGGACCACAGCATGCCCGCGCCGACCACGCCGGCCAGGGCACGCAGCGACCAGGCCCGGTGCCGGTACAGCGAGGCCAGCCGGGCATGCGGGCTGGATTCCCGCCGCTGCGCGGCGATTGCCTTGCGGGCGACCAGGAGATCACGCATGTCGGCCTTCTCGATTGCTTCGGTGGTCAGCCGAGCCCGGTCGGCAGCCGCGGACAGGGCCTGCACTTCCTTCCAGCGCTGGCCCCGATCCTGCTCCCGG
The DNA here is from genome assembly GCF_040654295.1 of Nocardia sp. NPDC050712. Taxonomy (NCBI): domain Bacteria; kingdom Bacillati; phylum Actinomycetota; class Actinomycetes; order Mycobacteriales; family Nocardiaceae; genus Nocardia; species Nocardia sp. NPDC050712. The sequence goes on from NZ_JBFAHT010000004.1 coordinate 884,559, forward strand.
ATCCGCTCGGCGAGTTCGCGTTCGGCGTGTAGCTCGTCCTCGGACAGCGCTTCGGTGAGCGCTGGGTCGAACTGCCAAGCCAGTCGGCCGCGGGCCCGCTCGACCCGTCTTGCCAGCTGTGTCACCTCGTCCTCGATGGGGTGCTCGATGGTCACTTGGACCCCCCACTGCGGACGCTCGGGGGGAGACTTGTAGTCGCGGTTGGGTTCGGCACCCAAGCATTCTTAGTCGATGGCCGCCGACTGCGAAACCGTTGATTTGCCAATGGCACGCCAAACTCGGCGTGGCGCGCGACGACACACGGTGTGCTGCGATATCCGGAACGCCTATCACGGCAGCGCATTGCGGACACTTCCCATAATTCGGAAGTGAAATGAAGTCTGATCGAAAGCCCCTGGGCAGCAAGGTAAATGATGCGTCCCAGATTGCCATATGCCGATGCGGCCGAGATCGCCGGGGCCGGTACCGGACGGCGCTCCCCGGCACCCCCCGCCGGACCGGCGCCAGCAACGCACCCGCACATTCCCGGGTCACCACGCCGATAGGGGAACGCCGGCATCGGTGCAGCTCTGTAGAATTTCCCGCTGGCCGGTGCCCCGGCCCGCTTTCCCGGACGAGGTGGACGACAGTGGCTGACCCTTTCGAGCGACCAGCAAGCAGTCGCTATACCGGCGGTTTCGAGCGACCCGCAAGCCGTCGCTAGCGGTGCGCATGCGAAAGCTGACCGCCCGGTCGGCGATTTTGAGCGCGCTGCTCGGGGCGCACCCGGCCGAGGCGCCGGTCAGCTGGATCGTGACGGTGGCCGAGGAGCTGGGCCTGCAGCAGTCCGCCGTGCGGGTCGCGCTGACCCGGATGGTGGCGGCCGGGGATCTGGAACGCGCGAACAGCGTCTACAAGCTGTCGCGCCGCCTGATCGAGCGTCAGCGCCGCCAGGACGCCGCGCTGCGCCCGGTCGAGAAGGAGTGGGACGGCCGGTGGTACATGGCGGTGGTGACCGCCGTCGGCGACGAGGCCAGCGCGCGCATCGCCTTCCGCGACACCATGCGGGCCGGCAAGCTCGCCGAGTTGCGTGAGGGGGTGTGGACCCGGCCGGACAACATCGAGATCGCCCTCGGCCGCGACGCCACCCGGCGCATCGCGCGCTTCACCGCCGAGCCGCAGGGCAACCCGGCCAAGCTCGCGGAATCCCTGTTCGGGCCGAAGGTCTGGGCCCGGGACGCGGAACGCCTGCTGCGCGCGTTCGAGTCCGCGCGGACGATGGCGGACCGCTTCGAGGTCGCGGCCGCCGCGGTGCGGCACATCCTCGACGACCCGCTGCTGCCCGAACCACTGCTACCCGCGAACTGGCCGGGCCCCCAGCTGCGCGCCGAATACGAGGCGTTCCGCACCGAATTCATCGCCTTCGCGGAGCGGAACTTCGTCTCCTAGCCGAGCTTGGGCGTCGCCCGCTCCAGGATCGCGGCGAGGTCCAGGCCGGTGGGCAGCGTGCCGAAGACATCGCCGTGCTCGCCGCCGAGCCGGCTGACCGTGTACGCGTCGGCGACCGCCGGGTGGCCGTACCGGACCAGCAGCGCGGCCTGCAAGATCTGCGCCATGTCGCCGACCACGCGCCGGGCGCGGTGCTGGATGGTGTCGAAGTCGGCGAACTGCCCTTCCAGGCGGGCGATCGCCGCGTCGAGGTGGCGATCGGCGCCCGCCGATTGTTTGACCTCGTCGAAGAAGGCGGTCAGCGTTTCCGGCTGTTTGGCCATGGCGCGCAGGGTATCCAGCGCGGCGACATTGCCGGAGCCCTCCCAGATCGAGAGCAGCGGCGCCTCCCGGTACAGCCGCGGCATCCGCGACTCCTCGACATATCCGTTGCCGCCCAGGCACTCCAGCGCCTCGGCGGCATGGATCGGCCCGCGCTTGCAGACGTAGTACTTGCTGACCGCCAGCGCGATGCGGCGCAGCGGATCGGCGCCGTCCGCGCCCGCCACCGCCCGGTCGGTGAGATCGGCCAGCCACAGCGCCACGGTGCTCGCACCCTCGGCCTCGATCGCCAGATCGGCCAGCACGTTGCGCATCAGCGGCTGCTCGGACAGGCTCGCGCCGAACGCCCTCCGGTGCGCCGCGTGGTGCGCGGCCTGAGCCACGCCGGTGCGCATGGCGGTGGCGGCGCCGAGGGTGCAGTCGAGCCGGGTCAGGTTGACCATCTCGATGATGGTCGGCACACCCCGGCCCTCGGGACCGACCAGCCAGCCGAGCGTGTTGTCGTATTCGACCTCGCTGCTGGCGTTGGAGCGGTTGCCGAGCTTGTCCTTGAGCCGTTGCAGCGCGAAGGGATTGCGCGACCCGTCGGGCAGCACCCGCGGCACCAGGAAGCAGGACAGCCCGCCGGGCGCCTGCGCGAGGGTGAGGAACAGATCCGACATCGGGGCCGAGGTGAACCACTTGTGCCCGGTGATCCGATAGCTGCCGTCGGCCTGCGGCACCGCGACGGTGGTGTTGGCCCGCACATCGGAGCCACCCTGCTTCTCGGTCATCGACATGCCCGCGATCAGCCCGCGCTTGCTCAGCGGCGCGCGCAGGCCCGGATCGTATTCACGGGCGCCAAGCAGCGGCTCGTATCGCGCGGCCAGTTCCGGGTTCGCGCGCAGCGCGGGGACCACGGCGTAGGTCATGGAGATCGGGCAGCCGTGCCCGGCGTCGACCGGCCCCCACACGCTCAGCTTCGCGGCCCGGGTCAGGTGCGGGCTGGGCCGGGTGTCAGCCCAGACGGCACCGTGCAGGCCGAAGCGCACGGCGTGGGTCATCAACTGGTGGTAGCTGGGGTCGTAGACGACCTCGTCGATCCGGTTGCCGTACCGGTCGTGCGACTTCAGGACCGGCGGGTGCGCTTCGGCCAGATCGCCCAGCTCCTGCGCCGCGGCGCTGCCGGCCAGCCGCCCGATCTCGCGCAGCTCGTCGAGCACGTGCCCGGCATCCGCGCGGGCCAGCGCCTCCAGAATGACCGGCTGCTCGGCCGCGTCGTAATCGACAAGGGGCGGAACCTGATTCGTCACCGCGTGCGTGCTCATGGAACTCCTAACGCCGGACTCAGTATTACAATACATGATCACTCGGCACAAGTATGTAATATCATGATCGGCATGGATTCCGAGAAGCACTCCGGCACCCGCCCCGCTGCCTGGTACGAGGGGCTCACCGAGGGCCCCGACGCGCCCTGGGCCGGGCGGCCCGCGCCCGAGAACGAGGTCACCTACCGCACCCTCACCTATGAGGTCGACGGCCGGATCGCGCGGATCACCTTCAACCGCCCCGAGCACGGCAACGCCATCACCTCCGACACCCCGGTCGAGCTGGCGCACGCCGTGGAACGCGCCGACCTGGATCCGCGCGTGCACGTCATGGTGGTCTCGGGGCGGGGCAAGGGTTTCTGCGGCGGCTACGACCTGTCGATCTTCGCCGAGAACAGCTTCGACCTCGGCGTCGGCGCGCACGACACCACCGGCACCGTGCTCGATCCCGCGATCCAGGCCGCCAACCACAATCCTTGGGGCACTTGGGATCCCATGGTCGACTACGCCATGATGAGCCGGTTCAACCGCGGCTTCGCCAGCCTGCTCTACGCCAACAAGCCGGTCGTGGCCAAGCTGCACGGTTTCGCGGTGGCCGGCGGCACCGATATCGCGCTGTACGCCGACCAGATCATCTGCGCCGACGACACCAAGATCGGCTACCCGCCCACCCGGGTGTGGGGCATCCCGGCGGCGGGCATGTGGGCGCATCGGCTCGGCGATCAGCGCGCCAAGCGGCTGCTGTTCACCGGCGACTGCCTGTCCGGCAAGCAGGCCGAGGAGTGGGGCTTGGCGATCGAGGCGCCGCCCGCCGACGAACTCGACGCACGCACCGAGGCGCTGCTCGAGCGCATCGCGCGAATGCCGGTCAACCAGCTCATCATGGCCAAGCTCGCGCTCAACAGCGCGCTGCTGGCCCAGGGCGTGCAGAACTCGGGGATGATCAGCACCGTGTTCGACGGCATCTCCCGCCACACCCGCGAGGGCTACGCCTTCCAGCTGCGCGCGGCCACCACCGGCTTCCGGGAGGCGGTGCGCGAGCGCGACGAGCCGTACGGCGATTGGAAGCGCGGGCAGTTCAAAAAGCCGGAGCAACAGTAGCCATGGGATAACAATTCAGGCACTTTCGGACCGCCATCGTGCCAAATTACCCCTCTGACCGTTGTACGCATCTGCTCGTCAATATTTGCCAAGTGCGCGCTAACGCGACGCGAGGCAGTATCGGAGAAGCGCCCACCGCGGGCGCGGCAAACGAATCGGAGGTTCTTCGATGTCTCTTGGAGACAAGATCGACGAAGCAACGGGCAAGGCCAAGGAGAACGTGGGCCGCGCCGCCGGTAACGACCGGATGGAATCCGAGGGCAAGGTCGAGCAGGCCGAAGCGAAGGTCAAGGAGGGCTTCGAAGACGTGAAGAACTCCATCAGCGGCCTGGCCGAGAAGGCCAAGAACGCGCTGCACTCCGACAAGAAGAGCTAGCCGACGGCCACCGTGGCGTGCGGACGACGGTCCGCACGCCACAGCCGTGCCAGGGTTACTGGATGGGGTGGAAACCGGCCCCGACATCGTCGCGAGCCTCGAGATCGGCGCTGATCGCACTCATGTTCGTGCCCACCTCCGGGCCGAGGCAGCCGACCGCCAAGTAGGCGTTCACCATGCCGACCAGCGTGGAGCCCGACATCACCGGCGCTCCCGAATCTCCTTCGAGCACGCACAGCTGGGTCCAGGTCTCGTGGTGGGCCGCCCGCAGATTGCCCCACACCACGCCGCAGCTGGTGCCGGTGGTCCGGCCCTTCTTGCACACGACAGCCGGGAACTGGGCCGGCGCGCCGATCCCGGTGATCGTCGTTTCCCCCACACGCGCCACCGGATTGATCTTGCCCAGCGTGAACTCGATGAGCGCGTAGTCCAGCTCCGGGTTGGAGTAGACGAACCGGCCGACCACGCCGTAGTTCGGGTTCGCCTCGGTCACCACCTTCGCGCCGGCCTGACCACAGTGCCCCGCGGTCAAGCCCAGCAGGCGACCACCGCGGTCGTAGCCGACGGTGGTCAGCGTGCACTGTGCCTGGCTGTCGACGATGATGCCGGAGCCACCGCCCACCATCGGCGGATCGGCCGCCTGCGCGGTACCCACGGCGGCGAAGGTGATCGCGGCGGCCACACCGGCCACACCGAGTGATCGGTGCCGGGCTCGTTCGTTCATCGCACTCTCGCTTCCGACGTCATCCAAAGGAACTCGTGGTGCAGCATTTGATCGAACCGAACCCGGAGATTCGCGACCGCGGCCCGCGATCTCGACATCTCCGGTAACTCCGCTACCAGTCTGCTCGCCAGGACCCGCAACTTGATGTTGGTCTCCTGGGAACGCTTGCGCAGCACGTCGAAAGCTTGCTCCGCGGTCAAGCCGTACACCAGCATCAGCGCACCCTTGGCCTGCTCGATGATCGCCCGTGAGGCCTCCGGGTCGAGCAGTTCCCCGTCCACGCCAGTCATACCTGTGCACTACCCAGGGAACCCGGGTACACACGTACCTAAATCCGGCGGGGATCCTCGTGCATGGTGAGCAACAGGTGATCGAACCGGGACCGGAAGCCGACCGGCGCGCCGCCGAGCCCGCCGATGGCCCCGACCAGCAACTCGGCCACCCGCCGTAGCTTGACGTTGGTCTCCTGGGAACGCCATTGCAGCACCTTGAACGCCTGCTCCGGGGTGATCCCGTAGACCAGCATCAGCACACCCTTGGCCTGCTCGATCACCGCGCGGGCCTCGATCAGATCCGGCAGCGCCTCGTCGAGCGTGGCGCGGCGGTTCTCCAGCAGGGTGTGGGTGACGTCGATGTAGTAACCGCTGGTACCCATCACCGCGCCGTCGTCGTCCAGCAGTTGATCGCCGACGACGAGCACGTCGTGGATCTCACCGGCGGTGTCGATGATGCGATGGCGCGAGCAGAACGCCTCGCCGGTGGTGGTCACCGCGGTGAGCGTGTGCGCCACCTCGGCGCGATCCTCGGGATGCTTGTGCGACAGCAGCAGCGCGGTGGTCGGGACGACCGTGCCCGGCTCGTAGCCGTGCAGCAGCGCCACCTCGTCGGACCACTCCCAGCGCTGATCGGCGAACAGGAAGCGGAAGCTCCCGATGCTGTGCGGGCGGCCCGCGATCACGCGTTCGACAACACTGGCGCTGTCTGGGTCGAGCTGCCCGATCTCGGTCACCGACCAAGTATCCGCTGAGCCCCTCCGACATGCGGCATTGGGACTTCACGGCGCGCGATTGTGGCCGACCCGCAATCTCGAGGCGCGCGGCCCGGCGGATAGCGTTTTGCCATGCGGCTTCACGTGGGATGTGCGATGTGGAGACACGCGGCGTGGCAGGAAGGGCAATTGCCCGCGAATGAGGCGCTGCGGGTCTATGCGAGTAATTGCACTGCGGTAGAGGGCAATACGACGTTCTACGCGACGCCTGCCTTGGATACCGTGCGGTCCTGGGCCGCGCAGACCGGGCCGGATTTCCGGTTCCTGGTGAAGCTGCCGAAACCGATCACGCATGAACGCCGGCTCGTCGAAGCCGAGGCGGCGCTACAGGAATTCGTGACCGCGATGGCGCCACTCGGTCCGCGGGTGCACGCCTGGTGGGTCCAATTGCCCGCCTCCTTCGGGCCGAACGAGCTCGGCGCGCTGGCCGGATTCCTGCGGCTGCTGCCCTCGCACGCGGCCGTCGAGGTCCGGCACCCGGCCTTCTTCGAGGACGAGCGGGCCGCGCGGCAGCTGGAATATGTGCTCGGGCGGGTCGGCGCGGAGTGGGTAACCTTCGACACCACACTGCTTTTCGACGGCCTGCCGCAGAGCGCCGCGGAGCAGGAGGCGCGGTCGAAGAAGCCGCGGGTGCCGCGAAGAGCGGTGGCGCTCACCGAGTTTCCGGTCGTCCGGTATCACGGCCGCGACGATCCGGAGCGCACCATCGCGGGCTGGCAGCCGTGGCTGGAGACCGTCACCGGCTGGCTGCGCGAGGGCCGCTCCCCCACCGTGTTCCTGCACACGCCCGACAACGCGAGTTCGCTGCCGCTGGCCCGCCGCTTCCACGCGGAAGTGCGGGCCTTGGTCCCCGAGCTGGAACCGCTGCCCGAACCCGAGCCGACCGAGCCGATGACGCTGTTCTGAGGCTCACTCGGGGATGCCGGCCGCCTGCCTGCGGGCCCGCATCCGCGCCTGCCGCGCCGGGGAGAAATCCGCGGTCCACAGCGGCTGGAGCATGTGCCAGTCGGCGGGGTGCGCGGCGATGTTCGCGGCGAAGCGGTCGGCCAGCAGCTGGGTGGCCACGGCCACCCCACCGGAGGTGTCGATGGGCGCACCGACCGAGAAACCCCAGCCGTCCCGGGTGAACCAGCAGTGCACCGGGAGCAGGTCCGCGCCGGTCTCGATGGCCAAGCGGGCGGGCCCGGCGGGCATGCGGGCCGATTCGCCGAAGAAGCTGACCGCGATGCCGGTGCCCGCGATATCGCGTTCGCCGAGCAGACCGACCAGGCGACCGGCCCGCAGCCGATCGGCGAGCCGGTCGAAGGGCGGCGCCTCGCCGCCGGTCAGCGGGATGAGTTCGAAGCCGAGGCCCTCGCGGAACCGGACGAAACGCTGGTACAGCGACTCCGGGCGCAGGCGTTCGGCCACGACGGTGGGCGTGCCGATCCGCTGCACCACCCAGATTCCGGCGAGGTCCCAGTTGCCGCTGTGCGGCAACGCCAGAATGATGCCGCGCCCAGCGGCTTTGGCCGCGCGAACGTACTCGGTGCCGGTCGCGGAATCCTCGATCCGTCCGGCGAGCGTGATCGGGTCCATCCGGGACAGGCGGAAGGCCTCGCGCCAATACCGCGCGTAGGAGCGGAGATTCGCGCGGACCAGCTCCGGCGGCACCTGCTCGGGAGTGACCCCGAGGACGCGGGAGAGGTTGCGCCGCAGTTGTTCCGGGCCCCCGTCCCGGCGCGCCGCGTAGTCGGCGCCCGCGTCGAACAGCCACACCGCCCAGCGTTCCGGCAGGGCGCGTACCAGTCGCCAGCCCGCCGCGTAGCCGAGATCCGCCGTCCGTTCCTTGAGATTCACCCCTCGATTGTTCCCGGGCACGGGGAAATCGGGGCGCAGATCGGATCGGCGTGGCGAACCGGTTCGGAGTCAGTTGTCGTCGCGCCCGCGCGGGTGCGGTGGTTCGTGACCGGCGAAAGGTATTCGTCGCTCGCGAATATCGCTGTCGTCGAACCACATTCGAAACAGGCCGAGCAGCAGCCCGCGTACCGGGGCGCGCGGCTCGCCGACCGCGGGACCGAAGGGGGACTGTGAAATCGGGCCGGACATAGCTGCCTCGCGATCTCCCGGGCGCAGCGGTCAGCAGCCAACTGCGCTGTTGTGCGGGTCACCGGGGGCTAGGGCAACTTCTGAAGATTACCCACCGGCGTTCGGCGAGAAACCCGATCGCGAAAACATGCCCGTGAACACGCGCGTCGCCGTCAGCGCGGCGACCGGGCGCAAACCACCGCGGCGTCTTCGTGTTTCGCGCAATGCGGTCCGCAATCCGCGCCCCGCCGTGTGCGGTTCGACCGCGCCGTCGAACTTGCGCTCGGAGGCGGTTTCCGGCGCGTCGTCGGACGTGGCGGTGAGCAGCCAATCCGGAAAAGCCAATTTGTGAATCGTGCGCAGCGTCAGCAGATACTGATGCGACAGGGAGCCGGTGGTATAGGGGAGATCGTATTTTTCACACAGTGCCCGCACTCGTACCGCTATTTCGGCATAGCGGTTGCTCGGTAGATCCGGGAACACGTGGTGCTCGATCTGATAGCACAGGTTACCGCTCATGAAGGCGAGCGTTTTTCCGGCGTCGAAATTCGCGGTGCCGAGCATCTGACGTAAATACCACTCGGGCTTGGTCTCGTCCAGCAGAGCCGCCTGCGTGAATTTCTCCGCCCCGTCCGGAAAATGCCCGCAGAAGATGACCACATAGGCCCAGATATTGCGGAGCGTATTGGCGGTCACGGTGGCGGCGAGTGTGCGTTTCCAGCGCCGCCCGCTCAGTGCCGGGAACAGCAGATAATCCTTGCCGGCCTGGCGGGCGACCTTGGCCAGCAGCGCCCTGGTGTGCGCCCGCTTCGCCGACTCGTCCGCGACGCGCTCCTGCTCGGAGTACAGGTCGTGCAGTGCGATGCCCCATTCGAAGGTCGCCGCCAGCAACAAGTTCTGGAACGGTTGCAGCAGCATGCGGGGCCGCCACGGCTCGTCTCTGGTGACCCGGAGGACGCCGTACCCGATGTCCTCGTCCAGGCCCAGGACATTGGTGTACACATGGTGCCGGTAGTTGTGCGAATAGCGCCACTGGCTGGACAGCCCGGCCATATCCCACTCCCAGGTGGTGGAATGGATTTCGGGGTCGTTCATCCAATCCCACTGGCCGTGGCAGACGTTGTGCGCGATCTCCATATTCTCGATGCTCTTGGCCACCGCCAGCGCCGCGGTACCCGCCAGCCACGCGGTCCGGCCGCGGCCGCACAGGAGCAGCAGCCGGGCCGCCGCGTCCAGGCCGCGCTGGGCAGCGATCGTACGGCGAATATAGGCGGCGTCGGCGGGGCCGCGCTGCTCGGTGATATCGCGGCGAATGGTATCCAGCTCCTGCCCGAGCGCCTCGATATCCGCCGCACTGAGATGCGCGTAGACAGCGACATCGGTGATAGCCATTTTTCCAGTCCTCCAGGCGATGGAGCAGCTCGGTGGTCATGCCGAAGAAAAGCGGCGCTCCGTACGGCGAGGACTGGACCGGGGAGTGTGAGCACTGGCTACTGGTTACCAGCGTACCCGGCCGGGAATTTTTGTTCACCGACCGCGAAACCAGGAGTATCCGAAGTCAATTCGGCGGACCCGGACCGGCCGAATAAGTGATCATGAACCACGTGTAGGGTGAGAACGTCGGATAAAGGAGCCGTACCGTGGCGCCAAACCATCTTCGGCTGCTCTGCGGCCGTCAACATCTGCCCTCTGTGAATACCGCGCAGGTGAAATTCACGCCTACCCCGCCCCGGTTCGGCGGGATAGACGGGGTGTGGTGGCCCCGGACCCGGCATCTGACCGCCGAACTGCCCCTGCTCCTGCAGGAGTTGAAGCCGCATCTGGGCACGCCCTGGCGAGTCGCCTACCACCCGCACGGGTGGGCACTGGGCGCACCGCGGATGCTGAGCCTGGGCGAGCGTTCGGTGCAATTGGTCCCGCAGCGCTTCGAGCTGGGCAATATCGTGCACATCCTCGGGATCGACGGCGCCAAGATCGTGCTCCGGGTGATTCCGCCGGCCTCCCGGCCCCGCATTCCGTTCCGCTGATCAGTTCGTCTCGGGCCGCCGTAGTCGGCGCACCAGGAGAAAACAGCCGGCGCAGCCGACCGCGACCAGCAGCGCGGCCACCCCGGGGGTGACATCGGAGAGCAAGCCGGGCTCGGCGTACATGCGGGCCCGCCCCGTTTCCCGGAATACCCGCCCGTGCATCGCGACCACCAGGCCGGGCACGAAAAGCATTGCGATACCGAGCATCAGACTCGCGCTGTGCACCGGCAGCGCCGCGGTGAAGCAGTATCCCGTGACCGCGGCCAGGGCGATCCCGGCGGCGGCCAGCACGGCGCCCTGCGACTCCCCGATCAGCACGGCGAGCACGGCCAGCGCGACGATCGCGGCCATGCCCAGCGGCGGCAGCGACAGCTTCGCGCCCAGCCACAACCCGGCCACGCACGCGCCGACCAGCATCGGCACCAGCCAGTTCGTCTCCGCGGTGAACACGATCGCGCCGCCGACGGCCGAGATCGCCACGGCCTGCAGCAGCAGCAAGCCGTCCCGGCCCGGCAGCAGCAGCGCCGCGACCGTGCCCGCCACCACCGTGGCCGCCGCGACCAGGAGGATGTCGAGGAAGGTGCTGCCGTGCCGGGTCAGCCACTCCGACCCGAGCAGCGGTACCGACGTGGTCACCAGGGCGGCCAGGATCGGCCGCAACGGCAGCTCGACCGTCGTTTCCACGTCGTCCGCGTGCCGGCCGCCCAGGGCGCACAGCACCGCCAGCGCGGCCGTGGGCCAGATCAGCCACAGCGGCGGCGAGCCGACGATGAACCCGAACACGGGCGATTTGTGGGCCGTGCCGCCGCCGTCGGCCGCGGAGACGCTGACGTCGCCCACCGCCAGACTGAGCAGCGCGCCGAGGGTGAACACCATGGTGGGCAGCAGTCTGGGCGACACCGCCGCCGCCGCCCCGCCCAGCAGGATCCCGCCGCCGAGTGAGTCGACATAGTTCAGGGTGGTCAGCGGCGCCGTCTCGGCGGCGAAGCTGCCGAGCAGATGGTTGACCAGCAGGATCACGACGCCGGCCGCGGACACCCACCAGGCCAGCCGGGGCGAATCGGCGGTGCTGACGAAGACCGCGACCATCACCGCCATGACGCAGCCGATGGCGGTGGCGCGGGGCATGCTGTAGCCGAGCAGCTCCATCTGCAAGGTGGAGGTGCCCTCGGCCCAGGCCAGCGAGATCGGTGTCGTGAGCGCCAGCCCACCGATCACGGCCGAAACGAATGCCGTGACCAGTTCCAAGGGACCGGCGATGCGTCGCACCAGCTCACGCTATCCGAGCCGGAGGTGAATCCCCTTCATTTGCGACCGAAAGCCGCGCGCGCGAGGCACGGTGCCGCGCCCCGGCGGCCGCCTCAGTCGAGCCGCAACGCCTGGACCGGGCAGCTGTCGACCGCCAGCGCGATCAACTCTTCGTCCGCCGCGGCCACGGCCTCGGACAGCAGTACCACCGTGCCGTCGTCGTCGATCCGAAACAGGTTGGGCGCCAGTGCCTCACACATCCCGTGCCCCTCGCAGCGGGCCCGGTCGGCCAGGATTCTCACAGGCGCTCCAGCCGGATGGGCAGGCCGTCGGCCGGTGTCGGCCCCGTGCCCGCCACCAATGGCACCCGGTAATCGGCGGGGACGGTCCAGCGGTAGCGCAGCAGCACCTGGTGCAGGACGGCCTTCACCGTCATCCCGCCGAAGTAGAGGCCGATGCACTTGTGCGCGCCGCCGCCGAACGGGGCCCAGGTGAAGCGGTGTGTCTTGTCCTCGCGACGGTCGGGCGCGAAGCGCTCCGGATCGAAAAGGTGTGCTGCCGGCCAGTATTCGTCGGTGTGCATCATCGAGTACGGGCCGCACATGAGCAGCGTGCCCCGGGGCAGGTAGTAGTCGAGGACATGGGTGTCGGCGATGGTCTCGCGGGCCTGCTGTGCGACCGGCGCGTACAGCCGCAGGGTCTCGCGGAACGCCAGATCCAAGGCGGGCAGGCGGTCCAGATCGGCGTAGTCGAGCGAGTCCTTGCCCAGTGCAAGCGATTCCGCGCGTAGCCGCTCCTGCCACTCGGGGTGGCGGCCGAGTTCGTACATCAGCATGGACGCGGCGATGGTGCTGGTGTCGTGGGCGGCCATCATCACGAAGATCATGTGCTCGACCACTTCGTCGTCGGTGAAGGTCTGGCCGTCCTCGGTGGTCGCCCGGCTGAGCACGCTGAACAGGTCCGCGCCCGCACCGGCCCGCTTGGCGGGCAGTTCACGCCGGAAGTAGTCGGCGAGCAGGCGGCGGCCACGCAGGCCGCGTGCCCAGACGCCGCCCGGAATATCCATCCGGACAAGGGCTTTGCCGCCCGCCACCGCGTCTTCGAAGGCGCGGGCCAGCCGGGCGCCCTCCGGCCCGAGCCGAGCGCCGGCGAACACCTCGGTCGCCTGCTCCAGCAGCAACTGCTTGATCGCGCTGTAGGCGTGGAAGTTCCGGCTCGGCTGCCAGGCGGCGACGCCGCGGGACAGGCGTGGCGTGGTCAGATCCAGATAGCCGACCAGCCGCGGCCGGGTGAAGGCCTGCTGCATGATCCGGCGATGGAACAGGTGCTCGTCGAAATCGCGGAGCAGCAGCCCGCCGTGGAAGAACGGGCCGATCAGGAATTCCCAGCCGCGCTGCGCCGAGAACACCTTGTCCCGGTCCAGCAGGACGGCTTCCAGCGCCGCCGGACTGCCGATGGTGACAGTCTTGCGGCCCAGGATCCCGAACCACTGCACCGGGCCGAACCGCTCGAACCGTTTGCGCGCGAAGGGGATCGGATCGGCCAGTGTGCTCAGCGTGTAACCGATGCCCGGTGGGCCGAAATTGCCGAGCACCGGCCGCAATCCACTACCGGGCGGCGGCTCGGCCAGCGCGCGCACCGGCGCGGGGTAGCGATCGGTCAGGCGGGCACCGACCCGTTGGACCCGGCCCGCCACCTGGGCTCTGGCCTGGCGCACGGCCCCGGAGACGTCGTTGAATGCCGGTGGCGCGAGAAGACTCATGTCTGCACCCTTCTTGTGATGCGAGTCACTCGACCATATCGGAAACAGAGGTTTCCGTAAACATTTGTTTCCCAACATCTTCCGTGCCAAGCTGGGCAGGGTGACCAGAGCATTCACCGGCACCTACCGCGGCACCTCCACCGAAGAGCGCCGCGAGGACCGCCGCCGTCGGCTGCTCGTTGCCGCGCTCGACATCATCGGCACCCAGGGCATGGCCGCGCTCACGGTGCGCGGGCTCTGCGAACAGGCGCGCGTCGGCCCGCGCTTCTTCTACGAGGCCTTCCCCGACCTGGACACCCTGGCCGCGGAATTGCTGGTGCAGATCCAGGATTCGGCGCTGGCTCGAGCCCGGGCCGCCGTCGCGGCGACCGGCGGCACGCCCGCCGACCGGATCCGGGCCGGGGTGGCCGCGCTCATCACCGACCTCACCGACGACCCGTGCCGGGCCAAACTCGTCTTCGCCCAGGCCTACGGCAGCGAAGCCCTGATGCGCACCCGCTTCGCGGGCATGCACCGGGTCGCCGAGGTGATCATCGAGCAGACCCGGTTGGTGCTGGATCTGCCCGAGGGCCAGGACACGGCCGTCGCCGCGGTCTCCCAGTTGATCACCGGCGGCGCGGCCGAGCTCGTACTCACCTGGATCGACGGGCACCTGCCGGTCGACCGGCCCACCCTGATCGACCTGCTCGCCGACTACGCGATCGCCATGATCAACCGACTGCCCGAGGTGGGCACGCGGCTGGGCGGCGCCGGCTAGGAGCGGTGCACCGGCCCGTGCGCGTCGGCGCAGTGCAGGTCGTCGGCGGGCAGCGCCGCCGCACCGCAGTGGTCGACCTGGAGCGTGGTGTGTTCCAGGTGGAACTCGTCGTGCAGCACCGATTCGATCACCGAGCGCACCGCGTGGCAGTCCGCGCCGTCGTCGACCAGGACGTGCGCGGACAGCGACGGCTGCCCCGAGGTGATCAGCCAGACGTGCAGATCGTGCACCTCGTTGACGTACGGGATGCCGACCAGGCGGGTGCCGATGGCGTCGGGGTCGAGATTCGCCGGCGCGGCCTCGAGGAAGATGCGCCCGGATTCGCGCACCAGGCCCCACCCGGCCTTGAGCATGAGGGCGGCCACCACCAGGGCGGCGATCGCGTCGGCCCGGGGCCAGCCCGCCAGCCAGACCACCGCACCCGCGATGGCGGTGCCGATGAAGGCGTAGAGGTCGTTGAGGATGTGCTGGAACGCGCCCTCGACATTGAGACTGCTGCGGTTGGCCTTGCTGATGCACCAGGCGGCGATGATGTTCACCACGATGCCGAACAGCGCGGTGATCAGCACCAGCGGCCCCTCGACATCGGGCGGGTCGATCAGGCGCTGGATGCCCTCGTAGACGAACCAGGCCGCGAGCAACAGCAGCGTGATGCCGTTGGCCTGGGCGGACAAGATCTCGGCGCGCTTGTAGCCGTAGGTGTACTTGCCGCGGGCCGGGCGCTTGGCCAGGCCGATGGCAATGAGCGCGAGCACGATCGAGGCGGCGTCGGTGAGCATGTGCGCGGCATCGGAGATCAGCGCCAGCGAGTGCGCGAGCAGGCCGACCACGACCTCCACCGCCATGAACGACGCGATCAGCGCGAGGGCGATACCCAGCCAGCGCCGGTCCGAGTCGGCGGACACGCCGTGATCGTGACTGTGCCCGTGATCAGCGCTTTTGCTGTGATCATGGGACGGCGCCGGTGCGACGGCGGCCGTGCCCTCCGGCTGCTCCGGCCCGCAGTGATCTCCACCCATGACCCAACGCCCTCATTTCCTGTCAACGATTCCTGGCACACCCTAGCCGAAAGTGCAGGCATGCGCATGTCTGCATTTATTGCTTTTCGGGAAGTATCCGAATGGTTGCTCCGTGCCCAATCGTGATCTTCTGCGGTGCACCGGGATTCACCCGGCCGATTAGTATTCGAGCATTGCCTTTCGGGGCATTCGGATGAGGGCAAGGGGTTTGACGGAATGGATAGGCCGGCGTGGGCGCCCGAAGGCGTGGATATGCAACAGGCAAGCCCGGCACGCATGTACGACGCCCTGCTGGGCGGCTCGCACAACTTCGAGATCGACCGCCAGGCCGCCGAAATGGGCAAGAAGCTGGTGCCCGACCTGCCGCGGGTGGCGCTGAGCAACCGGGCGTTCCTGCGCCGGGCGGTGCGGTTCATGGCCGAGGCCGGGATCAAGCAGTTCCTCGACATCGGGTCCGGTATCCCGACCGCGGGCAACGTGCACGAGGTCGCGCAGAGCATCGATCCGGCGATTCGGGTGCACTACGTCGACATCGATCCGGTGGCCGTCGCGCACGCCAATGCCATCCTGCTGGGCAATGACCGGGCTACGGCCACCGAGGCCGACCTGCGCAAGCCCGAGGTGCTGCTGGCCCAGGTGCGCGAAGCGGGCCTGATCGATTTCGATCAGCCGGTCGGCCTGCTGCTGGTCGCGGTGCTGCATCTGCTGTCCGATGCCGACCGGCCCGCCGATATGGTCACCGACTTACGCGGTGCCGTCCCGGTCGGCAGCTATGCCGCGATTTCGCATCTGACCTCCGCGCTGCGACCGGAAGATGCCGCTCAGCTGGGCGCGAACGCGGCAAATCAGAATCGAATCGGTATCCACTTCCGCGACCGCGCGGGTATCGAGACTATGTTCGATGGGTGGGACCTGGTCGAACCCGGAGTCGTCGAGCTGCCGGCCTGGCGGCCGGAGTCCGAGCGCGATCAGCACGAGGCACCGGGCCGGTCACTGGGCCTGGCGGGTGTCGGCCGCAAGAGCTGAACACCGCTCGAGTAGCAGGGGGACGGTGAGCGGGTTGGGTGAGCTGGCAGTGCGCTGGGCCGACGCGCTCGACGGCGTCGTCGCACCCACCCTGACCCGCAACCAGATCGAGGCCCTGCTCGCCGATCTGGCCGACGTGCTCATCGCCACCCTGCGCGAGGAGGCGGCCGCGCGGGTCGCCTTCGACGCGGCCGCCGTGCTGGTGGCCGCGAACTACCGGGATCCGGTGGCGGTCAGCCGATCCGTCGGCGTGATCTGCCGCGACATGGTCGCCGAGATCTGCCCGGGCCGCGCCGGTCCCGAGTACGAGCGCCTGCGCGATCGGGCCATCACCGTCGCCGCCGAGTTCGCGGCGGGCTTCACCGCCGCGCTGCGCAGCGCGGCGCTGGGCGAGCAGGAGACCACCCTGGCGGCGGCGCTGGCCGCGGCGCAGGACGCCGACGCGCGAAGACAATTGTCCGAGGCCAGATTCCAGGCCGTGTTCGAGGGCGCCTCGGTCGGCATCGGCACCCTCGACATCATGGGCCGGGTGCTCGATGTCAATCGCGCCTTCGCCGAGATGCTGGGCCTACCGGCCGAACTCATGCCGGGGCGTTCGGTGGCGGAACTACTCGGCCCGGACAACATCGGCTACGCCTTCGAGCGGATGCAGCAGATGCTGGCCGGGCGGATCGATCGGTTCCGGTTGGAAACCGAACATGTGCGCCCCGACGGGGGTTTCGCCTATATCGACCTGTCGATGTCGGCGGTGCGCGATGTCAGCGGCCGGGTCCGCTTCCTCATCGGCGTCGCGGTCGACGTGACCGAGCGCAAGCAGCTGGCCAATCAGCTGTGGCACGACGCCAATCACGACAATCTCACCGGTCTGCCGAACCGGGTGCTGTTCTTCGAGCGGCTGGCCAACGCCACCGCGCCGCTGGGGGTCTGCTATCTGGACCTGGACGGGTTCAAGGAGATCAACGATCAGTGGGGGCACACGGTCGGTGACCGGGTGCTGCGCAATGTGGCGCAGCGATTACGCGCCGCCGTCGAACCGGCCGGCGGGCTGGCGGCCCGGATCGGCGGCGACGAGTTCATCGTGCTGGTCGACCGATGCGAGGGCGAGCACCAGCTCACGGCGATCTCGGGGCGCATCCGGGTGGCGCTGGCGGCGCCGATCGAGGTGGCGGGTCATCCGGTGACGGTGGGCGCCAGCATCGGCACGGTGTTCGCCGAGGAGAAGCCCCGCGATATCGACGGTCTGATGCACACCGTCGACACCGCGATGTACCGCGACAAGGCCGCCGGCGGCGGCCCGCAGGCGCGCCACCACTAATTCACCTCGGCCAGCTGGAAATCGCTGCCGCCCGCGGTCGCGACGACCGCGGCGTGCTCGCTGATCAGCCATTGCCCGCAGACGCACCGCAGGTAGCGGGTCGATCCGTGTACCGAGACGAGGGTCGGCGAAGGCCACTGGCAGGTGGGGCAGCTGGTTTCCATGCCACCAGCCTGATGTAATGGGTCAGTGCATTTCAACCCTTACGGCGGCGCGGCCGCGGAACTGGCCGCCCAGCTGGTGAATTCGACGCCCGAGACCGACTTGCAGCAGCTGCTGGACGACGCGGACTACAAACCGCTCGGCGCGCTGGACCCGGCACAGGTCGGTGCGTTGCGCCGCTGGATCCGCCGGCTCGACGCGGCCTTCGACGCGCCCTCGGTCGAGCTGCTCAACGGATTGCTGGCCGAGACCACCAGCGAGCCCTACATCTCGACCCACGACGGACGCGAGCCGCACCTGCACTTCTCCCGGATCGACCTGCCGACGGTCGAGCGCGTCAAGGCCTACACGGCGATGGGCCTCGCGGAGTTGTACTGCGCGGCACCGGACCGGATCGGGCGGTGCGCGCGGCCGGGATGTTCGTGGGTGTTCGTGGATACCTCACGCAATGGGCGGCGGCGGTTCTGTACCACCCGATGCTCCAACCGGGTTCATGTGGCGGAGCACCGGCGCGGGCGGTCAGGCCCCGGAGGCGGTAGCGCAGCGTAACCACGCAGGGGCCCCGCCCGCGCCGTGGCACACACAGTGAACGGGCGAGCTAGATCGAGGTGCGCTGGCCGGCGCGGAAGCCGGGCAGCTGGTCGGCGACGATCCAGCGGCCGTAGGTCTTCGCGCCGGTGTCGTCGTCGCGGCGGATCGCGCTGACCCAGGTCGGGCGCGCCATGGTGGCCGCGCGCTGGCCGCGGCCGATCAGCGGCACCTGTTGCGCCACAAGGTAATAGTCGCCTTCGCCATTGGGCTCGGGTAGGTATTCGCAGAGTTGCTCGGCCGCGTCACCGAGGTGCGCGGCGGCGACCACGCCACTCCACGGCCGGGAGTCCTCGTCGCGCACGACGACCGCCGAGACGGTCCACATGCGATTGCCGGTTGGGTGCTGCTGAGGATCGGCAGTATCTCCCGCGCCTGCGTACGTGTTGTCGATCATCTTGCACCTCCGGTTGCTGCCCGGGGGAGGCCGAGCCTCCCGGTCTAGCTTATTGCGCTCGCGGCCGATTCGAGGGAATTCATAGGAGAACTGGCCTGCAAATGAGTGTATCGCCCTCTCAGCTGATCTTGGCGCAATTTTCTCGGCTGAAACACGTTCTCGTGCAGCCTGATTCATATGAATTCCGGTAACAGGTGTGGCACCGGTTACTGTGGTTGACACGTTCGACCTGACGAGGTGACCGCATGGATGGCTGGCCTGTCACCGTCGCGCTTCCGATCGCGCTGGCACTCATCATGTTCGGACTCGGCTTGGCCCTGCGCGTGGCGGATTTCGCCCGCGTCGTGAAATACCCGAAAGCCGTGGTGGTGGCGCTGAGCTGCCAGCTCGTGGTGCTGCCGCTGATCGCCTTCGGCCTGGTGCAACTGCTGGGCCTGGCGCCGCAATTGGCGGTCGGGGTGCTGCTGCTGGCCGCCTCCCCCGGCGGCGCGACGGCGAATCTGCTGAGCCATCTGTTCCACGGCGATGTCGCGTTGAATGTCACGCTGACGGCGGTGAATTCGGTGATCGCGGTGGTGACGTTGCCCTTGGTCACCAACTTCGCGCTGGAGTATTTCGCACCCGCCGGCGCGGGCGGGCTCGGATTGCAGTTCGGCAAGGTGCTGCAGGTATTCCTGATCGTGCTGGTGCCGGTGGTCGCGGGCATGCTGACCCGGCGGTGGGCGCCGCGGTTCGCGCACGCGATGGACCGCCCGGTGCGGATCGGATCGCTGGTGTTCCTGGCCCTGATCACGGTGGCCGCACTGATCGCCGAGCGCGCGAACATCCTGGACTACGTGCTCCAGGTCGGCCTGGTGATGGTGCTGTTCGCCGTCGCCAGCCTGGTGATCGGTTACTGGGCGCCCACAATCGCAGGCGTGCGGCACGAGCAGGCGATCGCCTGCTCGATGGAGGTCGGCATCCACAACAGCACGCTGGCGATGACGATCGCGATCAGCCTGCTCGACGACGTGCGGATGGCGGTGCCGGCCGGGGTCTACGGCGTGGCGATGGCGCCGCTGGCGCTCGGTGCGGGCCTGCTGATGGCCCGGCGCTCCCGGACCCAGGCCGTGATGGCGGCCGACCCGATTCGGGAGAGCGGCTAGACCGGTGACCGCAGCGGATCGGTGAGCAGGTCGGTGAAGGCCAGTTCGGCGGCGCCGAGCAGGGTGGCGTCGGCGGCCAGCGCCGAGGTGCGCAACCGGACCCGCTCGCGCAGCGCGAGCAGTCCGTCGACCGCGAGCCGGCTGCGGACCTGCGCGGCGGAGGCCAGGTAGACCTCGCGCAGCACGCCACCGAACACCACCACCGACGGATTGAAGATGTTGACCAGATTGGCCACGCCGTACCCGAGCCAGTCCCCCACCTGGTGCAGGGCGTCGCGGGCGCGGATGTCGCCGCGCGCGGCGGCTTCCACGATCGCCTCGACCACCGCCCGGCCCGGCGGATCGGTGCGCCCGGCCGCCGCGATCAGGGCGAGCTCGCCCGCCTCGGCCTCCAGACAGCCGCGCGACCCGCAGGCGCAGGGCCGCCCGCCGGGGTTCACGATCATGTGACCGACCTCGCCGCCGTAGCCGCCCTCGCCGCCGATCAGATTGCCGCCCAGGATGATTCCGCCGCCGATACCGATATCGCCGTGCAAATAGATCAGGTTCTCGACGTCCACGCCGACGCCGCGTTCCCGCTCGGCGAGCGCGCCGAGATTGGCGTTGTTGCCGACCACCACCGCCAGGCCGAGTTCCTCGGACAGCAGCGCGCCGATGGGGACGTCGACCCAGCCGATGTTCGGTCCGTAGCGCACCACGCCGTCGGACTGGCGGACCATCCCGCAGAACGCGACGCCGACCCCGGCGCAGCGCGAGTCCGGCCCGGCGCTCTCGATCATGGTGCGCGCCATCCGCGCCAGCGCGGCGATCACCTCGTCCGGATCGAAAGCGCGACTGGTGCGCGGAGTCTCGACGCGCTCGAGCACCGCGCCGCCGAGCCCGACCCGGCCCGCGACCAGCCGGTCCGCGCCGACGTCGAGGGCCACCACATAGACCTGCTCGGACGGGCGCACCACCAAAGAGGGGCGGCCCGCTTTACCGGTCTGGCCGGGCAGTTCTTCGCTGACCAGTCCGGCCGCCGCAAGATCGGCGGTCAGGGCCAGGATGGTGCTGCGGTTCAAGCCCATTCGCTCGGCCAGCACGGCCCGTGACATCGGGCCGCCGCGATGGATGTGGCGCAGCAGCACCGCCAGATTGCGCCGCCGGATCTCCTCCGGTGAGGGGGCCGCTCGCATGGTGATCGTCCCCCCTCTCCCTAACTGTGGGATTGCGCCCGCTTGCGCGACAACGCGTCCACGCCCGCGGCCAACAGCAGCACGAATCCTGTCACAACGAATTTCGTACCAGCACTGAAGCCCATCAGCCCCATGCCGTTGTTGATCACCGCCACCACGGCGGCGCCGAGTACCGCGTCCAGCATCCGCCCGCGCCCGCCGAACAGGCTGGTACCGCCGATGACGGCCGCGCCCACCGCGGTGAGCAGCACATCGCTGCCGCCGGTATTGGGGTCGACGGAGTTGGCGCGCGACGCGGCGATCAGACCGCCGACCGCCGCCATGGTCGAGCACAGCACGAACGCGGTGATCTTGATGCGGTCCACATTGATGCCGGCCCGGCGGGCGGCCTCGGCGTTCCCGCCGACCGCGTAGATGTGGCGTCCGAACGCGGTGCGGCGCAGCACGAATGTCCACAGCAGCAGCAGCGCCGCGATCAGCGGCACCACGATCGGCATGCCCTGCAACGAGTTCATCACCGGGTTGCGGCTGCGTTCGTCGTTGAGCACGCCCACGACGATGCCGACCACGAGCGCGACCGCCGCGATCCGCAGCGCGATCACCGGCAGCGTCTCGCCGGTGAGCCCGAGTTTGGTGCGGGCCCGCAGCTTCCGGAACTGGATGACCGCGAACCCGGCCAGCAGGATCGCGTACATCACCCACCCGAGCAGCGGCGGGACGTTCTTGTTGGCGATCGCCACGATGGTCGGGTCGGCGATCGAGATATTGCGCCCGTTGTCCATGATCTTCAGCGCGACGCCCTGCAACGCCAGGAACGCCGCGAGGGTGACCACGAACGACGGGATCCCGATCCGCACCACGACCGCGCCGATCGTCAAGCCGATCGCGACACCGGTCAGCAGCGCGGCGACCACGGCCGCGTACCAGGGCCAGCCCTTGTCGGTGAGCAGCACCGCCAGCACCGCCGCGCAGACGCCACTGGTGAACCCGGCCGAGAGGTCGATCTCGCCGAGCAGCAGCACGAAGATCAGGCCCATCGCGATCACCGCGATCGCCGCGCCCTGAGTGAACAGGTTCGCGAAGTTGGCCTGGGTCAGGAAGACCGGGCGAGCGACGGAGAAGATCACCGACAGCACGATCAGCGCGATCACCGACGGCAGTGCGCCCATGTCGCCGCTGCGCACCCGGACGACGTAGGAGTTCACCAGGTCGGTGAACGGCGCAGTTTTGGCCGCGGGTTCTTTGGTGAGCGCCACGCTCATCGGCCGGCTCCGTTCGTGCTCAAGCCGAGTTCGCCGCTGCGGCCGGCGGTGATCAGTTCGACGATCTGGGCGTGGGTGACATCGGAGGTCCGCACCTGGGCGGCCATGTGGCCCAGGTACAGCGCGGCGATCCGGTCGGAGACCGCGAAGACGTCGTTCATGTTGTGCGAGATGAGCACGACGGCCAGGCCGCGGTCGGCCAGGGTGCGGACCAGTTCGAGCACCTGCTGGGTCTGGGCGACGCCGAGCGCGGCGGTCGGCTCGTCCAGGATCACGACCTTGCTGTTCCAGAGCACGGCCTTGGCGATGGCGACGGTCTGGCGCTGGCCGCCGGACAGGCTGGACACCTGCTGGCGCACCGACTTCACCGTGCGCACCGACAAGCCCGCCAGTGTCTTTCCGGCCAGCTCCTCCATGCCGTACTCGTCGAGGACCAGCCCGTGCCGGCGCTCCCGCCCGAGGAACATGTTCTGCACGATGTCGAGGTTGTCGCAGAGCGCGAGGTCCTGGTAGACGATCTCGATGCCGAGCGCGGCCGCGTCGCGGGGGCTGTGCACGTGCACCGGGGATCCCTCGAACAGGAACTCGCCCGCGTCGATGGGGTGGGTGCCGCCGATGCATTTCACCAGCGTCGATTTGCCCGCGCCGTTGTCGCCGACGAGCGCGGTCACCTCACCCGCGTGCGCGGTGAAGGCCACGTCGTGCAGCACTTGGACCGCGCCGAAACTTTTGTCGATACCCCGTAATTCGACGATCGGGGGGTTTGTCATTCGGAAACTCCCTGGGGGGGATGGCAGTCGGCGGAGCTTGCGGAGCCGACGGGGCGGGTAAACGCAGCCCCTTCCGCGGTCCCCTCATCGAAACCGCGGAAGGAGCGTGGTGCGGTGGGTGCGTCAGATTCCGTTGTCCGCGCAGAGTTTCGCGACGTCGCCGGTGCACAGCTCGCTCTTGGAGACGTAGCCGTCGGCGATCACGTCCTTGACGTTGGCCTTGTAGATCGGCTTGGGCTCGAGCAGCACCGAGGGCACGTCCTTCTTGGATTCCGGGTCCGCCACCGTGCCGTTGGTGGTGCCCTTCTCGCCCTTGGTCAGCGCGATCGCCAGTTCCGCGGCCGCGGCGGCTTCCTGCTTGATCGCCTTGTACACCGTCATGCACTGGTCACCGGCGAGCACGTTCTGCAGGCCCTGCACCGTGGCGTCCTGGCCGGTGACCGGGACCTGCCCGTTCAGCTTCTGCTTCTTCAGCACCGCGATGGCCGCGTTGGCCATGCCGTCGTTGGCCGCGGCCACGCCGCCGAGATTCGGGGTGCCGGTCAGCATCTGCTCGAAGATGGTGCCCGCCTTGGTGTTGTCCCACTCCGGCACGGCCTGGTCCGGGCCCTTCAGGAAATCACCCGAGTCGAACTTCGGCTTCAGGACGCCGTCGTAGCCGCTGCGGAACAGCGTGGCGTTGTTGTCGGTCGGGCCGCCGTTCAGGTACGCGACGACCGGCTTCTGCGCGTTCTTGTCGGTCAGGCACTTGACCAGGCCCTCGCCGATCAGGTTGCCCACCTTCACATTGTCGAAGGAGACGTAGTACGCCGCGTTGCCGCCGAGGGTGAGCCGGTCGTAGTCGACGACGGTGACGCCCTGCGAGCGGGCCTTCTCGATGACGGCCTTGCCGGTGCCGCTGTCCAGGTTGGTGATCAGCAGGACCTTCGCGCCGTTGGTGATCATCTGGTCGGCGATGGTCTGGAACGCGCCCTTGTCGCCCTGCGCGTTCTGGATGTCGGCCTTCACCCCCGCCTTGTCGAACGCCTCCTGCAGGTACTTCCGGTCGGCGGTTTCCCAGCGCGCGGAAGTCTTGCTGTCCGGCAGGATCACCCCGATCTCGGCGCCGGAACCCGTGCTGCCCTCGTCGTCGCCACAGCCGGTCAGTGAGGTGAGCAGCGCGGCCGAAACAGCGGTGATGGTGAGAATGCCCTTGCGCATGGTGGGCCTTTCATCGGACCTCCGGGCAACCCCGGGACGGTCGAGTCGAGCGAATGTTGTTCGCTGCAACATATTCCACTGTGACCTGGCGCACAACCAATTCGGGAAAATCGGTCAGGTCGCGTCGTGGAACACGAGGCCCAGGGTGTGGCGCGTGCCGGAGCGCAGCACGCTGACGCCGTGTCGCATCGGGGCGATGGACCAGCCGCGCTTGCTCGGCACCGGGCGATCGCGGGTGGTGAAGACCAGGCCGTGCCCGGGCGGGACGCGGGTGGCGTAGCCGCGCGACTGCGCCCGGGCCCGCTGCTCGACCATCAGGAACTCGCCGCCGGCGTAGTCCGCGTCCAGGCCGATCACGACCTGGAGCGGAAAGACCATTTCGCCGAACACATCCCGGTGCAGGGCGTTCCAGTCGCCCGGGCCGTAGCGCAGCAGGATCTGCGCGGAGCGGTCCTGCCCGGCCGCGTGGCACCGCGCGAGCCACTCGTCGAGCGAGTCCGGCCAGGGTGCCGGGCGGCCGAGCTTGTCGGCCCAATCCCGCGCGATCGGCAGCAGTTTCGGATAGAACGCCTGCCGCAGCTCGGCCACGACGGGCGGCAGGTCGTGGGTGAAGTAGCGGTACCGGCCCGATCCGAAACGGTGCCGGGCCATGTCGACGGTCGTGCGGAACCGGTCGTCCTGCGCGAAGTACCCGGCGATCTCCCGGCAGCGGCCCGGAGTGAGCAGCGGGCCGGTCAGCGCGTGGCCGTACTCGCCGAGCTCCGCGGCGAGCGCGGGCCAATCCTGCGCGGCCACCGCCGAATTCGCGACCTCAAGCACCGAGCAGCACCCCCTCGAGTTCCAGCAACCGCTGCTTGCGCTCCAGGCCGCCCGCGTACCCGGGTCATCGCGCCGTTCGCGCCGATCACCCGGTGACACGGCCGCACGATCAGCAGCGGGTTGGCCCCGATCGCCGCCGCGACCGCCCGCACCCGCTCCCGCGGCGCGCCGATCCGCGCGGTGATCTCGCCGTAGCTGACGGTCGTCCCGTACGGAATGTCGTCCAGCGCCGCCCACACCCGCCGCTGGAATTCGGTGCCGTGATCCGCGGACGCCAGCGCGAACCGCGTCAGCTCACCGGCAAAGTACGAACGCAGTTGCGCGGCGACCTCCGCGAAAGCCGCCGGATCGTCGTTCCGGCGCTCCGGCACCACTCCGTCCACCATGGACACCGAGGTCAGCACCACACCATCGGCGGTGCGCTCACCCGCCAACCGCAACTCCCCCAGCGGGCTGTCCACATCCGCGTGCACCGTCATCTCCGACTCCTCTCGTCAACGTCCTGACCCCAATCTGCAGCACCCCCGGCGCATCGGCTGGCGGAATTCAGACACGGCACTGACGCGGAAACCGGCCGCCCGGGCACTCCCCTCCATGGATGCCCGGACGGCCCGGCGCACCGCGGTGAGCCGACTAGAACGCTACGAAGCGACACGCCATCCGGGCGCCGCCATTCGCGGCGTTCCGACCGAATGGCCAGGCCGGAGCGTCGCGCGAGCTTTCCGGACCGGACACCATCCCGCGGAATTGCGTGCGCCGAAGTCGTTGTCGCCCCGGAGCCGGTTGGCATCGAGCACAATTCGGCGAGGGCCTTCCCGGTGGCGGACTAGGGTCGGGCGTATGGCCGTGCGAGCGAAGATTTGCGGGATCAGGTCCGAACACGATCTTCGGGTGGCGGTGGCGGCGGGAGCCGACGCGGTCGGATTCATCTGCGGGGTGACGCATTTCAGTGAGGATGCGCTCGAGGTCGAGGAGGCGGAGCGGCTGGCGGGGCTGGTGCCGCCGTTCGTGAGCCGGGTGCTGGTGACGCATCTGGAGGAGGCCCAGGAGATCGTCGAGCTGGCGGACCGGGTGGGGGTGGACACGATTCAGGTGCACGGCGTGGTCGGCGCCGATGTGGTGCGGCAGGTCCGCAAGGGCGCGCGAGGGCGGCGGATCGTCAAGGCGGTGCACGTGACGGGGCCCGAGGCGCTCTACGTCGCGCGCGAGGAGGCGGTGGATTGCGATGCGGTGCTGCTGGACTCGCGAACCATGGACCGGCTCGGCGGGACCGGGCAGACGCACGACTGGTCGATCAGCGCGCAGATCGCGGCGGAGCTGCACTGCCCGGTGATCCTCGCGGGCGGGCTGACCCCGGCGAACGCCGGTGCGGCGATCGGCGTGGTCGCCCCGTTCGCGATCGACGTCAACAGCGGCGTGGAGGACGAGGCGGGCAATAAACACCCGGAGGCGTGCGCGGCATTCGTGCGCGCGGCGCACCGCGACACCGATGCCGAAATTGTGTAAATCAATGTTTCAATTTCAATCGCGCACACCGCGAATGGGGTAAATGTGAGCAGATGAGATCTGCCACTGCCCTGAAGACCATAGTCGCCGGCGGTGCCGCCGTGGCGATCGCTCTGCTCTCCGCCTGCGGTTCGCCCCCGGCCGACAAGGACGCCAAGGGGTCCGGAAACACCTACGGCGCCGGTGACGCGAAGTTCCGCGCCTGCATGGTGACCGACGCGGGCGGCGTGGACGACAAGTCGTTCAACGAGTCCGGCTGGAACGGGGTCAAGGCGGCGGTCGACGCCAACAAGGAGATCTCGGGCAGCTACCGCCAGTCCAACAGCACCGCCGACTACGAGCCCAACCTGCGCGCCTCGGCCGACGACGAGAAGTGCGGCCTGGTCATCGGCGTCGGCGGCCTGATGGCCGACGCGATCACCACCGTCGCCAAGGAGAACCCGAACAAGCGGTTCGCCCTCGTCGACTCGCACGTCGACCTGCCCAACGTGTACTCGATGGAGTTCAACGCGGCCCAATCCTCGTACCTGGCGGGCTATCTCGCGGCCGGCACCACCAAGACCGGAAAGGTCGCCACCTGGGGCGGCATGCAGATCCCGGCCGTCACCATCTTCATGGACGGCTTCGCCGCCGGTGTCGCCAAGTACAACCAGACACACAACACCAATACCGCGGTACTCGGCTGGGACACCCAGGCCCAGAAGGGTTCGTTCACCGGCAATTTCGACGACACCAGCGCGGGCCGCTCGCTCACCGAGAACTTCCTGGCCCAGGGCGCGGATGTGATCCACCCGGTGGCCGGGCCGGTCGGCCTCGGTGGCGCCTCCGCCATCAAGGACGGCGGCAAGGCCACCATGATCTGGGTGGATTCCGATGGCTACGAAGCGGTTCCGGAGTACAAGCAGATCATCGTGTCCTCCTCGATGAAGGACATCTCCTCGGCGATCCGGGTCTCGATCGACAACGCCTTCAAGGAGGGCGCCAAGGACGGCCGCTACATCGGCACCCTGAACAACAAGGGTGTGGCGCTGGCGCCGTTCCACGATTTCGACAGCAAGGTCCCCGAGGCTCTGAAGCAGGAACTGAAGCAGCTGGAGGCCGACATCATCGCGGGCACCGTGGTGGTCACCTCGCCCGCCGCGCCGAAGCCCTAGCGTATGCGCCTCGAATTACGCGGCCTGACCAAGAAATTCGGCGACTTCGTCGCGGACGACGCGATCGACCTGGAGGTACTGCCGGGTCAGATCCACGCCGTCCTCGGCGAGAACGGCGCGGGCAAATCCACGCTGATGAACATGCTGTACGGGATTCTGGAACCCACCGACGGACAGATCCTGATCGATGGCGCGCCGGTGCGGTTCCGCTCCCCCGGCGATGCCATCGCCGCCGGGATCGGCATGGTGCACCAGCATTTCAAGCTGGTGGGCCCGTTCAGCGTCGCCGACAACGTCCAGCTGGGCCGCGAGCACGCCCGGGCCGGGATCCTGAATCGCGGCGCGGCCCGGCAGGCGGTGCGCGAGGTCTCCGAACGCTATGGGCTGGCACTGGATCCGGACGCGATCTGCGAGAACCTGCCCGTCGGCGTGCAGCAGCGGGTGGAGATCGTCAAGGCGCTGTCGGGGCACACCGAATTGCTGATCCTGGACGAACCCACCGCGGTGCTCACCCCGCCGGAGGTCGCCGAATTGCTGGCGATCATGCGGAATCTGGCGGCCGCGGGCATGTCGATCATCTTCATCAGCCACAAGCTGAAGGAGGTGAAGGCGGTCGCGGACACCATCACCGTCATCCGGCGCGGCAAGGTGGTCGCCGAGGCCGCGCCGACGGACGGCGAGGCGGAACTGGCCGCCGCCATGGTGGGCCGTGAGGTCTCGCTGACGGTGGCCAAGACGCCCGCCGCACCGGCCGGAAACGCCTTGGAGATCAAGGATCTCACCGTGCTCGACGATCGGGGCAGCGCCGTCCTGGACGGGCTGAACCTGACCGTGCGCGCGGGTGAGATCGTCGGCCTGGCGGGTGTGGAGGGCAACGGCCAGACCGAACTGGCCCGCGCCATCCTGGGCACCCTCGCCCCCGCGTCCGGCTCGATCGAGATGACCGGCGCGGAGGTCACCCGCTGGCATCCGTACCGGCGCATCGCGGCCGGGCTGGGCTACATCCCGGAGGACCGCGCCCGGGACGGGCTGGTCGGCGATTTCACCGTCGCCGAGAACATCGCGCTCAATCAGTACCGCGAGCCGCCGCTGTCACGGCGCGGTGTGGTCGACGACGCCGCGGTCCGAGCCGTCGCCACACAAGCCATCGCGGAGTTCGACATTCGCACCCAGGGCCCCGAGGAGCTGGTCACCGCGCTCTCCGGCGGCAACCAGCAGAAGGTCATCATCGCGCGCGAATTCTCCCGGCCGCGCAAGGTGCTGGTGGCCGCGCAGCCGACCCGCGGCGTGGACATCGGCGCCATCGAGTTCATCCACGCCCGGCTGGTCGCCGAGCGCGACACCGGCACCGCGGTGCTGCTCATCTCCGCGGAGCTGGATGAGATTCTGGCGCTGTCGGATCGGGTGGCCGTCATCTACAACGGCCAGATCGTGGGCGAGGTGGCGCCCGACAGCCCGCGCTCCGACATCGGCCAGCTCATGATCGGACACCGACCCGAGACCTCGTCAGGCGACGCGTGAACACGACAACCGAACCGGACACCGAATCGAGCCGGAAGGGCTTCGGCCCCACCTTCGTTCGCTATCTGACCGAAGCCAACAGCGTGATGGTGACGGTCTACTCGCTGCTGCTGGCCTTCGTCATCGGCGCGCTCCTCATCATCGTCTCCGATCCCGGCGTGCGCGGCACCTTCGGTTACCTGTTCGCGCGCCCGGGCGATGCGGTCAGCGCCTGCTGGTATGCCGTGAGCACGGCCTATCAGGATCTTTTCGAAGGCTCGATCCTCGATGTCGGCCGCCTGCAACAGTTCCTGGAGGGCGAGGCCACGCTCGCCCAGGTGCTGCGCCCGATCTCGGAGACCCTGACCTACGCCACGCCGCTGCTGTTCACCGGGCTGGCGGTCGGGCTCGCGTTCCGGGCGGGGCTGTTCAATATCGGCGCGCAGGGCCAGTTCATCTTCGGCCTGCTCGGCGCGCTCATCGTCGGCTTCGCGGTGGATCTCCCCCCGCTGCTGCATCTTCCGCTGGCGCTGCTCGCGGGCGGCCTGGCGGGCGGCTTCCTCGGCGCGATCCCCGGCTATCTCAAGGCGAGAACCGGTGCGCACGAGGTCATCTCGTCGATCATGCTGAACAACATCGCCACCTACTTCCTGATGTGGGCACTGGGTACGACATTCATCCATTCGGTGACCTCCCAGGAGCTGGTCTCCAAACCGGTCGACGGCTCCGCACGGCTGCCGCAGCTGCTCGGCTGGGCCGGGTCGGGCCTGCGGGTCAGCGTCGGACTGCTGCTCGGGCTGGCCCTCGCCGCCGGAACCTGGTGGCTGCTCAGCAGATCCACCTTCGGCTTCCGCATCCGCGCGGTGGGCGCCAACGCCAACGCCTCGCAGACCGCGGGCATGGATATCGGGCGCACCTTCACCACCACCATGGCCGTGGCCGGCGGGCTGGCCGGGCTCGGCGGCGCCGCGCTGGCACTCGGGTTGAGCCCGTACACGGTCAACCCCGGCACCGCGGTGGAATACGGCTTCGACGGCATCACCGTGGCCCTGCTCGGCCGCGCGCATCCGGGTGGGATCGTCGCCGCCGCACTGCTTTTCGGGGCGCTCAAGTCCGGCACGCTGCACATGCAACCCGCCATCCCGGTGGAGATGTCCACGCTGCTGCAAGCCGTCATCGTGCTGTTCATCGCCGCACCCTCGCTGGTCAAAACCCTGCTGCGGCTGCGGACACCGCGCGGCGGGCTCAACACTCTGGAAGCGAGGGGCTGGTGAACGCATCGACCGGCACCGAAGAACAGATCGCGGTGCCCGACAAGCTCTTCCGGCGGCACACCGCCGGCGGGTTCGGGCTCTGCGGCACAGGCGTCGTGCTGGGCGGGCTGGGCCTGCTGCTGATCGAGGGCGGCCGGACCACCACCTATCGGCTGGACCAGACCGTCGACTCGAGCTGGACGGTGAGCACCCTGGCCGTGGTCTCGGTGCTGAGCGTCCTCGCGGTGCTGGCCGGGGCGGCGCTGCTCGTGCTGCCGGCGCCGCTGCTGCGCCGCTCGGACAGCGCGCTGATCGGCGGCGGGGTCGCCGCGCTCGTCGTCGGAGCGCTGTCCTGGACCGTCACCCCCGGTGTCGGCTTCCCGGTCGAATTCGTCTTGGCCACCACACTTTTCCTGGCGCTGCCGTTCATCTTCGGCGCGCTGTCGGGCGTCGTCGCGGAACGCTCCGGCGTGATCAACCTCGGTATCGAGGGGCAGTTCCTCACCGGGGCGTTCACCGCCGCGCTGCTGGCCTCGATCAGCGGCAACGCCTATGTCGGCATGCTGGCCGCCACGCTGAGCGGCGTCTGCTCGACGCTGCTGCTGGCCTGGCTGGCCACCCGGTTCCAGGTCAACCAGGTCGTCACCGGCATCATCCTGAACCTGCTCGCGCTGGGCCTGACCGGCTTCCTCTACGAGCGGCTGATGCGCGCCGACGGCTCGCTCAATCAGCCCGCCACCGTGCAGCGGGTCGGCGACTCGCTGGGCTTCCTGGCCCGCATCCCGATCCTCGGGCCGGTGCTGTTCGACCAGAACATCTTCGTCTACGTGGCGCTGGTCTGCGTGTGCGTGGTGTCCTATCTGCTGTTCCGCACCAGCTGGGGCCTGCGCACCCGCGCCGTCGGCGAGCACCCCGCCGCCGCCGACGCGGCCGGCATCAATGTCAACCGGCTGCGCTTCTGGAACGTCACCCTGGCCGGCGCGCTCTCCGGTTTCGGCGGGGCGTTCTTCACCATCGCCAACAATGTGTCGTTCAGCAAGAACATGACCGCGGGCCTCGGCTTCGTCGCCCTGGCGGTGATGATCGTGGGCCGCTGGCATCCCTTCGGCGTGCTGGCCGCCGCCCTGCTCTTCGGCTTCTCCAGCGCCCTGCAACGGTTCCTCAACACCATGCCCGGCAACCCCATCCCCACCGAGTTCCTGGGCATGCTGCCCTACGCGGTCACCCTGGTGGTGGTGGCCGGGTTCATCGGCCGGGCGGTGGCGCCGGCCGCCGACGGTATTCCGTACACGCCCGGGAGCAAATAGCCGCGGGTTGACCTTCGAGTTACCTGAGGCTCCATGATGGCCGGGTGACCAGAAAACGTAGCGCACAGGCCCTGTCATTCAAGACAGTAATAGCACATTCGTTCGAATCATACGGACAGGAATGATAGCTTGTCGCCATGACATCGAAGGTGGTGAAGCGGGCATACAAGTACCGCTTTCATCCGACCCGCGAGCAGGCCCACCAGCTCGCGCAAACCTTCGGTTGCGTCCGCTACGTCTACAACCGGGCCTTGACCGAGCGGTCCCGCGCATGGACGCAGGAGCAGCGCCGCGTTTCCCACGCGGAAACCGACAAAATGCTCACCGCGTGGAAACGCGATCCCGAAACCGAGTGGCTCACCGAGCCCTCCAAGGGGCCGCTGCAGGCGACTCTACGGAACCTGCAAGGCGCTTTCGACAAGTTCTGGCGCAAGCAAACCGCATACCCGAAGTTCAAGAAGAAGGGCAAATCGCGAGATTCGGCTACCTACTTCGCCAACTGCTTCTCCTACCGCGATGGTCACCTGAAGTTGGCGAAGCAATCCGAACCGTTGAACATCCGCTGGTCGCGTCCACTGCCCGAAGGCGTCATGCCATCACAGGTGACGGTATCCACGGATTCAGCAGGGCGCTACTTCGTGTCGATCCTGGTCGAGGACACAATCACCGAACATGCGGCCACGGACGCGACGTTGGGCGTGGACGCTGGGATCACTTCCCTCTACGTGTTCTCAACCGGGGAGAAGGTTGCGAATCCTCGGCACGAGAAGAAGGACCGCACCCGGTTGGCGAACACTCAGCGGGTGTTGGCGAAGAAACAAAAGGGCTCCGCGAATCGGGCGAAGGCCCGATTGAAGGTGGCTCGGGTTCATGCGCGAATCGCGGATCGGCGCAGGGATCACCTGCACAAACTCTCGACTCGGTTGGTGCGCGAAAACCAAGTGATCGCCATCGAGGATTTGAGCGTGCGGAACATGGTCCGGAATCATTCGCTGGCGCGGGCGATCTCGGATGCGTCGTGGTCGGAATTCCGGTCGATGTTGGAGTACAAGGCGGATTGGTACGGGCGCACGGTCGTGGCGATCGACCGGTTCTATCCGTCTTCGAAGACCTGCTCGGCCTGTGGGCGGATCGCGGACAAGATGCCGTTGAACATTCGGGAATGGACGTGCCGGTGTGGCGCGCTCCACGATCGGGATGTGAACGCAGCCATAAATATGCGCGCCGCAGGGCTTGCGGTGCTCGCCTGTGGAGATGGTGTGAGACCATCCCGCAGCTGATGCGGGAAGGCAACTGTCGATGAAACAGGAACCCCCTGTCGTGAGGCAGGAAATCCAGGTCCGTCAGGGCCGGGAGGAAGTCAATGAGTTGACGATCGGCGCGATGGCCCGGGCCACCGGTGTGACCGCCAGCGCGCTGCGGTTCTACGACGATTGCGGGCTGCTGCCGCCCGCCCGGGTAGACCCCGCCACGGGCTATCGGTACTACACCGAGGAGCAGTGCGGGCAGGCGGTGGTTATCCGGCGGCTACGCGAGATCGAGGTGCCGCTGGAGCTGGTTGTCCGGATCCTCGCGGCGGAGCCCGCCCAGGCGGCGCGACTGCTCGATGAGCACGTGGCGGGTTTGCAGCAGCGGGCCCGAGCGGCGGCGGCGGTCGCCGCGGCGATCAAGCGGGGACTCGGCGGGGTCGTCGTGCCCGGGGCGGCGCTGGCCGAGGCCTTCGAGCAGGTGCGCGCCGCGGCCGCGACCGGGGGCGAATTCCCGGTGCTGACCGGGGTTTTCCTCGAGGCCGACGGCTCGGCCCTGACCTTGACCGCGACGGATCGGTATCGCCTGTCGACCCGGACGCTGGTGCCGCGGCAACCGGCCGCCCCCTGGTCCGCGGTGGTGGCGGCCGCGGATCTGGCGGCGGCCGGTGCCTGGTTGCGGGCGGGCGCCGAGGTCGGCCTCGCGGTCGAGGACGGTGCGCTGACGCTGACCGCCACCGGCGGGGTGCGGCGGTGCGCGCTGATCGACGAACCGTTCCCGGACTACCGGGCGGTGCTCGCGGGTCTGGCGCCGGTCCGCACGCGCGTGGTGGCCGAGCGCGCGGCGCTGCTCGCGACGGCGAGCACGGGTCCGCTGGTGCTGTCCATCACCGAATCGGTGCTCACCGTGCGTGATTCGCGCGGCGCTCGCGCGCTTCCCGCGGTCGTCCGGGGCGCACCCCTGGACATCGCCTTCGATCCCGAGGTCTTGCGCGCGGCCCTGACCAGTGCCGTCGGGCCCGAGGTCATGCTCGATCTCGCCGCCGCCGACCAGCCGGCGATGCTCCGGTCGGCCACCGACGGTGACCTCACCACGCTGGTCATGCCCGTACACCTGCCCTGATCATGTTGAGCGACAAGGAGATTCCCATGAGTACCACAAGTGCCGACCCCACGATGGAAGCCATCATGCGAGCCGTCACGCTGGGCCGCGCCGGCGATCCGCAGCGCGCCCGTACCGAACTGGACGATATCTGGAAAGGCCTTGGCCCGCAGGGTGATCCGCTGCACCGCTGCACCCTGGCCCACTTCCTGGCCGATCTCCAGGACGACGCCGCGCAGGCGCTCGCCTGGGACGTACGGGCCCTGGACGCCGCCGACAGCCTGACGAATGACCGTGCGCGGCAGCATCATTCGACTCTCGACGTGGCAGGGTTCTATCCCTCGCTGCATCTCAACCTGGCCGACAACTACCGGCAGCTCGGTTCGTTCGAGGCCGCGCGGCGCGCCCTCGACGCCGCCCGCGCCTGCCTGCACACCTTGGGCCAGGACGGCTACGGCACGATGCTGCGCGGCGCGGTCGAGGAGATCGAGTCCGCTATCCGCGCCGGCGACACAGCCCGGCGCGCGACCGCACCCTGAGCCGCGCCTCGCACCCGGCAACCGGGTGCGAAGCCGGCCGGGCGCATCAGGACAGCGACGCGAGCGTGACGACGGGGATGACGCGACTGGTCTTCTCCGCGTACTCGGCGAAGCCCGGCATGACCTCGACCATCGCGGCGTAGAGGCGGTCGCGCTCGGGCCCCTCGGTGATCGCGGTGCCTTCGGCCTGGAACTTGTCGGTGCCGAGCTCGACCGTGACCTCCGGGTTGGCCAGGATATTGTAGTACCAGTCGGGGTTGGTGGGCGCGCCGGCCTTGGAGGCGATGATCACGATGCGCTCGCCGTCGCGGACGTAGGCGAGCGGCGAGGTCCGCGGCAGACCGGAGGTCCGGCCCGTGCTCGTCAGCAGCAGCAGATCGCGGCCCTCGAACGGTCCGCCGACCTTGCCGGAGTTGGCCCGGAATTCCTCGATGATGTTCGCGTTCCAGTCGTTGGCCACAGGGTTCCCTTCCTCGGATTGATCCTAGGAACGTACCGACCCCGCCGCCGAATTCCCGGCAGCCGCACCCGAATCAGCGGGCGCGGGTTCCCGTCAGCGTCTTGTGCAGGTTGGTGCGCATGGTGGTGGCGGTGTCGAGCAGGTAGTTCTGGCGCACCTTCCAGGGATGCCGGTCGCCCTGGCGCGGGAAGTCCGCGATGGAGCGCTGGACATAACCCGAGGCCAGGTCCAGCAGCGGGCGCTCGCCGAGGGTGCCCTCGGGTTCGGGGACCACGGCCGCGAAACGGTTGCGGTCCATGTGGCGCAGCACCTTGCACACCAGCCGGTGCGTGAGGTCGGCGCGCAGGGTCCAGGAGGCGTTGGTGTAGCCCAGGCAGACCGCGAAGTTGGGGATGCCGGTGAGCATGGCGCCCTGCCAGACGAATTGGTCGGCCAGTTCGACCTTGCGGCCGTCGACGATGGGCGTGATGCCGCCGAAGGCGAGCAGTTGCAGGCCGGTCGCGGTGACGACGACATCGGCCGCGAGCACCCGGCCCGACCGCAGCCGGATGCCCTCGGGGACAAAGGTTTCGATCTGATCGGTGACGACCTCGGCCTTGCCCTTCTTCATCGCTTTGAAGAAGTCGGCGTCGGGCACCGCGCAGAGCCGCTGATCCCACGGGTCGTAGGACGGCGTGAAGTGCTCGGCGACCAGCTTCTCGTCTTTGAGGATGCGCGTGGTCAGACCGGTGAGCAGCTTGCGCGCGGCCGCCGGCCGGCGACGGCAGTACTGGTAGAAGCCGATATTGAACAGGATGTTCTTGGTGCGGATCACCCGGTGCGCGAGGTCCGGCGGCAGCAGCTCGCGGATCTTGTCGGCCTGCTTGTCGCGGCCGGGGACCGCGCTGATCCAGGTCGGGCTGCGCTGCAGCATGGTGACCGAGGCCGCCGTGTCGGCCATGGCGGGAACCAGGGTGACTGCGGTGGCGCCGCTGCCGATCACCACGACGCGCTTGCCGGCGTAGTCGAGGTCCTCGGGCCAGAACTGCGGATGCACGGTCTGCCCGGAAAACTCCGCGGCGCCGGGGAATTCGGGCGCGTGGCCCTGGTCGTAGTTGTAGTAGCCCGCGCAGGTGTAGAGGAAGTTACAGGTCAGGGTGCGCTCGCCGGCCTCGGTCGCGACCGTCAGCGTCCACTGCGCTACATCCGAAGACCACTCGGCGGCAACGACTTTGGTGCTGTACCGGATGTGCCGATCGATGCCGAACTCGGCGGCGGTCTCCTTGATGTAGCGCAGGATGGACGGGCCGTCGGCGATCGCCTTCGCGTCCCGCCAGGGCTTGAACGAGTACCCGAGGGTGAACATGTCGGAGTCGGAGCGGATGCCGGGGTACCGGAACAGATCCCAGGTGCCGCCGAGTGCCGCGCGCGCCTCCAGCACCGCGTAGCTCTTGCCGGGGCATTCGGTCTGCAGCCGGTAGGCCGCA
This sequence comes from Nocardia sp. NPDC050712, assembly GCF_040654295.1. Classification (NCBI taxonomy): domain Bacteria; kingdom Bacillati; phylum Actinomycetota; class Actinomycetes; order Mycobacteriales; family Nocardiaceae; genus Nocardia; species Nocardia sp. NPDC050712. The sequence continues at coordinate 921,137 of NZ_JBFAHT010000004.1, forward strand.
CCGATGCCGGACAGGCCCGCACCCACGATCACGACATCCACATGGTCCCGAACCTCAGCGTTCATGTCTCCAGTGTGGAAAAGCAGCAGACCGGATTCTTGACTTTGCGCGACAACTATTTGATTCTGGACGACATGTCGGTGATCAGGTCCGCGGGGCTGCGCGGTTTCCGCGCGGTAGTGGCCGAACTCGGCGGCCACGCCGAGGAGCTGGCCGCCGCGGTCGGGCTCCCGATCGCCGCGCTCGACGCCGACGACATCTTGGTCCCCGACGATGCCATGGCCGCGGTGCTCGAACTCGCCGCACACCGCCTGGACTGCGCCGACCTGGGGTTGCGCATCGCCTACCGGCAGGACCTGGACATGCTCGGGCCGCTCGCCCTGGCCATCCGCAACTCACCGACCCTGGCCGACGCGCTGGAGTGCACCTCGCGCTACCTGTTCGTGCACGCGCGTTCGCTGAGCCTGACCATGGAGCCCGATCCGTACGCGGACCGCGGCGTGGTGGCCCTGCGGTACGGTGTGCAGCCCGGCCTGCCGACGCCGGTGCAGGGCACCGATCTGGGTCTGGGATTTCTGCACCGCACCATCCAGCGGCTGGCGGGCGACCGGTACGGCCTGCGCTCGGTCGAACTGCCCTACCACCCGCAAGCCCCGCTGCGGACATACGAGGACTTCTTCGGCGCACCGGTGCGGGTCGGGCGGTCGGCCGCCGTGCTGCGGGTGCCGGGCAACCTCACCGGCAAATCGCTGTCCGGTGGCGACGAGAACCTGCACCGCCTAGCCATCGCGTTCCTCGCCGAGCAGGCCCGGCACGCGGGCGTCTCGCTCGTGCCGCAGGTGCGGGCGGCCATTCAGCAGCTGCTGGGCACCACGCCGCCCGAAATCGGCATCGTGGCAAAGCTTCTCACGCTGCACCCGCGCACGTTGCAACGCCGGCTCGCCGCGGAGGACACCACGTTCGCGGCCATCCTCGACGATGTCCGCCGCGACGAGGCCCGGCGCTACCTCAGCACGACGGACATGCCGATGACCCAGATCGCCTCGCTGCTCGGCCTTTCCGAGCAGGCCACCTTCACCCGCTGCTGCCGGCGCTGGTGGGGCCTGACCCCCAGCGCCGCGCGCCGGGAGCGCTAGGCGGCCTGCTCGACCTTGCGCACCGCGTCGACGAAGACCTTCTGGAAGGCGGCCTCGTCCAGCGAATCCTTGATCGCGCTCACGCGCACGACCACCGTCGTCCCGCGCAGCACGGCCATGCCCTGGTAACCGACCGAGGTGAGCGGCTTGCCCGAGCCGACGGTCGAGACCGTGGTGGTGAGGTAGGCGATCGCGGTGGCGCCCTTCAAATCGGCGGGCGCGCTGAGGTTTTCGACCTTGGCGGTGGTGCTGATCTGCTTGCCCTCGACCGAGCTGGTCACGGTGACCTCACCGCAGCGCTTGTTGCCGTCGGTGATGGCCTGCAGGTCACCGGTGCGCCCGGCGAGGAACTCGATGTACATGACACCGGACTTGCCGTCGGTGGCGGCGGAGACGGCCGAATCGGTGAGCAGCGTCTTGCTCGCGGTGCCGAGATCCTTGGTGATCGAGGCGCATTCCGCCGGGGTGAGCGTGGCGGTGTCCTGCAGGCCGGCCATGTCCGCGGCGGCCGCCTCCAGCTTGTCCTTGGGCAGCTCCACCTTCCGGGCCCCGGCCGGGAATTCGTCCTGGGTCAGCAGTAGCTGATCGCGCGGCGTGCTCGGCGCCGCCGTGCTGCCCTGTGACGCCGATTCGCTACATCCGGCCAGCAGCAGCGCACCCGCCGCGAGACCCGCCATCCACCGTGCACCCCGCTGATTGATCATGGCGTCAGCATGCCAGCCCCGCACCAGGTCTCGCGCACCGGACCGGACATGACAAAGGCGGCGCGAATCACCTCTAGGCACTGTCCTGGGCGGCCCCTAGACTTCTGCCGCGGATCCGGCATGCGCCGGGATGACCGCGGCGGAGCCGGGTGAGAAAGGGGCCGTATGGACACGGTCAGAGAGGTTGCCGAAGAGGGCAAGCGCCTGATCGATCGGGCATGGCTGGGTGAGCTGTCGCGCGACGAGGCGGTGCACCGGTTCATCCAGGTCGGCGACGGCATGGTCTGCGCGGTGACCGCGCGCGAGATCATCGATGACGGTGTGCGCTGGCTGGATTCCAACGCCACGCGACTACGCGTCCTCGGCTGGTGCGCGCTGCTGGAATTGCCGCTGTTCGGCGGCTTCGCGATGCTGGCGCTCCTGCTCGGCGACTACCTGACCGCCACCCTGGCCATGTTGCTGCTGGTGGCGCTGCAACTGATCCACCGCAAACTCATGCCGCATCCCACCCCCGTCCGGAAGGTGCGCCGCGTCCGTCATTGAGCCGCAGTGGCTTTCGCGTATCGTCGGACGCATGCGGGGCCACGGCCGCGGCGCCTGCTCGCGGGTCGCTCGAATAGGTTTGCTGTTGCTCGCCCTCGTCGCGCTGTCCGCGGTGGCGGGCGTGCCGGTCTACATCCATCCCCAGACCGATCCCCTGCGCCGCGCCGACGCCATCGTGGTGCTCGGCGGCACCGCCTACGAACGCTTCGATCTCGGCCTGGATCTGGCCCGCCGCGGCTACGCGCCGGAGCTGCTGATCTCGCGTTCCACCGGCAACGACGACACGGTGATGGACCGGTACTGCGCCGGTCATTTCGACTTCACCGTGTCCTGTTTCGTCCCCGATCCGTGGACCACCGACGGGGAGGCACAGGAGATCCGCCGTCGCGCACAGCGATTCGGCTGGCACCACCTGATCGTGGTGACCTACACCCCGCACGTATCGCGGGCCCGCTACATCGTGTCCAAGTGTTTCGACGGTGACCTGACGATGGTGGCCAGCCCCAGCGAGTCCGGGCCGAAATTCTGGACCTGGATGTACATCCGCCAGTCGGCCGGGTACGTGCGCGCGTTCCTGCATCGCGGTTGCTGAACACCGACTGAAAATGCCTCTTCCCACTTAGAGTTGCCCCTACCGGCAGCGGTGTAGGGAGGAACGCTGATGCGCATCGACGAGCTGGACACGGTCGCCGACGACGAGCTGACCGCCGACATCTGCGTCATCGGTTCGGGCCCGGCCGGGTTGACCCTCGCCGCCGAGCTCGCCGGGACCTCGCTGCGAGTCCTGGTGCTGGAGAGCGGCGGGCGCGAGCCCAGCGAGCAGGCCAACGCCCTGGACGACATCGACAGCACCGGCGCGGTCCGCGCGGGCACGGGTCGGGTGGCGGGCGATCGAATCCTGGGCGGCAACTCACACAGCTGGAGCGGGCGCTGCGGCCTGCTCGACGACCTCGACTTCGGCGCCCGCCCCTGGGTACCCGGATCCGGGTGGCCGATCACCGATCTGGACCCGTACCTGGAACGCGCGGCCCGCCATGTCGGTATCGGCTACGGCACCGGATTCACCGGCGACGCGTTCTGGGAGCTGGCCGGGCGGGCCCGGCCCCGGGACACCCTCGACCCGAACCGCTTTCGCGCCTACTTCTGGCAGATCAGCCGCGACCCCGTCGATCCGTTCGACTGCAAGCGCTTCGGCAGGCACGTCCGGGAGCTGACCGCACCCAATGTCCGGGTGCTGGTCAACGCCACCGTCACCCATATCGACACCGACGCGGACGGCCGGAAGGTGCTGGCGCTGCAAGTGGCGGGCAGCAAGGCGCGCACCGTCCGCGCCGGGCGCTTCGTGCTGGCCGCGGGCGGCATCAGCACGCCGCGCCTGCTGCTGGCCTCGCGCCGGATCCGCCCGGAGGGGGTCGGCAATCGGCACGGTCTGGTCGGGCGCTACCTGATGGATCATCGCTGCGGCGCGGTCGGCGCGCTGGAACCGGCGCAGGCCCACACCGCGCTGCACCGGTTCGGCAAGTACGTGGTCAAGAGCGCGCACGGGCGGCACACCTTCCTGCACGGCTTGGCCCTGTCCCCGGCCGTGCAGCGGGCCGAGCAGCTGCTGAACTGCGCACTGTGGCTGCAGGAGGTGCCCGCCGACGACGACCCGTGGGAGTCGGTGAAACAGCTGATGCGCGGGCGCGGCACCCGGCACGACGCCCGGGTGGCGCTGGCGAATTCCGGGCTGCTGCTGGCGGGGGCGCGCCGCCGGCTGATCGAGCACGCCGGGCTGCCGCACAAGCTGGACCGCATCGAGGTGCGCTGCATGGTCGAACAGGTCCCCGATCCGGACAGCCGGGTCGCGCTGAGCGAGCGGGTGGATCGGTTCGGGGTGCCGCTGGCCCGGATCGACTGGCGGGTGCACGAACTGGAGGACCGCACCGTCCGCCGGGCCGCGGCACTCGCGGTGGCGGAGTTCGCGCGGCTGGGCTATCCCGAACCGGCGCTCTACGACTGGGCCCGCGCGGACAGCGACGGTCCGGCGCGGCTCACCGACTGGGCGCATCCGACCGGGACCACCCGGATGGCGGCGCGCCCGGACGCGGGGGTCGTCGATACCGACTGCCGGGTGCACGGGGTCGAGAACCTCTACATCGCCGGCAGTTCGGTGTTCCCCACCACCGGACACGCCAACCCGACGCTGACCCTGGTCGCGCTCGCGGTGCGGCTGGCCGACGAACTGCGGCGCGATCGGTGAGCGCACGCCCGGCGCGCTCGAGCGGATAACCTCCGAGCCATGGCGCAGCCGACGAGCGGAGCACATCCCCACGAGCCGCACACCGAGGGGTTCTCGTCCCGCCTGAATTGGCTGCGCGCGGGCGTGCTCGGCGCCAACGACGGCATCGTCTCCACCGCCGGGCTGGTGGTCGGCGTGGCCGCCGCGAACGCGAGCACCGCGGCCATCCTGACCGCAGGCGTCGCCGGACTCGGCGCGGGCGCGATCTCCATGGCGGTCGGCGAATACGTCTCGGTCAGCACCCAGCGCGATTCCGAACGCGCGCTGCTGGCCAAGGAAGCCCGGGAGTTGCGGGAGGAACCGGAGAGCGAGCTGGCGGAATTGGCGGGCATCTACACCGCCAAGGGCCTGACGCCGGAGACCGCGCGCAAGGTCGCCGAGGAGCTCACCGCCCACGATGCCTTCACCGCACATGCCGAAGCCGAGTTGGGCCTGGACCCCGCCGAACTCACCAATCCCTGGCAGGCCGCGGCCTCCTCGGCGGTCTCGTTCACCCTCGGCGCGCTGCTGCCGTTGTTCGCCATCCTGCTGCCGCCCGCGCACCTGCGTATCCCGGTGACCTTCGTCGCGGTGCTGGTCGCGCTGGCCGCCACCGGGTCGGTGAGCGCCCGGCTAGGCGGCAGCGACCGGGGCCGAGCGGTGCTGCGGGTCGTCGTCGGCGGCGCCCTCGCCATGGCCGTGACCTATGGAATAGGCCAGCTGGCAGGTCTTTCCGGAATCTGACGGCCCCGTTTCCCTAGCCGGCGAGCGGGTATCCGCCTATCGAGTTCGATACCACCGCTACGGCCCAGCACCGGGCCGGGAGCCTGTGGCGCCGAGCCGGACCGCAGCGAATTCGCAGCGCGGACGGCACATCGGTGATGCATCCGACAGCCGACGGAGGACAGCCATGTCGCAGGACATGAGGGAACGAGATGACGAGAAGGCGGCGTACGAACTCGTCTCCGGAATGTCGGAACTGACCGCACTACTGCTGTCCACCAGCGACATCGAGGCGGCGCTACGCGACCTCGCCACGGTCGCCTCCCGGATGCTGCCGGGCCGGCCGATGGCCGGCGTCTCCCTCAAACGCGCCGCGGACACCGTGACCGTCGGCTCGACCGGCGCCGAGGCGAGCCGGGTGGACGAGATCCAATTCCAGCAGCGCACCGGCCCCTGCCTGGAGGCCATGCACACCGCGGAGCCGGTCTCGGTGCCGGACGTGGCGCGCGAACGGCGCTGGGGCGACTACCCGGCCCGGGTGATGGCGCACGGCATCCGGTCCATCTACTCCCAGCCGCTGCTGGCCGACGGCGAGCCCATCGGCTCGCTGAACCTGTACGCGACCACGCCCAACGGCTTCGACGAGCAGACCCGCTGGGCGATCAAACTGACCGGCGAGCACACCAGCCTCCTGCTGACCACCGCCCTCACCGTGGCCCGGCAGAACGACCGCACCGCACAGTTGCGGGCCGCGCTCGCCTCCCGGTCGCTCATCGATCAGGCGCTGGGCATCGTGATGGGACAGCGCGGCTGCACCCGCACCCGCGCGTTCGACATGCTGCGCAGCGCTTCCCAGCATCGCAACGTCAAACTCGTCGAAATCGCCCGCGAGATCATTCGCACTGTCACGGGCGCCGAGCCCGAGGGATCGCATTTCGCCGAGGGCACACCGCAATAGTTCCGTTACCTCCCTGATCAATTGATCAGGTGGCTAAACTCCGAATCCTCCCGAGTCCCGAAGCGCGGCTCATCTTCGTGATCAATCCATTGATTCAGGAGGATTCCCATGCCCTTTTCCGATCGCCGCGACGCGGGACGCCGCCTGGTCGAGCGCCTGCGCGCGTTCCGCGGCGCCGAGGTCGTCGTGCTCGCCGTGCCGAGCGGCGGCGTGGAGGTCGCCTTCGAGGTGGCCACCGCGTTACGGCTACCGCTGGAGGTCGTGGTGGTGCGCAAACTGTGTGTGCCGTTCCAGCAGCCGCTGGTGTTCGGCGCCGTCGCCGAGGACGAGGTCCAGGTCATCGAGGACGACGAGATGGTCCGCGCCTTCGTGTCCGGCAAGCAGCGCCAGCAGGTGCTGCTCGAGGCACGAGATACTTTGGCGCGCAACGTCATAGCCTTCCGGAACGGGCGGGCGCGGCTGCCCCTGGCGGGCCGGACCGCGATGATCGTCGACGACGGCGTCACCAGCGGCGCCACCGCGCGGGCCGCGTGCGCCAGCGCTCGCGCGCAGGGCGCGGATCGCGTCGTCTACGCGGTACCGGTCGGCTCCTGCCGGCCGATCCGGGACCTGGCGGCACTGGCCGACAATGTGGTCTGCCTGGAGACGCCGGCCCTGTTCGACTCGATCGGCCGGTGGTACCGGGATTACCACGAGGTCGGCGACGCGGAGGTCGTCGACCTGCTCGATCGGGCGAACAATCGGTGGTTATCGGCGGCATCGGGCAATGCCGGACCACCGGAGGAATTGATCTCCGACGGGTGCCGCGCCGAATGAGCCGCGCGCCTGAGCCTTTCGACGCCGCTCGCGACCCGATCTGTTCGGGCGTAAGCTACAAGCACTCTCCGAGTCCAGAAGCGCGGCTCGAGTCCGTGGCGGAGTCGACTCAGGAGGTCCCCCAGATGCCATTCCACGACCGTCGCGACGCCGGTCGGCGGCTTGCCGAACGGCTACGGGGATTCCACGGCCCCGATGTGGTGGTTCTGGCTGTCCCGCGCGGCGGGGTGCCGGTGGCCTGTGAGGTGGCCGCGGCGCTGGGTTTGCCGCTGGAGGTGGAGGTCGTCCGCAAACTGCGGGTGCCGTTCCAGCCGGGTCTGGTGTTCGGCGCGATCGCCGCCAACGGCGTGCAGGTCATCGACGAACCGATCCTGTTACGCGCCTTCGTCTCCGATCCGGAACGCCACCGGGTGACGCGCGAGGCACGGAACACCCTGTCCCGCAGCATTATCCGCTATCGAGGCGCGATGACGCCGTTCCGGCTGGACGGCCGCACGGCGGTCATCGTCGACGACGGCGTCGCCACCGGGGCCACGGCCCGCGCGGCGATCGAGGTGGCCCGGTCCCGGGGTGCGGAGCGCGTGATCCTGGCGGTGCCGGTCGGTTCGCCCCGGGCGATCCGCAGTCTGAGCCGCACCGCCGATATCGTCGTCTGCCTGGAGACCCCGGCCATGTTCCATTCGATCGCGCAGTGGTATCAGCGTTTCGACGATGTCACCGATACCGCGGTCTGCGAATTGCTCGCGCGGCCCAGCCCGCCGAAACCCCCGGTGGTATTACCCGCCGAGGTCGATCCGGTTCTGTAAAAGCTGCCCCGCACACGCCGATGCCGGCCGATGGGCTCGGTGCCCATCGGCCGGCATTATCGCGACCAAGTCAGCGTTTGAACGCGTCCCTCAGTTTGTCCGCGGCGCGCTTCAGATTGCCACGGGCCTGATCTCGGCGTCCCTCCCCTTCGAGCCGGCGATTGTTCGTCGCTTGGCCGAGGAGCTTCTTGACTTTGCCGGTGGCCGCCTGAATTTGATGCGAGAATCCGTTACCCCGCCTCGGGCCGGAACCCGCGGGACGGTCATTCAACCCTGACATCGCTCAACCTCAGTAATAGTGTCGGCGGCCGCCGACCGGACGGCCGACCGAGCCGGCGATCAGCAGGACAGCGCCGATGAGCAGCACGATGATGCCTGCGGTGACCAGCAGCTGAATGCCGAGCAGCCAACCGACTACCAGGAGCACCAATCCGAGAATAATCATGTTCTTATCCCTTTCTTCGACGATCGAACGCTGATCGCCAGGCTTTTGTGAAAAATCACCGAGTGGGGGTGGCCCCGGTACGGTGCGTGGCGTCCACCGAAGCGGAGGACGACTTGGGCATGAACCGATTCAGGCTCCAGACCGGCTTGCTGGCAGCCGGCTGCTTCGCCATGTCGGGTGTGGTGTTGGTCCGCTGTGCGGCCGCCACCTCCCGCCGTGACTGCCGGAGTTCCCGGCGCGTGGCACGGCTACGTGAGGAGGCGCGGAAGAGCCCCACCAGCAGCAGTCCCAGACCGAGCATTCCGACGGCCCCGACGGCCATGCCGTAGAGGAACAGCTCACCGGCCGACGCCGTGAAGCTGTAGTCGAATACTGCGAATTCCCCTGTCGAGGCATCGAATTCGCCGGTGTTCGCCGCTACACCGGCGACGCCGACGATGGTCGCCCCGATGAGGACGAGCAGCCCGATGAGAATGATCATGACAATCCCGTAGTCGCTGGAGTGTGTATTACACCGGAGCTATTCCCGGCATATACGAACCCAAACAACGTTTGGACCAGCTGTTTTCGTCTATGCGCGCTAGACACCCCTAATACAAGGAGAAGCGCCATGGCTACCTACAACCTCGACCTCACCGATTACTCGGACGAGACGGCAGTCGTCGCCGAGCAGGCGATGCGCAGCCTGGGCGGTGTCGACCACGTCTCGGTCGACCGCACCGCCGAAACCATCACGGTGAACTCCGATCTCAGCTACGGCGAGGTGCTGGCCGCGCTGCGCTCGGCCGGTGTCTCCGCGAACTAGACGAGCTTGGCCGGGCCCAGATCGAGCCGGCGGGTGACCCGGTCGACCACGTCCGGGGGCATCCCCGGGTCGCGGCGCGCGGCCAGCGCCTCGTGTCGACCGGCCTCGACGATTTCCTCCCGCACCTGGCGCATCACCCGCAGGTCCTGGCGGGCCTGGGCGCGGGCGTCCTCCTCGTCGGCGGCCTGCGGATCGGCGCGGGCCAGGCGCGCCCGGAATTGCTCGCGCAGGCCCTCGTAGAGCTCGTCGGGCAGATTCTCGCGCACGGCAAGCTCTTTCAGTTTGGTCAGCTGGGCGCGCATCACCCGCTCCCACAGCTGCCGCTCCAGGTCGCGCTCGTGCTGGGTATCGGCGTGCACCTTGGTCAGGCGCACCACCAGCGGCAGCGTCGGGCCCTGCACCAGCAGCGTGAACAGCACCACGGCGAAGGCGGTGAACAGGATCTCGGTGCGCCCGGGGAACTGTTCACCCGCCTCGGTGAGCAGCGGAATAGCCAGCGCCAGTGCGACGCTCGCGACCCCGCGCATGCCCGCCCACCAGGTGACGATGGTCTCGCGCCAGGTGTAGGGCTCGTCGGCGTCCAGGCGGCGCCACCAGCCCTTTCCGAGCGCCCAGGTGACCATCAGCCAGACCAGCCGGAGCCCGACGACCACCGCGATCACCGCGCCCGCCACCCCGAGCAGCCGGACCCAATCGTGGCCGGTCGCCTCCAGCACCGTCGCCAGTTCCAGGCCGATCAGGCCGAAAGCGAAGCCGGACAGCAGCATTTCGGCGATCTCCCAGAAGGCGTCACCGACCAGCCGGTAGTCCCGATCGCCGATATCGGTGACGGCGTCGGTCAGATACAGCGCGCACACCAGCACCGCGAGCACGCCGGAGCCCTGCCAGGCCTCGGCGAAACCGTAGGCGGCGAACGGCAGCAGCAGGCTCACCGCCACCTGCCAGGCCGCCTCCGCCAACGACGCGGTCAGTTTGCTGCCCACCCAGCCCAGGGCGAGTCCGACCAGCACGGCGACGACCGCGGAGATCACGAACTCACCCAGCGCGTGCGCCGTCGAGAAGTGCCCGGACACCACCGCCTGCACCGCGACGCTGTAGATGACGATCGCGGTGACATCGTTGAACAGGCCCTCGCCGTCGAGCACGACGACCAGTCGGCGCGGCAGCCCCAGTTTGCTCGCGAGCGCGGTGGCCGCGATCGGATCCGGCGGCGCGACCATGGCGCCGAGCACCACCGCCGCCGCGATCGGCACACCCGGATACCAGTGGTGGAACACCGCGGCCACCGCCGCCGCGGTCGCCACCACCAACCCGACCGCCCGCAGCGCGATCGGCGCCCAGTTCTCGGCGAACTGCTGCCAGGAGGTCCGGCGGGCGGCCGCGTACAGCAGCGGCGGCAACACCAGCGGCAGAATCAGATCCGGCGGAATGTGGATGTGCGGCGCCACCGGGATCAGCGCCACCGCGCACCCGAACAGCGTCATCAGGACCGGCGCGGCCACCCCGATGCGCCGCGCCAGCGGCTCGGCCAGGATCGTGGCGAACAGCAGGGTGAGCATCAGCACCAACTGGTCCATGACCGACCAGTCTGCGGTGCCCGGCCAGGTTTGCCGTCCAGCCGCGCCGACGACACTCCGCCCCGCGTGCCGCCCCGGCCCGGGCCGGGTACCTTGGTGCGCATCGGACGGGGCCGAGAACGGTTGGCAGACAATGCGAATGGGGGCAGAGTGCGGGCAATCTTCGATGCCGGATTCACGGCGGAGCCGTGGCCGGTGCTGGATCGGCTGCGCCGCGAGGGCGGCGTGCATCGGGTGCGGACCCCGGACGGCCCGCCCGCCTGGCTGGTCACCGGGCACGCCGCGGTGCGGGCCGGCCTGCTCGACCGGCGGCTCACCACCCGCACCGAATACGCCGACCAGCGCGACTACCGCGGCTTCACCGTGCCACCGGGCTTCGGTGTCCTGCTCGAGGCCGCCCCCGACGAGCACGCCCGCCTGCGCCGGTTGCTCACCGCGGAGCTCTCGCCGCGCCGGTTGGACGACTGGGCCCGGCGCACACCCGACCTCGTCGACACGCTGCTGAAAGATCTGGACGCCCAGCACCCGGTCGATCTGGTCGAGCGGCTCGCGGTCCCGCTGCCCGCCGCGCTGCTCGGCGACCTGATCGGGCTGGCCGGCTCGGACCGCGAAGCCCTGCTGCGCTGGGCGAATTCGACGCTGCTCGCGCCCGCCGGTCAGCCGCTGCCGCAGTCCCGCGAGACCTTGCGCACGATGCGCTCGATCGTCGAGCAGAGCATCGAGCACGCCGCCGGCAGCGACACCGTCCTCGGCCGGCTCGGCGCGGCGCGCGACCAGGGTGCGATGAGCGGCGAGGAGCTCCAAGGGGTGCTCTTCTATCTGCTGTTCGTCTGGTACGAGGTGATGGTGGACCTGCTGGCGGGCGCGATCCTCGCCCTGCTGGCCCATCCCGATCAGCTACCCGTGCTGCGCGCCGCCCCGGCCCGCGCCGTCGACGAACTGGTCCGCTACCTGTCACCGCAGCTGCTGGCCGGGCCCCGGTTCGCACAGGTCGACCTGCGACTGGGCGACTACACCGTCCGCGCCGGGCAGACGGTGCTGCTGGGCCTGGGCGCCGCCAACCACGACCCGTCCGTCTTCAGCGCCCCCGACACGCTGGACCTGCGCCGCAAACGCAATCCGCACCTGGGTCTGGGCCACGGTCCACACGCCTGCGTCGGGACCGTGCTGATCCGCACCATCACCGCGGCCACGCTGAACCACGTCTACTCCCGATGGCCGGAAACGACCTTGGCCGTCGAGCCCGCGGCGATCGGATGGCGCTCGGGTTTCCGGCACCGGGGGCCGCTGGCCCTGCCGGTCCATCTCGGGTGAGCGCGGCTAGCGCAGATTCGGCAGCCCCAGGCTCGCGGCCCGGGCGGGGCGCGGCCGGGCCATCGGCACCCACTCCCACCAGGTGGCACATCGCCAAAGCCACTCCACCGGCCCGTAACTCAACCGGCGCAGCCACAGCGCGCTGAACCCGCCCAGCACCAGGACGATCCCGGCCGACACGGCCAGCAGCACCGCGTAGTCGTTCGACCTCGACGGCCCGAGCGTCGCCGCCGCGACCAGGATCAGTGCCGTCGCCAGGAGGTAGTTGGTCAGCGCCATCCGGCCCAGCGGTGCCAGCAACTCACCGGCGAGCGCGCCGGGCCCGGTGCGCAACACCAGCAGCAACCCCGTCGCGTAGGCCAGCGCGCCGAGCAGTCCCGCGATCGCGGGCGCCGAACTCGCCAGATCCAGATACGAGGTCCGGAACTCCCACTTGCCCGCGACCACCGCGGCGGGCAGCGCCAGCGCGAACGCCGCCGCCGGCATCCAGGCGCGGTCGCGCAGCGCCTCGACCACGCCGAACCGCCCGGCCGCCAGGCCGAGCAGGAACAGCCCGGGGACCAGGCCGAAGCCGTCGCCGAGCAGCAGCGCCGCCCCCGTCGTCGCCGCGAGCCCGGCACCCAGCACCGCCCAGCGCGGCAGGCCCGCCGCGGGCAGCAGGATCACCGCGCCCGCCACCGCGTAGGGCAGCAGCGCCTCCCCCGGCTGGAAGACCTGGTGGATCAGCCCCAGCCCACCCAGCGCCAGCATCCGGCGCAGCAGGACCGGCCACGGCCGATCCGCGAGCATCGAAAAGCTCAGTCCGAACAGGAAAGCGAAGATCGGCAGGAAGCAGCCCTCGACCACGACCGCCAGCACATGCCGCAGTGGATCCAGCACCCCGGGCGTCACGGTGGCCGGTATCCCCGTCACGTGCCAGGCCTGCACGATCACCATCCCGGCCACGGCGAGCCCCCGCAGCGCGTCCAGCTCCGGCGCCCGCGTCGGCCCAGCACCACCACCTGACATAGCCATACGCTATCGAGAGTTGGTGGGACTCCCCCACATTTCCCGGCGATGTCGGCCGGTGCGCGGCTACCAGTGCCGCAGCGGCCGGGCGGCGGGCCGGTTCGGCGGCCGCGTGGCGCTCGGATTCGGTCTGAGCTGATTACCCCAGGGCGCGGGCGCCGGCCGGGTGATGCGGCGCTCGGGCTTCTTGGCGGAGAAGCGGCGCCACCACATCGGATTCAACGGGCCGCCCAGCACCCGGCCGGTCCGGGCGAACAGTCCGGCCACTCCCGGCCCGGGTCAGCGATTCGGACCAGCCGTCGTGCGAAGAACTCCGGAACATCGATCACCCTTCAACGATCCCAGCCGCGTCCACCGAATTTCGGGAACGGCTCCAGGCGACCCCGTCACGCAGCGTGTTCGCGGTCCGGTCACCGCGGAAGTTGCCGGCAGGTCCGGGTGGGCGCGGCGGGTCCCGACTCGTCGAGGTCCGCGTGCGGCGCGTGCAGCCGATGCAGCCAGGGCCGTGGTCCGCCCGCCCGCGGCACGCGGGCGGGCGGGTCGGGCAGGGGCGCGGGCGGGGCGTGGCAGAGCCGGCCGGCCCGCCAGAGTAGGAAGAGCAACAGAGCGATCAGGGTCTGCCTGAGAGCGGCCCAACGGTCGCTCGGTACGGCTGCCATCTATGCGGTCACCTCGGCGGGAAGAAGGGTAGGGGCGGTAGCTCGATATGGGGCAACATCGGGGGCGGCGGCGGTGGCGGAGGCGGCGGCGCGGGTGCCTCCTCGACCGGCTCCGGCGCGGGCGGCGGCGAGTATTCGGGGACGTACTGCGGCTCGTACGCGGGCGGCGGCGCGACGGGTTCCGGCGCGGGCGGCGGAACCTCGGGCACGGGCGGTGGCGGCGGGGGCGGTGCGGGGACCGGCGGAGCGGGCGGCGGCGGTGGGGCGCCGGCGACCGTCGCGGGCGGCGGGCTGCACGCCCAACTCCCGTCGGGCAGGAAACCCCAGCGCTTGGCCACGCCGTCGCGGGAGCAGTCCTCGCCCACCGTCTTTCCGTTCGGGCCCAGCTTCACCGCGGCACAGTTCCAGGTGCCCCGTCGCATCTCCCAGCGCGCCTGTACGCCGCCGGCCGAGCAGTCGTCACCGACCTGACGCGCGGGAAACGGCGGGGCGGGCGGCGGGGCGACCGTCGGCGAATTCGGGATGGCCGAATAGGCGGCGGAGACCCGCGCGGCATCGTCCGCGGGCTCCTCCGAGCGCATGATCATGGCGACGGAAACGATCACCGCGGCGCCGGCCGCCAAGGCAGCGACAATCGACAGCACGCGGGTGTTATCGCGCCAATCTTCTCTCGGTCCGGGGTCGCCCTCGGATTCCACCATCGCACCGCCTTCTCTGCTGAACAGGGAATACCGTCACGAATAGCTGGTCTCCAGGGAGGCTACCGGAAGTTTGCTGGAAACTTCGTAACCTTTGACACGCCATATTTTCGCAGTTCAAAACTGCGAATTCAGTTGTCTATTAATTTGCTGCAATATCGGCTTCGTGTCGTGTTCTGGAAGCGCGCCTTACTTGACCGCGACCCGCACGCGGACCGCGTCGTCCCCGGTGCCTTGCAGCGCCTGCGAGATCAAGGTGCTCAGATCGAGTTTCGGCGCACTCGAGGTGACCGCGTCGGTCAGTGGCCGCAGCCCCGGAATCAGCGATTTCAGTTCCGGTCCGACTTCGTTGAGCCACTGGGTGATCTGCTCCAGGAACGGCACCAGGCCATTGCCTTCCAAATACATCTCCGGCGCGTTCCCGGACGCGACCAGCCGGCCGACCGATTCGACCAATCCGTCGAGCACCCGACCGAACTCGACGAAGTTCGGCGCGGCTTGCGACAGCGCCGGATTCGCCCAGTCGATGTCCTTGGCGGTGTACTGGAAACTGTTGAGCAGCTCGGCGATCTTGGGCGAGCGGGTCATGATGGTGGAGGCCAGCAGATCACCCGAGCGCGCCAGTTCCGGCATCACGGCCTCGGTGCCGGTCAGCGATTTGCTCATGGTCTGCACCAGCGAGTCGACCACGTTCGGGTCGAGCTGGTTCATGGTCTTGGTGACCATGCGCGCCACCTCGGCGATGGACAGCGGCGTCTTCACATCGGCGGTGTCCAGGCGCTGCCCGTCCCGCAGGTACGGGCCGCCGCCCCGCTTGGGGAGGAATTGCACATACGGCTCACCGAGCGCGGACAGATGCTCGATGGTGACCACGCTGTCGGTGGGCAGCCGCTGCTCGCCGTCGACCCGGAAGCCGACCTCGACACCGGCGGCGGTGCTGTCGACCGAGGTCACCTTGCCGACCGGGATGCCGGTGAGCAGAATCGGCGATCCGACGCCGAGCCCGCCCGAATTCTTCAGCACCATGGAGGCATTGGTGTAGTCGGCGAACGGATCGAAGCGCACCACCCCGAAGGTGAGGTAGGCCGCGCCGAGCACGAGGATGGTGGCGATACCGGCCAGCGAGGCCAGTGAGCCCGGCTTGATCTTCATCGCACAGCTCCGATCATGCGCAGCGCCTGCACCATCCGGTCCACCTGTTCGGCGTCGGTCTCCTGCGAATTCACTTGCACGCCGGTGATATTCACTTTCGGACCGCGTTCGGCGAACGGGATCACCTTGTCCCGCAGGAAGGCCACGAGCATGGCCAGATTCGACGGGGAGCGCACATCGAGCGGGCCGCCGGTGGCCAGCGGCACGAACGCCTTGGCCGCGGCGTCACCGGACTGCACCAGCGGGGCCAGCCACACCAGCGACTCACCGACCGGGCCGAGGACACCGAAGATCTTGGCGACACCGTCGATCGACTGCACGGTCCCGTTCACCCGCTGCACCGACTCGGCGCTGAGGATGTTGTCCAGTTCGGGCCGCAAGTCGTGCAGCACCTCGGCATTGGTGCTCAGACCGGCCAGCGCCTTGTCCACCTCGTCCAGGTGCGCGGCCAGGTCGGCGGCGTCGGCGCCCATCACCTGGGAGATCCGCGCCGTTTCCTTCGGATCCTGCGGCAGCACGGAGTTGAACCGGTTGATGATGTCCTGCATCTGACCGACCGCGCCGCCCTGGATGAAGAACGCCATGGCGGCCATGGTGTCCTCGAGCTGCACAGGCGGGCGGCTGTGCGCCAGATCGATGACGGGCTCGGCGCCGAGCAGCGAGCCGAAACCGTCCGTGGGCGTGGTCAAAGCGATGTGGATGTCACCGAGCACGGTGTTCTGGCGCAGCTCGGCGATGGTGCTCGCGGGCAGCCGCACCGACTCGGCGATGTCGGCGTCGACCACCACGTAACCGCCGCGCCCGGCCGGGGCCTTGTCGGCCGGCACCACGGTCACGTCCTCGACGGTGCCGACCTGGGCGCCGTTGGCGATGACCTTCGCGCGTGCGGGCAGATTCAGCACATTCGCGAATTCGATCCGCAGCCGATAGGTCGGGCCGGAGACCGAGGTGCCGGGCACCGGCACCGTCGCGGGGTCGAATCCGCAGCCGCCGACCGCGACCGCGGCCGTCAGTGCCAGCGCCAGCGCCCCGCGCCGCACGGCTTTCCGATCCGGAATCCGCAGGGTCACCGATCTCATTGCGCACCAACCGATCCCAGCACCAGCTGCGTCAAGGAAACCTGCATCATCCCGTCGGCCGCGCCGGCGCACCGCCCCGGGGTGAGGACGTTGAGCGCGGCACACACCTGCTCCGCGTCCGGCTGCGGGATCGCGACCTTCGGCGGCGCGTAACTGATCCCGGCCGCCCCGGTCCGCGGATCGAGCACACTCTGGAACGCCGAGGCCACCACGGGGGTGGTCAGCACGATCTCGCGCAGCGAGCCGACATTGGCGCGCAGCAGCTTGATCAGCGGAACGCTCTGGTCGAGCAGCGCGCCGATCCGGCCGCCGAACATGGTGGTGATGTCGTTGAGCATCGGCAGCAGTTGCCGCAGCCCGTCGAACAGTTCGGCGCCGGGGCCGAGCAGCTCGGCACTGGCCTGGTGCAGGGCGGGCCCGAGCCGGGTCAGCATCGACTGCAGATCACCCCAGTGCTCCTGCACCTTCACCGACACCGAGGCGAACGCGTCGAAAATACCGGCGAGGTTGGCGATGTCGGCGTCCGGCGTCTTCAGCGCCGAGCCCAGCTTCTTGATCAGCTCGTTGATCTGCGGGCCGGTGCCCGCGGTCGCCCGGTCCAGCGACGAGAGGCCGTCGGCGAGCGAATTGGGCTGCGCCGGATCCGGCCCCACGATCTGATCGGACAATTGCGCCAGCGCGGTGAGCGTCTGGGTGAGGCTCTTCGGGGTCAGCGTCTTGGTGATGCACTGCCCGCTGTTCCAGCGCTCGGTGTCCTTGCCCGAGGACAGCACGGCCAGCTCCCGATCGGCGACCACGGTGTCGGACACGGTGGTGGCCGCGGCGTCGGCGAGCACCGGGTGATCGGCGTCGACGTCGAATTCGACGCGCACGTCGGTGCCCTGGTTGCGCACCGAGGTGACGGTGCCGACGGTGATACCGCGCATCGTCACCTGATTGCCGGGGTAGAGCCCGATGCTGTCGGTCATGATCGCGCAGTAGCTCTGCGTCTTGTGCAGCGGATCGAAGGCGACGAAATAGCCCGCGATCGCGAGCATCCCGATGACGACGGCGCCGGCGATCGACATGAACGCCTGGCTGCCCAGTACCCGGTTCAGCATCAGCACTCCTTCCCGGGTAGCGGCACACACAGGCCCGCGGGCGCCGGCACGGTGTCACCGGACTGGTCGATCACGATCCCGCCCTCGGGGATGGCCAGCTCACGCAGCTTGGCGGTCAGGGCGTTCGCGGAGGCGATCACCGGCTCCAGCCGGCCGCCCATGTCCTCCAGCCTGGGCAGCGCGTCGGCCAGCTCCTGCGCCCGGGGCTTCAGGGTGGAATCCCAGGTCGGGGCGAGCAGCGCGAGGCGCTGCACGACGCTGTTCAGCAGCGCCACCGCCTCGCGCATCTCGGCGCGCTTGTCGATCAGCACGGTCTCGAGCTGATTGGCGCTGTCCATGAGCAGTTTCAGGCTGCTCTTGGCGCCGTCGTACATCCGGACGTATTCGCTGGCCACGGCAATGGCGTTGGAGACCTGGGTGCGCTGGCGATCGATGGCGTCGATGTAGCCGCCGACGGTGTCCAGGGTGGTGCGCACCGCGTCTGGGGCGTCGTCGATCGACTTGTTCAGGCTGGCGAGATTGTCGCGCAGGGTGTTGCCGTCGATCTTGCTCAGCGGCGTCGTCGCGTCCTGGAAGGTCTGCACCAGGCTGTAGGGCAGGCGTACCCGGTCCGCGGGAATCGCGTTGCCGCCCAGCGGGTTGTCCCCGGCCGGGAACAGCGCGACGTAGTGGCCGCCGACCACGGTCAGCATCCGGATGTCCAGCGAGCTCTTGTCCCCGACGAACACCTCGTTGTCGACGGTGAACTCCATGACCACCCGATCCGGCTTCAGCTCCAGCGATTTCACCGAACCCACCGAGATACCGGCCAGCCGGACGTCGTCGCCGGGCTTGACGGACTGGGCTTCGGACAGCTCGGCGGTGTAGGTGGTCTTGCCGAACGGCACCACGTAGAGCGCGCCGGCCGCGATCACGCCGACCACCAGCAGCACCACGCCGAGGATGCCCAGGCGCACCTCGCGGCGGCGCTTCGCGGTGTCGTCGAGCACGCGGCGGTCGCCGCCGAACAACCGGGAGATCATGCCTGGCATACCGCCACCTTCTGTCCGGCGATGAGCACCTGCACCGGGGCCGGGAGGTCCGCGGCGCCCTTGCTGCACTGCGGTTTCCAGCCCGCGACGTGCTGCGGCAGCGCGTTGTCGACCGCGTCGAGCAGGCCGGGCAGCTTGCCGAACACCTCGACCGCCTGTTGCGGATCCGGGAACAGGCCGCGGATCTGCGCGTCCAGATCGGCCGCGCCGGACTGGTCCAGCCCGAGCGTGCCGAGCAGGCGATCCAGCGGCCCCAGCACCGAGGGCGCGGTCATCGCGAATTGCGCCAGGCCGCCGATGTTCTCCTGCAGCGAGACGAAGATGTCGGTGAGCCGCGCCAGCAGCGGGACCAGGTAGTGCACCCGCCCGCCGACCCGGTCGGAGATGTCGGACATGTTCTTGACCAGCGTGCCGATCACCTGCTGCCGGTCACCGACGTAGGCGCTGAGCTCGGCGATGGACTCCATCGCGGGCCCCAGGCCGTTGCCGTCACCCTGCAGCACCGCGAGCATGTTCTCGGTGAACTTGTTGACCGCCTCCGGCGACAGCGTCGCCAGCACCGGCTTCAACCCGTTGAACAGGCTGGTGACATCGAAGGACGGGATCGTCATGTCGGTGCCGATGGTCGCGTCGTCGACCAGGCGCAGCCCGGGATTCGGCTGCTGCTGCAGGTCGATGTAGCGCTGCCCGGTGAGGTTCTGATACCGGATGGCCAGCACCGAGTTGTCGTAGACCGGCGTCGAATTCCGCACGGTGAGATGGATTCTGGCCTTCACGCCGTCGAGCGAGACGCGCTCCACCTTGCCCACCTGGACGCCGTACATGCGCACGTCGTCGCCGACCTTGAGGCCGTTGGCGTCGGTGAACAGGGCGTCGTGGGCGTGGGTGTCGCCGTCGACGGGGCGCTTGATCGCGGTCAGCACCAGGGCCAGCACCACCATCATCACGCCCGCGAACAGCACCAGCCGCCAGGCCGCACTTCGTACGGTCATCGCTGACCTCCTTCGGGGACGGCGGCCGCGGGCCGGCCCAGCAGCGGCACCGCGATACCGGGCACGTTCTGGAGATCGACCCGCAGATTCAGCACCGGGCCGTCGGGGGTATCCGGCATCGCCGCGCGCAACCGCTCCAGCAGCAGGCGCAGTTCCGCCGCCGACTGCTGCGGCCGCGGCACCATCTGCGCCAGCACGGTCAGCATCGGCGCGAGCATGTCGGTGGCCTCGGCCAGCTGATTGCCCGCCGCGGTCACCGTGGTCGCGAGGCCGGGCAGGATCTTGCCGGTCAGCGCCGCGACGCCCACGTCGTAGCGGTCCTTGTCGGTCTGGGTGATCCGGATGTCGTGCACCTGATCGAGGATCTGGATGGTCGCGCCGGCGAACTTGCCGCCGCCGTCGAAGGCCGGCCCGAGCTGACCGAGCAGCTCGGAGGGCGGCATGTTCTGGTTGTCGGCGATGATCTTGGAAACCTGGATCAGCGCCTGCACCAGCGGCGTCATCGCCTGGAAGTCCGCGGACACCTGCGCGATGACGGTGGCCAGCTGCGGGGTCAGCACGGCCGCGCCCACCTGGGACAGGCTGCGCAGGATCGAACCCATGGTGGCGTCATAGACGCGATCCGAGCGCGGCCCGGTCAGATCGACGACGCTGCCGGCCCGCAGCGGCGAACCGCCCGCGCCCCGGAGCAATTCGAGCTCACTGATGCCGAACAGGTTGGCGGGGGCGTAGTCCACCCGCAGGCTGTCGTCGATGCCGTACAGCCGGGAACCGTCCAGCCGCAACATGATCCGCTGGGTGCCGTTGGCGTCGGGGCTGATCTCCTCGACCTTGCCCACCTGCACGCCGTCCAGGCGCACCTGGGTGCCCGCGCTCAGCCCGTCGCCGACCTGCTCGGTGTGCAGCGCGATCCGCAGCCCGTCCTCGGTGCGCAGATTCCGGTACAGCGAGGTCGCCAGCGCCACCACCGCGAGGAGGGCGACGATCGTCAGCCCGACCGTGCGGGCCTTCTTCTTGTCCGCGGCGACGCCGGGCAATCCGTAATTAGGCATTACTCACCCCGTAAAACTGATCGCCGCGTTGAAACCCCAGAACACGATGGACAGCACCATGTCGATGGCGATGATCGATACGAAACTGGCCCGCACCGCCCGCCCGGACGCGATGCCGACACCCTCGGGACCGCCGGTGGCGAAGAAGCCGTAGTAGCTGTGCACCAGGATCACCACGGTGCCGAAGATGGCCACCTTGAGCACGGCGGCGATCACGTCGAAACCGGAGACGAACTGGAAGAAGTAGTGGTCGTAGACGCCCGCCGACTGCCCGTGCACCAGCGTGATCAGCCCGCGGCAGGCGCCGTAGGACAGGATCAGCGCGATCAGGAAGGTCGGGATGATGGCCAGCGCGCCCGCGATCACCCGGGTTGTCACCACGAACGGCACCGAGCGCAGGCCCAGCGACTCGATCGCGTCGATCTCCTCGGAGATGCGCATGGAGCCGATCTCGGCGGTGATCCGGCAGCCCGCCTGCGCGGCGAAGCCCACCGCGGCGGCGATCGGGGCCAGCTCGCGGGTGGTCGCGTAGGCCGAGACGACGCCGGTGACCGGGCCCATGCCGAGCATGTCCAGCGTCGCGAAGGACTCCACGGCCACCGAGGCGCCCATCACCAGGCCGAGCACGATCATCATCGGCACCGTGCCGCCGCCGACCACGATGGAGCCGCGGCCCCAGGTCATGTTGGTGATGGCGCGCATGGTCTCGGCGCGATAGCGCTTGAGGGTCAGCGGGATCGCCGAGAGCACCTGCCAGACGAAGACCGCGATGAAACCGAGCATGTCGGCCGCGCGCATGACCCGGCTGCCGCGCCGGAAATAGCGCGCGACCCAGCGCAACCCCTTCGGGGTGTAGGAGGAGGTCGTCATCTAGGCCAGCTTCGTGGGTAGGAACATGGCGGTGACCTGGGTCATCGCCAGATTCACGATGACGATCGAGACCACCGAGAGCACCACGGCCGCGTTCACGGCGTCGGCCACGCCGCGCGGCCCGCCCTTGGCCTCCAGGCCGCGCTGGCAGGCGATGATCACCACGAGGAACCCGAAGATCAGCGCTTTGAGCAGCGAGACCCACACGTCGGCGGTGGTGGTGAAGGAGCCGAAGGTGGCCCAGTAGCTGCCCGGCGTGACGCCCTGGCCCGCGATCGCGACCGCGTAGCCGGCGAGCACGCCGACGAAGATGATGAGGACGTTGAGCAGCGGCGCGACGATCAGCATGGCCGCCATGCGCGGGATCACCAACCGGTTGATCGGGTTGATGCCCATGGTGTGCAGGGCGTCGATCTCCTCGCGGATGGTGCGCGCGCCGAGGTCGGCGGCGATCGCGGCGGCGCCCGCGCCGCCGAGCAGGAAGCCGGTGGCCATCGGGGCGCCCTGCTTGATGACGCCGAGGCCGCCGGTCGCGCCGAGCAGCGAGTCCGCGCCCAGGGTGTGAATGAGATTGCCGACCTGGATGGACACGATCACGCCGAACGGGATCGCGATCAGGATCGCCGGGATGGTCGTCACCGTGATCAGCCGCCAGGCCTGCAGGATGGCCTCGCGCCACTGGAATTTGCCGCGCGCGATGTCGCCGGCGGCGCCGGTCACCGATTCCTCGGCCATGCCCACGGCACGGCCGAAGGTGCGCAGCGAGGACACCACGGTGTCGGAGAAGTTCTTGCGGACCACCTGGACCGCGGAGTCGCGGCGCTTTTCCGCCCGCAGGCGTTCGAGTTGGGCCAGCGCGGTAGGGGTATCCGGGGTCATACGCGAGTTCCGTGCCCCACGCCGATGGCACGGGTTGTGTCGAAGTTCATCAGGTATCTCTCCGAATCCGGCAGCAATGCCAACTCAAGCAAGCTAATAGGTACTCTAGGTCACAACAAAATCGCGCCTGTGTGACGCTGGCCACTTACTCACGGGTTCGGGCACCATTCGAGTTATTCATGAAGCGCATCACAGGACGTTCACGAAAGCGATAGAGACCACAAATGCGCAGCACAACACCCTTTCTGCCATTTCTCGCGGCATCGCGCAACAAGGACTGAAGTCGGAAATGCGGCATCCGGCGGCGGCGGCCGCAACCGAGCCGGAAGACTTCTGAGAGTCAATTTCAGTTTGCCGCGAGATTGCCTTCCCCTCCTACAGCAAACACTCTTCCGCAGTGCCACCATCGAGCCATTTTCGCGATATAGCTAATTCTCAGCTATTAACGTCGGACCGATGCAGCTACGGCTCTGTCACGCAGTTCTGCTCGGTGCCGCGATTCTGCCCGCCGCGGCCGCGTGCGGCTCCTCCGCACCAGCCGAATCCCCAGCGAAAGCCTTCGAGGTGGACGTCGCGCACGAGACCATGCGCTGCACCGAGACCTCCGAGCAGCGATGCCTGCAAATCCGCCGCGACCCGAACGGGCCCTGGGAGCTCTGCTACGACGAGATCGACGGCTTCGACCACGACCCGGGCTATCGATACCACCTGCGGGTCGAGCCGGACCCGGCCGGGCAATCCGCGCCGGACGCGGCGCGCTGGCAGCTGGTGGCGGTGCTGGACAAGCAGCGCGTCATCCCCGAACCGGCGGAACCGCCCAGCAATATCGGCCTCGACGGGCCGGGCCTGACCGGTGGGCGCCGAGGGCTGGGCACAGTGCCCGGCCGCGCTGGGCACCTGAACGAATTCCGTTGAATCGCAATATCTTCGCGTGACATGCGTCATAGGGTCCGAGCCCAGGTATGGAACCTACCCGCACGTCAGGAAGTACCCCGCATGCGCACCACTCCCCTCGCCCTCGCCGCCGGCACCGCCGCGTTCTACCTGTTCGCCACCGGCGCCGCCCACGCTGGGCCGATCACCTTCGCCGCCAAGGTGGATTCGCCCTCCGGCGGGTCCTTTCCGTCCTGGGGCCCGGGCCCGTCGCCGGGCGGCACCGTCGGCGCGGACTTCAACGGCGACGACATCATCGACATCGTCGCGGCCGACTTCCAAGGCGCCGGGCCGATTCTCATGGCCGGCAAGGGCGACGGCAGGTTCAACACCGGCACCCGGGTCGGCGATGTCGGCATCGGCTACGGCGCGGTCGCCGCGGGCGATCTGAACGGTGACGGCGCCCCCGATGTGGTGGCGCAGGCGTGGACCTTCGTGGCCACCTTCCTCAACAACGGCGACGGCACCTTCGCCGCGCCCAAGAAGGTCACGACACTGGAGGGAGCCCAGCAGGAGGTCGCGGTCGCCGACACCAACGGCGACGGCAAGGCCGACGTGCTCAGCCTCGCGCCCGCCGGGGTCAAGACCTGGTTCGGCAAGGGCGACGGCGGCCTGGATTCCGGCCCGACCAGCATCATTCCCGGCGTCGCCGCCTCGTTCACCCTCGGCAGGTTCAACGCCGACAACCGGATCGACTTGGCGGTGAACAACGATGTGCTGCAACAGGTGCACGTCTTCACGGGCAAGGGCGACGGCAGTTTCCAGCTGCGCGGGGCGAGCACCTCGGGCCTGATCACCGAGGCCGTGCGCGCCGGTGACTTCAACGGCGACGGCATCGACGACGTGATCACCGCCGACTCCTTCTCCTTCAGCACGACCCTGCTGACCTCCAACGGCCAGGGCGGCTTCTCGAAGACCGACCGGGTAGCGCTGTCCGGACTCGGGCCGACCGGTATCGCCGTGGGCGACTTCGACCGGGACGGGAAACTGGATGCGGCGATGTCGGCGGTGCTCAACTCGAAGATGGTGGTGCTCAGCGGAAAAGGCGACGGCACCATCGCCAAGGCCGGCGATTTCGGGGTGACCTCGCAGCCGCAGACGCCGGTCGTGGCCGACTTCGACCGCGACGGCAAGCTCGACATCGTGGTCGCGGGCAGCGCGAACGCGGTGTCGTTCCTGAAGAACATCTCCTGACGCCGAGGCGTCATAGAACCACGCTATGACGCGCTCTTCAGGGCGATCGCGTACAGGTCGCGCGCCGGTCCGGTCGGGCGCTGGCCCTTCGGCCACACCGCGCGCAGGCTGCGGCTCAGGTCCAGGTCGGCCACCTCGGGGGCGACCAGGGTGCCCGCGGCGATGTCGGCGGCCACCGCGAGCGAACTCAGCACCGAGACACCGACTCCGGCGGCGACGGCGGTCTTGATCGCGGTGGTGGAGGACAACTCCAGCGCCACCGTGGGCTGCCAGTCCGGCACCGCACGGGTGAGCACCCTTTCGAACAGTGTTCTGGTGCCGGAGCCGGGCTCGCGCTGGATCAGCGCGGTGGCCGCGAGCTCGGCGCGGGTCACCGACCCGCGCCGAGCCCACCGGTGCTGCGGCGCGACGACCACCAGCAGCCGGTCCCGGGCCACCACATGACTTTCCAAGCCGCGGAAGGCCTGTGGGCTCTCGATGAACCCGATTCCGGCCTTGCCGTCGAGCACCGCCTGGGCCACCTCGACGGAGTTCCCGGATTCCAGCGCGATGGTGACCTCGGGTGCGGTGAGCCGCATCGTCATCAGCCAACCCGGGAACAGGTATTCGGCGACGGTCTGACTGGCCGCCACCCGCAGCCGGGAATCGCGCTCGGCCCGCAGGGCGTCGATCCCGGCGTCCAATTGCCCGGCGGCGTCGACGACCTGGCGCGCCCAGGCGGCGATCAGCGCGCCCGCCGGCGTCGGCCGGGAGCCGAGCGTGGTGCGCTCCAGCACCGGTGTCCCGACCAGTTTCTCCAGGTAGCGGATGCGCGAGGAGGCCGAGGGCTGGCTGATCCCGTGCACCTGCGCGGCGCGACCGAGGCTGCCCAGCTCGATGACCGAGAGCAGCAGATCCAGCGCGGCCAGATCGGGGACGCGCGGCGAGAGAGGCATAGAACCACTCTATGCATGCATAGCTACGCTGCGGCTACTCGGCAGCGCGCGCGGCGGCCAAGCTGGAGTCATGACCGCCACCCTGACCTCGCGTCCAGCGCCCGCCCGGCGCCTGTTCGGCGAGCTGGACCGCGACTCGCTGCGTCACCTCGGACCGAACTGGTTCGCGGCAGTGATGGGCACCGGCATCGTGGCCAACGCCGCCGCCCTGCTGCCGCTGCAACTCCCCGGCCTGCGCGGCGCGGCCACCGTGGTCTGGGCCGGCGCCGCCGCGCTGCTGATCGGGCTGACCGCGGCCTACGCGATGCACCTGATCCGGTTCCCGGACAACGCGCGCGCCCACCGGCACAGCCCGATCATGTCGCAGTTCTTCGGCGCACCGCCGATGGCGCTGATGACCGTCGGCGCAGGCGCACTGCTGCTCGGCCAGGACGTGATCGGGCTGGGCGCCGCCGTCGCCGTCGACTGGGTGCTGTGGAGCGTGGGCACGGTCCTCGGCCTGCTCACCGCCTTCGCGATCCCCTACCGGATGTTCACCCGGCACCGGGTCGAGCCCGATGCCGCGTTCGGCGGCTGGCTGATGCCGGTCGTACCCCCGATGGTCTCCGCGGCCATGGGCGCCCTGCTGGTCCCGCACACCCCCGCGGGGCAGGCCCGGCTGACCATGATCATCGCCTGTGTCGCCATGTTCGGCCTGTCGCTGATCGCCGCGCTGGTCACCATCACCATGATCTGGTCGCGGCTGGTGCATTTCGGCGTCGCCAAGGGCGCGACGGTGCCGACCCTGTGGATCGTGCTCGGCCCGCTGGGCCAGTCGGTGACCGCCGCCGGCCTGATCGCGAACGCCGCGCACGGCGCGCTGCCCGACCTCTACGACAAGGGATTGCTGGTCTTCTCGGTCATCTTCGGCATCGTCACCTGGGGATTCGCCATGCTGTGGCTGGCGCTGGCGATGGCGGTCACCTATCGGACCTACCGCGCCGGCGAGCTGAACTTCAACCTGAGCTGGTGGGGGTTCACCTTCCCGCTCGGCACCTGCGTCACCGGCAGCACCGTGCTCTATTCACACACGCACGCGTACCTGTTCGCCGCGACCGCGATCGCGCTGTACGCACTGCTGGTGAGCGCCTGGGCCCTGGTGGTGGCGCGGACCCTGCGGGGGCTGTTCAGCGGAGCGCTGCTGGCGCCCGCGTACTGAGCCATTCAGTCCAGCAGGGGGAAGCGCCCGGATTCCAGCATGCCGGTGATGGCCCGCAGCTTCGTCTGCGGGGCAGCGTAATCCGGGTGCACGCGCAGGACGGCCGCCGCGTCGTGCAGGCGGATCATCTGGGCCTCGGCGTCGACGACCGTACGACCGCCCACGCCGATCCGGTGCGCCGCGTACACCGGATTGTCCCGATCGATCCGGCCCGACCGCAGCGCCTGATCGATCCGCCGCGAGCAACGGCATCGAGCCTGCTCGCTGACGACCCCGCAGGTCGCCGTCAGGAAGGTGCCGATGCGTTTCTTGGCGCGCTCCAGGCGTTTTCGATACGCGGCCGGGCCGATGCCGAGGATGTAGGCGGCGTCGGCCGAGCTGAGCTCGAAGACTTCACCGAGCACGAAGGCGACGCGTTCGTCGCGGGCCAAGCACTGCAGCATGGCCTGGCTGCAGCCGAGCCGGACCTCACCGGAGAGCAGCGCGGCGTCCGGGCCGCGATAGTCCTCGTCGGCCAGCCCGTCGGACAGGCCGGCGGCGAACTGGTCGAGGTCGAGGTCGATCCGCTCCTGCGGCGAGCGGCGGCGCAGGTTGATCAGATAGTTGACCCCGACCCGGTAGGCCCAGGTCAGTAGCTTGGCCTCGGCCCGCCAGGAGCCGAGGCGGCCCAGGACGCGCAACAGGATCTCCTGCGTCGCGTCCTCCGCGTCGGCGGGGCGGCCGGTCATCCGAAGGGCCAAGCGGTACAGCGGATCCTGCAGGCCCCGGACCACCTGCGCGAGCGCGGCCTGCTCCCCCGCGACCGCGCGCGCGACCAACGCGATTTCCGCGTCCCGGTCCGCGTCCTCGGTGCCTGCACTGTCCACCCCACCATTGTCCCCGCGCTCTCGCGGCTGTGCCGCTCAGGATATTTCGGCCACCCCGACCAGCGCGTGCTTGTCCAGCCAGGTCACCAGCGCCGCGCCGATCTCGTGCGGGCGATCCTCCGGCGCGTGGTGCTTGGCCGGTGGGATCTCGACCTTCTCGGCGTTCGCGAACGTGGTCACGGCCCAGTCGACGGCCGCGGCGGTGCCGCCCTGCCCGTTGGACAGGGCCAGGATCAGTTTCGGGAACTCCGGGGCGCCCGCCAGATAGCGGCCATAGTTCTCGATCAGGGCGACCACGTCGGCGGGCGCGCCGTCGAGCGGAATCTCCCTGGGCCAGGCCAGCAGTGGCTTGCGGGAGGCGGGCGTCGGATAGGGCGCGCGGTAGACCTCGTGGTCGGCCGGGGCCAGGTCCGTCACCTGCGCGGGCAGGTTGAACTCGATGAACATGTTCTGCTCCAGCACCATTCGCTCGCCCTCGGCGCCGCGGTATTTCGCGAACAGCTCGCGGGCCTGCGGCGGCATCTCACCGGCCGTGCCCGGCCGCAGGAAGGTCTCCAGGACCGCCAGGCCACGCACCCGGCCGGGATGCCGTGCGGCCCAGTCCATCGCGAGCGCCCCACCCCAGTCGTGGCCGACCAGGACGACCTGCTCCAGATCCAGCGCGTCGAACCAGGCATCGAGGTAGCGGGCGTGATCGGCAAAACGGTAGGGACTGTCCGGCTTTCCGGAGTCGCCCATGCCGATCAGGTCCGGGGCGAGCACCCGGGACCGGTCCGACACGTGCGGAATCACGTTGCGCCACAGATACGACGAGGTGGGGTTGCCGTGCAGGAACACGATCGGGACGGGGCCCGATCCGGTGTCGGTGTAGGAGATGAAGGAATCGAGAACGTCGACGGTCTTCACGATGGAATGTCCTTTCTGTCGCTTACACCTGGTTTCGACACAGCTTTCCGGCCCGCTGTGACAGCATTGGAGGTGACGTGCGTCACCAACTGTGCCTAACCTCATACGCGGCATTGCCTTTCGCCGTGGCAGCAGCGAGTTACCTTGACGCCGTTCGCGATTGCAGGCGTTAGGAAGAACTGATGAAGGTCACGGCCCCACGGCTGTCTCTGCTCGGCCGTGCGGCCGGGCTGTGCGTCGCACTGGCCCTCGCCGCCGGCTGCGGCCAGGCGACCCAGCTCGGCCCGGCGGCACCCAATGCCCCGGCCGCTCCGCTCGGTTCGGCCGCCGAGATCAACGACCTGGTGGAGAAACTGCAGGTCGGCAAGGAAGCCGCGATGAGCGGCTACGAGCGCGAGAAGTTCCCGCACTGGGACACCAACAAACCCGAGCACGGCTTCGCCGCCGAATTCACCCAGTACGCCAAGTGCACCACCCGCGAGGTGATGATGTTGCGCGACGCCACCGGCCCGGTCACCCTGGATCCGAAGACGTGCAAGATCACCGTCGGCAAGGGCGGCGGCTGGCAGGACGAGTACGGCTTCCTCGACAGCAAGACCGGCAAGCTCAAGCCGTACAAGTTCATGACCGACCCGGCCTCGGTCGACGCCGAGCACATCGTGCCGCTGGCCGAGGCGTGGCGTTCGGGGGCCGCGTCCCAGGACGAGGACACCCGTCGCCGCATCGCCAACGACAACCTGAACCTGGAGGCCTCGGACCCCTCGGCCAACCGTTCCAAGGGTGATCAGGATGTTGCGAATTATTTGCCACCGGGCACTTTCCGGTGCGCCTATATCGATCGATACGTCCGGGTGAAGATAAAGTACGCACTGACCGTTGATTCCGCCGAACAGTCCGCCCTGCGCACCGCGGTCGCGGACTGTGTCTCTCGAGGAGAGTTCAAATAAGCGACATCATCGAGATTCCCGCCAAGGCCGCCGTCATGACCGAAGAGGAGGGCACCGTCTCCGGTGAGCTCGACGTCACCGTCGACGATGCCGGAAAGGGCCTGGTCCGCTACCGGGGCAACGAGAAGTGGTACACCATCGGCAATATCGAGGCCGAGCCGCCACGGACCTGGAAGACCGCCGCCGAGCTGGCCGCCGCGGTCAGCGCCGTCAGCGGCGAGAAGGACGCGGCGGGCAACACCGTTCCGTTCGAGGCCTGACCCTCAGGTAGTCACCCGGTGCCCGGCGCCTTCGAGCACCGCGGTGGCTGCCTCGAGTTTGCTCTCGGGGACCAGCACCAAGTCGGCGTGATAGGTGGAGGCGACGAACACCGCGATCTTCGCCTCCGCCAGCGGGCCGATCAGGGCCGCCAGCATGCCCGGCACGTCCAGCCCGTGCGCCGACGCGCCGCCGTAGAACCCGACCCACTTCTCCGCGTCCACCCAGGGCGGCG
This sequence comes from Nocardia sp. NPDC050712, assembly GCF_040654295.1. Taxonomy (NCBI): domain Bacteria; kingdom Bacillati; phylum Actinomycetota; class Actinomycetes; order Mycobacteriales; family Nocardiaceae; genus Nocardia; species Nocardia sp. NPDC050712. The sequence goes on from NZ_JBFAHT010000004.1 coordinate 951,216, forward strand.
CGTCCCGGACCACGGTGAGCCCCTCCGGCGCCCGCACCAGCGCGATCCACTCGTCGTCTTCGGGAAACGTCGCCTCCGGGAAGTGCTCGATCACGAACCGTGAGGGCACGACGTTCAAACGCTGCGACATTCCGCCACCTTAGAACCAGCTCACGACATGGTGATGACCACCTTGCCGAACGGATCACCGTCGGAGAAGTAGCGGTAGGCCGCGGCCGCCTGCTCGAACGGGAAGGTGCGGTCGATGACCGGGCGCAGCCGATGCTCGGTGATGGCCTGGTTCATGGCTTCGAAATGAGTACGGCTGCCGACGGCGATCCGGCGGATCGAGAGGTAGGAGCTGCCGAACGGATTGCCGTCGCCCGCGGTGAGTTCCGGTCCCGGCAGTGCGCCGATCAGGGTGAGCTGGGCGTTGTAGGCGCCGGCGGCCACCGATTTCGGCAGGGTCGGCATGCCGACGGTGTCGATGATGTGGTCGGCCCCGTCGCCCGCGGTGTGCCGGGCGACTTCCTGCTCCCAGTCCGGGGTGTCGGCGCGCACGATCACCTCGCCGGCGCCGAGTTCGCGCAGGCGCTCGGCCTTCTCCCGGGTGGAGGTGACGGAAATGACTCGGGCGCCGAGCATTACGGCGTGCTGCACCGCGAACAGTGCGACCGTTCCGGAACCGACCGTCAGCACCGTCTGTCCGGGCCGCACCGGCACCGGGGTGGTGAGCGCGGCCCAGGCGACGACGCCCGCGCAGGTCAGGGTGGCGGCCTCGGCGTCGGTGAGGTGCTCGGGCACGTGCACCACCGGATCCTCTTCGAGCAGCGCGTAGGTGGCGAGCATGCCGTGGTGATTGGCGCCGTACTGCTCGGCGGCGTGCGCGAGCCGCTGCGGGCCGTCGACCCAGCGCAGGAAGTACGTCGCGGTGACGCGGTCGCCGGGGGCGGCCCGGGTTACCTTCTCGCCCACGGCGATCACCACGCCGACGCCGTCGGACAGCGGGATCACCCCGGGTGTGGCGGGCAGCGGGTAATGACCGTCCATCAGCATGAGGTCACGCCGATTCAACGATGCCGCACGAACTTCGACGAGTACCTGGTGCGGGCCGGGCTCGGGCCGTTCCTGGTCGCTCGCCTCGAGGCCGAGTCGGCCCCGGGACGGATCCAGATGGTAGGCAAGGCCGTTCATGGAAGTCTCCTTCGCGCCGGGGACCGGCGTCGATCGTGGTGGGTTGGTCAGCCGATGTATTGGCTGTCGAGGCGAATGCGCCCCTGCTCGTCGAGGGCGATGACGTCGTAGCCCGCGCCGGCCACCGCGCCGTCGGCGCCGACCATGTCCCAGCCCAGGCCGATCAGGCCGGTCGAGAGGCGGGCGACAGCGCCGCGGGCGGCGAACCGGTGCCCGGGGGCGACGAACATCTCGTAGGCGCGGGTCACGCGCCGCTCCACAGCGTCGAGGCCGCGCACCGCCACCGGCGGGATCGGGAAGGCCAGCTCGGCCAGCGCCTCGCGCATCGCCTGCGGCGGGTCGATCAGGAGCTGCATGCCGTCGGCGGCCCACAGCTCATGGATGCGCTTGCGCCGCAGTTCGTTATCGGCTTCGTTCCACATCGCGACGTAGCGCTCGGCGAAGGCGGTCAGGTCGTGGTCGGTCAGATCGTTGCTCATGGCAGCGAGCTTGCGGCAGCGGCTGCGGCCGTGCGATTCCCTGCAGGGAATGGTGCGCCCGCACCGCGCGCCGCACACTGGGCTCATGACCACTGTGGAGGCGACCGGATTCGCGCGCCAGCTCAAGCACTGGCGCACGCGGCGGCGGGTCAGCCAGCTAGATCTCGCGATCCGGGCCGAAACCAGCCAGCGCTATCTCAGTTTCCTGGAGCAGGGCCGATCCCGGCCCGGCCGCACCATGGTGGTGCGGCTGGCCGAATCGCTGGAGCTCTCGCTGCGCGAACGCAACGACCTGCTGCTGGCTGCGGGCTACGCGCCGGTGTTTCCCGAATCACGCCTGGACACACCGGAGTTGGCGCCGGTGAAGGCGGCACTGGAGCGCATTCTGGAGGGGCATATGCCCTACCCCGCCGTCGTCATCGGCCCGTACGGCCGGCTGGTCGCGGCCAACGCCGCCTTCGATCTGCTCGCCGGGCCCGCCGCACCGCACCTGCTGCAACCACCGATCAACGTGCTGCGCTTGGCATTACACCCGGAAGGCCTGGCGCAGCACGTGCTCAACCTGCCGGAATGGGGCCGCCACATCACCGAGGCGCTGCGCGGGCGCGCCCTGCGCAGCCCCAACCCGACGCTCGACGAACTCATCGCCGAGCTGGAAAGCTATCTGCCCGAGACGAATCCGGGCCCGGACCACCTCGGCTTCGCGGTGCCCCTGCGGCTGCGCTGCCCCGAAGGCGAACTGCAGCTGATCACCACCATCACCTCCTTCGCCACCGCGGTCGACATCACCCTGGCCGAACTCCACCTCGAGGCGTTTCTCCCCGGCGACGACTACACCGCCGACTACCTGCACCGCCGGTACGGCGACCGCCCGCGCGAGTAGCCGGAATCACCAGGCGCGGGCGGCGGTGCGCAGGTGCTGGATGACCTGTTCGACGTGCGGCGCGGACGGGCCCGGGCGGCGCACGAGGAAGCCCGTATTGATGGGTGGGTCGGCGGGGTTCAGGAGCGGGACCAGGGTGCCCGAGGCCAGGGCGGCGGCGCAGAGATAGCGCGGCAGGACGCTGATCCCGGCGCCGGCGGCGACGGTCGCGGCCACGGCGCGCAGGTCCGAGACGATGACGGCGGGCTCGGCGCTCAACCGGACGCCGAAGACGTGGCGCCAGTATCGGCGCAGGATCGGCAGGTCGGCGGCGTAGCTGAGCAGCGGGAGGCCGGCCAGGACCGCGGGACCGTCGGCGGAGAGCCGCTCGAGATCGAGGTGCGCGGCGACGGCAGGCGCGGCGACCAGGACGAATTCCTCGTCGATCAGCGCCTCCGCGACCATGGCCCGCCCGCGCGGGCGGATGGTGGAGATCACCAGGTCGTGCTGACCGGCCCGCAGCCCGGTCAGCAGTTCCTCGGACAGGCCCGTGCTGACGGTGAGCCGGATGCCCGCCGTGATCAGCGGCGCCAGCGCCGGAAGCACCTGGGCGGCAAGCATCTCGGCCGGCCCCGCGAGCCGCACGGGTGGTTCGAGCGCGGCTTCGGCATGCGGTGCGCGGCCGATCGCGTGTTCGAGCGCGTCCAGCGGGCCGGCCACGCGCGCGGCCAGTTCGGCCGCGGCGGCGGTCGGCGTCACCCCGCGCGGCAGCCGCTCGAACAACTGGTAGCCGAGCCGCTTCTCCAGGGCCTGCACCTGCGCGGTCACCGTAGGCTGGGAGAGACCGACCAGGCGGGCGCCCGCTGTGACCGTGCCCGCCCGATACACCGCCAGGAATGTCCGCACCTGCGTCAGATCCAGGGCACCATCGGTTTCCCTATCGCTCACATCGGAAAGTCTATTGGCGAGTCGATAGGTTCGGTTCCTAGGGTCGATAGCGACACCCTCGACGAAAGGCTCTCCCCCTATGGCCAAGATCCTGTTCGTGCTGACCGGCGCCGACCACTGGACCCTTAGCGACGGCACCACCCACGCCACCGGCTATTGGGCCGAGGAGTTCCTCGCGCCCTACCGCGCGCTCACCGCCGCGGGCCACGACATCGTGGTCGCGACCCCGCAGGGCACCGTGCCCCCGGTCGATCAGGGCAGCCTGACCGCCGATTCCAACGGCGGCCAGGAGCAGGCCGACGCGGCCGCCGCCGCGATCGCCGCCACCCCCGAACTCCAGCACCCGATCCGGATCACCGACGCGGTCCTGGACGACTACGCCGCGGTCTACTACCCCGGCGGCCACGGCGCGATGGAAGATCTCCCCACCGACCAGGCCTCGGGCGAGCTGCTGGCCGCCACTCTCGCATCCGGCAAGCCCTTGGCCATCGTCTGCCACGGCCCGGCCGCGCTCTTGGCCGCCACCGCGGCCGACGGCACCTCGCCCTTCGCCGGTTACCGCCTCACCGGCTTCACCAACGAGGAGGAAACGGCCGCCGGTTTCGCCTCGCGCGCCCCGTGGCTGCTCCAGGATCGCCTGGTCGCCCTCGGCGCCGATTTCCGCGACGCCGAGCCCTGGGCGCCGCACACCGAGGTCGATCGCAACCTCTACACGGGCCAGAACCCCGCGTCGTCGGCTCCGCTGGCCGAGGAATTGCTGAAGGCCTTGGCCTGAGAGAATGGCCGGATGCCTGATCTGCTGTGGGATGACGTCCGGAGTTCCCTCGACCCCGCGACCGCGGGCGAGCTGCCCGACCTGCGGGTAGCCGACACCTCGGTGGCCGACTGGCAGGCGTTGTTCGAGCTGATCCGGTCCAGCGGCTGGACGTGGGAGTACACCGAGGACGAGGTCCCCGCCGACCTGCCGACCGCCCAGGCGGTGCTGGACCGCTCCGAGGACGCGCCGATGCCCGCCCTCGAGGTCCGGCCGGTCCCGGATGTGCTGATGGTCTTCCGGCCTTGGGCGGCGGAGTCGATCGATTTCGACGTCGACCTGCGCGAACTCCAGGGCCAGCGCGGCCTGGACCTGCTGTGCGAGTTCCTCGGCACGATCGGCCGGCACCTGGGCAAGACGGTGACGATGGTCACCGAGGACGACCGGCCCGTGCTGGCCTTCGACCCCGCGGCCGACCGGGTCGTGGTGCCGGCCTGAGCGCTCAGCGCCGGCTGGCCCGCCGGTAGCCGATGACCGCCGGGGTCGCGAAGATCGCGATCAGGGCCACCGACCACACCACCGTGAGCGTCAGCGGGTGGGCGGTGGGCCCGCCCAGCGCCAGTGCCTTCATGGCGTCGACGGCGACCGACATCGGCTGGTTGCGCACCACCGGCTGGATCCACTGCGGGTAGGCGATCAGCGGGACGAAGCCGGTGCTGAAGAACATCAGCAGCGAGCTCAGGATCGTGATGCCCTCCACCAGTGTGGCTTTCGCGGTGAACACCGCCACGGCGGTGACCATGGTCGCGAACGCCAGGCCGAACAGCACCGGGACGCCGACGAAGGCCAGCGCCGCGAGCCACCCCTGCTGGAACCGGAAACCCAGCAGATACCCCATGAGGATCACCACGATGGTGCCCGCGAGGATCCGGCAGCCTTCGGCCAGGATGCGCGAGATCAGCCCCGAGGCGCGGTGCACGGGCAGCACCCAGAAGCGGGCCAGCAGCCCGGCATCGCGTTCCCGCCCGAGCATCACGCCGCCGGCGACCGCGCCGGACAGCGCCCCGACGATCGCCACCATCGGCACCGAGCCGTACAGCGCGTTCGTGCCGGCGAATTTCTCGATCTGATTGCCGACCACGATGTCGAGCATGAACAGCAGCAGGCACGGGATGATCAGGGTTTCCAGCAGGGCGACCGGGTTGCGGGACCATCGCAGCAGCAGCCGCTGGGTCTGAATCATCGTGTGCCGCACCAGCGAGACGGGCGCCGCCTCGGCGGGACTGCTCGTACGAACGACCGACAGCACCATCATGCCCTCCTCGAACTCAGCCGGATCACCAGTGGCATGCACACCACCAGAATCCCGATCGCCCACAGCAGCGGTGGACCCATCAGCGCCCAACTCACTTCGCCCGCATTGCCTTTGGTATCCCCGGCCAGGGCACGCAGCCCGATCGCGAACTGTGAGATCGGCTGATTGCGCACGAAAGGCTGTACCCAGGACGGGAATTGGGTCGCGGGTGCGAGCCCGGTCGAGAGCATGCCCAGGATCAGCGGCGGCAGCACCAGCGCCTGTGTCGTGGCCTCCGGACTCTTGGATACCGTGCCGATCACGTCCGCGCCGAGCGTCAGCGCGATGCCGATCAGCATGGCGAACGCCAGGAAGCCGAGGGTGTGCGCGGCGTCGAGATAGAACCGGAACCCGATGACATGCCCCGATACCAGGGCTGCTGCCAGGGCGATGAGCAGCCGGAAGACATTGCCCGCCATGCGCGCCGCCACCGGCACCAGCGGCCCGATCGGCATCGCGCCGAACCGGCGATCCAGGCCCGCGACGGCGTCCGTGGCGGCGCGGAAGGCCGCGCCGATCGCGGTGAACGCGGCCGCCTGCAGGATCACGATCGGCATCATGAACTGCGCGTAGCTGCTGAATCCGTGTCCCGCGAAGGTCATCACCGTCTTCAGCGGGATGTAGAAGCTGGCCGTGAACGCCACCGGCGCCAGGATCGAGGACAGCACCTCACCGGTTTTCACCGACGGCACGATCAGCCGCGAGGTGAGCACCCACCACTGCTGGATCCGGACCGGAGTGGCACGGGTATCGGCCAGCCAGGCCCCGGCGGTCACGCGCCCGCCTCCGTGTCGGCGGCGGCCAGGTGCCCGGTCAGCTGCAGGAACACATCGTCGAGCGAGGGCCGGCGCAGCGCGATGTCGACGAGTTCGATGCCCGCGTCGTCCAGCCGCCGCAGCGCCTCGGCCAGGGTCTTCGCCCCGTCCGGGGCGGGGATGGCGAGGCGATCGGTGTCGGCGATGCGGGCCGCCCGATTCTCCTGCGGCAGCAGCGATCCCAGCGCCTCGGCGATGGTCGGCAGGTCTTTCAGATCCAGCGGGACCACTTCGCAGTAGGCGCCGCCGGTGCGCGCCTTCAACTCGTCCGCGGTGCCCTCGGCGATGACCACGCCGTGATCGATCACGATGATCCGGTCACACAGCGCGTCGGCCTCTTCCAGATACTGGGTGGTCAGCAGGGTGGTGATCCCGTGCTGACGGAAGCTCGATACCAGGTCCCACACGCCTTGCCGGCTGCGCGGATCCAGCCCGGTGGTCGGCTCGTCGAGGAAGACCACGTCCGGCCGGACCACCAGCCCGCAGGCGATATCGATGCGCCGGCGCATGCCGCCGGAGTAGGTGCCGACCCGCCGGCCCGCCGCGGTCAGCAGATCGAATTCGGCCAGCAGTTCATCGGCGCGGGTCCGGGCGGCGCGCTTGCGCAGGCCCATCAGCCGCCCGAACATCACGAGATTCTCGTAGCCGCTGAGCATGTCGTCCAGCGCCGCGAACTGGCCGGTGAGCATGATGGCGCGGCGCACCGCCGCCGGATCGGCGACCACATCGTGGCCGGCGACCGTGGCCCGGCCCCGGTCCGGCGCGATCAGCGTGGACAGGATGTTCACGGTGGTCGTCTTGCCCGCGCCGTTGGGGCCAAGGATGCCGAGCACCTCCCCCTGTGCCGCCACGAAATCCACGCCGCGCAAGGCTTTCACCGCGCCGAACGATTTCTCGATGCCCTCCACCACTACCCCGGTGTCAGTGCTCATTGCTTCCTCCAAAGTTTTCGTCGAGCACGCGCGCGATAATGGGAAGTACGTGCGGAGCCGTCATTTCGTCGTGGGTGACCGCCACGTCGTGTGCGGTGATCGCCCCGGTGACGTAGGGCCGCCACCCCGCCGGGCCGAAGATGTCCGAACTGTCCACGGTGGCATGGAAATACAGCACGTCACCGTGGTAGACCGGCCGCTGATAGCCGGTGCGGGTGCGCGCGGAGGCGTTGTAGGAGCCCGCCATGCGCTCGAGCGTGCCCGCGTCGACCAGGGCCGCGCCGCCCATCCGCGCGCTGATCAGCTCGGCCGCCTGCGCCGCGGTGGCGTCGGCGGGGACGTCCTCGATGCCGAAGACCACACCGAAGGTGCTGACGAACGAGCCCGCCGTGAGCGGTTCGATGCTGTCGCCGTCGATGTCGGCGGTGTCCGCGTCGAGCAGCGCGACGACGCCCACCGCCTGGCCCTCCTGTTCCAGCCGCACGGCCACCGCGTGCGCGATCAGACCGCCGAACGACCAGCCCAGCAGGTGATACGGGCCGGTCGGCTGCACTGCGCGGATCTCGCGCACGTACCGCTCGGCGAACTCGGCGATGCTGTGCACCGGCGCTTCGCGTCCGCTCAGATCCGGGGCTTGCAGACCGTAGATCGGGCGGCCCGGCGCCAGGGTCTCGGCGAAACCGAGGTAGGTCCATGACATTCCGGACGACGGGTGGATGCAGAACAGCGCCGGTTCGGCGCCGTCGGCGCGGATCGGCAGCAGCACGTCCAGCCCGAGCGCCGAACCCGCCGAGGCCGCGGCCGCCGCCTGCTCCACCATCGCGCGCTCCTCCGCGGCGCCGAGTTCCCGGGCCGCGGGGGTGTGCGCGAAAGCCGCGGCGGCGGTGAGCGCTTCGACCCACAGCTGGGCCAGCTCGGCCACTTCGGCGCGGTCCAGCAGCCGCGCCGGGTACCCGAAGCTCGCTTGCAGGCGGTCGTCGATCACGACCGCGTTCACGTCGAGTTCGGCTTGCAACGGAACGTCCGGGTATTCGGTCGCGGGCAGCTCGCCGAGCTCGTCGGTGGGCAACCAGCCCAGGCCTTCCAGCCCGGCCGGTATGTCACCGACGGAGTACCGGCCGAGATAGTTGAACCCGATCCGGCCGGGAAGTCCCGGTGGAAGCCGCTGTGCTGTCTCGGAATTCAGATAGCGGAGCAGCCCGAAGCCGATCCCCTTGTCCGGCACCGCGAGCAGCTGATGCTTGACCGCCCGGATGGCCGCGCCGACGGCGGGACCACCCGCCAGCGCATCCGCCAGGTCGATGCCGTCCAGGCCGATCCGGAGCGGATAGATGCTGGTGAACCAGCCGACCGTCCGCGAAAGATCCGCGCCGGGAATCACTTCCTGCTGTCGGCCGTGGCCTTCCAGCCGGAGCAGCACGCTGCGCCCGGACGAGGCCGTGCGACCGGCCCGCCACTGTTCGACGGCGATCGCCAGGGTGGCCAGCAAGGTGTCCTCGACACTGCCGTGGAACAGGCCGGGCAGCGTCGTGAGCAGCGCGCCGGTGACCGCCGCGGGCAGTTCGACGTCGACCATCCGCAGCGTGTGCGCCTGGTCCACGGCCGGATCCAGTTCGCGCGCACCCAGGGCCGGGTCGGGCCCTTCGACCACCTCACTCCAGTAACCGATCTCGGCCACCCGGGTAGCGCTGTGCGCCTCCTCGGTCAGCGCGTGCGACCACCGGCGCATGGAGGTGCCGGTTTCGGTCAGGATCGGGGTCGAGCCGGCCGAGATCTGCGCCCACGCGGCCATGAAGTCCGGCACCAGGATGCGCCAGGACACCCCGTCGACGACGAGATGGTGCGCGATCACCAGCAATCGCCCCGCCCGGCTCCGATCGCCGGCCTCGCCCACCGGGTCCAGCCAGAGAAATTGCAGCACGGCGCCTTCGGCCGGATTCAGCCGGTTCATCGCGGAATCGAGTTCGGCCACCGCGTATTCGCGCAGGTCGACCGTGTCCGCGTCGGCGGCGAACTCGACCCGGTGCAGCAGGGCGGCGGGGTCGACCGAGCCGGGTTCGCCGACCCGCAGCCGCCACTCGCCGGTGTCGTCCTTAAACAGGCGCGCCCGCAACATGTCGTGCCGATCCAGCACCGCGCCGAGGGTGGCGGCGAGCTGCTCGTGGCGGATACCGACGGGCAGTTCCAGCACCGCGGTCTGCGCGAACCGATGGTGGTTGCCGCCGCGTTCGAGCATGTAGCGCACGATCGGCGGCAGCGGCAGCTCGCCGACTCCGCCGCCGGGCAGCTCGTCGAGCGTGACGGCCACGCCCGCCGCGTCGGCGGCCGCCGCGAGGGCGGCGACGGTGCGGTGCTCGAAAACCTGGAGCGGAGTGACGGTGACGCCCTGCGCCTTGGCCCGCGACACCAACTGGATCGCGAGAATGCTGTCGCCGCCCAGGGCGAAGAACGAGTCCGCGACGCCGACCTTCGGCCGCCCGAGCAGCTCGGCGAAGACCTCGGCCAGCACCTCCTCGGTCCGGGTGCTCGGCGGCACATACTCCGCCTGGTCGTCGCCGAAGACCGGTTCCGGCAGCGCTTTGCGGTCCAGCTTGCCCACCGCGTTCAGCGGGATCTCGTCCAGCACCACGAAGGCCGAGGGCACCATGTAGCCGGGCAGCGCGTCGGCGGCGTAGGCGCGCAGCTGCGCGACGTCCAGGTCGACTCCGGCTGCCCGGACGACGTAGGCGGCCAGCGCGGTCGCACCGGCCGGACCCGGAACACCCAGGGTGACAGCGAATTCCACGCCCGCGCCCCGGCCGAGTACCGCGTCGATCTCGCCGAGTTCGATGCGCTGCCCGCGCACCTTCACCTGGAAGTCGGTGCGCCCGAGGTATTCCAGCTCCAATCCGGCGGCGGCACGGGTCCAGCGCACGAGGTCGCCGGTGCGGTACATCCGTTCGCCCGCGTCCCCGAAGGGATTGGCGACGAAGCGCGCGGCGTTCAGATCGGGGCGCGCGTGGTACCCCCGCGCCAGTGCCGGGCCCGCGAGATACAGCTCACCCGCCACCCCGAGCGGGACCGGGCGCAGCCGGTCGTCGAGCACCAGGGCGGCCGCACCGCGGATCGGCCCGCCGATGGTGACCGGCCGATCCACCGACAGCCCCACCGAACCCGTTGCCCAGATCGTGAATTCGGTCGGACCGTAGAGATTCACCATGGTGCGACCGGCGGTCCCGGTCCAGCGTTCGACCAGTTCCGCTCCGACCGCCTCGCCGGCCACCGCGAGCACCCGCACGCTGGCGACCTGCGCGGGGTTCACCGTCGCCAGGGCCGACGGTGTGATCACCACGTGGGTGACCTGTTCGGCGTCGAGCAGTTCGGTGAGTGCGTCGCCGCCGAACACCTCGGGCGGCGCGATCACCGAGGCGCCGCCGGATCCGAAGGCCATCAGCGCTTCGAACACCGACGCGTCGAAGCTCGGCGAGGCCACCTGGAGGACCCGGGAGTGCTCGTCCAAGCCCATCGCTTCGCGCTGTGCGACAACCACATCGGCGATGCCGCGGTGGGTGACGGTGACGCCCTTGGGCGTGCCGGTGGAGCCCGAGGTGTAGATCATCCAGGCCGGCTGGTCCGGCCGGACAACGTTCAGCGGCAATGCCGTGCGGTCCGCACCGCGCCACTGCTGGGCGAACGCCGGATCGTCGAGTACCAGCCACTGTCCGCTGGCCGCGAGCGCGTCCCGGTGCGCGGCAACGGTAAGTCCCAGCACCGCACCGGAATCCGTGAGCATGTGATCGATGCGGTCGACGGGATGCTTCGGGTCGACCGGCAGGAAGGCGGCTCCGGCCTTGGCCACCGCCCAGAGGCCGGTCAGCAGGTCGACGCCGCGGGTAAGTCCCAGCGCCACCACGGTTTCCGGGCCGACACCGGCGGCGATCAGCAGCCTGGCGAGCTGGTTCGAGCGAGCGTCGAGGTCACCGTAGGTCGTGGTGGCACCGGCGGATACGAGCGCGGGACGATCGGCGTAGCGCGCGGCCGAATCACCGAGCAATCGCGGCAGTGTCACCGTCCCCGAGGTCTCGGGACCGCGCACCGGCACCAGCTCGGCGCGTTCGGCCGGGTCCAGCAGATCGATATCGGCCAGGGCGATCTCGGGTTCGGCGACGATCGCGGCCAGCACGCGCCGCCACCGCGCCAGGAAGGACGCCACGGTCGCGGCGTCGAAGAGATCGGTCGCGTAGGTGAGGACACCCTCGATGCCGCCGGGTTCCGCCCCGGCGAAACGCTCGCGCAGGTCGAAGGCCAGATCGAACTGACCCGCCGACCGTTCCAGGTCTTCGACCCCGACCCGCAGTCCCGGCAGCTCCAGGATCGGTTCCACGAAATTCTGCAGCGACAGCGACACCTGGAAGATCGGATGGTGTGCGGTCGTCCGCGCCGGATTCAGTACCTGCACCATGCGTTCGAACGGCACATCGGCGTTCCCGAATGCCTCCAGATCCGAAGTACGGACCGCACCGAGGAATTCACCGAACCCCAGGTTCGGGTCGACCCGCGTGCGCAGCGCCAGGGTATTCACGAACATCCCGACCATGTCGTCGAGCGCCGCCTCACCGCGACCGGCGACGGCGGTCCCGATCACCACATCATCGGTGCCGCCGAGCCGCGCCAGCAATACCGCGAGCGCCGCGTGCACCACCATGAACACGCTGACGTCCTGTGCGGCAGCGAGTTCCACCACACCGCGATGCAGATCCGCGTCGACCGCGAAATCCAGATCCGCGCTCCGCATCGACTGCACCGCGGGACGCGGCCGGTCACCGGGCAGTTCCAGCAGATCCGGGGCACCTGCCAGCGCGTCGGTCCAGTGCCGAATCTGGCTCGCCGCCAGCGACTCCGGGTCCGACTCGGCGCCGAGCAGGTCGCGGTGCCACAGCGCGAAGTCGGCGTACTGCACCGGAAGTGCGGCCAACGCACCGCCGTCGCCGAACGCGTGGGCGGCGTAGGCCGTCATCAGGTCGGTCGCCAGCGGTGCCATCGACGCGCCGTCGGCGCTGATGTGGTGCACCACCAGCACCACCACGTGCACCGTCTCCGCTACCCGGAACAAGCCGACCCGCAGCGGCGGCTCGGTGGCGAGGTCGAAGCCGACGCCGGCCAGCCGGTTGATCCGATCGGCCAGCGGCGCACCGTCTTCGGTCGCGACGGCCACCAGTTCCGGTGCCGCCACCTCGGTTCCGACGATCACCTGGCGTGGGCCTTCGGCGTCGGCCGGGTACATGGTGCGCAGACTTTCGTGCCGCCGCACCACCTCGGTCAGCGCGCGGTGCATGGCGGCCGCGTCGAGGTCGCCGGTCAGGCGCAGCGCGACCGCGATGTTGTAGGCGGCGGAGCCGGGTTCGAGCTGGTTGAGCACCCACATGCGCTGTTGCGCCGGGGACAGCGGGATCCGGTCGGGCCGGATCCGCGGGGCCAGGGCGAAGCGGGCCCGGGCGCCCGCGGCGGCGGGAACGATCCGGCTCGCCAGCCGCGCCACGGTCGGCGCGTCGAACAGATCGCGCAGCGCGATGGTGGAGCCGAGTGCCGCGTTCACCCGGGCGACCACCCGCGTCGCGCTGAGCGAGTTGCCGCCGAGTTCGAAGAAGGACTGGTCGATGCTGACCCGGTCGCTGCCGATGACATCGGCGAAGACGTCGGCGACCGCCTGCTCCACCGGGGTGCGCGGCGCGAGGTAGCGGCGCTGGTAGCTCTCGAAGTCCGGGATCGGCAACGCTTTTCGATCGAGCTTGCCGACCGGTGTCAGCGGCACGTCGTCCAGGACGAGCAGATAGCCGGGCACCATGTAGCCGGGCAGTTTCCCGGCGACCCGGTTGCGCAGCCGCTCGGTGTCGAATTCCGTGCCCTCGGAGACGGATTCACGCCAGTCCTGGGTCGGCACCACATAGGACACCAGCACGGTCTCGCCACCGGGTCCGGGCATGCCGATCGTGGCCGCGTACTCCACCTCGTCGTCGGCTCCGAGGACCGCGTCGATCTCGCCGAGCTCGATCCGCAAGCCGCGGATTTTGACCTGGAAATCACTGCGCCCCAGGTATTCCAGTTCCAGCGCGCCGTCGCGCAGCACCCAGCGCACCATGTCGCCGGTGCGGTACATCCGCTCCCCCGGCTCGGCGAAGGGATTGGCGATGAAGCGGGCCGCGGTCATGGCGAACCGGTTGAAGTAGCCGCGCGCGATGGCGGGTCCGGCCAGATACAGCTCGCCTTCGACACCCACCGGCACCGGCCGCAACCAGCCGTCCAGCACCATCAGCTCGGCGCCGCGGATCGGCCCGCCCATGGTCACCGGTTCACCGGCCCGCAGTTCGCCCGGGCCGGTCGCCCAGATGCTGAATTCCGTGGGGCCGTAGAGGTTCAGCATGCGACGGCCCGCCGACCACTGCGCGGTCAGCTCGGCGCCGGCCGCCTCACCCGCGACCGAGAGCACCCGCAGGTCGGGCAGATCCCGCGGATCCATGGTGGCCAGCACCGACGGCGTGATCACCGCGTGGGTGACCCGTTGCGCGCGCAGCAGCTGTTCGAGTTCGGCGCCGCCGTAGACCTCCGGCGGCGAGAGCACCAGGTGCCCGCCCATGCCGTGCGCGCACAGCATCTCGAAGACCGAGGCGTCGAAACTCGGCGAGGCCACCTGCAATTCCCGGGCGGTGGCGTCCAGCGCCAGCGTTTCCCGCTGTGCTGTCACGAGATTCGCGACGCCGCGGTGGCTGAGCAGCACCGCCTTGGGCTTGCCGGTCGAGCCCGAGGTGTAGATGAGGTAGGCGGTCTGATCCATCCGGATCGCGCCGCCGCGTTCGGCATCGGTGATGGGGTCGGCCGGCACCGTCATCACCCGGCGGATGGTGTTGAGCTCGTCGAGCAGCAGCCAGTCGATGCTGCCGGGCAGCGTCTCGCCGGTGGCGTGCACCGTGACCCCGATCGGCGCCTTGGAGTCGGTGAGGATGTGCTCGATCCGCTCCACCGGATAGTTCGGGTCCAGCGGCAGGAACGCCGCGCCGGTCTTCACCAGCGCCCACACCGCGACCACCGATTCGATGGACCGGGTCAGTGCCAGCACCACGAACACTTCCGCGCCGACGCCGCGGCGCAGCAGCACCCGGGCGTACCGGTTGGACCAGGCGTCGAGTTCGCCGTAGGTCATGGCCGCGCCGTCCAGGCTGACCGCGATGGCGTCCGGGTCGATCGCCGCGCCCGCGCTCAGGATCTCGGGCATGGTGCGCTGCGGCACCGACTCCGCGCCCCGGCGCGGCAGCAGCCGCGCCCGCTCGGCACGGTCACAGTGCTGTAGCCGGGCTACTCGCGCACCCGGCTGCTCGGCGATCTGCCGGAGCAGCAACACGAATCGGTCCAGCAGGCGGGTCGCGTCGGCCGCCGCGAAATGATCGGCCAGATACTTCACGGTGATCCGCAGGGTGTCCCGCTGGCCGGGCGCGCCGTGCAGCGGAATCACCATGAGGTTCAACGGGTACGGCGTCGCGTCGGTCCCCTCGACGTCGAGCACGCGCATGCCCGCGATATCCAGTGATCGCGACAGGGTCTCCCGATCGATCGGGTACGACTCGAAAACGGTCAGGGTGTCGAACAATTCGGCCAGGCCCACCGCCTGGTGGATCTCGGCCAGCCCGACCTGCTGGTGATCGAGCAGGCGCGCCTGCTCGGACTGCAACCGCGCCAGCAGATCCGCCACCCGCTCGGCCGGATCCAGGCGGACCCGCACCGGCAGCGTGTTGATGAACAACCCCACCATGTCCTCGACCCCGGCCAGCTGCGGCGGCCGGCCCGACACGGTGCCGCCGAACACCACGTCGGTGCGCCCGGTCAGCATCACCAGCAGCAGCGCCCACGCCGCCTGCACGGCGGTGTTCGTGGTGGCGCCCGCTTCCCGGGTCGTGGCCTCCAGCCGCGCGATCAGGTCGGCGGGCAGGTCGGCCGACACCATGCCGGATGCGGTGGACTCCACCCCGGCCAGGCTCGGCACGGCCCGGGTCGGCGCGTCGACCCCGTCCAGCGCCAGCTTCCACGCGTCGATCGACGCGGACCCCGCGGCCTCGCCCGCCGCCAACCACGACAGGAAGCCCCGGTAGGAGGGTGCGGGCGGCAGGACCTCGGCCATCGCGGCGCCCGCGGCCGCCGCGATGTACATCGTCAGCAGCTCCCGCACCAGCAGCGGCGTCGACCAGCCGTCGAGCACCACATGGTGATTGGTCATCAGCAGCGTGTAGGTTTCCTCGTCGCCGCGGATCAGCAGGAACCGCAGCAGCGGCGGGCAGGTCAGATCGAAGCGGCTGCTCGCGTCCACCGCGAGGGTGCGCTCCAGTTCCCGCTGCCGCGCGGCGGGTTCGGCCAGGTGGCGCAGATCCAGTTCGCGCCAGCGCACCTCGGCGGCGCCGAGCACCAGTTGCTTCGGGCCGTCCGCGGTTTCGACGAAGGCGACGCGCAGATTCTCGTGCCGATCGACCAACGCCTGCGCGGCGGCGCGCAATCGCGGCGCGTCGACGTGACCGGCCAGGGTGAGCCGGGTTTGCACGGTGTAGCCGTCGGCGGTGTCGGTGTCGTACATGGCGTGGAACAGCAGCCCGTACTGCAACGGCGAAAGCGGCCACGCGTCGGCGAGATTCGGGTAGGTGCGTTCCCAGCCGTCGATCTGCGCCTGCGTCACCGGGGTCAGCGGGAAGTCGGACGGGGTGTGCCCAGCCGCCTCCGCCCGGGTGAGCGCCGTGAGCGCTGCCGCCCACAGGTCCGCCAGCTCGCGGACGTCCGCCTCGCTCAGGATTTCCGAGGCGTAGCCCCAGGTGATTTCGAGAGCCGAGGCACCCATGATCGCGTTGATATCGATGACGGCGGCCAGCGGCGCGCGGTCGTCCTGGGTGGCGGCGAAACGGCGCGGCAGCCAGTCGCCGTCAGCGCCGCCGGCCGCGCGACCGAGGTAGTTGAAGCTGATCTGCGGCGCGGGCGTGCCCGCGAGCGCGGCGGCGGTCTCGGGATTCAGGTACCGCAGCATGCCGTAGCCGACGCCCTTGTCCGGCACGGCGCGCAACTGCTCCTTCGCCGCCTTGATCGCCGCTCCGGCCGCCGGGCCGCCGGTGAACGCCTGCGCCACATCGACATCCGTGAGATCGATCGCGACCGGATACACGCTGGTGAACCAGCCCACCGTGCGCGCGAGATCGGCGCCGGGCAGCACCGACTCCTCACGCCCGTGCCCCTCCAGGGTGAACACCGCGCCGCTGCGCCCACGCCAGCGGGCGACCGCCAGCGCCAACGCGGCCAGCAGCACATCGTCGGCGCCACAGTGGAACCGCTGCGGCACCACCTCGAGCACAGCGCTCGCCACCTCGGCGGGCACCGAGCTCTTTATCTCCGCCATGGTGGCGACCACATCCACCGCCGGATCGGCGGCCCGCGCGCCGATCAGCGGATCGGGGGTGCCCACGATGCGTTCCCACACCGGAAGCTCCGCCGCCCGCCGCTCGGCCTCCTCGACATTGGCGTGCGCCCACCGCCGATAGGAGGTTCCCACCGGTTCGAGCGCCCCACCGCTGAAAGCGGTTGCCAAGTCCGGCAGCAGGGTTCGCCACGAGACGCCGTCGGTCACGAGGTGATGCAGCACCAGCCACAGCACTGGCCCACCGGCGGCAGTTTCCGCCCCCGCGGCCGAGGGATCGATCAGGACGAACCGTGCCATCGTTCCGGCGGCGGGATCGAGTTGGTCCGCGGCGCGCTGCAATTCGCGCTCCACGGCCGCGTCCATCCGCACGTCGGCGGTCACGCTGTCGACCAGATCCGCCGCGTCGACCGAACCCGGTTCGGCGACAATCCATTTCCAGGTGTCCTCCGTGCGCCGCAGCCGGCTGCGCAGGACATCGTGCTGGTCGATCAGGGCTTGGACCGCCGGGATCAGCTGCTCGCGAGTGCTGCCCGCGGGCAGGCCGATCAGCACCGCCTGGCTGTAGCGCTGCCAGGTATCACCCTGTTCGAGCATGGCGTGCACGATCGGCGTGGTCTCGAGCACGCCGATGCCACCGCCGGGCAGTTCCCGCACCGCGCTGTCGGCGGCCTCGGTGGCGACGGCGGCCAGTGCGGCAACGGTTTTGCGTTCGAAGACGTCGCGGGCGCTGAACGCCAGTCCGGCGGCGCGGGCGCGGGAGACGAGCTGGATGGAGATGATGCTGTCGCCGCCGAGACCGAAGAAGTTGTCGTCGACGCCGACCGCGTCCACGCCGAGGACCTCCGCGAACAATGCCGCCAGGACTTCCTCACGCGGGGTGGACGGCGCCCGGCGCACCACGGCGCGGGTGCCGAAATCCGGTGCGGGCAAGGCGCGCCGATCGACCTTGCCGACGGGAGTCAACGGCACATGATCGAGAACCATCAGTACCGACGGCACCATGTAGGCCGGAAGCTCCTGTCCGACAGCGGCCTTCAGCGCCTCGGGCTGTACTTCGGCACCGGGCTTGCCCAGCACATAGGCGACCAGCGCGGTCGCGCCCGCGGGGCTCTTCGCGCCGATGGTCAGGGCGAAGCCGATCTCGGGCTGCCGCTGCAGGGCCGCGTCGATCTCGCCCAGCTCGATCCGGTAGCCGCGCACCTTCACCTGGAAGTCGGTGCGGCCCGCGTACTCCAGTTCCAGGCGCTCGGCGCGGCGGCACCAGCGCACCAGGTCACCGGTGCGGTACATCCGTGCACCGGGCGTGTAGGGATCCGCGACGAAGCGGCTCGCCGTGAGCCCGTTGCGCTGGTGGTAGCCGCGCGCCACGGCGGGGCCACCGAGGTACAGCTCGCCGGTCGCGCCGGGCGCCACCGGCCGCAGCCACGGGTCCAATACCACCGCGGTGACGCCGCGGGCCAAGCTGCCGATGGTCACCGGCGCTTGGGGTTCCAGCGGCGCGCTCACCGTGACGGTGATGGTGGTCTCGGTCGGGCCGTAGCCGTTGAGCAGCCGCCGCCCGGCCCAGCGCGCCACCAGCTCGGGCGGGCACGCGTCACCACCGACGATCACGGTGCGCAGCGCCGGCAGGGTGGCCGGATCCAGCGAGGCCACCACGGCCGGGGTGACGTTCAGGTGCGTGACCTGGTGCGCGCGCAGCACTTCGGCGAGTTCCGCGCCCGCGTACGCCGCGGGCGGCACGACGGCGACGGTCGCGCCGGCGGCGAAGGCCACCAGCAGTTCCTCGATCGAGATGTCGAAGCTGGGCGACACCGCGTGCGCCACCACCGAATCGGCGCGCACCTCGAAGGTCGTGCCGGAGTTGTGCACCAGGTTCCCCAGTCCGCGGTGCGTCACCGTGACGCCCTTGGGCAGGCCGGTCGAGCCGGAGGTGTAGATGAGATAGGCGGGCTGGTCGAGGTGCAGCCGCGCATGCCGGTCGGCATCGGTGATCGCCGCCGAATCTTGCTGCGCGATAAGCTGTTTCGTCGATGATTTGTCCAGGGTGAGCCAGGAGACCCGGTCGGGCAGCGCGGGGCGCGCGGCCGCCACCGTCAACCCGGTGACCACACCGCTGTCGCGCACCATGTACTCGATCCGGTCGGCCGGGTACCCCGGGTCGATCGGCACGAAGGCCGCACCCGCCTTGGCCACCGCGCACATCGCCAGCACCGATTCCACCGACCGCGGAATCGCCAGCGCCACCGTCTGTTCCGGACCCGCGCCGGCCGCGATCAGCACCCGGGCCAGCCGATTGGTGTACTCGTCGACCTCGCGGTAGCTCAGCCGCGCCGTCCCGGCGACGAGCGCTACCGCCGACGGGTCGAAGGCCGCACCGTCGGTGAGGATTTCGGGCAGCGTCCGCGGGGGCACATCGGCCGCCCCGCGGGCGGGCACCAGCTCGGCGACCTCGTCGTCGAACAGCACCGGCACCGCCGACAGCGGCGCGTCGGGCCCGGCGAGCAGGAACCGATTCAAGAACGCCAGAAACCGCCGGTGCTGGCCGGCCAGCTCGTGCGCGCCGTACAGGTTCGGGTTGGCCTGGAAGTCGATGTGCGTACTCTGCGCGCCCACACCGGGATACAGGTTGAGGAACAGGTCGTCGATCATGCCGGAGGTGAGCACATGCATCCGCCCGGTGACCTCGCCGAGCTCGATCCGGGTGTCCACCATCATCAGGTTCACCGTCGGCCCGAAGGAGGCGCCCTCGTCCACCGCCCAGCCGAGGTCGCGGACGATGTCCTCCTGGCGGTAGCGCTGCCGGCGCAGCGCCGAGGTCAGCTCGCCCTGCGCGGCCCGGATGAACTCGCCGACCGTCATCGCGGCCCGCATGCTCAGCCGCAGCGGCACGACATTGGCGACCATGCCGCCGGAGCGCCGCAGCGAGGCCGTGGTCCGGCCCGAAACCGGCAGGCTCAGCACCACTTCCGGCGCACCGGTCATGGCGCCCAGGTAGGCGCCGAAGGCCGCGACCACGATCGGCGCGATGCTGGAGTTCTCCGCTTTCGCCACACCGTCGAGCAATTCGGCGGTGTCGGCGGGCAATTCGCCGGCGGCGACCCGCGGGTGCGCGTCCACGTCGGCGGCCCGGCCGGCCAGGCTGACCGGCTCGGCCATGCCCGCGAGATGCTCGCGCCAATACTGGCCGTCGGCCTGGAAGCGCGGCGAATCCCGGTATGCCACATCGCTGTCGATGATCTTGCGCAGATCCTCGGCCTTGTTCGCCGGCTGGTCCGGCCCGGCCAGCGCCGCGTTGTACAGCTCGGCGGTGCGCTGCAGCATCGTCATCGCGCCGAACCCGTCCAGCACGATGTGGTGAATCCGCTGATACCAATACCAGTGGTCCTCGGCCAGCCGCAGCAGCACGTAGCAGCCGAGCGGGTCGCGCAGCAGATCCAGGGGCGCGCTGTATTCCGCGCTCATCCAGGCCTGCGCCGCCGCTACCGGATCGGCTTCCCCGCGCAGGTCGAGCACCGGAATCGTGTCGTCTTGGCCGGTATCGACGAGCTGGTACGGAAAGCCGTCGACCTCGATCAGGCGCACGTACCCGGTACCGAATTCCCGGCCGGCCTGACGGGCGACATCGGCGAGCAACTCGACGTCGACCGGGCCGGCGAATTCGACGTACTGCGCGATGGAGATGGCGGTGTCGCCCGCGAAGTGCTGGGCGAACCAGATGCCACGCTGGGCTGCGGACAGCGGAAACGCACCGGCGGGCAACTGATCCGGCGCGATCGGCGAGTGGGATCGCATAGAAGTTCCTGGAAGTTCAGGAGATAGCCAGTGAGGACAGACAGAACGCGCGCCGCGCCGCTGCTCGGCGGGCGCGCAGTCGACCGCCGGCCAGCCTGCCCGATCGCGCGGGATCGTGGCTCGCGGCGGGGAATTCGACCAGCGTGCGCAGTATTTCTTTCCTCGGGAGTCTATCTCGCGGCGAGTCGCGGATAACTTGAAATGCGCTCAGCGGGGAGCAATTCGGGCTTGAAACCGACTGGTCCGGCAGCACGCGAAAACGGGCGGACCGGAGTGTCCGCCCGTTCGGCTCAGCAGGCCTGGGGGATGTGGAACAGGTCGGCCTCGGTGATCGGGGCGTCGGACCCGGTCAGATAGCCCAGCAGCGTCGAACGATCGTCGAGCACCAGCCAGTCGATCGTGTCGGTGAGCGCACCGCGCTCCTCCTTGGTGGTGACGCCGAGGCGGCCACCGAATGCGGCCGAGGCGGCGGAAACCGCGGTGGCGCCGATCTTCTCGATCGCCCAGCGGGTCACCACGAACTCGACGGACGGTTCGACCGCGACGGCGATGCGGGTGCCGGGTGCGGCGCCGCGGGCCAGCAGGACCCGGGCCAGGCGGTTGGACCAGCGGTCCAGGTAGTCGCGGTCGGCGTCGAGGGTGGACACCGCGGTGGCCTGCCGAGCAGCGCCGGTGCGGTTCTGGGCGAGGGTTGCGGTGTTCATGAGGTGTTCCTCCGAAGTCGTTCCGTTCTTGCTGTACGACTTCTAATTTCCCCTGTTCAGAGCCCTCTCGACAGGACCCCCAGTGCTGGTGCACCCGACCCCCGGGGGTGAACGATTTCCCACCCCAGGGGGTGCGGCGATGTCGCCGGCGGCGGACGGGCCCACGACCGGCGACATCGGATCAAGCGGCGAGGAGATCCGCGGATACCGTTGCGTCCCAATCGATCCGGTAGCGCTGCTCGGCGCCGAGCTGCTTCTCCTGATCCATCATCTTGAACATCACCGGCATCACCAGATTCATCATCTTGCGGGCCACCGGGCCGGGGGTCTTGCTGTGATTGATCTTCGCGGCGCGCTTGGCGATGCCTTCCACGCGGGCGCGCCGCAGCTGCTCGTAGACCCGGAAGGCCTGCTCGTGCGGCAGATCCCGCAGGCAGCGCGCCAGCTGGATCGCGCTCTCGATGCCCATCGAGGCACCCTGCCCGGAACTGTTGGACGGCGCGTGCACCGAATCGCCCGCCAGGACGAGGCGGCCCCGGTGCCAGCGCGGCACCGGCGGCATGATGTGCAGCGCGCCGGCGACCTCCAGGTTCGCGGCGGTGGTCGCGCGCACCAGCGCACCGCCCGCCGCATCGTCGCTGTAGGTCTCGCGCAGGATCCGCAGCCAGTGCTCGGGCGGCAGCGCCCGCGCCTCGGTCAGCGAAAGATACTGCTTGCTGGGCAGATTCGCGCCCCACATGACCCGGCCGTCGTCGAGCGCGCCGTACAGGTAGTAGGCCTGCTTGCCGAACGCGAAGACCATGGTGCCCGGTTCGACGTCCAGCTCGCAGTCGACCATCGCGCCGAAACCGAGCATCCCGGTGTAATCCGGGCCCGGCGCGTTCGGGTCGATCAATCCCCGCACGGTCGACCGGATGCCGTCCGCGCCGATGAGCACGTCGGCGGTGGCGCTGCTGCCGTCGGCGAAGTGCGCGGTGACGCCGTCGGCGCTCTCCTGGACGCGCACCAGGCGCTTGTTGTATTCGAACGGCACACCGGCGGCGGTCGCGTGATCGTGCAGCAGGTTGTGCAACTCGCTGCGATCGACCAGTTGCAGCGGCTCGGTATCGGCCAGATTGGGCACCGAGTGCTGTTTGCCGCCGACCGAGAGGGCCATGCCGGTGATGGGAAACGCGATGTCGCGCACCCGATCTCCGGCGCCGACCACCTCGAGGGCGGCCAGACCGTTGGGCGCCAGCGCCAGGCCGCTGCCGATATTGAAGGCGGGGCCGGGATAGGCCTCGAAGACACGGGCGTCGATGCCCGCCTTGCGCAGTGCGGTCGCGGCGACCGGGCCGGCGATGCCGCCGCCGATCACCAGTGCGGAACGTGTGGTGGACATGGTTGTACTCCAAATCAGGTCGGTCGAGGTTCCCCGAAACCGTCCTGCCGCCACCCGGTCTATCCTGTGGTTGCCAAACCTTGGGCCGGGTGTGCGTATGCGGGCACGGTTCGAGACGGTTTTCTCGGGCTCGGCGGTGGTGTTGCCGCACCGCCGCCGGGCCTGGGTCTTGCACGCGCCCCGAGCGCGAGGCGCCGATCTACTCTGGCAGTTCCCCCCTTTCCACCAGCTCGAAGACTTCGGCCGGATCGATGTTCTCGACGTGCATGCGACGCCAGAAGCCCAGGTCGGGGAAGGTACCCTCGACGAGCTCGGCGCGGAAGGACCGCGTCCACCGCAGCTCGGCGTCCAGCATCGCCAGGCCGTATTCGGTCTCGACGGTGAACAGCCGGGGCAGGCCGCCGGCCAGCTCGGCCAGCTCACGCCGGACCTCGGCGATGTTCTGCTCCAGGGCCGCGATGCGATGGCCGAGCAGCTCGATCACCAGATCCGGGGGCAGCACGCCCAGAATGGACAGCCCCGCGGTGAACCGCGTCGCCTCCAGCTCCGGATCGGCGATCAGCTCGGTGGTCCACTCCCGCATTTCGGCGCGCCCGGCCTCGGTGATCCGGTAGATCACCCGTTCCGGGCGGGCGCCATCGCGTTCGCTGCCGATCTCCTCCAGGAAGCCCGCCTTGGCCATGTTCTGCACGACCGTATAGAGCGAGCCCCACTTGATGTCCATGTCGCGGTCTTTGCCGCGCTCTTTCAGCTTCGAGGCGATCTCGTAGCGGTGCATCGGCCGTTCCACGATGACCGACAGCACTGCCAATGCCAGCAGATTGTTGACCTTGCGCTTGGTAGCCATTGCACCTCCTTACTCGTAGACGAGTATACGTCTACGAGTATTCGGCCACAAGTATTCGAGCGAGCGCGGTCAGACCCGCACGACGTCGTGTTCCAGCTGGTCATCGAGCAACTTCCGGGCGATGTTGTCCAGCGCCTCGTCCAGCAGCGCGCTGTCCACCGGATCGCGATCGTCCAGATCGTCGATCCGGCCGCTGAGCCAGCGCCGCCAGGCGTGATGCACCCGATCCACCTCGGCCCGCCCGGCGACGGTCAGGTCCAGATTCCCGTCGTCGGCGTCGACGTAGCCCGCGCCGATCATGGTCAGCAACACCGGCTCGACGATCTCGCCCGGCACCTTGTGCGCCTTGGCGATCGACTCGATGCTCGCGCCGCCGCGAATCCGGTTGTGCAGATAGATCTGCCCGAGCGCCCAGGCCTGGCCGCGACTCAGATCGCTGCCCGCGTCCGAGAGGATGACCGCGCCGACCGAGCCGCCGTCGGCGTGCGCCTTGCGCATGGTGGCGCCCACCGACCGCTCCAGCAGCGCCACTCGATCCGAGTGGTCCGGCATCGAGAAGCCCTCGCCCACATCGGTGGCCCCGCCGCGGATGCTGTCGCGCAACGGCACCTGCTTCAGGAACCAGGCCACCAGGAATCCGATGATCGCGACCGGCACCACCCACTTGAACACGTAGTCGATGGACATCGCGTAGGCGTCGATGATCGGGGCGGACTGCTCGATCGGAAGATTGCGCAGCGCTTCGGGATTCGCGGCGACGCCGGGCGAGACCCCGGGCGATTCCGCCAGCGCCCGGCCCAGATTCGGGGTCAGCTGATTGTTGTACAGGGTCCCGAACACCGTGGCGCCGAACGCGCTGCCCAGCGTGCGGAAGAAGGTGACGCCCGAGGTCGCGGTGCCCAGATCCGCATAGGGCACGGTGTTCTGCACCACGATGGTGAGCACCTGCATGGACAGGCCGATGCCCATGCCGAGCACCAGCATGTACAGCGATTCCCGCCAGGTGCCGGTGGACCGGCCCATCGTCGACATCAGGAACAGGCCGACCGCCATCACACCGGTGCCGACGATCGGAAAGTATTTGTAGCGGCCGGTTTTCGCGACCACCTGACCGGACAGGATCGAGGTGAACATCAGGCCCACCACCAGCGGCAGCGTGCGCACACCCGACATGGTGGCCGACACACCGTCCACATACTGGAAATAGGCGGGCAGGAAGGTCATCGAGCCGATCATCGCGAAGCCGACGATGAAGCTCAGGATCGAACAGACCGTGAAGACGTTGCTGCGGAACAACTTCATCGGCAGCATCGGTTCGCGGGCCCGCAGTTCGACGGCGACGAAGGCCGCCAGCAGCACCGCCGACGCCACGAACAGGGCGATGATCTGCCAAGAGCCCCACGGGTATTCCTGCCCGCCGAACTCCAGTCCGAGGATCAGGCAGGAGACGCCGGCCGCGACCAGGCCGATGCCGGCGTAGTCGATGATCGGCCGGGCGACGGCACGCACGTGCGGGATGGTCCGGGCCGCGAGCACGATCATGATGATCGCGATCGGCACGTTGACGTAGAAACACCAGCGCCAGCTGCCGTGGTCGGTGAACAAACCGCCCAGGGTCGGACCGACGACGGTGGTGACGCCGAAGACCGCGCCCAGCGCGCCCTGATACTTGCCGCGTTCGCGCAGCGGGATGGTGTCGGCGATCAGCGCCATCGCGGTCACCATGAGGCCGCCGGCGCCGATGCCCTGGATGCCGCGGGCCACGATCAGCAGCACCATGTCGTTCGACAGGCCGGCCAGCGCCGAACCGGCGATGAAGATGACCGCGCTGACCTGGAAGACCAGTTTGCGGCCGAACAGGTCACCGAGCTTGCCCGCCAAGGCCGTCGCGACCGCCTCGGTGAGCATGTAGGCGGTGACCACCCAGGCCATGTGCCCCGCGCCGCCGAGGTCCGCGACGATGCTGGGCAGGGCCGCCGACACGATCGTCTGGTCCAGCGCGGCCATCAGCATGCCCAGCACGATGGTGCCGAAGATGAGATTGATCCGGCCGCGACTGAGCGCTTCCGGGGCGGACTTCTCGGCGACAGCAACTGCCTCGGTCATGCGCACAGTATGGTCTGATGCCGCCATCATGGACCGCCAGCGACACGGCAGCTAATCGTCAGCCGGGGCGCACCGCGTACCGGTCCAGCGCCGGGGCGAGAGCGCCGAAGGCCTCGGCGATGTAGCCGGTGAGCGCGGCGGCGATGTCCTCGTCGGATTCGCCGGCGAGCGTGCGGCGCACGGTCTCGTCGAACAGCACCCGGTGCACCCCGGCGAGCTGCGCGGCCGCGACGCGCGGCGCGATATCGGTGGGCGCGGCCGCGGTCTCCGCCGCGAGCGCGCGAGCCAGCGCCGCCTCGCGCTCCTCGTGGAATTCGCGCAGCCGGGCGACCAATGCCGGACTGTCGGCGATCAGCTGCGCGAACGCGGGCCCGGAGAATCCGACGACCTGGTCCCGCCCGGCCGCCGCCGCCAGATACGCGCGACGCAGGGCCGCGAGCGCGGACTCCCCCGGCGCCCGCTCCCGCACCGTCCGGGCGAGCTGCTCGACGAACACCGGCCCCAGATCCAGCGCCAGGTCCTCCTTGCGCGGGAAGTAGTTGGTCACGGTCATCTTCGCGACGTCGGCGGCCGCGGCCACCTCCGCGATCGTCACCTTGTCGAAGCCGCGCTCCAGGAACAGCAGCGTGGCCTGCTGCGAAATGCTGTCCCTGGTCTGCTGTTTCTTGCGCGCGCGGAGGCCCGGTTCGGTCATGCCACGCAGCCTAGCCGAATTCGTCCTAAATTTATACTTGACATATTTTTAGGTCTGATCTAATTTTGTCTTCGCCGCCGGAGCCGGCGGCACCGAGCGGAATATTCCGGGCCCCGGAGTGCTTCTACCTGGCACTGATCCGCGCGACGACCCCGCCGATGCCCGCTCCACGATCGAAAGGCCTTCGGATGCCTCAGTTCTGCGCCACCAACCGCCGCCTCGCCCCGACCACCGGCGCGGTCAGCGAAGACCCGGTCAAGGATTACCTGCGCGCCATCGGGCGCACGCCGTTGCTCACCGCCGGCGAGGAGGTCGAGCTGGCGGGCTACATCCAGGCCGGGCTGGCCGCCCAGCAGCGCCTGGACGAGAGTGCCGCCGCCGGAGCCGAACTCGATACCGCGACCCGGCGCGAGCTGCGCCGCACGGTGACCACCGGCAACCGCGCCAAGGAGCACATGGTCGAGGCGAACCTGCGCCTGGTCGTCTCGATCGCCAAGCGCTACCCGCTGCCGACCGGTATGTCGCTGCTGGACCTGGTGCAGGAGGGCACCTTCGGGCTGATCCGCGCCATCGAGAAGTTCGAGGCCGAACGCGGGCTCAAGCTGTCCACCTACGCGACCTGGTGGATCCGCCAGGCGATCGGGCGGGCGCTGGCCGACCAGGGCCGCACCATTCGCATTCCGGTGCACGTGGTGGAGGTGCTCAATCGGGTCACCCGGGCCCAGCGCACGCTGTCGCAGCAACTGGGCCGCGTCGCCACCCCGGCCGAGATCGCCACCGAACTCGACCTGCCCACGGCGCAGGTCGAAGAGGTCCTGCGGCACGGCCGCACCCCGATCTCGCTGCACACCCCGGTCGGCAGCGAAGACGACACCGAACTCGGCAGCCTGATCGCCGACGCCGCCCCCGACCCGGCCGAACTGGTTGCGGCCGGGCAGATCCGGGGCCGGCTCGACGCGGTGCTCGCGACCCTGAGCGATCGGGAGCGCGAAGTGATCCTGCTGCGGTTCGGCCTGGACCGCGGCGAGGCCCGCACCCTGGAGCAGGTGGGCACCGCGCTGGGCGTCTCGCGAGAGCGGATCCGCCAGCTCGAGGCCAAGGCGCTCGGCAAGCTGCGGCAGCCGAGCCGGGCGCGCAACCTGGCCGACATGCTGGGCTGAGCTACGCCGAGGGCTCGATCAGCGCGATCGAGAGCGGGACCAGCAGGTCGACCAGCACGTCGATCGGCGGGCGCGGGTCGGCCAGCAGCCATTCGCTGCTCAGCCCGTTGATCGCGCCGATCAGGGCGGCGGCGCCCAGGTGGGTGCCGCCGCGCAGGTGGCCGCCGGGGGTGACGCGCGGGATCACGACCGCTTCGAGCAGCGCGGCCCATTTGTGCCGGCGGGCGCGCCGGTGCTTCTCCATCTGCTCGCTGACCCCGACCACCTCGATGAACGCGACCTTGGCGCGGAACGCGTCCGAACCGATCGAGCCGAGGTAGGCCGACATCGCCGTGTGCATCGCGGCCTGCGCGTGCGCGGCCGAATCCAGTTCGCGGACAGCGGCGATCACCGCGGAAGCGGCTTCGTCCTGGATCCGGTCGTAGGCCGCGACCAGCACGTCCTCGCGGGTCTGGAACTCCTCGTAGAACTGGCGCTTGGACAATCCGGCGGCGGCGCAGACGTCGGCCAGCGAGCAGTCGGTGTAGCCGCGCTCGGCGAAGATCCTGGTCGCGGCGTCGAGGAACCGGAGCCGGCGTTCGGCCTTGCGTTCGGTGACGGCGCGTCCGCCGTATTGCCTGCCCACGGTTGTCACGAGCTTCACGGTACCCAGCCGTTCTGACGCGTATTGTCTGAGTCAATCCCCCCGCGCTCTTCCCCCGGAACTTACTCCGGAGTAAGGTTGGCCCATGGCGTGGAAACCAACACAGATCCCGGATCAGACCGGGCGCACCTTTGTCATCACCGGCGCGAACGGGGGACTGGGCACGGAGACCACCAAAGTCCTGGCGGCCAAGGGCGCGACCGTCATCATGGCCTGCCGCAACGCGGAAAAGGCCAAGTCGGTCGCCGACAGCATTCCCGGTGACGTACGCACCGCGACACTGGACCTGGCCGACCTGGATTCGGTCCGCAAATTCGCCGAGACCTCCGGCGAGTTCGACGTGCTGGTCAACAACGCGGGCCTGATGAACGTCCCGTTCTCGCGCACCAAGGACGGCTTCGAAACCCAGTGGGGTGTCAATCATCTCGGGCACTTCGCGCTCACCGGCCTGCTGCTCGACCGGATCGGCGACCGGGTGGTCACCCTGGCCAGCATCGCGCACAAGCAGACCCCCAAGTTCTGGGTCGACGACCTGAACTACGAAAACCGGCGCTACCAGCGGAATCTGGCCTATGCCCAGGCCAAGCTGTCGAACCTGATGTTCGCCCGCGAACTGCAGCGCCGCCTCGGCGAGGCCGGTTCGGCCAAGCGCTCCTACGGAGTGCACCCCGGCGTGTCGGCCACGGACCTGTTCGCCCGCACCGAGACTCCGCTGGACCTGGTCAGCAAGCCCTTCATCCGGCTGATCGGGCACGCGCCGGCCAAGGCCGCCCACTCCACCCTCTTCGCGGCGACCATGCCGGACGCCGACCCCGAAACCTATTGGGGCCCGGCGCGATTGATGCAGAGCCAGGGGCCGGTGGAGCCGTCCCCGTCGAGCAAGCTCTCCCAGGACCGGGAGCTGTGGCGGCGGCTGTGGGAAGAATCCGAGCGGCTGACCGGCGTCACGTACAAGTTCTGAGTTCGGGTCGTCCCGGCGTTCCCGGCCGGGACGACGCGGCGCTCAGTCGAGGGTGAGCACGACCTTTCCGACGGTGCGACCACCGGCGATGAGCTCGTGCGCCTTGACCACCTCGCCGAGCGGCAGCGCGGTGTCGACGTGCGCCCGCAACAACCCGGACTCCACCAGCGCCGCGATCTCGCGCAGCCCGTGCAGATCGGCTTCGACCGCCATGAACCGCGCTCGCTTGCCTTGCGGCCGAGCGAGTTCCGCGAGTTGCAGCTCGGCGGGCGAGGCCAGCGACACCACGATTCCGCCCGGCCGCAGCGTGCGCAGCGAGCGTGGTCCGTACTCGCCGCCGATGGCGTCGAGGACCACATCCACCTCCGACACCGCCTCCGCGAAATCGACCGCGGTGTAATCGATTACCTCGTCCGCGCCCAGGCCGCGCACGAACTCCTGATTGGCGGTGCTCGCGGTGCCGATGACGTACGCGCCCCGCGCCTTGGCGATCTGCACCGCCACATGCCCCACGCCCCCGGCCGCCGCGTGGATCAGCACCCGCTGGCCGGGCCGCACCTCGGCCACGTCGACCAGCGCCTGCCAGGCGGTCATCGCCACCAGCGGCAGGGCCGCGGCCTCGGCGTGGGTCAGGGCGGCCGGCTTGCGGACCAGATGCCGGGCCGGCGAGGTGACGTACTCGGCGTAGGTGCCCGCGGGCAGCGGATGCCGGGGCATGCCGAAGACCTCGTCGCCGGGCTGGAACAGGGTGACGCCCGGGCCGATCGCCTCGACCACACCGGAGACATCCCAGCCGAGCGGCACGATCCGCCCGACCAGGCCGCCGAGCAGCCGGTGCCACACATCGGTCGGATTGACCGAGGTCGCGTGCACCCGCACCAGCACCTCGGCCACCCCGGGAACCGGCTTGTCCGCCTCGGTCACCCGTAGTACCTCGGGGCCGCCGAACTCGTCCTGACCGATCGCAAGCATCGTCATATCTCCTGGTCATCGGGGCGGATTCCGGATGAATCCGCCGCGCCGAGAACAGAATTCCGCAGCGCCGCGCTGCCAGCGAGTGGCAAGCAGGCCAATATGTGCAAGGATCTTGCCATGCATCGGGTAGTCGTTCTGGCCCTGGACGGGGTCTACCCCTTCGAATTGAGCATCCCGGCGCGGATCTTCGGCACCGCCTTCGACACCGACGGCACGCCGCTCTACGAGATCATCACCTGCACGCTCGACGGCCGCCCTGTGCGCAGCAACGCGGATTTCACCATCGCGGTCGAGCAGGATCTGACCGCCCTGTACACCGCCGACACCATCGTCATCCCGCCGTTCATCGGTTGCGGGGCGGAGTCGGACGCGGAGTGGCTGCCCGCGGGGTTGCCCGAGGCGATCGCACGGCTCGAGCCCGACGTTCGGATCGTCTCGATCTGCACCGCCGCCTATGTGCTCGCCGCCGTCGGGCTGCTCGACGGCGCCACCGCCACCACGCACTGGAACCAGGCCGCCGACTTCCAGCGCACCTTCCCGCAGGTGCACGTCGACCCGACGGTGCTGTTCGTCGACCCCGGCCGGATCCTCACCGCCGCCGGCGCCGCGGCGGGCATCGATCTGTGCCTGCACCTGGTCCGCCGCGACCACGGCACCGCCGTGGCCAATCGGGTCGCCAGGCTCTGCGTCGTCGCGCCGTGGCGCGAGGGCGGCCAGGCCCAATTCATCGAGCGCCCGGTGCCCGAACCGGCCTCCTCCGCCATCGCGAGCACCCGCGAGTGGGCGCTGCGGCACCTCGACCGCCCGCTCACCCTGTCCGAACTCGCGGGTCAGGCCCGGATGAGCGTGCGCACCTTCTGCCGCCGGTTCCGCGACGAGGTCGGCCTGCCGCCCGGGCAATGGCTGACCCAGCAGCGCGTCGACCACGCCTGCATGCTGCTGGAGACCACCGACCTGCCGATCGACCGGGTCGCCGCGGAATCCGGGTTCGGCACCGCCGCGGCGATGCGTCAGCACCTGACCGCGGCCCTCGGCATCGCCCCGACCGCCTACCGCCGCACCTTCCGGGCCGCGGCCACGCGCTGACGGCGATGACCTGCTCCTACGGCCGCTGTAGTAGACGGGTACCGTAGGACCCGTGTCTGCTCCTCCGCGCCGCTCGGCACACAATCGCCCGGCTCTCATCGCCCTGGTATTGGTGTCCGCGCTGACCTGCCTGGCCCTGGGCTGGTGGCAGTGGGAGCGGTTCGAATCCTCCAGCGGCACCGGGCAGAACCTCGGTTACGCCCTGCAGTGGCCGCTGTTCGCCGGGTTCGCCGTCTTCGCCTACGTCCGCTTCGTGCGGCTGGAGCGCGAATCCGAGGACGACGGCGAGCAGACCCCGAAACCCGCGAAAGACATTGCGCCACGGGAGATTCCGGCAGGCATCCTGCCCGAGCGCCCGAAGGCGGCCCGCGACGAGGACCCCGCGCTGGCCGACTACAACAAATACCTGGCCGACCTGCACGCCAAAGATCTCGACGACCAGATCCGCCGCGCGGGCCTGGAGTCCCACCCCGAGAGGAGCGCCGGATGAGCGCCACCGAAACCGCGCCCGGCGCGAAGACCCAGAAGATCGCCGCGGCGCTCACCCGCTACCGCGTCCTGGCCTGGATAACCGGCCTGTGGCTGCTGCTGCTCACCGGCGAGATGATCGCCAAGTACGGCTTCGACGTGGACACCCCGAGCTGGATCGCCGTGGTGCACGGCTGGGTCTACTTCGCCTACCTGCTGGTGACCGCGGACCTCGCCGTGAAGGTCCGCTGGCCCCTGCTGCGGACTGTCGGCACCCTCATCGCGGGCACCGTTCCGCTGCTGTCGTTCGTCATCGAGCACATCAACGCGAAGAAGGTCAAGCAGGACTTCGGCGTCTAGCCTGCCAGTGCCGCCAGCGCGGGCAGCAACTGCTTCAGGGCGCGGCCGCGATGCGAGACCGCGTCCTTCTCGGCCGGCGTGAGCTGCCCGGCACTGACCGCGCCGCCGTCCGGGAAGAACAGCGGGTCGTAGCCGAAGCCGCCGTCACCCTGCGGGGCGCGCCCGATGGTGCCCGGCCATTCGCCGCGCACCACGAGCTCCTCGCCACCGGGAACGACCAGCGCACAGGTGGAGACGAACCGGCCGCCGCGCCGCTCGTCCGGCACGTCGCCCAGCTGCGCGAGCAGCAGCGCGTTGTTGGCCGGATCGTCGCCGTGCCGGCCCGACCAGCGGGCCGACAGCACGCCGGGCATGCCGTTCAGGGCATCCACCTCGATGCCGGAATCATCGGCGACACAGGGCAACCCGGTGGCCGCGGCGCCGTCGCGTGCCTTGGCCAAGGCGTTCTCCTCGAAGGTCGCGCCGGTCTCGGGCGCTTCCTCGTAGGGCGGCACATCGTCCAGGCCGACGATCTCGACGCCGGCGATCCCGGCCTCGTCGAGGATGCGCCGCAACTCCGTCAGTTTCTTGGCGTTGCGGCTGGCGACCAGGACCCGGCTCATTTGCGCTTCTCCACCAACTCGGGCAGCAGGCCCGGGTACGGCAGCGCGAGCGCCTCCTTCTGCACCTGGAACAGCTGCTCACAGCCGGCCAGCGCGGAGTCCAGCATCTTGTCCAGGGTGGAGCGCGGGAAGGTGGCGCCCTCGCCGGTGCCCTGGATCTCCACCAGGGTTCCGGTGTCGGTGGCGACCACGTTCATATCGACCTCGGCGCGCGAATCCTCCTCGTACGGCAGGTCCAGGCGGACTCGGCCGTCGACGACGCCGACGCTGACCGCGGCGATCGCACACGAGATCGGCTGCGGGTCGGCCAGGCCGCCGGTCGCGCCGAGGTAGGTGACCGCGTCGGCCAGCGCGACATAGGCGCCGGTGATCGCGGCGGTGCGGGTGCCGCCGTCGGCCTGCAGCACGTCGCAGTCGATGGCGATGGTGTTCTCGCCGATCGCGGCGAGATCGATGCAGGCCCGCAGGGAGCGGCCGACCAGGCGGCTGATCTCCTGGGTGCGCCCGCCGACCTTGCCCTTCACCGATTCCCGGCCGGAGCGGGTGTGGGTGGCCGCGGGCAGCATCGCGTATTCGGCGGTGAGCCAGCCCAGGCCGGAATCGCGGCGCCACGGCGGCACGCCCGTGGTGACGCTGGCGGTGCACATCACCCGCGTCCCGCCGAATTCCACCAGCACCGATCCCGCCGGATGCGTGGTGAACCCACGGGTGATCCGGACCTCGCGGAGTTCGTCGTCCGCCCTGCCATCAGCTCGTCTCGACACGCGCTCAGCCTAACGGCGCGGGTCGAGACGGGATATGCGGGGGACTCAGATGTCGAAGGTCTCGCCCGGCGCGACCGCGTGCACGGGCCCGGAGAACTCCGCCTTGGCTTCGGCGATCACGTCTTCCCGCGAGGTCCACGGCGGGATATGGGTGAGCAGCAGCTCCTTGACCCCGGCCCGGGTCGCGATCTGCCCCGCCTCGGTCCCCGAAAGGTGAATGCCCGGTGGACGATTCGCCGGATCGTGGGTCCAGGAGGCCTCCGACATAAGGATGTCGGCGCCCTGCGCGAGTTCGAGCACCGCGTCGCACATGGCCGTGTCGCCGGTGTAGACGAAGGTGCGCCCGGCCTTGGTGGTGATGCGCAGGCCGTAGGACTCCGGCGGATGGAACATCCGCCGCGCCAGCACGGTGTGGCCGGGGCCGAACGGCACCGCCTCGTGCTCGGCCCAGATCCGGTGATCGATCACATCGGACCAGTCGTCGCATTCGCCGCCGACCTCGGCCGAGGCGTTGCCGATGCGCAAACCCGCGTCCGAGGGACCGCGCACGATGGCCTTGCCGACCGGCGGAGTGGGGTGATAGCGCCGCCACACCAGCAGGCCCGGCAGATCCAGGCAGTGATCGGCATGCAGGTGGGTGAGGAAGATGTCGACCTCACCGGGATCGGCGTAGCGCTGCAACGCGCCGAGTATGCCGGGCCCGAAATCGATGACCACCGGCCGCATATCCGGTCCGGTCAGCAGGTACCCCGACGCTGGGGAGTCCGGGCCGGACACACTGCCCGAGCACCCGAGGACGGTAAGGCGCATCCCATCATGCTGCCACGACGAATTTTCGGTCACCAACGGATCCCCCACATTCGGCTGCGTTCGAGGGCCTCACCTGGGCGGCGCAAGGATCCCCGACTGATCTCCGCGGCGGCTTCGGCGTGCATCACCAGAGAGTACCCAGCCCGCGAGCAGTCCACCCAACGCACCGAAAAGATGGCCCTGCCAAGATATTCCGGGGTCACCGGGCAGCACGCCCCACAGTGCCGAGCCGTAGACCACGAAAACGACCAATCCGAGCAGGATCTGGCCGATATTGCGGGCGAACCAGCCCCGCGAGATCAGGTAGGTCAACCAGCCGAAAATCAGCGACGACGCGCCGAGGTGCACGCTGTGGTCCGGGCCGATCAGCCAGGTGCCGACGCCCGCGACCAGCCAGATGATCGCGGTCGCGGCCAGGCCCCGGCCGATCCCGCTCAGCAGAACCAGGAATCCGAGAATCAGCACCGGCAGCGTGTTGCCGACCAGGTGCGGCCAGCCGCCGTGCAGCAGCGGGGCCCACAGGATGCCCCACAGCCCTTCGGGCTCGCGCGGCTCGATGCCCTCCCGGTCGAGGCGATGATCCACCAGGGTGTCGACACCCTCGATGCTGTAGAGCAGGGCCACGAAACCCAGGATCAGGACCCCGGCCTGCGCCCAGGCGCGCTGCCCGAGACCGGAAGCGCCCGGCTTGGAAACCTGCCCGCGCAGCCGCGCGATCCGATCCGGATCGAACGACGGGCCCGTGCCGCCGGCCATGGCAACCTCCTCGTGTCACGAGGTCGCCCGAGTGCGGCGGCCCCGCTCCACCGAGGGTACCGGCGCTCGACGCCGGTACGCGCGGGCTCAGGCCCAGAGCTGGCCGTCGAGCCGCTCCTCGGCTTCTTCCAGAGTGCCGTCGTAGGCGCCGGTGGACAGATACTTCCAGCCGCCGTCGGCCACGACGAAGGCGATGTCGGCGCGCTTGCCCGCCTTGAGCGCCTTACGCGCGATGCCGAGCGCGGCGTGCAGGATGGCGCCGGTGGAGATGCCCGCGAAAATGCCTTCCTCCAGGACCAATTCGCGGGTGCGCTTGACCGCGTCGAACGGGCCCACCGAGAAGCGGGTGGTCAGCACGGACTCGTCGTAGAGCTCGGGGATGAAGCCCTCGTCGATATTGCGCAGGCCGTACACCAGCTCGCCGTAGCGCGGTTCGGCGGCGACGATCTCGATGTCGGCGACCTGCTCGCGCAGGAAACGGCCGGTGCCCATGAGGGTTCCGGTGGTGCCGAGCCCGGCCACGAAATGCGTGATCTCGGGCAGGTCCGCGAGGATTTCCGGGCCGGTGGTCTCGTAGTGCGCGAGCGCGTTGGCCGGGTTGCCGTACTGGTAGAGCATCACCCAGTCCGGGTGCTCGGCGGCGATCTGCTTGGCCTTGGCCACCGCCTGATTCGACCCGCCGGCAGCCGGGGAATCGATGATCTGCGCGCCGAACATGGTGAGCAGCTGACGACGCTCCACCGAGGTGTTCTCCGGCATCACGCAGACCAGGCGGTAGCCCTTGAGCTTGGCCGCCATCGCCAGCGAGATCCCGGTGTTGCCGCTGGTCGGCTCCAGGATGGTGCAGCCGGGCGTGAGCCGGCCCTCGGCCTCGGCCTGCTCGATCATGCGCAGCGCCGGGCGGTCCTTGATGGACCCGGTCGGATTGCGGTCCTCGAGCTTGGCCCACAGCCGGACGTGGTCGTCACCGTCCCACTTCGGGGACAGCGTGCGCAACCCGACCAGCGGGGTGTCGCCGAGGGTCGCGATCAGTGATTCATAGCGCGCCACGGCCGGTTCTAGCCTCCGGCGACGGCGGGCAGGATGGTGACCGAGGCGTCCGCGGGCACCTCCGCGTCGAGCCCGCCGGAGAAGCGCACGTCCTCGTCGTCGACATAGATGTTGACGAAGCGGTTCAGCTTGCCGTCCTTGAGCAGGCGCTCGGCCAGGCCTGGGTGGTTCGCGTCGAGGTCGGTGATCAGGGCGGACAGCGTGTCGCCGCTGGCCTGCACGCGCTTCTCACCGCCGGTGAGGCTGCGCATGATGGTCGGGATGGACACGGTTACCGACATGGGGACTCCTCGATTTCCTGGGATTTAGTACGTGTCGACGATCTGCACGGGCTCTTCGGTGACCACGCCGTCGATGATCCGGTAGCTGCGCAGCTCGTGCTGCTCGGGATCGCGGGTGGAAACCAGCACGTAGTGCGCGTCGGGCTCGGAGGCGAAAGAGATATCGGTGCGGCTCGGGTACGCCTCGGTGGCGGTGTGCGAGTGATAGATGACCACCGGGGTCTCGTCGGCGTCGTCCATCGCGCGCCACACCTTCAGCTGCTCACCGGAATCGAACCGGTAGAAGGTGGGCGAGCGCTCGGCGTTGACCATGGCCACGAACCGCTCCGGGCGGTCCGAACCCTCGGGCCCGGCGATGATTCCGCAGGCCTCGTCCGGGTGGTCGGCGCGGGCGTGCGCCACCATCGCGGCCACGAGGTCGCTCTTGATCACCAGCACCAGTCAACCCTTCCCTATCCCGGCTGTCCCAGCCGACAACGACCCAGGATATTCACCTATTCCCGGCACCGCCCGCACCGGCACGGCATCGGGTGACCTGTTGCACACTCCGGCCGGGAGGCTAGGCGCTGAACAGGTCGCGGTAGGACGGGATGCCCGCGACGGCGGTCGCGGCGAGAATGGCGTCGACGATGGCGCGTTCCACGGCGACGGCCGCGGCGGTGCAGACCGCGTCCAGGACCAGCAGGTCCGGCGGGAACGCGGGCGGCATCGGGAACCCGGCCGCCGGCTCGGCGGTGCCGGTGGCCAGCGCGAACAGGGTGTCGCCGTCGAGCGGGGAGTGCGCGGGCCGGATCGCCCGGGCCAGCCCGTCGTGCGCGGTCGTGGCCATCCGGCGGCAGCCGATCGGGTCCAGCGGCGCGTCGGTCGCCACCACCCCGATGGTCGTGTTCAGGACGGTGCCCTTGACCGGCAGCGCGTTCGCGCGCGTCACCTGTTCCGGTGCGGGCGTGGACAATCCGAAGAACTCCGGGCCGTCGGTGCCGGCGCCCCAGGGCAGGCCGGTGCGCGGATCGAACACCGAGCCGACGGGATTGGCGACGATCAGCGCCGCCACCGTCACGCCCGCGGCGGGCCCCTCCCCCAGCACGATGCTCGCGGAACCCACCCCGCCCTTGATCGACCCGGCGCGCGCACCCACACCGGCGCCCACGGAACCCCGGGCGAAGTCGGCCGCCGCCGCCTCGGCCGCGCGGAAACCGAAGTCGGGCGTCGGCCGAATTCCCCACGCGCCCACCGGAAGATCGAAGATCACCGCGCCCGGCACGATCGGCACCACCTTGGCCGGGTCGGCCGGATCCATCGGAATGCCTTCCCCGTGCTCCTCCAGCCAGCGCATCACGCCGTCGGCGGCGGCGAGGCCGTAGGCGCTGCCGCCGGTGAGCAGGATCGAATTCACTTGCCGCACAGTGTTACCCGGGTCCAGCAGATCGGTCTCCCGGGTACCCGGGCCGCCGCCGCGCACGTCGACCGCCGCGACCGTGCCGCCGGGTGCGCGCACCACGGTGCACCCGGTGGCCGCGCCGCTGCCGAGCGTGGCGCGCGGATCGAGTTCGTGGTGGTGCCCCACCAGCAGTCCGGCGACGTCGGTCAGTGCGTTACGCGCTCCGGGTACCGCGTTCATGACCCACCATTCTGCGTCGGAACTACTACCGGCACGGGCAATCGCTACTCGGGGGAAATCGCTTGGAGCAGGGAGTCCTGCATCCACGTCAGCCAGTGATACACATCGAGGTGGACGCCGCGCGGATCGCCCGGCTCGAGCTGATCGGGGGTGTCCGCGTCGATGTCGAGGACGGCGCCCAAGGCCAGGCGGACGTCGGTCAGCGCGGTGAGCCAGGCGTCGGCCTGCTCGGGCGTGAGCGAGACCTTGCCGCCCTCGACCGGGACGGTATTGAGCACCACCGTGGCGGCGGTGACCTTGGCGTCGATGATCTCCGGCTCGTGCAGGCCCCGCAGCGCGCTGTTGAGGTCGGCCCGGTCGGCGTCGGGGGAACCGGGCTCGCTGCGGTGGAAGTCGGGCAGCAGGCGCTTGAGGCGCGGGTCCTCGGGCGGGACGGTATTGCCGCTGCGCAGCCCGGTCAGGGCGGCGAGCTCGTCCTCCGGCGCGGACTGCGACCGTTCGACGAGCAGCCCGGAGACCGCGCCGACCAGCGAGCGCAGTACCGCGGCCTCCCGGTGATCCATCTCGGATCGCAGTTTGAGGCCGCTCAGCGAGTTCTTCCGGCTCCACTTACGCACGAAGACTCAGGGTAGTCGCACCATCATTCATCCCGTTGCATCGTGGCCCACAGGCCAGCCGCGTGTAGCCGGCGCACGTCCGCCTCCATCTTGTCCCGCGAGCCCGACGACACCACGGCTTTGCCCTCGTTGTGCACCTGCAGCATCAACTCGGTGGCCTTCGCCTTGGTGTAGCCGAAAAGCTTCTGGAAGATGTAGGTGACGTAGTGCATCAGGTTGACGGGGTCGTCCCAGACCACCGTCACCCAGGGGCGGTCTTCGGCCTCCAGGACCTCGGTGTGCTCGACCGCCTCCGGAGTCGCCTGTGCCGCCGACAGCGTTGTTGCCAGTTCCGTTTCGCACAAGGCCATGACGTCCAGGGTACGACTCGGCACCCGGAGCACAACACCTGCGAGAAAGCTGGCGGATCAGGCCACAGTTGCGTCTCGTTATCTACAGTGACGGGGTGGAGACCCCCAGCACCGCGCTCCTTACGGACCAGTACGAATTGACCATGCTCGCCGCCGCCCTCGCCGACGGCTCGGCCGAGCGGCGCTGCACCTTCGAGGTGTTCGCGCGGCGATTGCCCAACGGTCGCCGCTACGGCGTCGTCGCGGGCACAGGCCGGGTCCTGGAGGCGCTGGAGCGGTTCCGGTTCGGCCCGGAGGAGCTGGCGGTGGTCGCGCGCTTCCTCGACGCCCGCGCGGTGGAGTGGCTGCGCGACTACCGCTTCACCGGGGAGATCGACGGCTACGCCGAGGGCGAGCTGTACTTCCCGGGCTCCCCCATCCTGACCGTGCGCGGCAGCTTCGCCGAGGGCGTGGTGCTGGAGACGCTGATCCTGTCCATCCTCAATCACGACAGCGCGATCGCCTCGGCCGCGGCCCGCATGGTCAACGCGGCCGCCGGGCGGCGGACCATCGAGATGGGTTCGCGGCGCACCCACGAACTCGCCGCGCCGGCCAGCTCCCGGGCCGCCTACCTGGCCGGGTTCGACGCCACCTCGAATTTGGAGGCCGCGCGCCGCTTCGGAGTGCCCAGCGCGGGGACCAGCGCGCACGCGTTCACCCTGCTGCACAGCGGATCCGATGGCTCGCACGAGCAGGCGGCCTTCCGCAGCCAGGTCGAATCGCAGGGCGTGGGCACCACACTGCTGGTGGACACCTTCGACATCACCCAGGGCGTGGTCAACGCCGTCGCGGTGGCGGGCCCGGAACTCGGTGGGGTGCGCATAGATTCGGGTGACCTCGGCGTGCTGGCCAAGCAGGTGCGCGATCAGCTCGACGGCCTCGGCGCCACCGGGACCCGCATCGTGGTCTCCGGCGACCTGGACGAATACGCCATCGCCGCGCTGCGCGGCGACCCGGTGGACGTCTACGGCGTGGGCACCTCGCTGGTCACCGGCTCGGGTGCGCCGACCGCGGGCATGGTCTACAAACTGGTCGAGGTCGACGGCGTCCCGGTCGCGAAACGCAGCAGCCACAAGGAATCCCGCGGCGGCACCAAGAAGGCGATCCGGTTGTCCCGGCCCACCGGCACCGTCGTCGAGGAGATCGTCTATCCCGCAACGGGTCCCGCGCCCGCGGCGAACGGGTTCGAGAGCCGTGAACTGCAGGCGCCGCTGGTACGTGGCGGCCAGGTGCTGGACGGGCTGCCGACCCTGGAGCAGAGCCGGGACCTGGTCCGGCGCGGGCTGATCAGCCTGCCGTGGGAGGGGCTCAAGCTCTCGGCCGGTGAGCCCGCGATTCCCACCACGTTCCTGAAGTGATTCAGCCGCGCCGGCGTTCGTAGCGCAGGCTGAATCCGATGAACAGCGTGGCGAATACCGCGCCGCGCAGTCCGAGCCAGGCCCACTCGACACCGTCGACGGGGCGGTCGAACAGCAGCCACATGCCGCTGAACGCGAGCGCGCAGGCGGCGAACACGATCGCCTG
This sequence comes from Nocardia sp. NPDC050712, assembly GCF_040654295.1. NCBI lineage: Bacteria > Bacillati > Actinomycetota > Actinomycetes > Mycobacteriales > Nocardiaceae > Nocardia > Nocardia sp. NPDC050712. Next base: position 991,548 of record NZ_JBFAHT010000004.1, read on the forward strand.
CAGCGTCCAGAGGGTCACCCGGACCATGAAGTTGTCGTCGCGCACTGCGACCCCACCTTGTTGCGACACAACGAAATACCAATCGTGAGTAGACGGTTCAGGGCGCGGGCGGCGTCCGGCGCGCGGCCGCGGCCCGCTTGCGGCGGTTGACCAGCTCGACGGCCAGCGCCGCGACGAAGACCACGACGAGCGCGCGAATGGACAGATTCACCCAGCCGCCCCAGGCGCCGGGGCCGCCGTCCAGATAGAGGGTCACTCCGAGATAGGCCAGGTAGCCGACAGCGACGCCGACCACGATGCGAAGTGTGCTGCTGCCCATGTGTTCCTCCAGGGGGTGCGGTGTAGCGGCGGCACAAAGTAATCGCAGGGCGGTAGCCTTCGGTTTACATCCGCGCGAAAAGGAGCCTTGTCATGAACCGGGCGTTGATCATCGTCGACGTGCAGAACGATTTCTGCGAGGGCGGATCGCTGGCCGTCGCGGGCGGCGCGGCGGTGGCCGAGCGGATCAGCGAACACGTCGCGACCAGGGATTACGCCGCGGTCGTCGCGACCCGCGATTACCACATCGACCCGGGCGCGCATTTCTCCGAGCACCCGGATTACGTGGACAGCTGGCCGCCGCACTGCCGGGTCGGCACACCGGGCGCGGAATTCCATCCGAACCTGAGTACCGACCGGATCGAGGAGATCTTCTCCAAGGGTGAGTACTCCGCCGCCTATTCGGGTTTCGAGGGCGCGGCCGCCGACGGCAGCACGCTGGCCAAGTGGCTGCGCGCCCGCGATATCGAGGCGGTGGACGTGGTCGGCATCGCCACCGACCACTGCGTGCGCGCCACCGCGCTGGACGCCGAGGGCGCCGGGTTCGATACCCGGGTGCTGCTCGACCTGACCGCGGGCGTCGCCCCGGCGAGCACCGATTCCGCGCTCGACCAAATGCGCAAAGCGGGCATCGAGCTGCAGGGCGCCGTCGGCTGAGCCGCTGTCCGCCCGCACCTGTCGGTGCGGCGCAGTAGTCTGCTCGGGTGCCTGAACTCCCGTCTGCTTTGGAGCTGTTGTCCACCGCCGTCCAAGCGCTGGGCGGCAAGGAACGCAGCGGGCAGGTGACGATGGCGGCGGCCGTCGACCACGCGATCGATACCAAGGAGCATCTCGCCGTCCAGGCGGGCACGGGCACCGGTAAGTCGCTGGCGTACCTGGTGCCGAGCCTGCGGCACGCCGTCCGCACCGGGCGCACCGTCGTGGTCTCCACGGCGACGATCGCGCTGCAACGCCAGCTCGTCGATCGTGATCTGCCGCGCCTGGCCAAGGCCCTGAAGGAGCCGCTCGGGCGCGAGGCGCAGTTCGCGATCCTCAAGGGCCGCAACAACTACCTGTGCCTGAACAAGATCAACAGCGTCATTCCCGAGGAGCCCGAACAGGAGCTGTTCGACGCGTTCGCGATCTCCCGGCTCGGCCGCGAGGTGCAGCGCCTCAACGAATGGGCCTCCGACACCGAGACCGGCGACCGCGACGAGTTGGCGCCCGGCGTCACCGATCGCGCCTGGCGCCAGGTCAGCGTCTCCTCGCGCGAATGCCTTGGCAAGTCGCGCTGCTCGTTCGGCCAGGATTGCTTCGCGGAGAAGGCCCGCGCGGAATCGGGCCAGGCCGACGTGGTGGTGACCAACCACGCGCTGCTGGCCATCGACGCCATCAGCGGCATCCAGGTGCTGCCCGAACACGATGTGGTGGTGATCGACGAGGCACACGAGCTCGTCGACCGGGTCACCGGCGTGGCCACCGCCGAGCTGGCCGCCCCGGCCATCAGCGCCGCCGCGCGCCGCTGCGCCAAACTCATCGACGAACGCGAGGTCGACCGGCTAGAGGGCGCCGCCGAGGCCTGGCACGAACTGCTGGAGGAACTGCCCGCGGCCCGCTGGGATGTCATGCCAAGCGGTGTCGCGCCGGTGCTGGCGCTGGTCCGGGACGCGGCCTGGAACGCGCGCACCGAGCTGGCCCCGCCCGGATCCAGCAAGGAGCAGGGCGATCCGGACACCGCGGCCGCGCGCACCCAAGCCCTGGCGGCGATCGACGAGGTGCACGACAGCGCGGTGCGCGCGCTCACCGCCTTCGACGAACCCGATCCCGCGACCCGGCGCGATGTCATCTGGCTGGCCGCCGACGAGATCCGCGGCGTCGCCCGCAAATCGCTGCGCATGGCGCCGCTGTCGGTGGGCGGGCTGCTGCGCACCCGCCTGTTCGGTCCCTCCACGGTCGTGCTGACCTCGGCGACGTTGCAGATCGGCGGCTCGTTCGACAGTCTCGCGGTCACCTGGGGCCTGCCCGCGCAGCACGCCAACCGTCCCGACACCGCCACCGCGAACGGCGCCCAGGCGCCCTCCGACGGCGAGACGGTGCGCTGGAGTTCGGTCGATGTCGGCTCACCGTTCGACCACGCGAAATCCGGAATCCTCTATGTCGCCAAGCACTTACCGGCCCCGGGCCGCGACGGCCTGGCACCGGCCTACCTGGACGAGATCGAACGGCTGATCACCGCGGCGGGCGGGCGCACACTCGGCCTGTTCTCCTCGATGCGCGCGGCGAAGGCGGCGACCGAGGCGCTGCGCAGCCGGCTCGACACTCCCGTGCTGTGCCAGGGCGACGACGCGACCGGCGCGCTGGTGCGCAAGTTCGCCGACGACCCGGAGACCTCCCTGTTCGGCACGCTGTCGCTGTGGCAGGGCGTGGATGTGCCGGGGCCGTCGCTGAGCCTGGTGATCCTGGACCGGATTCCGTTCCCGCGCCCCGACGATCCGCTGCTCACCGCGCGCCAGCGCGCGGTGGAGTCCCGGGGCGGCAACGGGTTCATGACGGTGGCGGCCAATCACGCGGCGCTGCTGCTGGCGCAGGGCACCGGGCGGCTGCTGCGCAGCGTGGACGACAAGGGCGTGGTCGCGATCCTGGATTCGCGCCTGGCCACCGCGCGCTACGGCGGATACCTGCGGGCGACGTTGCCGCCGTACTGGGAAACCGCTGATCCGGAGGTTGTGGTGCGCGCGCTGAAACGGCTGACCACGGTGTAGTTGTGACACCGCGCACAAGAACTGGACTTGATTCCAACCGGAAGTAAATTGGATTGCAGTCCTTCGGTGACCCCCAATTCCCCACCGAAGGCACCGGCAGCCCCCGCGCCAAGCCCTGCACGCGGCGCGGGGGCACCGCTGAGCCGAACCTAACTTCGTAACACAATTTTGGTTTCGCCTTACAGCGTCACATGAGACCGTTGTCCAGATGAAGCACCCTCTCGACACCGATGTCCTAGGCGAATTCCTCGTCAGTGCAAGATCTTTGGCGGAGTATCGCGCGATCTTCGATCTGACCGACGCCGACCTGGTGGGCCGCCGCATTCTCGACTGCCCGGGCGGGGCCGCGAGCTTCACCAGTGAAGCCAGCGACCTCGGCGCGCGCGTCATCGCCACCGATCCGATCTACTCGCGCTCCGCCGAGCGGCTGCGCAGCTTGGCGGTCAGCGAGACCGACCGCGGAAGCGACTGGGCCACCGCGCATTACGACCGCTACCGGTGGGATTGGTACGGGGGCCCGGAGCAGCATCGCGCCATCCGGCACGCGGCGGCCAAGCTGTTCGCCGCCGATCTGACGGCGCATCCGGAGCGCTATATCGCCGCGGAGTTGCCCACACTCCCCTTCCGGGACAACAGTTTCGACCTGGTGTTCAGCTCACATCTGCTGTTCACCTACGCCGATCGCCTGGACGCGAACTTTCATCTCGCGTCGCTGCTGGAGTTGGCGCGGGTGAGCGCCGGGGAGGTCCGGCTGTATCCGCTGGTCGACCATATCGGCCGGCATCACGACGTGCTCGTGGAACATCTGCGTAAAGAACTGCGCGACCTGGGGATTCACTCCGCGCTGCGGGAGACGGAGTACGAGTTCCACCATGGTGCGCACACCATGCTGATCCTGCACGGTGACTGAGAGCCGAAAGTGCCGTGCCCAGCGCGAGCTGGGCACGGCACCGATTCTCAGTTGAGGCTGAACGTAGCCGTGCCCGAGAGCTGCGGCAGTTCGCGATCACGCTCGTCGAGTGTGACGATCCGAGCCTCCACCCGGCCGACGCCCGGTCCCATGCCGAACCCGCTGATCACGCCGTCCGTGGCCTGGATGACGCCGTGCTCGTCGACGATGTGCTGCTGCCCGTTCTCGCGCCCGGTATCCAGGTTCTTCCAGCGCACGGCCACTTTCCACTTCGAACACCCCTCCCCGGTCTGGGTGATGTTCACCCGGACGCCGAAGGTCCCCGGCTGCGCTTCGCGCACGGTGATCGCGTCGATGATCGCGGAGCAACTGGTGGGGATCAAGCGCGTCAGGGTCGGGGTGAACCGCATCCCGTCCTCGTGCGGAATGGCGGTGGATGGCCCTGCGAGCCCGACCAGCCCGGCGGCGGTCACCGCTGCGATGACGCCGGTGCGAACCGAAAACTGTTGCAGCTGCTTGCGATTGAGAGTCATGCCCGGTTTGTCGGACTGCCCGCCGGCGTTGTTACTACTAAAGTTGCGTTAGTGAAATCACTGTAACAGGTTCCGTTGTTGATCTAATCGATGTCAGCCGAAAGCTGTTAGCACACAGGAGATCTCATTTCCATCTCAGCTCCGGCGGCAACGGCAACTGGGCGAGCAGCCAGGCGGACGCCTCATCCAGATCACCCGGCCGGATCCGTCGCGGCGTCTCGGCGATCACCCACTCCGCGCGCGACCCACCGCATCCACTCGGTACCGCCGTCGAGCGTGCCGCCCCAACTGAACATCGCACGGAACAATTCCTGCTCGGGGATCGCCTCCAGCGGACCCGAAAGCCGCCACAGCTCTTCGGGAGTGAAGCAGTGCGAGCAGCCGTCGACGGGCCGCGTGCGCCCGGCCCGGGGCCCGAACGCCCGATCCAGCTCCGCGAGAGCCGCTTCCACCGTCGTCATCTTCCGACGGTATCGACCCGGTGCCGACTCCGGCCAGGCATTTACGCCGCGTCCGGGGAATCCCTCAGAGCACCACCAGGACGACCGCGATTCCGATCAGCACCAGGACTCCCGCACACAGCGCCACAATGAGGCCGGTCCTGGAGCGCGGCTGATCGATGGACGCCTGGCGCTCGTGCCAGCCCAGTGGTTGCGCGGGCGCGGGCGGCTCCGCGTGCACCGGCTGGGCGGGCGCCTGCTGGACGTACCTCGGCCGCTGATGCGGGCGGAATTGGTCCGCTGGGTAGGGGTTTCGGGGCGTCGGGGGCTGACCGATCCGCACCGTCGGCCCGGCATCGATCGGCGCGCCCGCGGAGCCCAGGTCGGCGGCACTCGCTCCGCCCATCGCCAGGCGCGCCGCCTCCGCGAACTCCGCGCACGAGCGGAACCGCTCGTCCGGGCGCTTCGACAGCGCCCGGTGCAGCACCGCGTCCAACTCGGGCGGCAGGCCCCAGCGCACCTCGCTGATGGCGGGCGGGCGGCGCTGGAGATGGCCCTGGACCATCACGGGCGCGTGCTTCGATTCGAAGGGCGAGGCGCCGGTGAGCAGCCAGAACAGCGTGCAGGCCAGCGAGTACTGATCAGCGGTGGCGTCGAGTTGTGCGCCGGTCAGCTGTTCGGGTGAGGCGAAGGCGAGGGTGGCGTTGAAGGCCCCGGTTTCGGTGAGGTGGCCGGCGTCGTCGCGCAGCTTCGCGATACCGAAGTCGGTGAGGAACACCGGTTCCGGGCCCACGGTGGCGCGGGCCAGCAGGATATTGGCCGGTTTCACGTCGCGGTGCAGGACGCCCTTGTCGTGGGCGAAGTCGAGGGCCGCGGCGGTTTCCTGCACGATGCGCAGGGCCCGCTGCGGCGGCAGGATGCGGGTGTCGAGATTTCCGGCGTCGGCGCCGTCGATGTACTGCATGGCGATCCAGAGCTGGTCGTCCTCGAGCCCGCTGCCGTAGGCGGAGACGATATTCGGGTGCGCGAGACGCGACACCAGATCGGCTTCGCGCTCGAAGCGCGCGCGTACCCGGGTGTCGGAGAACAGCTCCCGATTCAGCAGCTTGAGGGCGACCCGCCGGGCGGATTCCGGTTCCCGGGCCAGGTACACCGATCCCATGCCGCCGCGCCCGAGCCGACGCTCGATGACGTAGCCGGCGAATGTCGTACCCGCGGCCAGCATTCCGGCCTTCTCCTCTCGATCGGCAAACCCCGACCGACCCTAGCCCCCCGGCACCGCCGCGGCACCCGCACGCGGAAAAACGCGCAGGTGCCGGGTGCGCGGCTCAGCTCGCGGCGGCGACGGCGTCCACCTCGAAGAGCATGTCGGGCAACGCCAGGGCCGCTACCCCGAGCAGGGTCTGCACCGGCGGCCGTCCGCCCCAGATCTCGGCGATCTTCTTGCCGAGCACCTCGAGCTTTTCCAGGTCGTGCCCGACGATGAAGGTGCGCAGCTGGAACACGTCGGCGTAGTCCAGGCCGGCCGAGCGCAGGGCGGTGCCCAGGTTGGCGAAGGCGCGATCCACCTGGGTGGCGAAATCGGTGCTGGTGGTGTGCCCTTCGGCGTCGGAGTCGTATTGACCGGCGAGGAAGACCAGTTCGCCGCGCACCCGGGCGAGGTGGCTGTATCCGAATCCGGTGGGGTCGTGCAGTTCCGCGGGGTTGCTGATTTCGATGGTCATACCGAGGTGACGACGCAGCCCGCCGAGGTGTGACACGAAAAAGCCCGCCTCTCGAGGGAGGCGGGCTGTTCGGTGCGGAAAGGTCAGAGCACCCACTTCAGGATCAGGGTCAGCACCGCCGCGACGACGCCCAGCGCCACCGCGCCCGCGCCGATCACGACACCCTGGCGCTGCCACGGGCGGCCATGGTCCAGCGAGTAGCGGCCGGCGCCGGTGAAGGCCAGGGCCACGCCGACCGCGCCGAACAGCAGCGCCAGCTCGTAGCCGGGCTGCCAGCCCTGCGCGCCGACGGCGCCGAACAGGCCGTTGGCCCAGGTGGCGTTGATCGCGTTGATCATGGTGCCGATCACGATGGCGGCGGCCAGCGGCGTCGCCAGACCCAGCAGCAGCAACAGGCCGCCACCGACCTCGCTCAGCGCGGCCAGGGTGCCGAACAGCGCGCCGGGGTTGTAGCCCATCGCCTCGAACCCGGCGTTGTTGGCTTCCAGGCCCGGTCCGTCGAACCAGCCGAACAGCTTCTGGAAGCCGTGCACGACGAGCAATCCGCCGAAGACGACGCGCGCGATCAGCAGGCCGATGTCGGTGGTGTTCGCGTCCAGCGTGGACGCGGCTGCGAGTCGGGGCTTGGTTTCGGTCGTGGTGGTGGTCATGCTGGTTCCTCATCCCTGCGTGAACGACAACAGATACTCGTAAGCGTCGGCAACAACCGGACCGAGGTCCGATTGAATGACGTTCTCAGCCAACCACGTTCGACCAGCGACTATTTCCGCCGTGCGGGGAATTCACTCGGCCAGGAAGAAGAAATAGCCGATGAACACCACCATCAGAATCCACATCGCCGGATGGATTTCCTTGATCCGGCCCTTCGCGGCCATGACGATCGGGTAGAAGATCATGCCCATCGCCAGGCCGTTGGCGATCGAGTATGTGAGCGGCATCATGATCACGGTGATGAACGCCGGGATCGAATACTCCAGCCGGCCCCACTCGATATCGCCGAGCGAGCGCGCCATCAGGATGCCGACCACGATCAGCGCGGGCGCGGTGATCTCGCCGGACCCGGCGACGATCGCGAAGATCGGATAGCAGAACATCGCGACCAGGAACCAGCCCGCGGTGGTGACCGCCGTGAGCCCGGTGCGCCCGCCCGCGGTCACGCCGGCGGTCGATTCGACGTATGCGGTGGTGGTGGAGGTGCCGATGACCGCGCCCGCCATGGTGCCGACCGAGTCCGCGGCGAAGGCGGCGGACGCGCGCGGCAGGCGGCCGTCCTTGTCCAGCAGCCCGGCCTGGTTCGCGACGCCGATCAATGTGCCGGAGGCGTCGAAGAAGTCGACGAACAGCATGGTCAGCACGACGATGGCCATCTGCGCGGTGAACGCGTCGGGCAGGTGCGCGATCGCTTGGCCGAAGGTCTGGTCCAGGCCCTTCGGCATTTCCACGACACCGTCGGGCAGGTCGACCAGGCCGGTGACGATGCCGAGCAGCGCGGTGAGCACGATGCCGTAGAGCACCGCGCCGTGCCAGCCGCGGACCAGGAAGATCACGGTGACGACGAGTCCGAAGACCGCGAGCAGCGTGGTGCCCTTGTGGAAATCGCCGAGGGTGACGAAGGTGGCGTCGCTGGCGCGCACGATGCCGGCGGCCTTCAGGCCGAGGAACGCCACGAACAAGCCGATACCCGCGCCGACCGCCAATTTCATCTGCATCGGGATCGAGTCGAGGATCTTCTCCCGGACCTTGGTGACCGCGAGAACGAAGAAGATGATGCCGGAGAGCAGCGTGCCCGACAGCGCCACCTCCCACGGGATCCCCATGCTCAGCACGACCGTGTAGGCGAAGAACGCGTTGAGACCCATGCCCGGCGCGAGCGCGATCGGGTACTTCGCCCACAGCCCCATGACCAGGGTGCCGAAGACCGCGGCGACGGCCGTCGCGGTGAAAACCGCCTGCGTCGGAATGCCCTTGTCGCCGAGCGGCCCGTGATCACCGAGCACCGCCGGATTGACCGCCAGCACATAGGACATCGCCAGGAACGTGACCGTGCCCGCCATCAGCTCACGCCGCATGGTCGAGCCGTTGTCGCTGACGCCGAAGAAATGGTCGAAACGGCTGGGCGTGCGAGACGGCACGTCGGTGGCCATGTGGATTCTCCAGTCGTGACTGAGTACAAAAAGGGTGCTCAGGCACGTTAGCGGACAGTTGGCTGAATAGAAGATTCGCCGGGGTTCGCGCGCGCGTGACGGTTCCGTGACGATCATCACCCGCCGCCGGATCGGCGCTAGGAGCTCGGGAGCCCGCCGGCGCCGCACTCCGCGCCCGGCCCGTCGGTGACGGCGATCTCGGGGCCCAGCGCGATGCCGAAGTGCGGGCGGCAACTCGCGTCGAAGGTCATGGGCTGGGCGCGGACGCTGCGGCCCGCCCAGCCGGTGCCGGGTTCGAGGCGGGCGTGGTAGGTGATCCACGGCCGGCCCTCGACGGTCAGGAAGCCGTTGTGGCCCGGCGCGATTGCGCCCGGGGCGCCGGGAAGGACCGGGCCGCCGGACTTCTTCCAGGCCGCGGGGTCCATCACGTCACCGCCGCGGGTCAGCTCGAGCAGTCCGAGCCGATAGGAGTCGTCGAAGCTGGCGTTGGCCGAGAAGGTCATGAACAGCCGGCCGTCCGGCGCGATCAGCGGTTGCGGACCCTCGTTGATCAGCAGCCCGGCGTCGTTCGGCACGGTCTCCCAGGCGTCGGCGGGCGCCGCGAGCACGACGCGCTCCCCGACCGGCGTCATCGGGTCGGCCATCCGCACCGCGCAGATCTGCTGCATCAGCTCGTTGTCCGGGTTCAAGCAGGACCAGACGTAGTAGCCGGAATCGGCATAGCGCAGGTAGGCGCCGTCGATCGCCCAGCCGCCCGGCAGCGGCACCTGCCCGAGGTACTCGTACGGACCGGTGGGGTCGGTACCGGCGGACCGTAGCGCGTACATGCGATGGGTGTCGTTGGAGTCGTTCTCCTGCGCGGCGAAATAGATCCACCAGCGGTCATCGATGCGCTGCAACTCCGGCGCCCAGATCTTGGTGCAGGCCGGACCGGGGCAGGAGCCGTGCTCCCACACCACGGTCGGCTCGGCGTCGGCGAGACCGCCCAGCGTGTCCGCGCTGCGGATCACCAGGTTGTCGTCGTTGTAGAAGTCGCCCTGCACCAGATGGAATCGGCCCTGGTCGTAGGCGATGCTGGGGTCGGCGCCCGCGGGCAGCACCGGATTGGTGAACGAGGTCTGCGCCGTGGCGAGCGGCATTCCCGCCGGGATACCGAGGCCGAGCAGAACCGCGCCGAGCAGAGCCCGCCACACCACCATGTTACCTCCAGCGAATGTCGAGCATTCAGCTTCCCCTGGCCGGTGGCGCCGGACCGGGCGCCACCGGGCACGAAACGGAAACGAAATGAGGACATTTCAGGCTGCGGCGGCGGGCCGCGCGGACTAGGCGCTCGGCGCCGCGACCAGCCCGAACTCGGCGTCGGAGGCCAGCAGCTCGTGGTGCGGCAGCACCCGGACCGTGTAGCCGACGGCCCCGGACAGCGGGACCGGGGTGTCGACCGCGAAAAACGCTATGCCCGCATCGGTTCCGGTATGCGTCATCGGGATGGTGGTGACATCGCGGAGATCGTCGGACGGCGAGACCCGCCCGAGCACGGCCTGCACCACCACATCCGAGACGGTCAGCCCGCCGAGGTCGACGCGGGCCGTCAGGGACAGCTGCGCGCCGATGATCGGCGTATCGGGCAGGCCCGCGCTGTCGACCTGGACCACCTTCACCTGCGGCCAGGCCGCCTCGACGCGCTGGCGGTACTCCGAAACCGCACGGGCCCCCGCGAATTCGCCGCCCACGGCGGTGCGATACGCCCCCGCGGCCGGGGCGTAGTACTGCACGGCGTAGTCGCGGACCATGCGCGAGGCCAGCACCTGCGGACCCAGGGTCTGCAAGGTGTGGCGCACCATCTCCACCCAGCGCACCGGCATGCCCGTCGCGTCGCGATCGTAGAACCGCGGCGCGACGGTGCGCTCGAACAGGTCGTAGAGCGCGGCCGCCTCCAGGTCGTCGCGGCGGTGCTCGTCGATGACGCCGTCGGCGGTCGGTATCGCCCAGCCGTTCTCGCCGTCGAACATCTCATCCCACCAGCCGTCGCGGATGGACAGGTTGAGCCCGCCGTTGAGCGCCGACTTCATCCCCGAGGTACCGCAGGCCTCCAGCGGGCGCAGCGGATTGTTCAGCCACACATCGCAGCCCCAGTACAGATACCGGGCCATCGACATGTCGTAGTCGGGCAGGAAGACGATGCGGTGCCGCACCTCGGCGTCGTCGGCGAACCGGACCACCTGCTGGATCAGGGATTTACCGCCGTCGTCGGCGGGATGACTCTTGCCGGCCACCACCAGCTGCATCGGGCGCTCGGGATCGAGCAGCAGCGCCCGCAGGCGTTCGGGATCACGCAGCATCAGGGTGAGCCGCTTGTAGGTGGGCACGCGGCGCGCGAACCCGACCGTCAGCACGGCTGGGTCGAAAATGCCGTCCACCCAGCCGAGTTCGGCTTCGGCGGCGCCGCGTTGCAACCAGGACGCGCGCACCCGGCGGCGCACCTCCTCGACCAGCAGGGACCGCAGGTTGTTGCGGGTGGACCACAGTTCCCCGAGGTCGGCGTCGCGCAGCCGCTCCCAGCCGCGCGCCTCCTCCACCAGGTCCTTGCCGATGTGCTCGCGGGCCTTGTCCAGCCATTCGCGGGCCGCCCAGGTCGGCGCGTGCACACCGTTGGTGACCGACCCGATCGGCACCTCCGCCGCGTCGAAGCCCGGCCACAGCGGCGCGAACATGTCGCGGCTGACCTCGCCGTGCAGGCGCGAGACACCGTTGGCGCGCTGGGCGAGGCGCAGACCCATGTGCGCCATGTTGAACACCGACGGATCGTTCTCCCGCCCGAGCGCCAGGATTCGGTCGGCGAAAAGGCCGGGCAGCATGGCGGATTCGGCTTCGCCCTGCGCGCCGCCGAAGTAGCGGCGCACCAGGTGCATCGGGAACCGGTCGATGCCGGCCGGCACCGGGGTGTGCGTGGTGAACACCGTGCCGGCCCGGACCGTGGCCAGTGCGGTCTCGAAATCCAGTCCGCCCGAGACGTATTCGCGGATCCGCTCGACACCGAGGAACCCGGCGTGGCCCTCGTTCATATGGAAGACATCGGGATCCGGCAGCCCCGCGGCGTGGGTGTAGGCGCGCACCGCGCGCACGCCGCCGATGCCGGCCAGGATCTCCTGCTTGATCCGGTGATCCTGATCGCCGCCGTAGAGCCGGTCGGTGACCGCGCGCAGCTCCGGATCGTTCTCCGCGATGTCGGAGTCCAGCAGCAGCAGCGGCACCCGACCGACCTGCGCGATCCAGACCCGGGCCCGCAGCACCCGCCGGTCCGGCATCGCCACGTGGATCAGCACCGGCGAACCGTCGGCGGTCAGCAGGCGCAGCGGCAGGCCCTGCGGATCCAGCGCCGGGTAGTGCTCGATCTGCCAGCCGTCCGCCGAGAGCGACTGCCGGAAATAGCCGGAGCGGTACAGCAGACCGACGCCGATCAGCGGCAGCCCGAGATCCGAGGCGGCCTTCAGATGATCGCCCGCCAGGATGCCCAGGCCGCCGGAGTAGTTGGGCAGCACCTCGGTGACGCCGAACTCCATGGAGAAGTAGGCGATGCCGTTGATCTGCTCGGCCAGCTGGCTCTGGAACCACAGCGGCTTGGCCAGGTACTCGCGCAGGTCCGCGGCCGCCGCGTCCACCCGGTCGGCGTACTCCGCGTCGTTGGCGAGCTCGTCGAGCCTCGCCGCGGACACCTCACCGAGCATGCGGACCGGGTCGCGCCCGACCTCGCGCCACAGCGCGGGATCGAGCGTCTCGAACAGATCCTGGGTCGGCCAATGCCAGGACCAGCGCAGGTTGGTGGACAGCTCGGCCAGGGCCGCGAGCCGCTCGGGCAGATGGGCACGGACAGTGAATCTGCGCAGCGCTTTCACCCCGCGAACCCTACCGAATCACTGCCCTGTCTTCTCGGCCAGCTCGGCGGCGTACTCGGGGCTGTACTGCGCGGCGTACTCCGCGGCTGCGGGGATCTCGGTGATCATGTCCAGCAGCACGCCGCTGGGGTCGGCGACGATGAAGTGACGCTGACCGAAGCCCTCCGAGCGGATCTCCAGTTCGGCCTTCAGCCCGCCCCGCACGACCATCCGCTCCCACTCCGCGTCGACATCGTCGACCTCGAAGTTCAGCAGCAGACCCTGGACCGGCTTGCGGTAGGCGGCGGGCACGGTGGGATGGGTGTAATCCAGCAGCGCCAGCTCATAGGACTTCCCGCCCTGCTGACGGCGCAGGCTGATGTACCAGTCGGCCTCGAACAGGATCTCGAAGCCCAGCCACTCGGTGTAGAAATCGCGGGCCTCGGCGATCTTGCCGGTGCCGAGGACGGGATAGAAGCTGCTCAGTTCCATTGCTCTGACCTTTCACGTACCGATGGTATGTGAGCTAAGCTAGTTCACGTACCATTGGTATGTCAACGGAGGATTCGAGATGGCGAGCACCCTGCGCACCGCGCAGCGCGAGGAGACCCGGCGCACGCTGCTGCGCGAGAGCCGGCGCCTGTTCGCCGCGAAAGGCTATGGCGCGGTCGGGCTCTCGGAGATCGTCAGCGCGGCGGGGGTGACCAAGGGCGCGCTGTACCACAACTTCAGCAGCAAGGCCGAGGTGTTCCGCGCCGTGCTCGAGCAGGTCCAGCACGAGGTCGGCGAGCGGGTCGCCACGGCGGCCGAGGCGGCCGCGGATCCGTGGCACCAGCTGCTCACCGGCTGCGACACTTTCCTGACCGCGTGCACCGACCCCGACATCCAGCGCATCATGCTGATCGACGGCCCCGCGGTCCTGGGCTGGCACGAATGGCGTGCCATGGACGAGGCCTCCTCCGCCCGGCACCTAGGCGAAGCGCTCGCGAGCCTGGTCGAGCTGGGCCTGCTCGCGCCGCAGCCGGTCGAGCCGCTCACCCACCTGCTCTCCGGCGCCATGAACGAGGCCGCGCTCTGGCTCGCGGCCACCGGCGATGCCGCCGCCCTGCCCGAAACCATCGCCTCCCTGCACCGCCTGCTCGACGGGATCCGCCGAAAGCCCTGACCGGGCGGCTCGCGGCGATCTTGGTCAAGCTCGGGTTCGGTCTGGCCGCGGCCGCACGCCGACCGCGCCACACCCGGTAGGTTGGTCGACGTGACCGGCCGCATCGCCATCGATGACACCGCCCCATCCATCCCCGGCGGCTACCCGGCCAAGGCCGTGGTGGGTGAGGTGTTCCCGGTGCGCGCCGTGGTGTGGCGCGAAGGCCACGACGCGGTCGCCGCCACCCTCGCGGTGCGCGGGCCGGGCTCCTCACGGATCACCCGCATCCCGATGACGCCGGACTACGAGCCCGATGTGTTCAACGCGGTCTTCGTCCCGCACCAGCCCGGCACCTGGACCTTCCGCATCGAGGGCTGGAGCGATCCGATCGCCACCTGGCGGCACGCGGTGGAGGCCAAGCTCGCCGTCGGGCAGAGCGCCGCCGACCTCGCCAACGATCTGGAACTCGGCGCGCTGCTCTTCGAGCGGGCCGCCCAGGCGGTGCCGAAGAAACAGTTCGAGCGGCTGCGGGCGGCCGCGGCCGCACTGCGCGGCGCCGAGCAACTGCCGGCCCGGGTGGCGCCCGCGTTCACCGAGGAGGTCGCCGAGATCCTGCGCCGGACGCCGTTGCGCGACATGGTGACCCGCGGGCCGCAGCACACCGTGCAGGTCGACCGGCACCGGGCGCTGTTCGGTTCCTGGTACGAATTCTTCCCCCGGTCCACCGGCGGGCAGGACGCCAACGGCATCCCGGTGCACGGCACCTTCGCGACCGCGACCAAGGAGCTGCCGCGGATCGCCGCCATGGGATTCGACGTGGTCTACCTGCCGCCGATCCATCCGATCGGCGAGGTGAACCGCAAGGGGCGCAACAACTCCCTGATCGCCGAGCCCGGCGACGTGGGCTCGCCGTGGGCGATCGGCTCGGACGCGGGCGGGCACGACGCCATCCATCCGGCGCTGGGCACCGAGGCCGACTTCGCCGAGTTCGTCACCGCCGCACACCAATCGGGCCTCGAGATCGCCCTGGACCTGGCCCTGCAGTGCGCGCCGGACCATCCCTGGGTGGCGGCGCACCCGGAGTGGTTCACCACGCTGCCCGACGGCACTATCGCCTTCGCCGAGAACCCGCCCAAGAAGTACCAGGACATCTACCCCGTCAACTTCGACAACGATCCCGACGGCCTCTACGCCGAGGTGCTGCGCGTGGTGCGGCACTGGATCGCGCTGGGCGTCAAGATCTTCCGGGTCGACAACCCGCACACCAAACCCGCCGACTTCTGGGAGTGGCTGATCGCCGGGGTGCGCCGCAGCGACCCCGACGTGCTGTTCCTGTCCGAGGCGTTCACCCGCCCGGCCCGCCTCTACGGCCTGGCCCGGCGCGGATTCACCCAGTCCTACACGTATTTCACCTGGCGCGTGCACAAGCAGGAGCTCGCCGAATTCGGCTACGAGCTCGCCGCCAAGGCCGACGAGGCCAGGCCGAACCTGTTCGTCAACACCCCCGACATCCTGCACGAGAGCCTGCAGCAGGGCGGCCCGGGAATGTTCGCCATCCGCGCCGCGCTGGCCGCCACCCTCGCACCGACCTGGGGCGTCTACTCCGGCTTCGAACTCTTCGAGCACCAGGCGGTGCGCCCGGGCAGCGAGGAATACCTGGACTCGGAGAAGTACGAGCTGCGGCCGCGCCCGTTCGCCGAGGCCCTGGCCCGCGGGGAATCCCTGGAGCCGTGGATCACCCGGCTCAACGAGATCCGCCGCAACCACCCCGCACTGCAGCAGCTGCGCTGCATCCACTTCCACCAGATCGACAACGACGCGCTGCTCGCCTTCTCCAAGATCGATCCCAGCAGCGGCGACGCGGTACTCGTGGTGATCAACCTCAATCCCTATGGGGCCGAACAGGGTTTCCTGTCGCTGGACCTGCCGGCCATCGGCCGGGAATGGCACGACCACCCGGTGGTGACCGACGAGATCACCGGCGAGGAATACCACTGGGCGCAGAGCAACTACATCCGCCTGGATCCCGCGAAGGCGGTGGCCCACATCGTCAACCTGCCGCCGGTCCCGCAGCGGGCCCGCACCGAGCTGGCCTACCGCAGGACGCTGCGATGACCACCAGCCGCCGGGACCTGCTGTTACTGGCGGCGGGCACGCATGCCGACCCGCACACGGTACTGGGCGCGCATCCCCACCCCGACGGCACGATCGTGCGCGTGCTGCGCCCGCACGCCGAGACGGTCGCCGCCCGGGTCGGCGGGGTGGACCATCCACTGAAATCCCTGGGGCACGGCGCTTTCGCGGCGGTACTGCCCTATCCGGCGCTCGACGACTACCGGATCCTGGCCGCCTACCCGGGCGGGCAGACCATCCTGGGCGCCGACGGCTATCACTTCCTGCCCACCGTGGGCGAGCTCGACCTGCACCTGATCGGCGAGGGCCGCCACGAACGGCTCTGGGACGTGCTCGGCGCGCACCCGCGCCACTACACCACCCTCGACGGCGCGGTGACCGGCACCTCGTTCGCGGTGTGGGCGCCGAATGCCCGGGGCGTCACCGTCTTCGGCGACTTCGACAGCTGGGGCGGGCAGACCGCACCGATGCGCGCGCTCGGCACCTCCGGTGTCTGGGAGGTCTTCGTGCCCGGCGTCGAGGTGGGCACGAAGTACAAGTACCGCGTGCACGGCGCCGACGGCCGCACAGTCGACCACGCCGACCCGATGGCCTTCGCCACGGAGTTACCGCCCGCCACCGCCTCGGTGGTCACCGCGTCGAATTTCGCCTGGCAGGACCAGGATTGGCTCGGGCAGCGCGCCGCGGCCGACCCCACCCGCGCGCCGATGAGCGTCTACGAGGTGCATCTCGGCTCTTGGCGAGCGGGCCTGGGGTATCGCGAAATCGCCGACCAGCTCGTCGAATACGTGCGCGAGATGGGCTACACCCACGTCGAACTGCTCCCGGTCGCCGAGCATCCCTTCGGCGGCTCCTGGGGCTACCAGGTCACCTCCTATTACGCGCCCACCGCACGCTTCGGCTCCCCCGACGACTTCCGCGTCTTCGTCGACCGGATGCACGCCGCGGGCATCGGCGTACTGCTGGACTGGGTGCCCGCGCACTTCCCGCGCGACGAATGGGCACTGGCCCGCTTCGACGGCACCCCGCTCTACGAGCACCCCGACCCCCGCCGCGGCGAGCAGCTCGACTGGGGCACCTACGTTTTCGACTTCGGCCGCAACGAGGTCCGCAACTTCCTGGTCGCCAACGCCCGCTACTGGATCGAGGAGTTCCACATCGACGGCCTGCGCGTCGATGCCGTCGCCTCCATGCTCTACCTGGATTACTCCCGCCCGCACGGTGATTGGGAGCCCAACATCCACGGCGGCCGGGAGAACCTGGAGGCCGTCGACTTCCTGCAGCAGCTCAACGACATCGTGCACCGCCATCACCCGGGCGTCGTCACCATCGCCGAGGAATCCACCACCTGGCCCGGCGTCACCCGCGGCACCGACGTCGACGGCCTCGGGTTCACCATGAAATGGAACATGGGCTGGATGCACGACACCCTGGGCTACCTGGGCCGCGACCCGATCCACCGGGCCTGGCACCACAACGAGCTCACCTTCTCGCTGACCTACGCCTGGAGCGAGAACTACGTCCTGCCGATCAGCCACGACGAGGTCGTGCACGGCAAGGGCACCCTGTGGACCCGCATGCCGGGTGACGACTTCGCCAAAGCCGGCGGCGTGCGCGCGCTGCTGGCCTACATGTGGGCGCACCCGGGCAAGCAACTGCTGTTCATGGGCCAGGACTTCGGCCAGTTCCGCGAGTGGTCACACGACCGCGGACTGGACTGGCAGGAGCTGGAGAACCCGCTGCACCAGGGCATCGCGAACACCGTCCGGGCGCTGAACCGGATCTACCGCGCGCATCCGGCGCTGTGGACCCAGGACACCACCCCCGGCGGCTACTCCTGGATCGAAGCCGACGACCGCGACCGCAACGTCTTCGCGTTCCTGCGCCACGGCTCCGACGGGTCCGTCGTCGCGTGCGTCTACAACTTCTCCGGCGCCGAGCACACCGGCTACCGGCTCGGACTGCCGGTGGCCGGTGCCTGGACCGAGATTCTCAACACCGATGCCGCCGACTACGGCGGCTCGGGCCTGGGCAACCTCGGCGCGGTGCGCACCGAGGCCACCCCCTGGCACGGACGGCCGCACTCCGCGACCGTCACCCTGGCTCCGAACAGCGCGATCTGGCTGGCCGGGCCCTGACTCAGTACAGCGCGGTGGCGAGCTTGCGCCGGGCCGCGACCACGAAGGGCTCGGCCGCGTCGAACAGTTCGAACAGTTCGAGCAGGCGGGTGCGGGCCGTGGTGCGCTCGTCGCCGGCGGTGCGCTTGATCAGCGCGATCAGGCGATCGAAGGAAGCCTCGGGACGCTGGTTCAGCATCTCGACATCGGCGGCGTTCAGGGCGGCCTCGACATCGGCCGGGTCCGCGTCGGCGGTGGCGATGACCCAATCCGGGATGGACTGGGCGCGCGCCAGGAAACGGAGCTGGCGCAGGGCCGCCTTGGCTTCCTCGTTGGCCGGTTCGGCGGCGATGATCGCCTCGTAGGCGGCCTCGGCGCCCGCCAGATCACCGCGCTCGAGGGCTTCCTCGGCGGCGGTGAAGCGCGGATCCTCCGGCTCGGGCTGGGCCTGCTCCTCCTCGGCGCCGGGCAGCTTGCCCGCCACCGCGTCGATGACCGCGTTCAGCCACTGCCGCACCTGCGGCTCGGGCTGGGCGCCTTCGAAATCGGCGAGCGGACGACCGCCGGCGATCGCCACCACCGTCGGAATGCCCTGCACCTGCAGGGCCTGCGCGATGCGCATATTGGTCTCGGCCTCGACGGTGGCCAGCGCCCAGGTGCCGCCGTCCGCCACGACCAGGCGTTCCAGCGTGCGGACCAGCTCGACGCTGCCCGGGCTGCGCTGCGAGTACAGCGCGACCACCACCGGCACCTCGGCGGACCGGCGCAGCACCTTCGTTTCGAAATCCGTCTCCCCGACCGCGTAGTCGCCGCCGGGCGCACTCGGCGCACCGGCCGCGCCCGCGGGCGGCTGCTTCAGGCTGGACAGATCCACCGCACCGGACATAGCGGCGGCAACGGCGGGCGAAGGACGGCGTGGGGCAGGTCGATTCACGGTTTCCAGTTTGTCACGAGGTGGCGGCGGCGGCTTCCTTGGCCACCGCACCCGGCTCGCTCAGCTCACCCAGCTGCCCGGTGCGCTGCGCCCAGACCTCGAAAATCACGGTGAACAGCGGCGGAATGCTGGAGGCCAGGGCCAGCAGCGTGGTCTTCCAGTTCCACTTCAGCTCCCGGGCCGCCAGCAGCGCCGTCAGCAGGAACAGCACGAAGATGATGCCGTGCACCGGACCGAAGATCTTCACCCCGATCTCGTTGCCGGGATCGGGGATGTACTTGAACGCCATGCCCGTCAGCAGACCAACCCAGGAAATCGCCTCGAGCACGGCCACGAACCGGAAACGCTTCGCGACGGTGCTCAGGTCGAAGAAATTGCCCATGGCCCACATTCTGCCGTATGCACTACGACAAGTCGTAGTTGGCCGCATCACACCCGAGGGGCGTCAGACCACCTTGATGAGCAGGGCGTCGCCCTGACCACCGCCGCCGCACAGGGCCGCCGCACCGACGCCGCCGCCGCGGCGCTTGAGCTCCAGCGCCAGGTGCAGCACGATGCGGGCGCCGGACATACCCAGCGGGTGGCCGATGGCGATCGCGCCGCCGTTGACATTGACCTTCTCCGGATCGATGCCCAGCTTGCGGGTCGAGGCGATGCCGACCGCCGCGAAGGCCTCGTTGATCTCCACCAGGTCCAGATCGGCGGGCGCGATGCCCGCGCGCTCGCACGCCTTGGCGATGGCGTTGGCCGGCTGGTCCTGCAGGCTGGAATCCGGACCGGCCACCACGCCGGCCTTGCCGATCTCGGCGATCCAGCTCAGGCCCAGCTCCTCGGCCTTCGCCTTGCTCATCACGACCACCGCGGCCGCGCCGTCGGAGATCTGCGAGGCGGTGCCGGCGGTGATGGTGCCGTCCTTGCGGAACGCGGGGCGCAGCTTGCCCAGCGACTCCACGGTGGTGTCGGCGCGGATGCCCTCGTCGGCGCTGACCACGACCGGGTCGCCCTTGCGCTGCGGCACCGAGACCGGCACCACCTCGTCGTCGAACACACCGTTCTTCCAGGCCGCCGCCGCCCGCTGGTGCGAGGCGGCCGCGAACGCGTCCTGTTCGGCGCGGCTCACGGTGTCGGTGTCGTTGCGGGTCTCGGTGAGCGCGCCCATCGCCTGGTCGGTGAAGATGTCGTGCAGGCCGTCGTAGGCCATGTGGTCCCGCAGGGTCACGTCGCCGTACTTGAAGCCCTCGCGCGACTTCTCCAGCAGATGCGGGGCCTGGCTCATGGACTCCTGGCCGCCCGCGACCACGATGTCGTACTCACCGGCGCGAATCAGCTGGTCCGCGAGCGCGATCGCGTTGATGCCGGACAGGCACACCTTGTTCAGGCTCAGCGCCGGGACGTCCATCGGGATACCGGCGGCCGCGGCGGCCTGCCGGGCCGGGATCTGGCCCGCGCCCGCGGTGAGCACCTGGCCCATGATCACGTAGTCGACCTGCTCGGGCGCCACCCCGCCGCGCTCCAGCGCCGCCTTGATGGCGAAGCCGCCGAGGTCGGACCCGGTGAAGCCCTTGAGGCCGCCGAGCAGGCGGCCGACGGGGGTACGCGCACCGGAGACGATGACGGTTGTGGTCACGACGAGACCTCGCTGTTCTCTGCTGGGGGATCTACTCCACGGTAACCGGTACAGCTGCCCCACAGGCACGCAGGGCAAGCTACGTTCGAGTGGTGAGCAACGCTTCGAATCAAGAGGGTTTCATCCCGGGGGACTACGTCATCGCGATCGACCACGTCGGCATCGCGGTGCCGGACCTGGATGTCGCCATCGCCTGGTACGCCGAGAACCTCGGCATGATCGAGACACATCGCGAGGTCAACGAGGCGCAGGGCGTGCACGAGGCCATGCTGTCGCTGCCGGGTGCGGCGGACAACGCGACTGCCATCCAGTTGCTGGCTCCGATCAACGCCGAGTCGACAATCGCCAAGTTCATCGACCGAAGTGGCCCCGGCCTGCAACAACTGGCCTATCGGGTGACCGATATCGACGCCGTATCTACCTATTTACGTGATCGGGGTCTGCGTTTGCTGTACGACGCCCCCCGGCACGGAACGGCCGATTCCCGCATCAATTTCATCCACCCCAAGGATGCTGGCGGTGTGCTGATCGAGCTGGTCGAGCCGAACCCGAATCTTACTCACTAGTACCAAGATCGGACCGGGAAACTTCTTCGGAATCACATTCGCGGTCGAGTCACCATGACGTTCGATGAGGCTGTAGTTTGTGTGCCATGTCGTCACCTGAGTCCGATCGCAATCGCTTCGTTGCACTGCCCTTCACCGTTGTGCGCAAGGGTTATGCGCAAGACGAGGTACGCAACTACTTCGACCGCTTCGACGCTGAGCTAAGGGTCACCGCTACCGACCGGGATGCCGCCGCGGCGCAGGCCCGCAACCTCGCGAGCCAGCTGGAGGACGCGCGGGACGAAATCGACGAACTCCGAAAGGAGGTCGATCGGCTTTCCGTTCCGCCGACCACCGCGGAGGGCATGTCCGACCGTATCTCGCGCATGCTGCGCCTGGCCTCCGACGAGGCCTCCGAGGTCCGCGCCCTGGCGCAGGCCGAGGCGGCCGAGATGGTGTCCATCGCCGAGCAGCAGGCGACCGAGATGCGCGGTAAGTACGAGTCCCTGCTCGGGGAGACGAAGGAGAAGCGCGAGGCGCTCGAGATCGAGTTCGAGCAGACCCTCGCGAACGCGCGTACCGAGTCCGCCAAGATCATCGAGGCCGCCCAGGCCGAGGCCGACCGCATCGGCAAGGAAGCCGACGCCAAGCGCAAGGCCACCCAGCAGGACTTCGAAGTCACCATGGCCGAGCGTCGCACCAAGCTCACCCGCGCCATGGAGGAGCTCGAGGCCACCAGCCGCGCCGAGGCCGCCCAGCGGATCAAGGACGCGACCGACGAGGCCAACCGTCTCATCACCTCGGCCACCCAGACCTCCGAGCGCAAGATCGCGCACGCCAAGGAACTGGCCGAGGAGATGCGCGTGCTGCGCGGCCGGGTTCTGGCCCAGCTGCTCGGCATTCGCGGCCAGCTCGATTCGGTGCCGGCCATGCTCGCGGCCGTCAACCGGGAAAGCGAACTGCTGGACGGCATCCCGGATCAGCGCAAGTCGATCGGCGGCGGCAACAAGCAGGTCTCCGGTTCGCGCACCAAGGCCATCCCCGAGGTCGCGTCCGAGGACGAGGACATCGACGCCGACGAGCGTGAGAACGCCGACATCGCCTGACCTTCCGAACCACCAGGCGACGACGCACGTGGGCGATGACACGGGGCTACAGCCGAAGCCGTAGCCCTACAACACAATTCACATGAAGGCCGCTCCCGCGAGGGGGCGGCCTTCCTAATTTCCGGAGGGTGGGACGTGAGTGTTTCACTGTCACATACGTCCCGAAACCGACCCAGGTGTATGTGGCGTATGGGGCCTACGGTATATCTAGATGACAGAAGGCCCTTGCTCGTTCGCTAGATGCGCCTGATGAACACAGCCCGCCGCACGTCGACGGTCAAGACCACCGTCTCGTGATGCGGCGGGTTTGGCGTCCATTCCAGCAGCCGCGGTGCCAGTGCCTACGATCGTCTTCCCCGCCATGGGACGGCCAAGCCACGATATGGGCTACGCCAGGGACGATTTCGTGGTCACAGCCGGGACAGCGGTAGGTCTTGGTAGCGCGGCTGCCGGGAATGGTGCGCACCACATAGGTCTCGCCGTCGGGCCCCTCGACGGACCGGCCGAGTTCGAATCCCGCCGGAAAATCCGCACCGAGCGCATCAGCACCGGGCTTGGTGTTGCGGCTCTGCGCGCGCGGTTTCCGACGAGGCATAGCTCCAGCCTAAATCCTCGCCCGGTAGCGCAAACCTTCGGCTACAGGCGACGCTGCGGGCCGCCGGAGTCGCGCCCCGCCTTCGCCTCAGAACAAACGGAATTCGGTGCTGTCCGTGCCACGGAGGGCGTTGTAATCGAGCGTCAGGCAGCGGATTCCACGGTCCTCGGCCAGGGTTTTGGCCTGCGGCTTGATCTGCTGGGCCGCGAAGACGCCGGTGACCGGGGCCAGCAGTGGATCCCGATTGAGCAGTTCCAGGTAGCGGGTGAGCTGTTCGACGCCGTCGATCTCGCCGCGGCGCTTGATCTCCACCGCGACCGTCGCGCCGTCGGCATTGCGGCACAGGATGTCCACCGGGCCGATCGCCGTCATGTACTCGCGCCGGATCAGCGAGTAGCCGGCGCCGAGGGTCTCGATGTGCTCGGCCAGCAAAGCCTGAAGATGGGCCTCCACACCGTCTTTCACCAGACCCGGGTCGACGCCCAGCTCGTGCGCGGAGTCGTGCTCGATCTGCTCGACGGTGATCCGCAGCTCCTCGCCGGCCTTGTTGGTCACCACCCAGAGCGCCTTCGCCCCCTCGGGCGCGTCCCCGTCGCGCTCCTCCAGCCAGCACGGCGGGCTCATCCAGTTCAGCGGCTTGTACGAGCCGCCGTCGGAATGCACCAGCACCGAACCGTCGTTCTTGATCATCAGCAGCCGCTTGGCCATCGGCAGATGAGCAGTCAGCCGACCGACGTAATCAACCTGGCAACGAGCAATCACAAGGCGCACCGGTCGAGTTTAGGCCCTGGCCGCCCGCCCCCTCGACGCACCCGGTGCTCGCCGCGGGCCACGTCGGAAAATCCCTGGCAAGCGGGTACGGGCAGGACATACGCTGCTGCGATGACCAGCGGATCCCTGTTCTGCAGTACCGAACTCGCCGCGCGCATCGAGCGTGCCGAGACCGATCTGATCAGCACCGGCAGTGCCCGGGCGTCGGAACGGCTGGGCGGGGCCGGGTTCACCATCCCGCTCGCCGGCGGTGTCGCCGCCTGTGTGGAGCCGGGTTCACCGCTGAACAAGGTGGCCGGGCTCGGCTTCGACGGTGTGCCGAGCACGGCCGAACTCGGCGACCTCGAAAAGCGCTATGCGGCAGCGGCTACGCCGGTCCAGGTCGAACTCGCCCACCTCGCCGATCCGAGCTTGGCCGAACTGCTCACCGAGCGCGGCTATCGGCTCGTCAACTTCGAGAACGTCCTCGGTCTGTCGCTGTCCGCGGGCATCGACGCGGTCACACCGGCCGGTGTCGAGGTCCGCCCGAGCGACGACGCCGAGTTCGACCTGTGGCTCGATCTCGTCGCCGACGGTTTCGCCCACCCCGACACCCAGGGCGTCGCCTCGCACGAGGAATTCCCGCGCGACATCATCGCCACCGCCATGCGCGACCTCACCGCCGCCGGTGGCGTCCAGCGCTACGTGGCCACCCGCGACGGCCAGGTGGCCGGCGGCGCCAGCCTGCGCCTGAGCGACGGGATCGCCCAACTCACCGGTGCGGCAACAGCTCCCGCCCACCGCCGCCACGGCGTCCAATCCGCCCTGCTCTCGGCCCGCCTCGCGATCGCCGTCGACGCCGGCTGTGACATCGCCGTCATCACCACCCAGCCGGGCTCCAAATCCCAGCAGAACGCCCAGCGCCGCGGCTTCGCCCTCCTCTACACCCGCGCCATCCTGGTGCTGGGTTAGACAGCGAGAACTTCGACCAGTTCTTCGAGTCCGACGAAGTCGTCAGGGTTGCGGGTGTAGAGACGCGCCGAATGAGCATGTGCCGTCGCGGCGATGATGAGATCCAAAGTGCGCGCACGAGGCTGCCGCCCAATCCGTACAACCGCCGCGGCCAGCTCGCCATAGCTGGCCGCCACGGCATCGTCTACTGGCAGAGCATCAAACCGACGCTGTAGCACGGCCAGGCGCCTGAGTCGCTCTGCCCGAACCGCCTCGGACATCGCGACGAGGACACCGAAATGGAGTTCTGCCACTGTGGCGGCACTGATCGTCACAAGGCCGGGGATCGGCGTGATGCCCTGGGCGACAACCACGCTGGTGTCCAGTACCGCCCGGCCCTCGTCGGCTACGTCGTCCATGGATCGCGCAGACTATGGTCGATGCGATCGCGGTCAGTTTCCCAGTCAAGATCCGCCTTGCCGGACCAAAGATCGGCGACCTCGTCGAAACGCCGCCAGGACTTGGGTGCGGCAATAGGAACAAGCCGCGCGCTGGGCCGGCCAGCGACCGTGATCGTCACTTCTTCACCGGCTTCCGCACGGCGGACCAGCTCAGAAGCCTGCTGGCGCAGTTCTCGTAAACCGACTGTGTCCATGGAACTATGGTAGCACTTGTGCTACAGCGGTTTTCCGCTCAATGCGAACTACTCGGAAGCCCGATGGGGCACAACGCAAAAAGGCCCTCCAACCGAAGTTGGAGGGCCTCTCGCAAAGGATGTTCCGGCGGTGTCCTACTCTCCCACACCCTGTCGAGTGCAGTACCATCGGCGCAGGTGGCCTTAGCTTCCGGGTTCGGAATGGGACCG